>UQDA01000024.1 GCA_900539715.1 uncultured Lachnospiraceae bacterium | reverse complement strand
GATATTATGAAGCTTGATTTATTTCTATCCCCTCCATCTGTCAGCCGTTCAGATAGTTCAGCACCGCCGATTTTAATCCGCTGAAGCTGAAATCATAAACATTATCTGCGATTTTAGCGCGTGGAAATGTTATTGCCTCCGGATTTCCTTCATTTGATACCCTGTCTATTTTGGGTCCTCCCGGATATCCGAGTCCGATGGCGCGGGCCACTTTATCAAAAGCTTCTCCTGCAGCATCATCCCTTGTTTTTCCCAAAATCTCATATTCTCCGTAATCTTTTACCATGACAAGATGCGAATGCCCGCCGGAGACTACGAGACATAAAAACGGAGGCTCCAGATCTTTGTTTTCAATATAATTGGCACAGATATGTCCTTCGATGTGGTGCACTCCCACAAGAGGCTTATCCGATGCAAATGCGATTGCCTTTGCTTCTGCGACACCCACAAGCAGTGCGCCTACAAGCCCCGGGCCATATGTCACTGCGATCGCCGTAATATCATCCAATGTACAGGAGGCATCTGTCAGTGCCTTTTTTATCACCTGATTTATCTTTTCGATATGCTTGCGTGATGCAATTTCCGGCACGACTCCGCCATAAAGCGTATGCAGATCGATTTGGGAATATATCGCATTTGACAATACTTCGCGCCCGTTTTTAACGACAGCTGCAGCCGTCTCGTCACAGGAGCTTTCGATGGCGAGCATTATAACGTCATTTGTATTTTTATCCATCAGTCTTCCTCCTCAAATAAGAGATCTGTCGTCCATCCATCTTTTGCCGCCAGTGCTTCCGGGAAAATTTTTCTCACTGCTCCCATAAATTCCTCCGGGCGTACAAGAGACGGGCTGTAATGAGTCAGCCACATCTTTTTAGGCTGTGCCCGTTTTGCAATGTCAGCCGCCTCATAAAATGTCATATGCTTATGCTCTTTTGCCTTATCCTTTTTATCCGGTTCCCCGTACATACCCTCACATATAAAAAGGTCTGCTCCCGACGCATATTTTACAATGTTCTCCGTAGGGCGCGTATCTGTACAATAGGTCACTCTAAGCCCCTTTCGCGCCGCTCCCATTACCATATCCGGTGTATACACCTGACCGTCCACCTCAACCGTCTCACCCTTCTGCAAACGGTTCCAATAGCGTTTTTCAATTCCCAGAACCTCGGCTTTATCCAGCTGAAATTTTCCCGCACGGTCTACAGAGAGGCTATAACCATAACAGAGCACATTATGGTTTACCCGAAATGCCTCGATACGCAGTCCATCAAACAGAAAGCTCTGCTCGTTCTCTCCGATTTCTACACATTTGATTGGAAACGGCAATTCCGGCGCTATCACCCTCAGGGCACTCACTACCCGTGTCACCCCCTTGGGGCCGATGATCGTCAAAGGCTCCGTCCGTTCTGCATTTCCCATCGTCAAGAGCATCCCGGGCAGGCCGCTCACATGGTCTGCGTGAAAATGCGTAAAGCAGATGACATCTATCGGTTTGGGACTCCATCCCTTCTCCTTCATCGCTATCTGCGTGCCTTCTCCGCAATCAATGAGTATACTTTTTCCATTATAACGGACCATCAGGGATGTGAGCCACCGATATGGCAGCGGCATCATCCCGCCGGTCCCCAAAAGACAAACTTCCAGCATTCTTTTTCCCTTTATTCTAGAAGAGCTCCGTTTCTTCCTCTATTTCAGCCGGAATCACAAATCTGTTCAGCAGCCTCTGAAAACATTCCTCACACAGGTCAAAGCTGATCCTTTTTCCATCCATAGAACTGAAATATCCAAATATCTGTTCTGCACAAAAGCAGCCTTCCCGGAGCACTCCTTTTTCCACCTTCAACTGTCTTCCGCAGCCGTTACATATTACAGCGCGGAGTATCTGTTCATTTCCGTCAGTCTTACGCATGGCATCCTCCTTCTCTCCGCCTTATTGTAGCGGATTTCCATTCTGATAGGAACCGGTAATTGTTCCATGCGTTTCCTGTCTCTTCCATAAAATGAGTGCGTCTTCCTTAGGATTTTCATAAAATCCGCGCCGCACCCCTTCCCGGGTAAATCCCAATTTCAAATACAGGGAAATTGCCGCCACATTGGATGCGCGCACTTCGAGCGTAAAATTTTCTACGCCCCGCATCTTCCCTTTCTCCATCAGAAACTGCAGCAGCCGCTCTCCTATCCTCTGCCGCCGGCAGAAAGGGTCGACCGCAACATTACACACATCCGCATCCTCAAAGGACTGCCAGAAACCGCAGCAGCCGACAAGCCTTTCGCCCAGAAAAGCGCCCGCATAAAACGCGTTGGCATCAGCCAGCCCCGATTCCCAGGCGCTCTGGCTCCATGCCTCTGCAAGACAACTGCCCTCCAGTGCCGCCGCTGCCGGAGCGTCTTTCTTCTCCAGACGTCGGAATTCAAGCACTTCTCCCGATTCTTTTACAGAATTTTCCTGTTCCGTCACTTGGTTATCCCCGCCTTCATCAATTCACGGCGCGTTTCATCCGCTTCCATCCGTTCCCGCTCTGCCTGAGACATTCTAAGGTATTCCGGAGCGAAGTCATCCGCACTCATAAGTCTGCCATCCCTTGCATACTGTCCGCCCAGCACCGCTACGCATGCCGCGCGCTGTCTATTGCAGCTTGCAGGTGCAAAACGAAATGGCTCTTGCAGGATTTCTTTCATTTTATCTCCATATACCGGCACCCCGTCCCCAAGAAAAATAATCTCTTTCCTGCTCCTTGCAGCTCTTTCATCCAGTTCTGCCGCAAGCTCTTCCACAGCCATCGCGCACTGAGGCTTCAAAATCCTCAGCTCTCCTGCCTCGAATGTGTAAATTCCTGTATAAACCTGTCCTCTGCGTGCATCCATCATCGGGCATATCAATGCGTCGCAGCCATACAGATTATACGCCAGCGCATCCACTGTCGGTACTGCCGCGATAGGAATATCAAGCGCCAGACCAAGCCCTTTTGCCGTTGCAGAACCGATGCGAAGCCCCGTAAAGGAACCCGGCCCTGCCGCTACCGCTATCGTATCAATCGTACTAAGGTCTAAGCCCACCATCTTTTTAATCTCGTCCAGCATCGGAAGAAGCGTCTGGGAATGTGTTTTTTTATAATCGGTCGTATATTCCGCGACCAAAACATCCTCTTCTGTCAGAGCGACTCCCGCAACCAGCCCTGAACTGTCCAGCCCTAAAATTTTCATTTTTCTTCCTCCGTGACCGTTATTCTACGGTAATCAAATCCCTTTTCCAAATCCTTTTCAATAAAGATGCGCGTATAGCGCTCCGGCAGGATTTCCCTGATAAGGTCTGCCCACTCTATCAGGCAGACGCCTTCCCCATAAAAATAATCCTCATAACCGATTTCATCCATCTCGGATACATCGCCTATCCGGTACACATCAAAATGATACAGCGGCAGACGCCCCTCCTCATATACCTGGACTATCGTAAAGGTCGGGCTGCTCACAGCTTCTGCTATTCCAAGCCCCTCTGCAAGCCCCTGTGTAAAGACGGTCTTTCCTACCCCAAGGTCTCCCACCAGAGTATATACATCGCCGGGCTTCGCATTCTGTCCCAGCTTTTTCCCGAGCTCGAAGGTATCCTCCGCGCGAAAACTTTCTATTATCATGTGCTATCTGCCTTTCTTCAAAAACGAATCTGTACTTTTTTAGACGGCATATGCGCACATATCGCCGCGATTACCTCTGTCTGTTTGTCTCCCAAATCTTTTCTCGGAAAGATGCTGGCATGAATCCTGTCTGTATATAATATCACGCTCTTTCCGGTGGAAACCGCCTTATACATATCTTCCCATTTCTGGAACTGTTCTGTTTCACCCTGAGAAACGCTTACTCCTTCCTCCGTCATTTTATAATGAAGAGGTTCCTTAAAAACAGGTAACAGCGCCTGCTGCTTTGCCCGAAGCCACAGGGACACCGGCTGATAGACAAGTATCACAAGCCCCAGTATCCAATACAGCGGATAATGTGTGAGCATCCCTGCTACCACGCCGAGCGCTCCCGCCACGCTTCCCAAAATTCCCGCGATGCCGCTGTAAGTATGCCGAAGCATATAGTCATACAGCACACCTGCATTCATTTGTACGTCAAATTCAAGATTCATCATAGTCTCCATTCTGATTCTGCTGATGATATTAGACTACAACATTCCAAACGGGCGGTCAAGTAAGAAAGTCTGCCCGCGCTTATCCCAAATCCGGTACTGCCTCCAGGCATATCTCTTCTGAATGCTTTCCTTCTGTTTCAAATAAAATGATTTCATTGCATCCTTTATGCAGCAGTGCCCCGGGTACATACAGCCTGCGCTGCGGTCCCTCTTCCCAGAATCGTCCCAGCTGAAAACCGTTCACAACTACAAATCCTTTTCCCCAGCCCGCAAAATCAAGAAAAGTATCACCAACCTCTTCCGCTTCAAATTCAAAACGATAAAATGCCGGAATTCCTTCTTCATATCCCGCGCTATAATCCAACTGTTCCAGATTATCCATAGGCAGCGGATACTGCTTCCAGTTGTGCTGAGAAAACCGGCTGTTGATAAACACACAGCCGTCGATTCCCTTTCTCTGCCAGTTTAGCATCGGTCCATAATTGACCCGGCCCATATTTTCCACCAGAATATCCAGCTTCATATTTTTACCGTAAAAGGGTCCAACTTCATGTCCTTCTTCCAGCTCCCTGTCAAAAGCGGTCAGCGCTTTTTTGCCGTCCACAAATGCAATTGCCCTGTCAGCCGCCTTGTAAAGCCGAAGGTTTGACAGCTCTGTGGACGTATCCAAAATCGTCGAATAGAGCATATAGCCATATCCCTGACCTGCTTGTTCCATCGACCGGGGAGCAACCGTTTCTATCGGAGCATCCAGCTTCGGAAGTGCATGAAAAAGATCTACCTTTTGGCTTACCGGAATTTTACCATAGGCTCTGCGCTCAACCGGAACGGTCGGCTCTGCCTCAGGCTCTTTTTGGATATGCTCTGTTATCACCTTTTTTAACTTGTGATATTTTTCCGTCAACTGTCCGTCTTCTGTCAAAACCGCATCATAATCATAAGAGGTCACGTCCGGCGTCAGATGCGTCCCATAGTTGGAACCGTTCATAAATCCAAAATTTGTTCCGCCTTCAAACATATACAGATTCACGCTGCCGTTCTCCAGAAGCTCTTTTAATTCCTTTGCCGCCTCATCCGGGTCGGTTGTATGATGTTTACCGTCGCGCCATGCATCAAACCAGCCGAGCCAGAATTCTGTACACATACAGGGTCCGCCGCCATTAAAGTCCTTCAGACAGCTATATGCCACCTTCGCCCTGCTGCCGAAGTTTGCCGTCGGAAATATTCCTTCAACCGCAGTATTACTCAAGATATCCGCTCCCGGTCCATCGGACGCAAACAGCGGAACATCGATTCCGCCCTCCCGCATCATATCCCGAAGAAGCTCCAGATATTTCCGGTCGTTTCCAAAAGTTCCGTATTCGTTTTCGACCTGCATCATCAGCACCGGTCCGCCCTGTGTCACCTGCATTGGCGCAAGATACGGCATGAGCACCTGATAATAGTCCCTCACATGGCGCAGATAACGCTCATCGCTCGTCCGCAGTTCCATCTCCCCCTCGCTTAAAAGCCACGCCGGAAATCCGCCGAAATCCCATTCTGCGCAAATATACGGCGAAGGACGCAAAATCACCCATAATCCAATCTTCTGAGCCGTTTCCACAAAACGCTTTAAATCCAGCATTCCATGCCAGCGCTCCCCGACAAAATCAAATTCTCCTTTCTTTGGCTCATGCATATTCCAGGGCACATACGTCTCCACTGTATTGCATCCCAATGCCTTCAGCTTTCTGAGCCTGTCCTCCCAATACTCAGGCAGTACCCGGAAATAATGGATTCCGCCTGAAATGATCTGGAACGGTTTTCCGTCCAGATAAAATTCGTCCTTGATTTCAAATGTGTGTCGCTTATCCTGCTCCATGTGCTCTTCTCCTGTTACAAATTTTATATATTTTTATACGATAGCAAAAAGCTTTCCAACGTATAAAAAAGGCAGCATCTTGTTTTAAGATACCACCTTTTCCATAAAATAGATACAAAATTTTTAAAATCTTCTATTCATATCGCAGCGCATCAATCGGACTCATCTTTGCCGCCTTCTTTGCCGGATAAATTCCGAAGAAAATACCGACTGCTGACGAAAAGAGCGTTGCGCCAAGCACGGTCGATACTTTGACCTTCGCACTAAAGCCTATCAGCGAGCAGACACCGACCGCTCCCAGAACGCCGAGTAAAATACCGATAAGACCACCCAGCAGAGTAATGATAGCCGACTCTGACAAAAACTGTACCAGTACCGAACCGGTCCTTGCCCCCAGAGCCTTTCGGATTCCTATCTCCCGTGTGCGCTCAGTAACGGATACAAGCATGATATTCATAACGCCGATACCGCCTACAAGCAGAGAAATAGCTGCAACAAGGACTACAAAAATCGTAATGTAATTAAGAACAGTATTGACCTGTGCCAGGGCGTCATTAAAGCTCTGAACCATGATAGCCCCGCTGCCTCTGGCATTATGACGCTTCTCCAGAAGGCTTACGCAGTCCTGCGCTATCTGCGCGCCATATTCATTGCTTTCACCTACCACATAAAAATCCGTAAAATCGCTTACATACCAGCCGAACGACTCTATCGTGGAAATTGGCACCTCCATTGTCTGGATACCGCCGCTCCCCATGTTGATAAGGCTTGCCGCACTGTCCTGCCGGATTCCGATTATCTCATATTCCTGTGAAATGCCGGACACGTCCACTTCCAGATTCATCCCCAGCACATCCGTCGTCCCGAACATCTGCCGGGCCGAGCTTTCTGTTATCACGCACACCTTTTTGGCGCCGTAATAATCGCTCTCCGAAAAAAATCTTCCTCTCACGATAGGATTTTTGCTGTAGTCCTTCATGCCCGCCGTGCCGCAGGAAAGGATAAGATCAAAATTGCCCTTTCTCGTGCCTGTCGTAGCGTAAAGGCTATAGACCGGGGTAACGCCCTTGACATGGGGCACTTTCTCCGCGATCGCGTCAAAATCCTCTTCCGTAAAAGAGATAGGCTCTCCCGGGTTTGTCGTATTATCCACATAGATAGCGACCAGACCGCCCGACATCTCGTTCAATTCATCGTTTACCTCTGATTTGATGCCTGTGCCGACGGAAATTATCATGATGACGGAAGAAATACCGATGATGATGCCCAGCATCGTCAAAACCGACCGTCCCTTATTGCTCCTGATATTCATCAGCGCAATCTTTAAATATTCCCAAAGCTGTGACATGTGCTCTCCTTCCCGCCTGTTTTTACTGAATGACAGGAGTGACCTGCATTCCTTCCGACAGTGTCTGAGACGAGGACATCACGACCATATCACCCTCGGCAATACCTTCTTTTATCTCCACATCCGTATCTCCGGAAATCCCCGTCACAATATCCTGACGCACGATGACTCCATCCTTTACCAGATAACAGAAATCACCGTTCTTATCCGTATTCACCGCTTCATAGGGAACAAGGACAGCCCCTTCAGAGGCCCCTGTCTTGATATTCGCCTTTCCTTCCACGCCGAGGAAAATATTTTCATCCGGATTGGATACCGTCACATCCGCATATACGACCGGCGCGTTCTGCGCGTTGCTCTGCGCCATGCGGTTGATTTTGGAAACCTTTCCTTTATAAGCGGAACCCGCGATCGTAATATCCGCTTCCTGCCCTTCTTTTACTTTGTCCAGGTCATATTTGCTCAGCTCTACCGTTACCTGCACCTTATCGCTGCTTTCCACGGTAAAGAGCTGAAAGCCCTTTTCCACAGTAGCTCCTTCGACCGCCTTTACCTCCGTAACGATACCGTCAAACTCCGCTGTGATACCCGCCTGCGCCACAGCCAGGTCCTCAGCCGCCTCGTCGGCGGAAAGCTTTGCGGTCTCCACGCTCGCCTGTTTTCCCTGCCTGTCATAGCTGTTCATGATCCCCGGCTCGGAAGAGTCCTGCTTCGCCTCGCGCTTGGATATCTCCTCTGACATATCCTCCAGCTTTTCCTGTTCGGCGTCTATCAGCCTCTGTTTCTGCTTGATATTCTCGTCACTGTCTATCATGCTCAATTCATGCTGGACGTCAGAGCGCTGGCTCGTGATGTTATCGATGATTTCGGAAACCTCTTCCGTATCCCTTCCGTGCGCCTGTTTCTCGGAAAGCCTTCTCGACTGGTAATTCAGCTCCTGTTCCAGCTGTTTATCCCATTCGTACAGGTCTTCTCTTTTGGCATTCTTGTCATCCTCCAGCTCATACTGAAGCCCTTTGACATATTGCTCCTGATTTGCCTTCATCCGTTTTAACTCTTCCAGCCCCAGAGAGGCGTCGGAGTATTTGCCCGCGTTCTCATTGCTCTCCTGAATGGCGCTCTGGTAACTGCTGGATGCGCTCGTCACCTCCAGATCCGCCCGTTTCTTATTCTGCTCCAGGGCAGAGGTATCAAAGGTCAGAAGCACATCGCCCGCCTTTACGGTATCGCCCGCCTTTACATTCAGCTCCTCAATCTTTGCTCCTGCCGGGGCGAAATATGTTTTGGATTCCGCACTCGCCACCTTACCGCTCGCAGATATGTGCTCCTCTACGCTCCCCGTATATGCCGTGCTGCATGTGACCGGCATCGGCGCGCTTCCTGCGGTCGCGCTGGAATACACGAAAAATCCTACGACCAGAACGCCGATAACGACCGGTATCAGCACTTTCATCCTGACCTTTCTTCTCCTGCCAGGTTCTTTCTTCTCCCGCTTCTTTTTGGCGGAGGCCTCCGTCTTTTTATTTTCCTTCTCCATCATATCGCTCATATCTTCCTCTCATTCCGCCGTCCAAACGGCATTTCCATCTGCTCGCCCACCGGGGACGCCAAACATCCCGGCAGCCCCTTCAATCCACATCCTGTTCAAAATCCGCTTCCACTTTGCCGTCCTTTATCCTGATAACCCGGCGCGCCTGAGCCGCGATATCATTATCATGAGTGATAAGGATAACCGTTCTGCCCTCTTCATGGAGCTGTTTCAATATCCCCATTATCTCCTTTGTGGAACCGGAATCCAGATTACCCGTCGGTTCGTCTGCCAGGATGACCGGAGGCGCCTGCGCGATCGCCCTCGCAATGGCAACGCGCTGCTGCTGTCCGCCGGACATCTGCGACGGCTTGTGATCCATGCGGTGCTCCAGCCCCACCTTGCAGAGCGCCTTCTGAGCCAGCTCCCGGCGCTCCTTTTTGCCGATGCCGCGGTATATCAGAGGAAGCTCTACATTCTCTTCCGCTGTCAGATTCGGTATCAGATTAAAGCCCTGAAAAATAAATCCTATTTCCCTGTTGCGGATATCCGACAGCTCATCGTCGCTCAATGAGGACACATCCTGCCCATGCAGAAAGTAAGAACCGCTCGTCGGAATGTCCAGACACCCCAGCATATTCATCAGCGTGGATTTGCCGGAACCGGAATGTCCGATGATCGCTACAAATTCGTTCTCATCAATGCTCACATTTACATGATCCAGAGCACGCACTTCATTCTCGCCCGGATTATAAATCTTGCACATATCCTTTACTTCAACCAAAGCTCCCATCCCTTATGCTCCTTTTGTACTATTCAATTAATACAATAATACTGTTCCGTCCGTTTGTCAATAGCACTCCGGCGGCTTATGCTCCATTTTATCTTATCGAAACAAAAAAATCCCATTTAGAAGCATAAATAAATTCTTAATTTTTTCTAAAACAGCATATGAGCAAACTAAAAAGGCCGCGCTATTTACGCGCAGCCTTTAAGATCGGACTCAGTTTTTTATACAGAAGGACCGTCAGCGTTGATACAAGCGCCCCCTTCAAAAGATTCATCGGAACCACACACATCAGTACCAGTCCCGTCACTCCGTCTATCGACGGGTTTATCGCTGTTCCCATGGCAATGATAGAATCCAGCGGTATGCCGTACAGCTCAGAAAATTTCGGCAGCAGATATACCGCATTGAAAAATGACCCGAATACCGTCATTACAAGCGTCCCGATGACCGTGCCGATAATCGCATGCTTTCTGTTTTTCTTTGCCAGATAGAAAAAGGAAGCCGGCAGTATCAGCGCACATCCTACCGCAAAATTTGCCAGTTCACCCACGAACGCCGTGGAAGAAGGCTTCATCACCAGCTTGATGAGTATTTTGCAAAACTCTATCATCACGCCCGCTACCGGTCCATAAGCGAACGCCCCTATCAGCGCCGGAAGCTCTGAAAAATCCAGCCCGTAAAATGCCGGCGCAAAGGGCACAGGGAATTCCAGCACCATCAATATCGCCGCAATCGCCGAAAACACGCCTATTACCACAACCTTTCTCGTTGCCAGCACCCTTTCCGTATCTCCTGTTTTTTTCTTGACAGCTTTCTCAACTCCGTATGCGCCAAGAAACATTGCCGCCACCAGCAGTAAAAACTGCACCACAAATACGATATTCTCCGATACCGTCTGCCATAACGTTTGTTCCATTTGTCAAACTCCTTTCGCTTTGCGAAGGAAAAGTTCCACTGGAATGTCCTTTCATGCAAGCCGAAAAAATATACGTCACCACACATATAAATGTGTTTTTCCTTCGCCGGAAAAATAACTCTCTTATCGAAGAAAAAAGCCCCGGAAGAATATTCTTCCAGGGCTTTCATACGCTCTTTTGTCCGTTTTGCACAGTTGCACGGGCGCTTCTCAAGCTGCCCGCAGACATATCTTCGTCTTCTTCCATCCAGACTTTACTGTCGGCTCCGGAATTTCCCCGCATCCTGCGGAAGGATCACCGGATCATGCCCCGCCAGCTTAAGCTGACGCAGGCTCGTGGGCTATACCACCGATTGGGACTTTCACCCGACCCTGAAGAACTTTTACCTTATTAAAATAAAATTACATTACTGCTACGTTTAGTATTGTAATACGCCACGGTCACAATTTCAAGTAGTTTTTGAAAATACCGCTTTCAGGCGCTCATATTCCTTATCGGTAATTTCCATAACACCTCCGTGCCGCTTTTTCAGAGTCCCCAGATTGTATCCGTCTTCCGGCAGAATTTCAAATACTCCCGAGGCAAGGTCTTTACACACAAGCGGCAGATATCCTTTCCCTTCGGCAAACCTGTCCGCTATCAGGCAGTATCTTCCGTCCGGCAGACGGTATATCTCCGGACCTTCCACACCAAAAAGAGCTTCCAGCACCGGGCTCTTTACTTCCTCAAACACGCCGTTGAGCTCCGGAGAACGTTCCATACAAAGCCGTTTTGTCGTCTCATCCTTTGAAAAACGATACCAGTATCCGTCCGCAAAAATCATCGTCGTATCAATCACGTCGCAATCTTTTTCAAGATATATCTGTGCCGGTGAAAAAATCTTAAAATCCTGTGTATAGGAACCAAAAATCCTGTGCTTTCCCGCTTTCTCTCCCGGCTTCTTTACATTAGATGCCCAGAATACAAAGAATGCCTCTTTTTGTTCATCATAAACACATTCAGGCGCCCATACACAGCCCGCCCCTTCAATTCCAACGGTCACACTGCGCTCTTTTGACCACGAAACCAGATTCTCCGACTCCCATACGATAAGATCCCTGCTGCCTTCATGAACAGCCCTGTCCCATCCCTTTCCGGCTTCTATCCGAAGATCCGTTGCAATCAGATAAAATTTCCCATTCTTTTCATCCCGCACACAGAACGGGTCACGCACGCCCTTTTCCCCAAGTCCTGAACGCAGCACCGGAGAAAGACCATTTAAGTCCTCCCAGGACAGCCCGTCTTTGCTGACCGAAAAATAAACCTGCTCCCCGTCTTTTTCCTCACCTGTAAAGTGCACAAACAAATATCCCGCCATTGTTTCATTCTCCTCCAAAAATTCTGATAAACGTCACCGACTGCGCTGCAAAAGTCCACTCCGTTTCACTGCCGTTCAACAGGCACATTTTCTCCTCCGGAACAATCCTGTCCGGTTCTGAAAAGCTGTTTTCAGCATCTTTTTCCCAGCCGGACATTTCCTCTACCTTCGCCCGAAGCGCCTCTCTCTTTTTCATGCCTCTGATATCGAGCAGCACCTTCTGCGGCTGTTCCAGAACATTTACCGCCTTTATGATAACGTCCCCGTTTTCACAAAGAGACGCCCCTGTATACAGTGGTTCTGCCAAAACCGGTTTTACCTCGATATCGTGGAACAGCTTTCCATCGATAAAGGTCCGGACACGTCTGTTATCCACGCAAAGTTCCAGCTCATATTCCCTGCCGCGTTCCACATTCATCTGATACTGGCTCAATTCAGAATTTCTTCCGGATATCGTTTCAAAAACCGAAGTATCCTGATTCTGCCAGCCTCCTATGCTCCAGCAAAGCCTGTCCTGCCCTGTTTTTTCGCCGAAATAAATGCGAAATCCCTTATATCCCTCCAGCTCCTTTGCACAACACTTCAGCCGATAGCTCGATGCTCCTGTCCCGGACAGGACGATTTCCTTTCCCGCACAAATCTCTGTATCTTCAAATACCGTCTCCCTGCCGCTCTCTTCATCAACCAGCCTGATATGGCTGTAGCGCACCGCCGCCTCGTCCGATGACAGGCGCAGGCTTCCGCCGAGTGTTTCCGGCTCCTCCGTCAGACATACCGCTTCCAGCGCTCCCTCCAGACGCGTATCCAGCCTGTATTCTCCCTGATTTTCCATGAAAAGCTTCTGTACATGATAATTTGCCGTCCCAAAGCTTTTTTCCTTATCAAACCATATCATATCCGGTTTCCAGTTCACATAATCCGCATTGGCAAACAGCGGCGCATAACAGGAAAGCCCCACCGCTTTTGCATTGCGTTCCAGACCGAGCATATAGGATGCCTCACAAAGCGCATTATACCATGTATTTCCCCACGAAGCGTACTCGCCAAGGAATACCTTAGGGCCATCTGCCGGAAACGCATCATAACGGTGATGATTCGCCAGGAACCACTCCGGCGTCATGTAATAATGCTCGTCCACAAAATCTGCGCCGTCCTCCCTCGCATGACGCCAGCCCCGCTCATATTCGCCTCCCGCGGCAAAGGGGCTTGCCGTCCCAATCAGCTTTATTTCCGGGTATCGGGCGCGTACTGCATCGGCTACTATCTTATAGCGTTCAAAAAATCCCTCTCCCACTTCCTCATTGCCGATTCCAAGATATTCCATCCCAAACGGCTCCGGATGCCCCAGCTCTGCACGCAGACCTCCCCATTTCGTAGAAGGCTCTCCATTGGCAAATTCTATCAGATCCAGGGCTTCATCGATAAAATACTGCATTTCATCCGGCTCTGCCGCCCTCCCGTGATGAGGGTCATATCCCGGCGATATCACAGGAAGCGGTTTTGCTCCGATATCCTCACACAGCTGAAAATATTCATAAAACCCCAGTCCCAACGTCTGATGATACCCCCAGTTGCTGCGCCGGGCAGGGCGCTCCTCTATCGGGCCAACCGTATTTTTCCAACGGTACTGGGCATCTCTCGCGTCCGGATCCAATGCGCCGTCGTGCACCAGACAACCTCCCGGGAAACGCATGAATTTCGGATGCATCGCTTCCAAAAGCTCTGCCAGCCTGCGCCGCATCCCGTTTGGGCGGTTCCGGTAAGTATCGACCGGAAACAACGACACAAAATCCAGATATACCCTGCCCCGTCCCTCCGGTATCAGTGTCAGGCTTCCTGCCTTCGTACCGGTTTCCGGAGTAAATACCGTCTCGTATTTTTTCCAGTCCTTTGACAAAATAATTTCTTTTTTATCCAGCACTTTGCCGTTCTCATCCTGCAGCGACACCGAAAGCGGCGCTTCCCGGTCCTGCTCCCGCTTTGCCCAGCAGGAGAACCGGTATGAATTTCCTGCCTCAAACACGATTCCATCATGATATCCACAATTTCTTATCCCGGCGCCTCTGCCCTCCATCCGCACATCCAGCACCAGATAGTGGGGATTTTTTGAGCTGACGGAGCCGCCGGTAAGCACCATGGCTTTCATTTCCTCCTCTGTCCCCAAAATCTCCCACCCGGTCAAATGCGTATAGGCAGGATTATCCACCGGATCAAACTCAAAGGCACGGTTTTGTATAAGCTCCGCATACAGCCCTCCGTCTGCCGCATGATTTAAATCTTCAAAAAAAATCCCGTACAAATCGCCCAAAGGCTCCTTTTTTTCGGATGCATCCACGACAAATCTCATTTGTAATCTCCCCGTTTCCCGACATATTCCCCGTTATTTTCTATCCTGTCCCAAACGCATTGTCAGGCTGATACGCTTTTTGGGCACATCTACGTCCAGCACTTTAACGTCCACAATATCCCCGACGCTCACCGCCTCCAGCGGATGCTTGATAAAACGGTCCGTAATCTGGGAAATGTGAACAAGGCCGTCCTGATGTACTCCGATATCCACAAACACACCGAAATCTATCACGTTCCGAACTGTTCCTTTTAAGATCATGCCCGGCTTCAGATCCTTCATTTCCAATACGTCACTGCGCAGGATAGGACGAGGCATATCCTCTCTGGGATCTCGCGCCGGCTTTTCCAGCTCTTTTAAAATATCTGTCAGTGTCATCTCGCCGATCCCCAGCTCCTCCGCCAGCTTTTTTGTATCCCTGATGCGGCGCTCCAAAACGCCGGTTTGGGCTGTCTTCGGGAACTCCTGTCCCTTTGCCGCAATGCCGTTGTTTTTATCTGCCGCCGCATTCCCTGATCTTCCGGAATCCTGTGCGTTCAGGCTTCCGAGCGCTGCTGCCAGAGCCTGCCCCATAGCGGTATTCGTGTTGCGTATCTGGAAATTGCCGTTTCCTTTACGGTTATTCCTGCCGGATGCTTTCGCAGCTCCTGCCCTCTGACTGTCGCTGCTGTTTGCGGAAACACCTACGCGCGCAGCATTCCTGCTCTCTGCCTGCAGAGCGCGTACATCCTCCATCGTAAGCTCCAGCTTCTTTAAAAGCTCCATCGTCGCAGGATAAGATTCGGGATGGACACTCGTGGCATCCAACGGATTGTCCCCATCTGAAATCCGGAGAAATCCGGCGCACTGCTCAAAGGCCTTGGGTCCTAATTTCGGTACCTTCAAAAGCTGCCGCCGATTTGTAAATCTGCCGTTTTCTTCCCTGTAATCCACGATATTTTTAGCAACCGCCTTAGAAACGCCTGAAATATATTCCAGAAGAGGCGCCGATGCGGTATTTAAGTCCACTCCGACACGGTTTACACAGTCCTCCACGACGCCTCCCAGCGCCTCGCCCAGCTTTTTCTGATTCATATCATGCTGATACTGACCGACTCCGATCGATTTCGGATCTATCTTTACCAATTCTGCCAGCGGATCCTGCAGACGACGCGCAATGGAAGCGGCGCTTCTCTGCCCCACGTCAAAGTTCGGGAATTCCTCTGTCGCCAGCTTGCTCGCCGAATAAACAGAAGCGCCCGCCTCATTTACTATCACATACTGTACCGGCTTTTTCAGCTCCTTTATCAGCTCTACGATAACCTGCTCGGATTCACGGGACGCCGTTCCGTTTCCAACAGAAATGAGAGAAATATCATATTTGTCAATCAGACGCTTTAACTCCTTTTTGGACTCTTCCACCTTATTTTGAGGTGCAGTCGGATAAATTACTTTTGTATCCAACACTTTTCCGGTAGCATCCACGACTGCCAGCTTACATCCTGTCCTGAATGCCGGATCCCACCCAAGGACAACCCGCCCTGCGATCGGAGGCTGCATCAGAAGCTGCTGCAGGTTTTTGCCAAATACACTGATTGCGCCCTCTTCCGCCTTTTCCGTCAGTTCATTTCGTATCTCGCGCTCTATCGCAGGGGCAATGAGACGACTGTAACTGTCTTCTACAACATCCTTTAACACCTCATTTGTCATAGGGTTATCCCGCACGATCACCTTTTTTTCCAGATAACGCAGGATACGTTCCTCCGGTGCTTCCACCTTCACAGTCAAAAACTTCTCCGCTTCGCCTCTGTTTAATGCAAGCACCCTGTGTCCCGCCACTTTTTTCAGAGGTTCTTCGTATTGATAATATGTTTCATATACGCTCTGCGCCTTTTCATCTTTTGCCGTACTGGAAAGCTTCCCTTCTTCCATTGTCAGCTTTCGGATATAGATACGATGGTCTGCCTCGTCTGAAATGCTCTCTGCGATGATATCCTTTGCACCCTGCAATGCTTCCTTTACATCTGCAACACCTTTTTCCTCACTGATATATTTTGCCGCTTCCTCTTCCAGACTTCCTGACAGCTCCTGCGCCAGGATAAGCTCCGCCAGACCGCACAGCCCCTTTTCCTTTGCAACGCTCGCACGTGTTTTTCTCTTCGGACGGTAAGGACGATAAAGATCCTCCACAACCACAAGCGTTTCCGCAGCCAGTATCTTTTCGCGCAGCTCGTCCGTCAGGCTTCCCTGTTCCTCGATGCTCGCCAGTACCGACTCCTTTTTTTCTTCCAGATTGCGCAGATATACCAGACGCTCATGGAGATTTCTGAGTACCTCATCGTTCAGCGCACCTGTCGCTTCCTTTCTATATCGGGAAATAAACGGAATCGTATTTCCCTCGTCGATCAGCTTCACCGCCGCCTCAACCTGCCAGCGCTGTACGGAAAGCTCGTCTTTTAATCTGTTGATAATGTCCATTCCTGTTCTCCTGTCGTCAAACTGTCGATATTCTTTTAAAAGCGGGCGCATGGTGCCATGCGCCCGCTTTCTTTATCATAATGCGATGAGAGAGATTGTGCAAGAGGAGAAGTATTATCATATGAAACAGACATTACATATCAATACTTTTCACGTTGCCAGACATTATTAACTTGACCGCTATCTCCTATATTCCAGCCGTCAAATCCAATTATTCCTAAAAATATTTTCCAACTCAATGGAAAGTAAAATGCGAACGCCATAAATTATTACTATGATAATACCAGTTTATGACTACCGCTCCACTTTGCCAATAAATGCACATAGTCTTTCTATATTTACGATATACATCCCCTTCTAATTTTTCACTGCACAATCAAATATTTCACTTAAAAGGAACAAACTCTTCCTTTAACTATCTTCTTGCAATCTTTAGATAATGATTTGTAAGAATCACATCAATTCCCATATCAAAAAAAGCATTTGCCTCTTCTAAATCATCACTCCAAAATAAATTACATAACATTCCACTTGCATGTGCCCTTTCAATCATCTCTCTAGTTAAAAACAACTTGCAAAACTGCACCCTGCTGCACTTATATTTAATAGCATTTTCTACAATACTATAATTCATATGTCCTTCCAAACAGCATCTTTTTATGTCAGGTGCCATTCTAAAAGCTGTCTGCAATACATCCTTTTCACCCGTTATATACACAGTATCCCTACATTGATATTGGTCAATCACCCGAAGAATCTCTGCAAATATTTTTTCATCATAAGGCTCGCATGGAATCTCTTCAAAAATCGGAATCACTTCCTCTTCGTATTCTGGTAATGGCATAGAAAGAGGGGTATTTTCTATGTATATTTTCACTAATCTATGCGCTCTATCATCCATACCACTATCCTTTATCATTGTTTTTCCCAATGATTTGATATGAATATTCATAACGACTTTACCGGCAAATTGCTGCAGGACTTCTTCGAATAAAGGAAGCCTTACACCCGAATATTCTTCACTGAATTTAATTCCTGCATCAAAACACCGTATCTCATCCAAAGTCATATCACAGATATTTCCCACCCCGTTGGTAGTGCGATCAATTTTAGGATCGTGACATACGATTAATCTGCCATCCTTTGTAGGCCATATATCAAATTCAATTTCATCTGCTCCCAATGCAACTGCTTCTGCAAAAGCCGGTAAAGTATTCTCTGGTGCTACAGCATTAAATCCACGGTGGGCACAATACTTTTTTTGTATCATATTCTTATTCCTCTCTCTTTTCACTCATTTTTTTCCATATTTTAACTTCGGATCCAGTTTGTCCCGCAACCAATCTCCTATCAACGAAATTTGCAGAATCAAAACAACAATCACTACACTCGGCGCTACTGCAAGCCACCAATGAGTTAGCATGTAATCCCTTCCATTACTAACCATCACTCCCAATGATGTTCCGGGAGGCTGAATACCAAGTCCTAAAAATGATAATGTGCTTTCCAACAGTATAAAAGCACTCAACTCCATCGTCGACTGTACGATTAATGGGGAGGCTATATTAACCAGTATATGTTCCAAAACTATTCTTATCCCACCTGCCCCCATAGCTCGGCTTGCCTCTATAAATTTTGCATTTCTTAATTGAAAAATTTGGCTCCTGACCAATCTGCTAAAAGATGACCACCCCGTAATTGCAATCACTAATACTGTAGTCCCCGGGTTAGCTCCCATAATACATGCAAAAATGATTCCTATGAATGTAGTTGGTACAGACAATCTGACATCTGTAAAAAAGGAAATTATTGCATCAACTTTCCCACCACATAAACCGGCTATTACGCCTAATGCTGTACCAATAACCGTAGCAATAATCATACCCGTAAAGGAAATCATTATCGTAGAACGTGTCGCATACAAAAGCCGCACTGCAACGTCTCTCCCCAAATTATCCGTACCTAACAGAAAACCTGAACCATGTTCTAAAAAAGCAGGGGGGCGCAATCTACTCCCCAAATCAGTCGCCGCCAAATCTACCGGTACGATTATAGGAGCCAACAGCGCTGATGCCACTATGATCACCAATGTAATCATAAGAAAAAGAATGCCCGGCGGTATACTCCATTTTTTCTTAAATAAGCTATTTCTTCTCATGTGCATTCTCTCCTATGTTCAATTCTCTCTAATGCGCGGATCCAGCAATCCATAAGATAAATCCACCAATAAATTGATAAATGCAACCGATGCTGCAATCACCAGGACTCCAAACATTACTACCGGAAAATCTCTCTGCTGTGCACTGCTCACAATCAACGTCCCTATTCCAGGCCATGCAAAAACAGTTTCCACTACCACAGAACCTCCTATCAACGCGCTCAACTGAGTTCCTAAAATCGTAATAACCGAAATCAACGCATTTCGTAAACCATGTTTAATAATAACTCTCCACTCACGCATCCCCTTTGCACGAGCGCAGTCCAAATAATCCTGATTGATCACATCCAATAAAGAACTTCTAGTCAGTCTGGCTACACTTGCGACAGGTCCCACAGACAATGCTACTACCGGCAATACAAAATGTTGCACCGTACCTATTCCACCGCTCGGAAGCATTCTCAACTTCAATGAAAAGATAAAAATCAATAAAATACCCAGAATAAAATTAGGAACTGTACTTCCAATAATTGCAGTACTCATAACTGCGCGATCCAAAATGGAATTATGTTTTGCAGCTGCAATCACCCCTAGCGGTATCCCTAAAATTACGGTAATGAACATCACTATGATTCCCAGCGATAATGTAGGTCCTATCCTCTCAGCAAATAAGTCCGAAACAGAACGCGCATAATAGTAGCTCATCCCTGTGTCACCAGTAAAAAGTCCCAAAAATGATTTCACATACTGCTGCCATAACGGAAGGTCCAAGCCCAAATTATTTCTTAATATTTCTTTGGCAGAATCACTGGCCCCTGCCAATGTGAGCCACTCTATCGGATCCCCGGTTACACGTGTCAGAACAAATACCAATGTGTATACAGCCCATATGGTAAATATCGCCTTTAATACTCTCATTACCATATATCGTTTCATGAAATGCCCTCCTTTGAATAGAGATGACAGGCAACGGAATGTCCTTCTTCTATTTTTACAAAATCTGGTTTTTTAATTTTACATCTTGCCCCAGCTTCTTTACATCTCGTATAAAAAGGGCATCCATCCGGTACATTGATAGGACTAGGAATCTCACCTTCCAAAATTTTACACTGATCTTCTTTCATCGGGTTTGGCACAGGTACTGCCTCCATAAGTGCTTTTGTATATGGATGAGCTGGTTTTTCAAATAACGTTTTTTTATCTGCAAGTTCCATCGCCTGCCCTAAATACATAACTAATATTCTATCACTGATATGCCTTATCACACTCATATCATGTGAAACGAACAAATAAGTAAGATTATTCTCTTTCTGTAGTCGCTTAAACAAATTTAAAATTTGTGCCTGAATTGATACATCCAGAGCAGACACCGGCTCATCACAAATAAGTAATTTGGGTTTTGTCACCAACGCTCTTGCAATTCCCAGTCTCTGCCTTTGTCCACCCGAAAATTCATGCGGATATTTATCCAGCACAGTCTCATTCATTCCTACCTGCTGTAAAACCGGTAAAATAATTTTTTGCTTTTCCTTCTCAGTCAAATGTGTGTGAATCCGCAACGGCTCCTCTATAATACGTCTTACCGACATTCGGGGATCCAAAGACGAGTACGGATCTTGAAATATCATTTGAATATTTTTTCTCATTTCCGAAGGCATTTTTTTACTGACCAGCTTCCCCTCAAAACGCACCTCACCGTCAGATGCGTCTTCAAGCCCCATAATCACACGGGAAAGCGTTGTTTTCCCACACCCCGATTCACCTATAACTCCAAGTGTTTCTCCATCATAGACTTTAAAAGATACTTGATCGACCGCATGAACTCGTCCGATTTCATGTCTCATAATCCAGCCTTTATTTACAACATAGTCTTTCTGCAGATTCTTTACTTCTAAAATTGCTTTATTCATATATAAGGACTACATCCCCCTTTTCAGCTTCTGTTCTATCTGCCATTTGAGACAGCGGCAAGCTCGATCACCTTCTCTGATAAGTTCAGGCTCTTCCTGAATACACTTTTCCTGAGCAAATTGACAACGTCCTGCAAACCGACACTTTCCTACCGGTGGTTCCAGATTTGGCACCTGACCGGGAATAGCATAAAGTTCTTCTTTATCTTCATCAATGCTAGGAATTGCTGCCAACAATCCCTGCGTATAAGGATGTCCTGGTGAAAGAAATATATCTTTACAAAATCCTTCCTCTACTACTACGCCTCCATACATAACCAACATTCTGTCACAAATCGCAGCTACCACGCCCATATTGTGTGTAATCAAAATAACAGCCACTCCCAGTCTATCTCTTAGTTCCTTTATAAGGGCCAAAATTTGAGCTTGAATCGTAACATCTAAAGCCGTGGTCGGCTCATCTGCTATCAAAATATCCGGACTGCACGCCAACGCTATCGCGATCATAACTCTCTGCTGCATGCCCCCTGATAGCTCATGTGGGTACTGATCAATTCGCAGTTCTGGTGAGGGAATATTTACCTGTTTCAATAATTCTATTGCTTTTATCCTTGCCTCTTTTTTGTTAATAGGCTCATGAAGAAGCAGCATCTCCATAATCTGCTCCCCTACTGTATAAACCGGATCCAATGCTGAAAGCGGATTTTGGAAAATCATGGCTATCTTTTTTCCCCGTATCTTACAAATTTTCTTTTCACTCATTTTGAAAAGATCATCACCTTCAAAAATAGCCTCTCCTGACACGCGCTTTGCACAAGCAGAATCGACCAGCCCCATCAAACTTCTTACAACAGTACTTTTACCACATCCAGATTCCCCTACAATTCCAACAATTTCACCTTTAAAAAGACTAAGATCAACCCCATCCACTGCTGGCACTATTCTGGTGCCGACATCATAATAATGTTTCAAATTTTTTATTTCTAATAATGGGACCAGACTTTCGTCTGGCTCCATTACGTTCCTGCTATTCTGACTCAAAAATACTACCTTACCTTTCTACGTCTATTACTCAGTTACCTTTAAATCATCTGCACGGAACGGCATGATCTGATTCTCACAATATGTCATATCCCAATCAAGGCCATCTCTTATTCCATACAAGTCTTCTGCTTGATAAAGATATGTTCCCGGACAATAGGTATCAAAAACTTCCAGCAATGTACGCGCCGCCTCCCTCTGTTCTTCCAGATCATTGCTGCTTATCAACGTATTTCCAGCCTCAACAAATTCTTCCGTAGGTATCCAATTTCCCTTTTCCTCATTAGCAGGACTTGAACCCGTACCAAAAAGCAGCCATAATGCCCCTAAAGGATTATCAAAACGAGACGCTGAAGACCATGCTCTGATATCTGCCTGAAAACTAAATTTGTCTACATAAGCCACTTCTGCCTGAATTCCAACATCTGCCAGCATTCCTACAATAGCTTCTCCCGCTTGATTACCATTGGTATAATATCCATCATTCATTTCAATCGTAATAACTTCTTTTCCATCATAACCAGACTCTTTTACAAGCTGAAGTGCCTTTTCAGGATCATATTGAACTCCGGGATAATCTTCAATATATAAATCACCATAACTCTCAAACTGATGTCCGTTTGGCACCTTTGCATAATCAGTCCACAGTGTATCCACTAAAGTCTGACGATCAATTGCCATAGTGACTGCCCGACGAAAACTCTGATTTGACATGATGCTGCTTTCATCTTTAGTATTGAACGTATAAATATGAATATTCTTGATCGGAGTACCTACTACATTCAATCCATCCTGACTTTGAATGGTTTCAACAGCATCACCTGGAACATCATTTATAATATCTACTTCCCCTGTAATCAAAGCAGTCATTCTGGCTGATGCTTCCGGATATGCAATAAACTCAATCTTACGAGCTGCCGGTGCGTCACCCCAAAAACCATCATATCGCTCCAATACATACTTTTCCGGAGAATATTGTGTTAATTTATAAGGTCCTGTTCCAATGGGTGCCGTCTGGAAAGCCTCATCTCCGATTTCTGTCGTATAATCCTTAGGCACAATACTTGCTCCCCAGATAGATCCAAGTCTCTGCTCAAAAGCTGCATCTGGTCTGTTAAGCTTAAACTGTGTAGTTAAATCATCAATAATTTCTACAGAGTCCAAAGTCTCGTAAAGAACTGCGATTGTTCCATCACCATACCCGCTTAATATTCTGTCAAATGTGTACTTTACATCTTCAGAAGTACATTTCTCACCATTCTGAAATGTAATTCCCTCTCTAAGCTTCACATTCAACGTTTTATCATCGATCCATTCCCAGCTCTCCGCAAGCTGTCCACAAATATTACCTTCTTTATCCGTAAAAAGAAGGGTATCAAAAATATTATAAAATAGTTTAATACTTGCAATTCCAATAGAACGATCCGGATCAAGCTGTGTAGGAAGTGCAGCTAAACCAATCTTTAATTCCTCTAATTCCTTAGTTTCTTCTGCTTCTTTTCGATTGCTATCCACCTCTGTCGCAGATGCTACAGACGCATTCGTATTACTTCCAGTTTCAACCCCTGTCCCTTCCGTGCTACCGCATCCTGCCATTGTTACCGTCAATGCCAACATACCTGCCAGCAATTGAAATCTTTTCTTCATCCCGTAGTTCTCCTTCTTTATTCTATTTCATATTCCATTGTAAGAACATTGTTCATTTTACAATGTGCTTTTCACCACTACTATCTACTCGCAGTAAATTATTCGTAAAAATTATCTATACTCGCATTATTTTTATATATGAAATTACAAATAACACAGGTAGCTACTCGCGCTGAACAATGCCTCCACTCCTAAACGTTCTATCATAATCTTTTATATTGATAAGAAAAGTTTGATAAACTAATAGAATCTCAAATAAAAAAGGACCCTCAAGGTCCCTTATAAACAATTATTTCCCCTCTATATATTCCTCCAGACAAACGCCCTGCTCATACATCCTGTGCGCGGCTTCCTCCCCCACATACCGGTAATGCCATACCTCCTCTGCGGTTCCTGTTATCTCTGTTTTTTCTCCCGGATAGCGGAAGATAAAGCCATACCGATAGCTGTTTTCCTGCAGCCACAGATAAAGGTCGTATACAGCCCCGTTGATATCCACCGCTATCCCGAGCTGATGCTCGCTGTACCCCGGCAGGGCGACCCATTGAGCGGCAAGCTCCTTTGCCTTTTTCTCAGAATAGCCTTCCCATCTGTACTTTTTTATCTTTTCCTCATAAAGACTCTGCTGATTTTCGGATGTCCGATATCCCGATACCACTGCCGGAAGCTGTCCCTGATTCGCCTGTTTCGCGTCATTCAGCATTTTCATCAGCGGATCATAAATCCGTTTATCCACGCGCTCTCCGCCCTCTACCTCTACCAGCTCGACCTCCCAATTTTCCGGTACCGGATTACTGCGATTGACCAGCGTCAGATTCCAGTCGGCGCTTTCCGCAGGATTTCCGGTATTTCCCGCGGCTTCATCGATGTTTTCTCTTTGCTGTATATTCGGAACAGCCTTTTCCGGTTTGCGCTCCGCGCGCCACACCATCCCTCCGACCGCTATCGCGCCGATCATTACCGCCGTAAAAAACAGCCGAGTCCCGTGTTTTCTTTTCTTTCCTCTTCTTTGTTCTGTCGTTTTTCTCCTGCTCATCCCTTGCCTCTTTTCCTTTTATCTGCCGCATGCTGCAAACACGGACAAATATTTCTGTCTTGTATCAATTGTAACAGACAGAAATACGCAGGATTTCAATATTCATTTGCCAAATTCTTAAAAACATCTTAATAGCGAGAGCGACCGCACATTTTAGTGTATTTGTCAACCATTTTATAAAAAATGGTTAGACCCCTAATTAGAAATCTAACCATTTTAGATGCACAACACTAACTAAATGACATTGGGCCATGAATATGAACGAGCTAGCAAGCAAACTGAATATTACAAACGGAGCCTTAACAAGCCATATCAAAAAGCTGGAGAAATGTGGAATTATTCATATATCGAATGAATCAGAGGGACATGGCAACCAGAAAATCTACTCCGTACATCTTGACAAAATACTCATTAATCTTGAGTTGGAAAAAGAACCTCAGAATACTTACGTGACAGAAATTAAAATCGGACATTATACCAATTATGAAGTCTATCCTACCTGTGGACTCGCTTCCTCTTCAAAGATTATCGGTGAGGTGGATGATTCCAGATATTTTGCACATCCTGACCGATACGATGCCGATATTCTGTGGTTTACTAAAGGTTATATTGAGTATATGATCCCTAATTTCATCCCACACCGTTAAAAAATCGTGAGATTACTGTCTCTGCTGAATTATCCAGTGAGGCTCATGGAATTAATGAGATGTGGCCTTCTGATATTTCCTTTTATCTGAATGACGTGTTTGTGGGAATATGGACAAGCCCAGGTGACTTTGGAGAAACAAAGGGTATTTTCACGCCGAAATGGGGGAATCCCAACTGGAATCAGCATGAGCTGCTAAAGCTCCTTGTTATTAACAGTAAAGGAACTTATATTGATGGGTTGCAGATTCTTGATGTAAATATCCACCAGTTAAATCTGGGTGATCATGATACCATTAAATTTCGTCTTGCCGTTAATGAGGATTCTGCAAATGTCGGTGGACTGACGATTTATGGTAAAAATTTTGGCAACTATAATCAGGACATTCATGTGAAAATTAATTATAGTCCTATCGAGCAAGCCTGATTAATCACACAATCAAATACCAGAATCCTCTCATGCCATAATTCATAAAACACGACATGAGAGGATTTTTATCAGTAATTTCTTTCCCAGATCTTTATCATATTCAGTTTACCAGGCACCAGTCCATCCACCGGCCCCGGTAGAGGATGCTCTCCTCTTTCCTTCCCCGAAAGATCAGTCAAAAACAAAACTGGCGTTCCGTCCGGAGACTCAAAAACTGCTTCCGGTGTTCTCGCTCTTCCAAGTTCCCTAGAGTCAATGATTCCGGTCTCTAATTCCATACATCCAGAAGGAAGGCACATTTTTAAATAAATTTCCTGTCCGTCTTCTTCGATCATTACCTGCGGATCCATCTGATCCTCCATATAAATCTTTTCCGTGTCACAGGGCTTTGCACCCTTCAGATATACATTTCCACGAATCATTGCAGGCTGCCGGATCTGCTCATAAATTTCCACATCTCCGGGACCTTTATCCCGTATACGCTGCAGATATTCTTCAAAGGAAGCCGGATAGCCATTATAGGAATCTGTACCATAATGTTCCTCTTCCCCACCTCCCACAAAAATATTCTGTAAAAACCGGTCATCTCCTCCATAAATCGGAGAAGTTCCCAGTACATCCGTAGAATGTGCAAGATGATACGGTGTAGAACGGTTCATGACGGTATATATTCTCATAAGTCCGCAGCAGAGATTATGAATATAGGCCCCTCCGGAAGAGGCAATATCCAGATTATACGGAGAAGCAAAAATATTGTTATCCACAATATACGGCCCATGAGATACCTCAACAAATAAATCCCGGTTATTTTCCACATATATATTTCTACTTACCCTTGTCCCCTGTGCCTGCCAGTCAAGCCATGTTCCCAGACTGCAATGATGAATGTAGTTATCATGAATCTGTACATCAATTGCTGCATGAAGCTTGATTCCTCCAATTTCATGTCCGTAAAACTCATGCTTCACCGCAATATTATAAATTTCATTATGATAGATTTCACTGAATATACACCCCAAATGACCAACAATACCATTTTGTCCACAATCATAGATACGATTATTTCTGACAATATGGGAACCTATCTTCTCTTTACTCCATCCAATCTTTTTAGCACGGAAAACCGCCTCCAACTGATACTGGTATCCCGGCTTTCTTTTCCATTTACTATAATCATTATCTCCTGTAGAAGCCTCTTTTCCAAGACTGATTCCACTGCATTTGGAGTCATGAATGATGTTATTCTCTATAATCCATCCCTTACTCCAGTTTGGTCCTAAAAGTCCCGGCTGATCTGCAGTCGGAGGAACCCATGGTGTGGCTGCCTGTGCCATTTCCAATCCCCGCACGGTAATATAATCCACACCGGTCTTATCCGGGTAAAAGCAGCATTTTCTTACATTTATCTCGACCAGGTGTTCCTGAGGATTTTTTTCATGGAAGTTTGCATAAATTATCGTTACATCATCGTTAACCTCCGCCAGCCATTTATATATTGTATTCTCCGGCTCCCAGATCTTCTCTTCCCTACAAGCCCATGTTTCCAGTCTGGAAGCATAAAGCATCTGTGGATTTTCTAGTTCTTTCATATCAGCCGCTTCGTAAAAGGATTTTCCATCTAGATAAACATCTCCCGTATGTATCGTGTAATTTCTTGGATCTACCAGCCAATCCCCGAATATTTCCTGTTCATACGGATTATAATCTCCAAATATTTCATTGGGAATTTCAGTTTTCCATATGGTTCCACGATACTTTTCCCAGTGATCTGCCACTTCAGATCCCTTAATAACAGCATGTTCGCCTTCCGCTGTTTCATAGGTAATCCTTGTATTACTATCAATGCCTCCTATAAGCGGTTTTACCCATTCACGGTATTCGCCCTCATGAATGATCACGGTGTCACCAGGCCGGGCTGCTTCTGCTGCTTTCTGTATTGTAAGAAATGGCTGCTCCTTTGTTCCAGGGTTTTTATTATTTCCATATTTTGCTACATGATATCGTTTTGCCATAATTTAAGTTCTCCTTCTCCGTCAACTGGCATTTACATTTATCCCTTTACTCCCCCAAGAGTAATTCCCTTAACAAAATTACTTTGTACAAACGGATAAATTAATAATATCGGAAGAATACCTACAACAGCCATAGCCATTCTGACTGATACAGATGGAATTGCTGCCAGACCTGCATCGGCATTTTTAATGCTTGAACTGTTCTGTGTCAGATACTGGATATTCTGAATCATACGATTCAGTAAATTCTGAATGGAATACAGGTCAGTTCTCTTTGTCAGATAAATATAACCATTCTGCCAGTCATTCCAGTAGCCAATCCCTGCGAATAATCCTATAGTAGCAATGATCGGCTTTGCCAGTGGTACAACAACTCTTCCAAATACCTGATATTCATTTGCTCCATCAATAATTGCCGCTTCCGTAATTTCATATGGAATACTGGTTGAAAAATAGGATTTCATCAGCAGAATATAAAATCCATTTGTAACAAGTCCTGGGATTAAAAGCGCCCAGAAGGTATTTTTAATACCAAAGGTATTCGTATAATTCAGATATGTAGGAACCAATCCGCCATTAAACAGCATGGTTAAAAACACATAAAATGTTAATAGGCCTCTTCCCGGCAGATCCTTCTTCGATATGGCGTATGCCAGTAACGTTGTAATTGCCAGTGCTAATATCGTTCCCACCACAGTCAGTGCAATAGAAATACCATAGGCACGGATCACCGAGCTTCCTGTTTTAAAAATATATTCATATGCATAAAGGCTCAGCTTTTCCGGGAAAAAGGAATAACCGTTACGCACCAGAGTGTCATTGTCCGTAATAGAAGAAATCACCAGAAGAATCAACGGAACAACAGCACACAGAGACAGCAGGATCATAATTGCATGACCAATTATCTGAAATATTCTATCTTGTCTTGTTCTCATATAAACCTTGTATGATAATTAGGAAGTTAATTATCACATGTTTCCTTTCTTTTAATATCGTGGTTCAATACATTCAGATACTGTGGACTTTTGATTTTTCCCTGTAGCTTTGACTACTCGAAGGAGTGTATTGCCGCTACCTTTATCTGAATTGTTTATAGCTGGATGTTGCCGGAGTAATCCGAGTATTTATTTCCATCAAGTCTACGATGATAATCGCTGGGGGATATCACGGTATCAGACTTTAGAAAGGGAGGTACAACCTCATGATTTACGTAGGTATTGACATTGCCAAACTCAATCACTTTGCCTCAGCCATATCTTCTGATGGTGAAGAACTAATCAAGCCGTTCAAATTTACAAATGACAATGATGGCTTCCAATTGCTGCTTTCCAAGCTAGATCCTCTAGACAAGGACAGCCTCATCATTGGTCTTGAATCGACGGCACACTACGGCGACAACCTTGTTCGATATCTTGTTGCTAAGAATTACAAAGTGTGTGTGTTGAACCCCATCAAGACTTCTACTATGCGTAAGAACAACATTCGCAAAACGAAGACTGACAAAGTCGACACATTCATCATTTGCAAAACTCTTATGATACAGGAACCTCTTAGGTTTGTGACCTTTTATGATCTTGATCTGATGGACTTAAAAGCCCTTGGATGATTCCGTCAGAAAACCATTAAGCAACGAACCCGCTTAAAGATTCAGCTGACTTCTTACGTGGACGAGATATTCCCTGAATTGCAGTATTTCTTCAAATCAGGTCTGCATCAAAAATCTGTCTATGCGCTTCTAAAAGAAGCGCCAACACCGGGAGCTATCGCTTCTATGCATATGACTCATCTGGCTCATCTTCTCAAAGTGAACTCCCATGGACGCTTTAACAAAGAGATGGCTCAGCAGTTAAGAGTTCTCGCACAGAAGTCTGTCGGTGCCAGCGACAGTTCTCTATCTAGGTAACTCACACAATTCAACAAATAGAGTTACTCGATAGCCAATTAGAAAGAGTTGAAGCTGAAATGACGGAAATCATGAAATTCAATGATTCTGTCATTATGACCATTCCTGGTATCGGATATATCAATGGAGGAATGATACTTGGCGAAATCGGTGATATCCACCGTTTCTCCAGCCCCAACAAGCTGCTTGCATATGCCGGTTTAGATCCTTCTGTCTATCAGTCAGGAAACTTTCAGGCTAAGAAAACCAGAATGTCCAAACGTGGCTCTAAAGTCCTCAGATATGCACTTGTTAATGCAGCTCACAATGCTGTTAAAAGCAATGCCACCTTCAAGGCTTACTATAAAGCCAAGATGGCGGAAGGCCGGACTCACTATAATGCCCTTGGGCACTGTGCCGGCAAGCTCGTCAGAATCATCTGGAAAATGATGACTGACAACGTGGAATTTAACCTCCATTAAGAAGAGGTCTGGATACCTACATCATAGATTTGTTAAAAAGCGCCCACAGGGAGCCTTATTAAGGTTACCCATTTTTACCACGAAAAGATTTTATTAATTTCCAGCTAATTTAAGCTTGACTTTTCATAGCTGGTCTCCTAGAATAATGCACTTTCCGGATCAAGCTTTCGTACTATCAGATTTGTGACCAGTACAAGCACAAATCCAATTACCGACTGGTACAGACCGGCTGCGGCAGACATCGTGATATCACCCAGTTCCAGTAATCCTCTATACACATAGGTATCAATCGTATTGGTTACTGCATACAAAGCTCCTGAGTTCTGCGGAACCTGATAGAACAGGCCAAAATCCGAGTAAAAAATTTTCCCGACAGACAGAAGTGTCATCATAATAATGGTGGGCTTCAGTAAGGGGATCGTTAGACTGGTAATCTGTTTCCACTTTCCGGCACCGTCAATTTCCGCTGCTTCATAATACCCTTTATCAAACCCGACTATCGTAGACAGATAGATGATGCAGTTATAACCAATGGTTTTCCATAAGTTAACCAGTATAATAATGAATGGCCAGTATTTCTTTTCCATATACCAGGAAATAGGCTGCATTCCCATTGCTTTTAATACGGTATTATTTAAAAATCCATTTTCCGGTGAAAGGAATGCAAAGCAAAGGTAACTGACAATAACCATGGAAATCATATAGGGAAGCAGAATCATGGACTGATAAAACTTCTTCACCTTATGCCTCAGCTCCGACAAAATAATTGCTACGGCAACGGCTGCTATTGTGTTAATAATAATAAATGCCACATTATAGCAGATCGTGTTTCTGGTAATTACAAATGCATCCTTTGTCGCAAAGAGGAATTTGAAGTTTTTAAATCCAATCCAGTCAGAGCCCCAGATTCCCTTTTTTACATTATAATTTTTAAATGCAAGTACCAGTCCTGGCAGAGGCATATAATTATTTATAAACAAATATATAAGTCCAGGAAGAGCCATCAGGTACACCGGAAAGTACCTTTTAAACATTAATTGTGGATTTCTTTTCTTCTGCATTGATTTCACAGCACATCCCTCATTTTCTTATTACAGATTTACGTTGTTTTTTAAAAAGAAGGGACAACTGGCGTCCCTTCCTACAGGCAATACATTTATCAGCAGGTGATTATTCTACTCCGTTTGCTGCTACCCACTCATCAAGAGCCTTCTGCTTTGCTGCAATGTATTCATTTAAACCGGCTGCTTCCATCCTTTCTTCCATTTCCGGAATACCTACATCCGGATCAAGGAATCCAAACATAAGCTGTTTAATGTATTCATCATAAATGTTTGTAAGTGCTGCATATTCTGCTGCATATTCACTGTTATCAAAGGCAAAGCCCAGAGCCTTGGAGGTTGGCGCACTATTATTAAATTCTTCCATCTGATCCCAGAGATCCAGTGAATCTCCTTCCCAGATATGTGCAATAAACTGATTGGGCATTAGCCAGTTCATGGTGTGATAATATTCTGCAGTGTTCGCATCCACACCATCAGGAAACTTGATATGTCCATCTTCTGTCTCCACATAATCCACATCCTCTTCACCCCAGATGATCAGATTGGATAATACGGGATCTGTATACATAGCATTTGATAACTGCATAGCTGCAACCGGATCCTCGGTTCCCTGATTAATATGCCAACAGATATTGGTAATGCAGTCAGATTTCATGATATTGTCTTCACACTGGAACAGGATCATGGAACGGCCCATCTCCCCATCTGCCTGTGTTTTATAACCTGGTTTTCCTCCTGCCATCATGGACATACAGCTTCCTGCCTTTATTCTTGTAGAAAGGGCAGTATCATCAGTCAGGGAATCCTGGGAAATGTATCCGGCCTTGTTCCAGTCATATGCCATCTTACATCTGTCATAGAACACATCACTGGTAAACAGGTTTTCAACAGTCAGACTATTTGCCGGATCAAGTAATACACCAAAATTATCTCTTCCCAAAAGATCAACCTTGGATCCCTGGTTAATTAAGTTGTCACCAGGCGCAAACACATCCTTATCCGGATATTTCTCATGAAGCTGTGCAAAAATATCCGTAATATCTGAGAAATCACAATGAACAATCTGTTCCCCATCCTGATATTGTGATTCATAATCATAACCAATTCCATCCAGATATTCCTGCCCAATCAGGAACGTAGCAGGTGAAACAGCCATATCACGCATATCCGGTAAACCATATAACGTGCCTGACACACGACATCCATTGACATAGGTATCTTTAATGGTATCAAGAATTCCGGATCCATAAGTCTGGATCAGCTCATCCTCTTCCAGATCATAGCAATAACCATCATTTACCGTAGTCGTAAATCCAAGAGGACAGGAATTGAAGATATCAATCTGTTCCCCCGAAGAAAGCATCAGACGAACATTTTGTGCATAAGACGCAGAATCCTGAACCAAAAGTTCCACATCAAGTCCAAGTGTTTCCCTGGTGTATTCACAAATTTTTTCCTGAACACGCTTTGTTCCTGCCGGTTCTCCGGTCCATGTGTAAAATGCAAATACAACTTTAGGGTACACCCCGGTCTTTTCTGCTTCCGCTTTTCTTTCTGCAATGGCCTGTTCCGCAAGGCTTGCACCGGCAACTGTAGTTTCATCTGTCGTGTCTGATGACTCCGTTCCTTCTGTGGGAGCTGTTGCAGAATCAGAACTGCTGCTTCCGCAGCCCGCTAACATGGTCATAACCATAGCAGCCCCCAGAATGAATGATAATAGTCGTTTTCTCATTTTGTTATACCTCCCTTATTCTTATTACATTCCATGAGAATTTATTAAGTGCACATTCAAGGGAATCGTCCTTGAACGTAACATCCTCCCTGGTAAACGGAGAAAGCACATGTGGATTCTCTTCACTGTTTGCATCCATCAAATTATCCGATGTAAGAATAATGTGCTCAATCAGCTCCATTTCTCCAAAATTTGCAGTATCTATGGTAAACTGCAGCTGTTCATCTGTTTTGTTTACAACAAATATTGTCAGCTCCTTCGTATTCTCGTGATAAATACATACCGACTCACATGCGGATACCTTCTTAAAGGTTGTTGTATCATAGGTACTTGCCTGTGTATTCTGTATTAAAACTTTACCGCGTCCGTAATGGGAACAATGCATAAATATGTAATAAGTTCCATTTACCCATGCATCTGCCCCATCCTCACAAATAACCATTCCTCCGTTATTTATAAGAAGAGACTGGCAGGCAATTTTAATCCGGTCAGCATGCTGCAGCAGGGTAATCATGGATAAACCAAATAAAAGTGTTCCTTCCAGTGACATTCCAACCGTTCGGAGATCGCTTCCAAGCTGCCACTTATCATGCTTTTGACCATCATCATATTCCGGTCTTGGATAATCAATCACATTGTACTCATCTACAGATAAATACATCTGCTTCTCACTTCGTTTGATACCACGCACATAATCACATGCTGCAATCACTTCATTGATGTTTCTGTCAAACCTTTTATATAATTCCAGATAATCGCCAGGATCATCTGCATTATAGGTCGAATTATCATCAATCTCTCCCTGTGCCATATAGCGGTGTAAGGACAGATAATCGCAATCCTCATAAACCTGTTCCAGAACCAGTCTGTCCCACTTAAGATAAGTATCCAGCTGTGTTCCCGAGCTACCAACTGCAACAAATTCTGTATCTGAGTCCACTCTTCGCATAGCCTTGATGGCTTCCACCGCATCACGCCCGTATTGCTCCGGCTCTTTTTTACCAATGTTCCAGGGGCCGTCTACCTCATTCCCCACGCACCAGTAACGAATATTGTAGGTTTCCGAGTGTCCATGTCGGATTCGCAGGTCACTATAATAGCTTCCCTTGGGATAATTGCAGTACTCCACCAGATTGGCTGCATCAACAGCTCCCCTCGTACTTAGATTAACTGCCAGCATCAGTTCTGCTCCAACATCCTTTACCCAGGTTTCAAATTCAGCCAGACCAACTGTATTGGGTTCCTGCTGCTGCCATGCCAAATTTAATCTTGCCGGACGCTGTTCCACCGGTCCTACACTATCTTCCCAGAAAAAGCCACATACAAAGTTTCCTCCGGGATAACGAATCAAAGAAGGTCTTAATGCTTTCACCAGTTCAATCGCATCTTTACGGAATCCGTTTTCATTGGCTGTTGGATGATCCGGATTATAAATTCCACCATAGATAATGCTCCCCAGATGTTCTATAAATGTGCCAAACATCCTGTCATCTACAATATCTTTGCTAAGAAACTTTTTATCGATAGCTATTTTCCCAGACAAGTTCTTCATTTTCCCCCTCCAGATGTTTATTAGATAAATCAAAAATATTTTACTTTTTACATTAGTTATTATATAATAAATTTAAGCATAAAAGAATGTACTTTTCTTTGCATTCATTGTAATTTTCTTAGATTAAGAATGAATATGATAACCTCTTAACGGGTTTTCCAAAGGCAGGTGTTTTATGAAAATAAAATTTCACAATTTTCTTCCAATACAGCGGATTTATTCCTTTCTTTCACGTTCATCCATGCCCTCTATCCGTAAAATCTACCGGCATTGCTTAATTTTTCTTGTGGCGTCCTTTATTGTCATTTACCTGGGATCTTCCTGCTATTATTTTGACATAATGAAAAACCAGATGTACCAGACGATCAAAGGATCTATGGATCTTTATAACGAACAGACATCCCGTGATCTGGATAAAACGATAATTTTTCTATCCGAAATCTGTACAAAAAACACGGAAATTTCGTATCTCAATATTACAGATAATGAATGGGAAACCTATGAATACACCATTAAAGTAAAACGTTTTCTTTCCTTAAGTAATCTGACATCACAGATCGGTGGCATGTTCCTTTATTTTGATTCCAAAGACCTGTATATTCCTCAGATCAACGGAAATGCCAGACAACCCTATCAACCTGCCTACGTATGTTCCGATTATCTTTCCGATCTGATGAGAAAATGCCACGAAAACAGCTCCTTTGATACCCTAGATTATTCCCGGTGGAATATCCATCATACTGGTGGCAATTATTTCCTGATCCATCTGATCCGCAAAAACGATATCTATGCCGGTGCCTGGATCAATATTGATACTCTGCTGTCCTATTTTACTGCCTCAAAAGATATCAACGCTTCTTATCTGTTCGTAAACAGCATGGGAACCCCAATCAATAACAGCGAATTCCGTGGCAGAAATTTTGATGCCGGGAAATCACTTACACAGCTAACTTACCTCCGTAATAACAAAAGGCTGCGATACCTTGTTGTTACCTCACAGCCAGCTTACTGTGACGGATATATCACCGCCCTGATTCCACATGAATATTTGTCCAGACAGCTGTCGCCTGTCATCCACATTTTTATCCTGCTGACCGCCTGTCTTATCTTATCCGCGCTGGGATTATACCTCGTAATGATCAAATTTTTTAATGCCCCATTACATATGCTGGAGCCTGCCATGCAGTCCCTGAAGGCTGGAAATTTTGATACCTCGATAGCCACCCGCTATCCCTTTGAAGAAACACAGAATATTATCGATACCATAAATAAAATGGTTTCGGAAATACAAAATCTGAAAATCCGTATTTATGAAGACCGCCTGTCCAAAAAGGATTTACAGCTGCAATATCTGAAAACCCAGATTGCACCTCACTTCCTGATTAATTGTCTCAATACCATATTTGTCCTGTCTCAGGATAAATCACAGATTGGAACATCTGAAAAGCTGATACATACCCTGTCTGATCATCTCCGGTACACTTTATCCAATCGTACCTGTGTACCTTTATATGAGGAAATAAATTATGTCAATAATTATATAGAAATGACGAAGCTCCGCTTTCCGGACAGCCTGACATCCAGCATTGATATTGATCCGCAAATCAAGGATGCAAATGTTTTCCCATTACTTGTGCTGATGCTCACCGAGAACTCCATTAAGACCAATATTGTCATGGGAGAAATGCTGACCATCGAAATTAGAGCGGAATTAATAAATGAAAATCCACAGCCGCAAATCCATATTACCCATATTGACTCCGGTACAGGATTTGATGAAAAAAGCCTCAGAATTTATAATCATATTCTTGATCATCCGGAAGTACGTAAAAACGGGTACAGCATCGGGATCTATAACATTGCATCCCGTCTCCGTCTTACCTTAGGTGAAAACAGTACGATTGTATTTTCCAATGAACTGAGAAAAGGAGCCCGGATTGATATTATTTTTCCTTATGTAAGGTACCGGTCAGCCGACAGTGAAAACGAAATGGAGGTAACAGGTAAATGAATATCTTAATTGTCGATGATGAATATTATATTGTTCAGGGAATTGTGAAAATCATATCTGAATCTTTTACGGAATTTGACTGTATTTATCAAGCATATAGTACTGAACAGGCAAAACGGATTATTGAAAAAGAATCGATAGATATTCTGATTACAGATATTGAAATGCCTAAGGAAACTGGTCTGTCTTTAATTTTCTGGATCTATTCCAATGCATATCCCATAATATGTATGATTTTATCCGGCCATCAACGCTTTGATTATGCCCAGAAGGCGTTAAGGCTTCATTGTGCCAGCTATGTTTTAAAACCTATAGATAAGACACAATTATGTGATGAAATCCGGCACGCACTAGAACTTAAGCAAAATCAGTCTCATCAAGAGTCTGCAGCTTCCATATCATCCATTGCTCCTGCTAAAACAGCTCAGGATCAGCTGGCAGAGGATGAAGACTTTATTTTCCGTGTACGAATCTATATCTATTCCAATTTATCTGATCCTGATCTGAACCGTTCTTCTATTGCAGAATATCTGCATATGAGTCCGGATTATTTATCTTATGTATTTCATCAGAAATTTAACCAGACTCTTAGTGCTTACATTACATCCATGCGCATTGATAAGGCAAAGGAGCTTCTTGAAAGAACCAACTGGGGAATGGATATTATTGCAGAAAAAACTGGATTTTCCAGCAGCTCCTACTTTCATAAACAATTCAAAAAAATAACCGGTATTACTCCGCAGCAATACCGGTCTGAATAAAATTTTTATTATCTATCGAACAGAAAACACTTTCGTACCGTGTACAGGTACTACGACGATTAATGCTTCCTTTCCGCTATGTAAAACCTCACCACTCAACAGCTCGGTAAATTCATAGGAATCCTTATCCGGCTCCCATCCCGACAGCTCTTCCATATTCAAACAGATCTCCCGATCAGTATCACTGAGATTAAACAGTGCTGCCGTAATCATGCCGGTTTTTGTGCTTGTATTTTTCCAATCAGCCTCCCCATCTGATCTTCGCAGCTGTTCTCCCCTGAAGTCCTCGGAAAGTAACATCAACAGCTCTTTATTAGTGAGAAGACTCAATGTAAAATCATCCATTTTGGTAAACTCGGCACTAATCATCAGCGGAGAACGGAACATACACCATAGTGTCATCATGGTCTTCTGCTCTTCCCTGGTAAACAGACAGTCTCTTTCTCCTGTCTCAAAGCCTTTACCGACCTTGCCGAGTGGCAGCATATCGCAATCCGGGAAACAGCCCTCTTTTACATGATCCTGCCATAGCTCACATCTCCAGAACATATTCTTAAGAAGCTCCCAGTTATCCCAGAAATCATCCGTGATACGCCACATGTTTGCATATCTGCAATACTGCCACGCACGGTCAATATGTGCAGGACCAGGGGAAAGGCTGAGTACAATTTCCCTGTTTGATTTCTGAATAGCCTTGTATAACATTTCGCTTTCATGCCATCCGGAAAAGCTGTCATTCCGATATATAAAGCTGTCACAGATATCATCACACTTAATAAAATCAACACCCCAGGAAGCATACATCTCTATCAGGGAATCATAATAGCTCTGACCTGCTTCTGTATTTCTCACTCCATACATATCCGGATTCCATCCACAGATTGAGGACGGATCTGCCACCATGTCTGCGGTAAAAAATGTTCCTTTAACAGGAAGATGCTTTTCTGCTGCCGCACGTGGATACCTCTCATAATATGAATACCGAATTTTAATCCAAGTTCATGTACATAAGAAGCAGGTGTGTAAATCCGCTTCCGTCTGCTGATGACGGAAATCTGCCGGGACTGGGCTGAAAACGCCCAAACTCATCCATTACGTCATCTCCAAACGGAATGTACTGAAATTCTTTGCGTTTTGTTCCGGCATCATTGGAATACCATTCAATGTCCGCAACAATATACTCGTATCCGAATTCCTTCAAATGCATAGCCATATACTATGCATTCTTTTTTACCTGTTCCTCATTCACCGTAGTGTCATAATAATCATAGCTGTTCCAGCCCATAGGTGGTGTAATCGCAAACTTATTCTTGTTCATCAAACTTATACTCCTTTATCATTTTATGAAGATCCTCTGTTTTATCCTTTGCGCCGGCATCATTTGCATGACATGCCCAGTCAATCTTTCCACCTTCACACATCATAAAGAATCCGGTGTCATTATCCAATACTTCAATACCCTTTTGTACATAGCCAGATAATGCCCATTCTCCATCTGCACGATCCATATCATAATCCATATCGTCGGAATCTGCCAGATGCTCATCCATCAGAATAACCCTTCCATCTTCATCCGTAACCGCTTCTGCATCAGCCTGTGTATAGATAACCTTGTATCCTGCTTCCGATCCGTCCAGTACTGCTCCTCCACGGTCTTCATAGTTATTGCTCGGAAGTGCCTTGACATAATCTTCATCTGCTATTGCTCCAAGATAGTCAGATGCTGCCTGAAACTGGGGATAGCTCATACCGTCACCAATAAACAGAAAACATATTTCGGTGCTTTTGCTGTTTCTTCTTGCGTCTGCGTTTCTGCAGATACTTCTGTTACGATTGTTTCCTGCTCTGTTGCTGCTGTACTTTCTGTCTGTGCCGGTGACGGTGACTCAGAAGAAGTCTGGTCTGCTGCAGGTGCTCCGGAGCATGCTGCCATAGACATTGCCATTACAACAGCAAGCATACCCTTCATCATACTCTTAATTCTCATAATCGTTTCTCCTCTCTGAAACATGTTTTGTTTTTCCTCTGCTTCACTATACAATACCGTTGTAAAAACCAATGTCCAAAGTAGGAAAAATTTGAGTAAATTCCGACACTTATTTTATGCAGTTCTATCTTTATGAGATTTCATCAACATCATAATACTTAAAATCCCGGAAGCAGGCACTTCCTCCTGT
>UQDA01000023.1 GCA_900539715.1 uncultured Lachnospiraceae bacterium | reverse complement strand
GTTCCCTGTTGCCTCGGCGGCGGGCTTTTGGGCGGGCCCTGCCGCAACTGTAATGGCAGGCTCTGCAACCCGTTCCTCCTGCTCGGGCACAGGCTCCTCAAGCGCTGCCGCGCTTCCTCTCTGCATCTGCGCCATTACCATCCTGCGGCTTTCCAGCGCCGCCGCAGATACGCCATCATATGCAGATGACACCGCTTTTTCCGTTTCATCCGTGTCAAGCTGTCCTGTCGCCTGCACATCCCAATCGTCAGAATCTCTCAGGAAACGGCTCACATCCTCCTGATACTCCGTATCATCACCGCCATAGGAATGCTGCAGGGCCGTCGGGGCTGCAGCGGAAACCTGCCTGAGCTGGTCTGCCGCCTGCTCATCAAACGCTGCGCTCTCCTGCTCCTTTTTATCATGGCCGAGTACCTCTTTCATACTCTCTGCCAGTGCCGCCTGCAGATTTATCGTATTATACTGCCCCATATCCATAGGCTTCACTTCAAAATCAAGGTCTTCCCCCTGCGCCGCCTGTTCTTCCGCAGGCTTTTTCTGTGTTTCCTCAGGCTCTGCCTGACGACCGTACTGCCGGTCATAAAGCTGCTGCTGTGCAGGTGACAGCGCCACATAGAGCCGCTTCAGCTCCATTGCCTTCAGCACATATTTGCCTTCGCCAAACCACAATATCAGCTGGTCACACTCTTCCACACACTCTGTGGCAAGCCCGACCCGATGATACAGAAATGCCAGCTCATATGCCCACTTTTCGCTGTATTCCCGCTTCTTGTACTCTTTTAAAACAGCAATGCGCTCTTCAAGGCTGATATCCTGCGCCTCATAAATTTTGTAAAGCAAAATATACTTGCTGTTATCGTTCGGAGCAAGCTGTACAAATTCCTTATAATATTCGACCGCTTCGACAACCTGTCCCATCTTCACAGTCAGGTCGCACAGTGCGTAAATGATCCGGCGGTTCTGCGGGCTCTTCTCATTCGCCAGCAGCAAGATTTCTTTTGCATCGTCGAATCTTCTGTTTATTTTGTAAACGTCGCTGATGATTCCCAGCGTCGATGTATTTCGCACCTTTTTCCAGTCGATCGTATCCGCAACCTGCGCAGATTCCTGAAAACGGCCCTTTTTATTAAGCGACTTTATCTCTTCAAGCCGCAGCTTGTATTCGTACTTATCCAAGGTACTCACCTCATAAATTTATCCTATCGCAGCAATCTGGTTCCTACTATATTACGATGATATCCGGCCAAAAGTCGTGAAACTCAACATGCCTGTCCGAGCGTCGTTCCCCGGCCGATCTCCCCGTCCCTATATAAAGATAAAAATAGAGCGTAAGCTCCGCAGTATCCGGATGTCGGGACGGATTGCAGGAACATAAAATGCGGAACAATCCGTAAATATCATAGTTGGGGGCTTTTTGCCCCAACATCATACTGTCATATGTGTCAGAGGGCTTGCCGTTTGAACCAAATATTCTGTAGTATTTTAGGGCAGAATATCCCACTTTTTACTTTCCTAAGTTTAACATAGCCTCTATGCGTTGTCAAAGAATTTTAGGGGAATTATATTATAAGGAAGAATAAGGAAATACAACAGCCGCCCGGATTTCCCCGGGCGGCTGTTGCTGCGATTCTCTTTACAGAAAACTCCCTTTCTTATTTTTTGAAGACATATTCTGATTTCTAAATCATTTTTAATCAGTTGTATACGATGGGACCTACCTCACCGTATAAGGTTTTTGTGGTGCTTCCGTACTTTGCATAGTGCGTGCAGTGAGCGCGGTAGGATCTGCCTTTGACAGCGTTGGTGTAGACAACGCTGCCGCCGTAATCGTAGGAATTCTGCTCCGAACCCCCGGCAATATTAATATTTTTCCAGACGCCGTTGACTTTCTCCTGCAATACAACGTCTTTTACACCAATCTCATCTGCGCGAGTGGTAGAATTGGTTTCACAATCAATAGCAATTCCATTTGATGCTATCCCAATCGTAATCCTACAATCCCCTAGTGACCCTATTTCTGCTGCATAACTAGGAAAAGACATTATCATTAATACAAATACTGAAAAAAATAATACTAACTTTTTTCTCATTATGTATCTTTGCTTTCTGCAAAAAGAATTTATGCCTTCTCCTATTTATCCCCTATGCATTCTACTTCGTTACATAATGAAAAAGAGACTCCCCTTAAAACTTAGGAAATCTCTTTTTTGTTCCTTTATTCCATTTTTTCCATCATATTTTTTAGAACATCTAGATTATTCCAATCAATAACATACTCATTCTTCTTATTTCTTCCATATCCTTTATATCCCTGCTCTGTCAAATAATATAAATTTCCATCTTTCTCTTCAATATAGTTGTTATCATTCTGAATATTTCCCTGAGCATATGCTTCTTTGTAATATCGTAAGCTTACAACTAAAGTATTTCCTTCATCATCCTCATACACCCCATTATACCTTATATAATTCCCAAACTCTTTTCCATACAACTCCACCAATTCCAGCCCTTCCGGTATATACCCCGGCACGACCACCTCCGGATTTTCCGCCTTTATCTCATCCCATGACTCGTAATAGACTTTTTCGCTGCTTTCCATTGCCAGCTCTGTCTGGCTCTCCATCTCATTCCCCGTCACGGTTATCTTCATACTGTTCATGCCGTCACGCACGATTTCAAAAAAAGGCTTCTGCTGTACTGCGCTGGTACAGATTCCAGTCGCCGCAAGCACTGAAAACACACTCAGAAAAGCAATAGCCACCCTGCCGCCGGCAGTATTCCAGAATCTGCGGCTCTTTCCGCGGTCTTTGCGACCGCCCCGGGTATGCTCTTTTTTCCCGTGCACTTTCTCCGTTTCTGCCTGCTGCCCTATCCCTTCCATCGCAGCAATTTCCCCCAAATCCGGCGCAAGCTCTTCCGAAGCTTCTTCTGTGCCCGCAAAAGGAATTATCTTTGCCCGGTCTTTTTTCTCCAGGTCAGCCTCTGTGATTTCATATTTTTTCTTAAAACGCTCGAACGCCGCATCGACATCATCCGCAGACATCTGATTTTGAGGCTTATCCGACTTTCCAACACTGTACAGCCTTCTCTTTTCCGCCGAATGAGCCGTCTTTTTTTGCATACCGGAAACGCTCTTTTCCTTCTGCATGCATTCCTTTTCCACACCTGCAAAATCAATCGGGTCGAGCGTATCCAAAAGCTGCAGTATCGCCCTTACCTGCTTTTCGTCAAACTCTTCGTCCCCCGCCTGAAAAGTAAACCAGTTCAATTTTTCATACAGGTCTTTTACCAGCTTTTCATCCTGTGGGCTTTTCATATCTCCCTCTCATTCCGCCGCACAATCGGCTTTTTATCCGTAAAACTCCCATGCTGTGCCGTCAGCACAAATAACAGAGCATCCATGCGCCGCACATCAACGCAAATGCGCATGTCAGCTTCATGCTCCTCTTCAGCTTCTTTTTCATCCGCGAAACCCGAACTTTAAAGCAGGATTCCGAAATTCCCAGCTTCTGTGCCATTTCCGCCGATGTATATCCATATTCATAGTAATTGCGCAGGATTTCCAGTTCCTTGCCGGACAGCATATTTTCCACTGATGAATAAAAATCCACCATCCGATACGCATCCTGTGCATCCCCGCATTTTTCCTGTATCAGCTGATCCAATTCCTCTTCTTCATCCATACAGAACCATTTTTGTTTTTCAAACCATTTTTTGATTTTGTTTTGCGCTGCAAGCATCAGAAATCCCGGTATATTCGGGTGCAGCTTCAAGATTTCCCATTTTTGATAAGCGACAAAAAAGACTTCCTGCGTCACATCTTCTGCAGCGGCTTCATTATTGCGTATGATGCGCGCCACATATCTGTATATAACCGGATAGAAGGTTTTATACATCTCCTCATAACCGTTGAATGTTGGCTTTTGCCCCTCCATGTTCTTCCCTCTCTTTCGGCTGCTCTGCCTAATAGAGCTGTGCGATACTTCTGAGTACCTGTTCCAGAACCTTTTCTTTTTCCTTGGGGCATGCCCGGAATATCTCATAATATACCTTATCCGTAAGTGTCTCCCCTGTCAAAAGATAAGTCGGCTCAAGGCTCATTTTTTCGTATACTGCCAGCACCCGCGATATCGTCAGCTTGCGGTTGCCGCGTTCGATCTCCCCATAATACGTCGTAGACATCCCAAGAAGTTCTGCGACCTCTTCCTGTGTCAGTCCCATTTTCTTACGCTGTTTCCGGAGTCGTTCGCCAATTTCAACGTACAGTTCGTCCGCCATGGTACGTTTCCTCCTCATATAATCTGGTAATATATATAATACTTTCAATCAGACAATAAGAAGAGTAACTGTTTATTTGATTTTTATTTATTATCTACTCATCTAGTTAATATTTATATTCAAATTAGTATATAAGACTTTATCTTTGTCCTGTTTGGGAACAGACTGCATCTTATTCCAGCCATTTTCAATCATTCCAAAAACGAAAAAGCCGCCCACTGATCACTTAGTGGGACAGCCCGCAATCCGTATTGCGCCATCGAATTTTGCCAGATACGCCTCATCCCAGTTGTGGGTAATTACGATACTGCAGAATTCACTTCACGTTACGCTCTGTATGATTGCCCGCATCTTTTATCAAAGTTACTTTATCCATCTGCTTGGCAGCCTGCATTACTGCGTGCACCGGGTTTAGCTGCACGACTCACCGGCAGTTACTGCAAGGTAATATCTTCCGGAAGAAACACAGTTTCTTCTTCGCGCAAGTTCATATAATCGTTTTTTTTATTCGATATAGAAGAAACTTTCCTATCGAATAAAAAAAACGGCCTCATCAAAGCCGTTTTCATATCTCTCTAATCGTCATAATGTCCCCTACACGAAAAAATCAAAATTGTATTATCCTTTACCGCATACACAATTCTATGCTCTTCATCAATTCTTCTGCTCCAAAATCCTGCCAGATTTTCTTTCAAAGGTTCCGGCTTTCCAATCCCCTCAAATGGGCTGCGGCTGATGTCCTTCACAAGTTGATTTATCTTTTTTAGGATTTTCTTGTCCTGCGACTGCCAGTAAAGATAATCCTCCCATGCATCCAGGTCCCATTGTATTACCATAGACAGTATAATCACTCCTCCAGCAATTCATGTTCCACAAATTTAATTTTTCCCGCTTTATAATCTGCCATTTTTTGTTCTAAATAACGAATATTGCTTTCAGAATAAAACGGATCAATGGCAACATCAAAAGGGATTCTTTTTTCTCTGCCGACCTTCTTTGCAAATACAGTGAACGCCGCGCTCATAGAAAGCCCCAATTCATTGCAAACCTGTTCCATACTCTTTTTTACATCTGCATCAAGTTTAAAATTTACATTAACCGACTGTGCCACGTTCATCTCTCCTTCCTTATCTAAAAGATATACCACGCAAAAGATAAAATCAAGTATTTTTATTTCATTTTTCTTTATTATGTCATTATTATTCTTTATATTATTCCATTTTTATTACAACTCCATTCAAAAAAGGGAGAATGTATCATTCAAACTATTTCAATATTTTTCCCACTGTACATTCTCCCCCTGCCCATGTACAATAAAAATCAAAAAAGGAGCATTTCCCATGCACATTCGACCCGCACAGCTTTCCGATCTGCCGCACATACTATCCATTTATGAAAACGCCCGTTCCTTCATGGCGCAGAACGGCAATCCCGCCCAATGGGTGAACGGCTACCCTTCCCGGGCTGTTCTGGAAGATGACATCGCTCAGAACAGGCTTTTTATATGCGAAAAAAACGACCTCATCGAAGCCGTTTTCATGTTCTGGATCGGAGACGATCCCACCTATTCACATATCGAAGATGGCAGCTGGAAAAATGACAAGCCCTACGGTACCATCCACCGTCTCGCCTCTGCCGGACGGATCCCGAAGCTTGCGGATACCTGCATCGACTGGTGTGCAGCACAGTGCGCTCTTCAAAATGCATCCCTGCGCGGCGACACCCATCAGGACAACCTGCCGATGCAGAACGTATTTGCCCGCAACGGCTTTCTGCGCTGCGGTATCATTTACACCGAAGACGGCTCGCCGCGCATCGCATTCCAGCGCGGCTAACTTCATCCATAACTATTTTTAAGGAGGACTTCCCCATGTATCAGGCATCCGACAAGCGCTACTCATCCATGCAATATAACCGTTGCGGCAAAAGCGGACTCATGCTCCCTGCAGTGTCCCTGGGCTTATGGCACAACTTCGGCGATACTGCATCCTATGAAAACATGAAGCAGCTCTGCTTCACCGCCTTCGACAATGGTATCACCCATTTTGACCTGGCAAATAACTACGGTCCCGCCCCCGGCAGTGCCGAGAAAAATTTCGGCAGCATTTTAAAAGATGGACTCGGCGCCTACCGCGACGAGCTGCTCATCAGCACAAAAGCCGGATATGAAATGTGGGACGGTCCTTACGGAAACTGGGGCAGCCGCAAATATCTGCTGGCAAGCCTCGACCAGAGCCTTCGCCGCATGGGACTTGACTATGTGGATATTTTTTACCATCACCGGATGGATCCGGATACTCCGCTTGAGGAAACCATGGGTGCACTCGCTCAGGCTGTAAAAAGCGGAAAAGCGCTCTATGCCGGTCTGTCCAACTACGACGGAGCCACTCTTGAAAAAGCCTGCACGATTCTGGACAGTCTGCACTGCCCCTTTGTCATCAATCAGAATCGTTACTCCATTTTCGACCGCTCTATCGAACAAAACGGCTTAAAAGACACAGCGCAGCGCCTGAACAAAGGAATCATCTGCTTCAGCCCGCTGGCACAGGGCATGCTCACGGACCGCTATTTAAACGGCATTCCTCAGGACAGCCGCATCCGCACCGACGGACGCTTTTTACAGGAAAACGCCCTGACTGATGAGCGGCTCGCCCAAATCCGCTCCCTCAATAAAATCGCACAGCAGCGCGGACAAACGCTGGCTGAAATGGCACTGGCATGGATTTTGCGCGACGGCGTCGTAACGAGCGTCCTTATCGGTGCATCCAAGCCCTCCCAGATTCTCGATAACATCGGTGCGCTCAAAAATACCTCTTTCTCTGCAGAGGAGCTGGCAAAAATCGACAGCATCAGCAAAAGCTGAACGCTGTCCCTGTCTCAGATAAGCCCATAATGCTTCAACGCCTTATAAATCCCGTCATCCAGCACCTTGTCCGTCTGGTAGCTGCAGTACGGCAAGATCGCCGGTGCACACACGCCCATCGCGATGGCATGAGGCACGGCTTTTAACATTGCAAGGTCATTTTCAGAGTCCCCGATGGCATAACAGTTGTCATCGGGAATACCGAACATCTTTTGCAGAAAACGGATTCCTTCCGCTTTATCGCTTCCCGCAGGTACCATTTCCAGATAACGCGGTCCCTGCGGCGTTGCCGTAAAGTCCCCGTTTATGTATGCTCTCAAACCTTCCACGTCATCATTTTCCCGCACCATACAGAAAAACTTATCAAATACAATATCCGTCTCCTCCGGCTTTTCCGGAAAATCACTCACTGCCGAACCCACATTCTGAAAATTCGACACCGACTGTCCCAGCTCCGGACTCATGCACCGGCTGTCATAATATACTGCGTCCTGTGCCTCAAAAAAAGTGGGAATCCCGAGCCTTCTCAGCTCATAAATGATCTCCACACATTTTTCATGGGAAATGCTCCGGGAATAAAGCGTTTCCCCCTTATAATAAATATGCGTGCCGCAGCCGCATACATAGCCGTCAAAACCGATGTCCCGTATCTGCTTTTCGATGCTCGCCAATGTGCGCCCCGTATTCAGAAATGCCAGATGTCCGTTCGCGCGCAGCTGCCTTATCGCCTCTGCCGTGCTCTCCGGTATCGTATGGGTCGGTCCGTCCAAAATCGTCCCGTCCACATCAAAAAATACTATCTTGCGTTCATTGCTGTTCATCTGTCCAAAGCTCCTTTTCCTGTAAAAATTGTAGGATTTCCTCCTTTTTTGCCCCCAAAAAGCCTTGAATCATCGGATTTTTTCCGCCGCCTCTCCCCTGCAGCGCGCCGTTTAGCTCTTTCCCAAACAAAGCGACATCCATATTCCTTGCACATATCACATACTGATAGCCGGCTTTATCATCCCCGCAGAATACCGCTGCGAAATCTGTCTTTTCAGACAGCTTATCCGAAAGCTTCCGTACATCCACCGGTGAAAGCCCCTGCTCAAACATCACGCAGAAAGGACTTCCTTCCTCTATAGCATCTGCCTTTTCCTCCAGCATCCGCATCTTTAACGCACCAAGCTCCAGCTTCAGCGCATTTGCCGCCTGAAGCTGCTTTTCTACCGCCTCAGCCACATCTTCAGGCTTCGCAGATAAAAGCGTCGAAATTTTCTGCACGTTTTCAAACCGTATCCGGTAATCGTCCAGCGCCTTTTTGCCTATCACAATCGCAAGTCTGCTGCCGCCCTTAAAACGTTCCGCGGAAATCACCTTGACCGGTCCTATCTCGCCCGTCCGCGCCACATGCGTTCCGCAGCACGCGCACACATCCGCCCCCGGTACTGTTACGATGCGGATGGCTCCTGTCAGCTCCTTCTTGCTTCGGTAATCCAGCGAACGCAATGTCTGCTCGTCCGGGTACTCTGCAATTATCTCCACATTTTCCAGCACCTTTTCATTCGCCAGCCTTTCCGCCTCTGCGATGTCCTCTTCCGTAAGAAGGCACGAAAAATCAATGGTCACAAAATCTTTTCCCATATGGAATCCCACGTTGGAGCAACCGTGCTTTTTACAGATGATGCCGGAAATGATATGCTCCCCCGAATGCTCCCGCATATGGGTCAGACGTCTGTCCCGGTCTATTCTGCCATGCACACACACGCCTGCTTCCAGGGGGGCGCTGCACAGATGACATACTGCGCCGTCCTTTTCCTGTACGTCTACGACGGACACATCTCCCAGCATCCCAAAATCGCAAGGCTGACCGCCTCCTTCCGGATAAAAAGCGGTCTGATCCAGAAATACCTCCCAACCGCCGTCCGACTGTCTGCATTCTGTCACCACCGCTTCAAATTCCGTAAGATAAGCATCTTCATAGTACAAACGTCTTGTCATTTCTTTCGTTCCCTTTCCTCATGAGCCGCCAGGGCTTCCTCAAAAAAGCGGATATATCCGCTGCCATCCTCCTCAAGCTCCTGCTTCTGGTCATAATAATGGCGACCCGTGCGTCGATCCGCACTGATCGCGTCCAATGGAAAGCCTGCCAGCTTCTGCGGCCTTTCATCTGTCGTCAGATAAAAGCTGTCCCAGCTCAATTCCTCTGCCTGACTTTCATAAATTTCATCCTCCGAAAATACAAGGCACAGCGCATTGTGATACCGCGCAACACACCGCCCGCCAAATCGCGCAGCGATGCCTTTATAATATCCGCGCATCTCTTCATCGGTCAGATTTTTCCCTCCGACCCGGCGCACATGAACTCCCGGCTGCTCCTCTTCTGAAAGTCCTTCGATATAAAGCCCGCTGTCCCCGGAAAAAACAGGCCGGCGACATATCCGATAATAGGCGAGCGCCTTCTGCCTCGCATTTTCCATCGGATCGTTTCCGCACTCCTCCGGCTCTTCCCATTCACAGTTCATGTCCTTTAAGCCAACCAGCCGGATTTTGTCAAATCCGGCCAGATAGCGCTTCATAATTTCCAGCTTTGCGGCATTTCCCGTACCGTAGAGCAAAGTCAGTTTCTCTTTTGTTTCCATTTTTATCTGTGCAATCCCTTAATAATTCTCTGCTTTTACCTCAAAATATGCCTGAGGATGCGCGCACACCGGACAGATTTCCGGAGCTTTTTTCCCTATCACAACATGCCCGCAGTTAGAGCACTGCCATACAGTATCCCCATCCTTTGAAAATACAAGCCCGTTCTCCACATTTGCAAGCAGCTTCAAATATCTTGCCTCATGCTCCTTCTCAATCTCAGCAACCTGCTCGAACAGACGCGCGATATCGTCAAACCCTTCTTCCCGCGCCTCCTTTGCGAAAGTCGCATACATATCGGTCCACTCATAATTTTCGCCTGCGGCAGCCGCCTTCAGATTCTCCTCTGTGCTGCCGATACCGCCGTTTAACAGCTTGAACCATATCTTTGCATGCTCCTTCTCGTTATTTGCAGTTTCCTCAAAAATCTTTGCAATCTGCACATAACCGTCCTTTTTTGCCTTCGATGCAAAATAGGTGTACTTGTTGCGCGCTTCAGATTCGCCCGCAAATGCCGCCAGCAGATTTGTTTCTGTCTTGCTTCCCTTTAATTCCATGCGTAAATCCTCCTTTTATATCATGGTCTTCCATGTTTTTAAGTATATCCAGAACCGGTCAGAATACGCTTTTTTTATTCTATTATGTTATCATGCAAAACCGCCCTTTACAAGCAGCAGTAAAGCTGTCCGTCCGGAGCAATCGAGAGCTCCAGGTTACCGTTGTTTTCTTTTCCTTCAGACTGTGCAGTTCCTTCTTCCTCTGTTTTCGCCCCAACCTTTGATTTTGTCTCAATCTCTGTTTTTTCTTCGGCTTCTGCCTTGGGCTCCGGCTTTCCGGCCTGCTGTCTTTCTACCTCTTCCTTCCGCTTCGTTCTGCGTCCGCGCCGCTTTTTTGCCGGCTTCTCTTTTTCCAAAGCCTCATATACCCGCAGGAGCTCTGCCGTGCTCCATGCCTGTGCGAAGCACCCTTCCGATTCATTCGGGTCTTCGCCGTCATATACTTCCGCAAGCTGCCCGGCGCATCCCTCCCGCAGCGCACCCTCCAGCCCTGCAAGCTGACGGCATACCGTTTCCTTTGCCTCAATGCTGTGACCGTTCACTTTCAGATACGCCAGATAATAGGCACCCAACGGGAACGCCCACACTGTCCCCTGATGGTAAGCCATATCCCTCTGCTTCATGCTTCCGCCGTAATGCGGATGAAATTCTATATCATCCTGAGCCAACGAGCGCAGTCCCCACGGCGTATAAAGACTTTCAAATACCCTGTCTGTCACTGCCTTTTCCTGCCATGCCTCCAGCATACAAAACCGCTGGGAAACCGCCCATATCTGATTGCACCGCACCTGAGACTTCGCCCTCTGACGGCGCTGACGTTCCTTTTCACAAAGATTTGCTTCTTCGGTCGGAAGTACATCATACAGACAGTTTTCCTCCTCGTTCCAGAAGCTTGCGCAGAAACTCTTTTTAACCCGATCTGACAGCTTTTTCCACTCGGATCCGTCCTGCCCCAGACGCTGTGCCAGCTCTGCCGCCACGCAAAGCGCATTGTACCAGTATGCGTTGATTTCCACCGCTTTTCCGTGTCTCGGTGTTGGAAGAATATCGCCGCAGCGCACATCCATCCACGTTACCTGCTCCATATCTGCGCCCGCACTGATAAGCCCGTCCCCATCCATAAAAATATGGAAGTCCGTTCCCTTTTTATACCAGTTTATAATATCTTCTATGACCGGAAACGCTTCTTTTATAAAATCAACATCCTCCGTCCTCAAAAAATATTCATATACCGCTCCGATAAATAAGAGCGACGCGTCAGCCGTATTATAAATCGGAGGCTTCCCGTTTTCCGGGAACATATTGGGCATCAGCCCTCTGCGGCAATGCTTCATGAAGGTGAGGAAAATATTTTTCGCATCCTCAAATCTGCCCGTTGACAGACAGCAGCCCGTCAGCGCTATCATCGTATCGCGTCCCCAGTCCGCAAAAAAAGGATATCCCGCAACGATAGTCTTTCCCTTTGTGGAATCGCGCCCTACCACAAACTGGTCCGCTCCCCGCACCAGCTCACGGGCACATTCATTTTTCAGACCGGCCTGCTCCAAAAGCTTTTCAAGCCTCTCCTTCTCCTGCTTTTGCAGCTCGTCCGTAAGCCGTCCCGTCTTCCCCTCTTTCAAAAAATTCCGCTCCAGGCTGTACGCCACTTCCAGCTCGCGGCTTTCCCCCGCCGCGACCTCAGCCGTCAGCCGGTGATTGGAAAATGCCCTGCCGACCGCATTCCTCCCGTCGCGGCTGTCATGAGCATAATAAAAATCCTCCGTCCAGACGGGCACGATCGCCTCCGCTGAAAAGTCCGTCCCGAAATAAAGCTTCACCCCTTCTGACGATACCGCACCGCAGCACCCCTCCTTTTGCTCGCTGCACTGCAGGGAAAAACGCTTCCCTTCCGGAACCCTCGCCCCTTTTTCCGTAAACTGAAACAACGGCGTCAGTACAACACGCGCTGCACTTCTCCCCCTGTTCGACACGCGGTAACGCACCGCTACCGTATTTTCCCCGTAAGCCATCGCCATTGTTTTCACAACCTCGACGCCCCCGGCCTGATAGACCCATTCCGGAAAAATATCATATACAAAAGACTGCAGATATTTTTCACCTGCTGCATTTTTGGTGCAGTCCACATACTGCTGAGAGGAAAGGCTCACTTTTCCACAGCTTTCCCCATTATCTATCCACAGCTCTTCCTCTATCCGGTTCACGAGATTTATCCTTTTAGTGGGAGCCTCCGTACACCCCATGAGCACCGCCTGATCGTTTCTCGCATTCGCCCCCGTGACCGTCTGAGCGCAAAATCCGCCCAGTCCGTTTGTCAGCAAAAAGCCGTTTTCAATCCCTCTTTCCGTATTTTTCCAATCCGCTTTTCCGTATATAAAACGCATGTCTTTTCTACCCCGTATTCCGATGATGATTTATTTTATCGTATCATAGAAGCCTGGGGTTTTCAATAAATGCTCAGATGTCCACTATTGCGTCCGAAGCATGCGGACGCGATTCAAAAGCAGACAGGCGGCACGCTCCCTGCCGCCGGGTATTTCCCCCGCGTCCTGAAGCCGTGCCGCCCGCTTTTTTCTCTTATGTTCCGTTCAATTCAAATCCTCTGCCTGCGTATCTGCTTACGCCTCCAGCAGCTCCTTCACACAAGCCGCGATCTTCTCGTCTTTGCAGTTTGCAAAGAAATACTCCTGAAAATGCTCGCCGGCGATGGCTCCCTTTACCAGCTCGCGGTCAAGATTTTTCAGTATTGTGCAAAGGTCATTGTGAGTTACCTTTTTCACCTCATCCAGTATCTTCTTATTGCGCTGCTCAGGCACAACTCTCTCCTTCGGGTAGCCCTGCCCGCTCTCGCCCTCAAACAGCTTTTCAAAAATATACTGCAGATTCAGCTCTGCCCCCCAGCCGAAGCCCTTTGCAAACGGAAGCGCGATGGCATTGCCGTCGTTTATCTGTGCAAACATGTATGCGTCGGAAGGGTCCACGATATGCCCGCACAGCACACCCGGAAACGCATTGCATGCCAGCATTGCGCCCTCGCCTGTGCCGCAGCCCGTCACGACATAATCCGCCGCACCGGAATTTAACAAAATAGCCGCAAGGATACCGTTCTGAACATAAGTGAGCTGATGCTCATCCTCTGCGCTGTACATGCCGTAGTTAAATACTTCATGTCCCTTGGGCTCCACGACCTTTTTCAAAACCTCTTCTATCTGGGCGTTTTTCGCCGCCTGACTATTCTCATTGATAAGTGCGATTTTCATAGTAAATAACCCCTTTCCTTCTGTGTCCGGCATTTCCGGTCTGCCGCGACTTTATAGGCTCAGTATAACGCCGAATCCCGTCTTCTTCCAGTCTCTTTCTTATACGAAATATTGCAAAAATCAGCTTCTGTGAAGATGACATCTCCTTTTTAATGTAATAAAATGCACAACCGGTGTGCTCTTGCTGCAATATTCAAAATGGTTTTTCTACCTCTATTATCCGGCGCACCTTTTCATCATTTTTTTGATTCAGCTTTTTATATAAAACGACTCCTTTGCAGCTTGGCGCACACCATTTTTTTCATGGAAGCTCATCAGTCCTTCCGTGTTAAGGCAATGACCGCAAGACAGGTCATCCCAAATGCCGGAACAAAAAATCCCGGAATCCCCTGCCGCAGCAAGGTCTTCCGGGACCATACATCCTAAAATCATCATTCCTGCTCTTATCCTTTGAGCAGAAGTGTCAATTACTCAATATCCTGTTCCTTGATATATTCCATAACGTCGCCGACAGTAGCAAGCTTCTCCAAATCCTCAGAAGGGATTTCAATGCCGTACTCTTCTTCAAACGCCATAACCAGCTCAAACAGATCCAGGGAATCTGCGCCCAGGTCATCCTTAAAAGAGGTATCCTCTGTAATCTCCATGTCGTCCATATTTAACTGCTCGCGGATAATGTCTGCGATTTTCTCCAACATAATGCTATCTCCTTTAATTCCAAATCATATTTCGTTGAATGACATTTCAAAGTATATTATCCCTCTTATAAGTTGTCAACTACTTTAAGGGATTTTTTTACAGCAGCGCCTGATAAATATCCCGCTTGCTCACGCCCCTGTCCTTCGCCGCCTGCTTCATCGCATCTTTTCGGTCCATCCCCTGCCTTTCATAGAGCGCCACATGCTCCTCCACAGGCATTTCCAGCCAGTTTTCCCGCGCCTCCTGACGCTTTTCCTCCCGGCTTCTTCCTTCGATGACGAGCACATACTCGCCGCGCGGCTCATTCGCTTCGTAAAAATCCAATGCCCCCTGAAGTGTCGTCGGCATCACCGTCTCGAATTTTTTCGTCAGCTCACGACAGAGCGTCACATGCCTGTCTCCCAGCGCTGTATACAGCTCCTGCAGCGTTTTTTTCAGATGGTGCGGCGCTTCATAAAAAATCATCGTGCGGCTCTCATCCCTGCACTCCTCCATCACCTCTGCCCGCTCTTTTTTATCCGGAGGCAGAAAGCCCTCAAAGCTAAACCGTCTCGTAGAAAGCCCTGACAGCGTCAGTGCCGTGATACATGCCGCCGCTCCCGGCAGGCTCGTCACATGGATGCCCGCCTCATGGCACAGCTTTACGAGCACCTCTCCCGGGTCGGATATCGCAGGAGTCCCTGCATCCGTTATCAGCGCCACATCCTGTCCCTGCGCCATTTTTGCTATGAGCGCATGCGCTTTTTCCACCTTATTGTACTCGTGATAGCTCGTCATCGGAGTATGTATCTCAAAATGTGTTAAAAGCTTCAGGCTGTTGCGCGTATCCTCCGCCGCGATGATATCCACATTCCGCAGCGTTTCCACCACTCTCGGCGTCATATCGCCCAGATTCCCGATCGGCGTTGCGCATAAATATAAAGTTCCCGCCATCATTAACCTCCCGTCGTTTCCGAAACAGCACTTTCTATCGGCTCTGCCGCTTCCATGCCGCTCGCTGCTCCCGCCGGTTCTTCCGGCTTTCCGTCCGGTCCGTACAAACCTTCCTCCGTATAGCGGTTTGCTGCGTTCCACAAAATCCATTCCTCATAGCCCGCATCATATACCGCCTGTATCTGCGCCCGTATCTCCGCCGCGCCATACGGGATATGTCCTTTTACCCACGTCGCGGTAAAATCCTGCAGCCACGGTCTTACAGAAGCTCTCACGCCATCTTCCGGCTCCAGCGCTGCGATTTCTTCATCGCTCATGGCTGTCGGGGCACTGTTTTCGCTCACACCTACGCTACCCGCTGCATCGTTCCCGCTCACAGCTTCCGCAGCCATCGTGTTCCCGCCAGCACCGTTCCCACTGATAGCTTCCACAACCTCTGCGTTTCCGTCTGCTGCATCATTACCACTCACATCATCCTTTTTTGTTCCATCTGCTGCAGCCCTTAATCCTGTTTTCGGGTCCAGCCCCGCCAGAACCTTTCTCGATGCCTGCATCGCCGCCAGCACCGTATCATAGGGCTGTGCATCCGGTATCGGGATATTATAATTATACGGTCCGTAATGGGAAGGATAGACCATCGGACTGATCGCATCCAGCGACCTGCACAGCTCTGCATAATCCTGTCCTACGATTTCCTGATCGACTCTGCTGTCTATCACCACTCCGTACACGTCTGCCGAAACCGCCGCACCCATACCGCGGAGCCTTTCCGACGCATATTCCGTAAAGCCCGTGATTGCCTCCGTTTTTGTCCTTCCTTCCGCGCTGCCGCTAAAATCCACCTGCTTCATCCCGCTGTCGGTTGAAAAGCGGACATAATCAAACTGTACTTCGTCAAACCCTATCTGCACCGCCGCAGCTCCTACAGAAACAAGGTAATCCCAAACCTCCGTCCGATACGGGTCTACCCATGCCAGACCGCTCTTATCATAAAAAATACTCCCGTCCGTCTTATGCAGCGAAAGCTCCGGCACAGCCCGCGCCAAAACCGGATCCTTGAACGCCACAATGCGCGCGATAAGATAAATGCCCTTTTCCTTACATTTCTGCACAAGAGCCGGCACATCCTTTATATAATGCTTTTCCGCTCCTATCTGTTCTGCAAACGGCACGTTCAGATCACAGGTCAGATAACCGTCGTCATTCTTGATATCTATGACAAGCGCATTCAGCTCCGTTTCGTCCACCAGCTCTATCAGCTTATCCATTCCTGCGTTCCCCGCCATCGGACCGCTCACATAAATGCCGCGCACCTTCATGCGTTCCCGCTCTTTTACGGAATCTGTTTTCGTTTTATCTTCCGGAACCTCACCGCCGATACTGTCATTTGCCGAAACCGCGCCGTCAGCATCATATTCGTCCCCGGTCTCCGTTCCGGCAGTTTCCGGATTTTCTGACACGACAGCTGTCTCCTCAAACGCTCCTGCGGACACGGCATTGCCGCAGCCTGAAACTGCCGCTCCCAGACCGACCGAAAGCGCCAGCGCTGCAGCAGCAACTTTTTTTCTGCCCTGCGCACCGCAGCCTTTTCTGTGCTGTCCGGTAAACAGCTGACGGGCAGCGCCCTCTTTAATATCCGTAAATTTCGTAAATCTCATCCGTATATACCCCCGGCTCCTTGTAAATGATGAGCGGCTTATCCACCTGCAGTCTCGGTCTGCCGCCGCGCACCGCCTGAAGGAGCACCATATTCGGTTCCCTGTCCGCATAAGGATATATCAGACGCATCCGCTTCGGCTCCAGTTTATGCGCTGAAAGCGTCACCATCAGCTCTGCCAGCCGAAATGGTCTGTGTACCAGAAAAAAACTTCCTCCGGACACAAGCGCCCTCGCCGCCTGTGCTGCGATATCCTCAAAGCTACACAACACCTCATGCCGCGCGATTGCCTTTGGCGCATCAGGATTTTTCAATCCATGCTGCCCTATCATATACGGCGGATTGGACGTCACAACGTCAAAAGAAGCAGCCGCAAAAAGCTTATCTGCTTCCCTGATATCCCCTTCTATAATGGAAACGCGCTCTTCCAGCCTGTTTAAGGCAACGCTCCTTTTTGCCATGTCCGCGCTGTCCGGCTGAATCTCGAGTCCGGTCAGGTGCGACGCCTTTGTGCGTGCTGACAAAAGTATCGGGATAATTCCCGTCCCGGTACCCATATCCAGTACCCGCGCCCCTGTCCGTATCCCTTCTGCCGCAAAACCGGAAAGCAGGACCGCATCCATTCCGAAACAAAACCGTTCCGGGTCCTGGATAACCCGCAGCCCGTTCCGCTGCAGGTCATCCACTCTTTCTCCGGGCAATACCAAAGCCTCTTGTTTATGCTCAGTCATCCAGCTTCGACTTTCCTTCCTTTTTCTCCTCGCGTTCCAGCTTTTCCAGCTCCTTTAATTCCTTCTCGTCCGCCTCGCCGTTTTTCCGGCTGCGTCCATGCTGACGGCGCTTGAACTTGAGCTGATCCACCTTGTACTCACGGATTTCCTTTTCATCACCGATTTCAACGATAACCTTCACCTGCTGGCGCAGAACATTAACGGAAGCAACCTCTCCGCGCAGCCCGTCATCTGTCGTCACATAATCCCCGGTGTTGGGCAGTCTGCGGTTCAATTCCTCATAAGTCTCTTCCTCATGCTTTAAGCAGCACATCAGTCTGCCGCACACACCGGAAATCTTACCCGGATTCAGCGAAAGATTCTGCTCCTTCGCCATCTTAATGGAAACGGGGATAAACTCTGACAAATGGCTGTGACAACACAGCACGCGTCCGCAGATACCGATTCCTCCCAGAATCTTCGTCTCATCCCTCACTCCTATCTGACGCAGCTCTATCCTTGTCTTGAAAACGCTCGCCAGATCCTTTACAAGCTCGCGGAAATCCACCCTTCCGTCCGCTGTAAAATAAAACAATACTTTGTTGTTATCAAAAGTATACTCCGCATCGATCAGCTTCATGTCCAGACCATGCTTACGGATCTTCTCCTGACAAATACGAAAGGCCTCTTTTTCTTTAAGCTTGTTGCCTGCCTCCTGCTCGTCGTCGCGCTCTGTCGCCACACGCAGCACCGGTTTTAAGGGCTGAACGACTTTTTTATCGTCCACCTCTCTGGGCTCTCCCACTACCGTGCCGTACTCAACGCCGCGCGCCGTCTCTACGATTACATGATCGCCTCTTTTTACTGAAAAGCGCAGCGGGTCAAAATAATATATCTTTCCCGCCGTGCGGAATCTCACTCCGATTATTCTTGCCATCTATCAACCTCCGTGTTCAGGTATTTTCCTGAATCGTCAAAAATAAAAGCTCCATCGTCAGATCAAAGCTGACGTTTGCCGAAAGCCGGATCTTCGCCTTTTCCAGCGCATCCAGTATTTTTTCCAGCCCTTCGTAGGAACTTCTGTCAGCCACCCTTTTAATATACTGTATTTCCTCTTTGAAAATCAAGCGGTTTGCATCGTTCATCGCTTTAAACATCAGGACGTCCCGATACCACACTGCCAGAATATCCAGATAATCCGTCACATCCAGCTGATGCTCCGTAATCTTTTTTACCGCCGCAGCGATTTCTGAAATCTCCATCTCATTGATATATTTCAGAAGCATCACTGCTTCCTCTTTGACATGGTCAAATTCCTCACTGGATGCCAGAAGCTTTGCCTGCCCCACATTTCCGCGTGAAAATGCAGTACACAGCTTCGCCTTGTAATCAGGTATTTCCAGCGTTTCCATAAGATATCTCGTTACAAGCTCATCCTTAACGGGACGCATATTCAGCACGATGCAGCGGCTCAGGATCGTCGGCAAAAGCGACTCCACACTGGATGTCAGAATAAGTATCACCGCATATTCCGGCGGCTCCTCCAGTGTTTTTAACAGCGCATTCTGCGCCTGTACGGTCATCTTTTCCGCCTCCGGTATAAGATATACCTTGTAAGGTCCCTGATAGGGCTTGATACCAATGTCGTTATTGACCTGTGTCCTGATATCCTCCACGCTGATCGTATTCGGCTTCTCATGTGTAAGCCTGATAATATCCGGATGGTTTTTGGAAAGCGCCTGTTTACAGGAACGGCACTGCTGACACGGTCTGTCCCCGTCGCTTTCGCACTGCAGCGCCATGGCGAATATCCTTGCGATAAATTCCTTGCCGGAATTGCGCTCCCCGTTGATGATATAGGCATGGGACACCTTTTTTAATTTGAGCGCAGTCTCCAGATGCTCCCTGATCTGTTCCTGTCCGATGATATCCTGAAATCCTGCCATGCTGCCTCCCGTTCCGCCGCCTGTGCGACATAAAGTAACCAAAATATTTCTATGCGCCTCTCACAAACGCCCGTATCTCTTCCAGACATTTTTCAAGCGCCGTGTTTTCAAATCTCTTCTCTATTCCTGCCTCCGCCAGCTTTTCCTCCGAAAAGTCAGCTTCATCTGCCAGAAAGCGCCGGCACAGCTCCGCATATTTCGGCTCGTCCTGTGCCCGCTCCCTGTCAAGAGCGCGCTGCAGCCTCAGTCCGTCGTCCACCACAATATAGATGGGGACAACATTTTCTGCCGAATAATAATCCCTGAGCGTACGATACGATTCCAGCGTCCCGACCATGAGATAATCATATTCTGCCAGATTTACCTGCCCGTCGTCTACCGTAAAATAATGCCAGGGCCCTAAAACCGTCTGATATGTCCGCAGCTCGATCACCTTTTTTTCGTCCTGCAGCCTCCGCAGGCCTGCTTCATCCGTAAAAAAGTAATCCTTCCCGTTCTCTTCCCCGCTCCGCATTGGTCTTGTCGTATACGGAATCAGGGTGCGCAGACCGAACTCCTTTTCTCCTATCAGACGCCGGTATATCGTATCCTTACCGGACGCGCTCTTTCCCATGATATAAAAAATTTTTCCCATATGTATGCTGTCACTCATCTTCCTGCGCCAGAAACAGCGCCGCCCTGACCGCTCTCTTCCAGCCCTTCAGGCGCTTATCCCTGTCTTCTTTTTCCAGCAGAGGCACAAAGCTTCTCTCCAGCTCCCAGTTGGCGCGGATATCCGCCTTATCCTTCCAGAAACCCGTCTGAAGTCCTGCCAGATATGCCGCTCCGAGAGCAGTCGTCTCGATACATTCGGGACGGACTACATGCTTTTCAAGAATATCCGCCTGAAACTGCAAAAGGAAATTGTTGGCGCTGGCGCCTCCGTCCACCTTCAGGGAACGCAACTTTATCCCGGCATCTTTTTCCATCGCCTCTATCACTTCTTCCGTCTGATAGGCGAGGGACTCCAATGCCGCCCTGATAAAATGCTCCTTTGACGTTCCTCTTGTCAGTCCCGTCACGATGCCTCTCGCATAAGGATTCCAGTATGGAGCTCCCAACCCGGTAAACGCCGGAACCACATACACCCCGCCTGTGTCGGGGACTGCTGAAGCGTATTCCTCCGACTGGGGCGCACTCTTTATCATCCGCATCTCATCCCGCAGCCACTGGAGCGTCGCTCCCGCTACGAACACGCTGCCTTCCAGTGCATAGCGCACTTCATCCTCTGCTCCTGCCGCTATTGTCGTCAAAAGCCCGTTCTTTGAAGAAATCGGCTTATCGCCCGTATTCATCAGCAGAAAACAGCCCGTCCCGTAAGTATTTTTTGCCTCTCCCGCTTCAAAACAGCACTGTCCAAACAGTGCCGCCTGCTGGTCGCCTGCAGCTCCCGCGATAGGTATCTCTCCTCCTATCACAGATTCTTCCGTCATACCAAACAGGCTGCTGGATGCCTGTACCTTCGGAAGCATGCTCTCCGGGATTCCGAAATAATCCAGTATTTCCTTATCCCATTGTCTTTTATGAATATCAAAAAGCATTGTGCGTGATGCATTGGTATAATCGGTTGCAAACACCCTGCCCTTTGTCAGATTCCACATCAGCCATGTGTCTACGGTGCCGAAGGCAAGCTCCCCGCTTTCCGCCATCTGCCGCGCCCCTTCCACATGATCTAAAATCCATTTGATCTTTGTCGCTGAAAAATAAGCATCAGGAATCAGCCCCGTGCGCTCACGGATCACTTTGTCAAACCCATCCGCTTTCAACGCGTCGATCATTTCCGCCGTCCGGCGGCATTGCCATACAATTGCCGGATAAACCGGCTTGCCCGTCTTTCTGGAAAAACAGATTGTCGTTTCCCTCTGATTGGTGATTCCAACCGCACAGATTTCCGATGCATCTGCTCCAATCTGCCCCATTGCCTCCACCGCCACGGAAAGCTGTGAAGACCATATTTCCATCGGATTATGCTCTACCCAGCCGGACTGGGGATAATACTGCGCAAATTCCTTCTGCGCAACCGAACAAATATGCCCCCTGCGGTCAAATAAAATACATCGGGAACTGGTCGTTCCCTGATCCAGCGCCATCACATATTTTTTCATACCCCTGATACCCCACTAAAAAAATGACGGATGACATGCACTGCATGCCATCCGTCAAACAATACAGGCCTCAGCCGGAAAGATTTATCTCCATTCCGGACCGCCTATCTGCATAATTTAAACTTCTACTACACGCAGCATGTTGGTTCTGCCGGAAACACCCAGAGGCATACCTGCAGTCAGGACAACCTTATCGCCCTTCTTCACATAGCCTGCTTCTACTGCTGCCTTTACCGCCTCGCGGAACAGGTCCTCTGCGGTGTTCTCTTCTGCGATCAGCAGAGGCTGTACGCCCCACTGAAGGTTCATCTGACGCCATACCAGACGGCTTGTGGTGCATGCGATGATCGGGCAGTTGGGTTTGAAACGCGCAACCATTGCGGAAGTAAAGCCGGACATGGATACGGGGATGATTGCTGCTGCATTCAGATCTGCTGCAATCGTACAGGTTGCATGGCTGATAGAGGATGTGATGTCATTCTTTAACAGCTTGCCCTCTGCCTTACGCATACGGCCGGTATAGTCGATATCCTGCTCTGTACGCTCTGCAATACGAACCATCGTCTGAACAGCCTCCAGAGGATAAGATCCGTTTGCGCTCTCGCCGGAAAGCATGATGCCTGTTGTGCCGTCGTAGATCGCATTTGCAACGTCTGTTGCCTCCGCACGGGTAGGACGGGGATTCTTCATCATGGAATCCAGCATCTGTGTTGCTGTGATAACGTTCTTGCCTGCTGCGATAGTCTTCTTGATGATCATCTTCTGCACGCTGGGAACCTCTTCCATCGGGATCTCAACGCCCATGTCACCGCGGGCTACCATGATACCGTCAGAAACCTCGATGATTTCGTCAAGGTTCTGGATACCCTGTACGCTCTCGATCTTAGAGATGATCTGAATCTTGGAGTTATGCTCCTTTAAGATCTCGCGCAGCTCTAAAACGTCCTCTTTGCTTCTTACGAAAGAAGCTGCGATGAAGTCAAAGCCCTTCTCGCATGCGTAAACGATATCCGCTCTGTCCTTCTCATCGATGAAGGGAAGGTTTAACTTAACGCCGGGAACGTTTACACCCTTGTGATTGGAAACAGGACCATCGTTCTGAACTGTGCAGACGATCTCTGTGCCGTTTACAACCTCATCTACCTTCAGACCAACCAGACCGTCATCCAGCAGGATGGAATCGCCGGGCTTAACATCACCGGGAAGGCTCTTGTAGGTAATTGTAGCGCGCTCGTTGGTACCCATGATTTCCTCTGTTGTCAGAGTAAACTTCTGACCTGCCTTGAGCTGCTCTTTGCCATTCTCGAAGTCACGCAGACGGATTTCAGGACCTCTTGTATCAAGCAGGACTGCTACAGGCAGATTCAGCTCACGGCTGATTCTTCTTACTCTCTCCAGCTTCATGCCATGCTCTTCATGGTCACCGTGGGAAAAGTTAAATCTCGCCACGTTCATACCAGCTTCAATAATCTTGCGCAGCATTTCCTCATCCTGAGATGACGGACCAATTGTGCAGATAATTTTGGTTCTTCTCATTGTAGTTCTCCTTTAGAATTGTATTTGAGTATTGTTATGGCACCCTCATCCACCCCCTGAAGGGGCAGATTCTGCTGCCGGTAACGCATAATAATGTCCACAGCCTCCCGGCTGATCCTCTCCCCCGGCACAACTATCGGTATGCCCGGCGGATATAAATTGATAAAACTGCCGGAAATCATACCTTCCGCATCCTCCAGAGCTATACAGTCCTTCGGAGCATCCAGTGCTTCCGCCAGAGAAACGGCTTTTTCCAGAAGCGGATATTCCCGATATCTTTCTTCCTGCCTGTCCGAGCCTATCCCGGACCGGTCTGTCAGAAGAAGCGCCTCTGCCAGCCTTTGCCAACCCTCATGGCTGTCGCAGCAGGTCATGATTGCGGTCACATAATTTCCCGCCGCCATTTCCATCTGTAAATGATATCGCTCTAAAAGAATATCGTAAAATTGCTTTCCGGTCAAACATGTTTTTGAAGTTTCTATTAAAATTTTGCCGGGATCCATTAAAAACTTTAGTTGTTCTCCTGTTTTTCCCAGTTCAAACGTGCCGTCCGTCAGAATACGAAGATTTAAAAGACCGCTGCATCGTTCCAAAAATGCCTCTCTCTCCCTGAAAAAGACATCCCACATCACAGCCCCTTTCCGCTGTACTTCCGAAATACATTCATCCATCGCAGCCATCAAAAGATAAGAAGGAGAGCTCGTCTGATATATTCTTTCAAACAGCCTTATCCTCTCTTCCGGAACTCTGCTGCCCCGCGAAAGCAGAAGCGCCGTCTGTGTCGGGCATGGCATCGTCTTATGCAGGCTCACTACAGTCAGGTCGGCTCCCAGCCTCACCGGACTCTCTGGAAATCCCGGATGAAGACCGAAATGTGCACCATGCGCAGCATCCACTATCAACGGAATGTTCCTGCGGTGCACTGCTTCCGAAATTCTCTCCACATCCGCTGTAACGCCGTCATAAGTGGGGGAAACGATCAGGACCGCTTTTGCATCAGGGTTATCCTTCAGCGCCTCTTCCACCTGCTCTGCCGTCCCCGGAGCCGCCAGCTGCGTATCCCCGACCGTCCCCGGATACAGATATACCGGTTCCAGACGCCGCAGATATACGCTGTGATACGCCGCCTTGTGACAGTTGCGCGCCATGATGATCTTGCCGCCCTCCGGTACAGCTGCCGAAACTGCAGTCAATATCCCTGCCGTACTGCCGTTTACACTGTAGTAGCAGGCATCTGCGCCGTAGAGCGCTGCCGCACGCAGCTGTGCTTCCCGCAAAACGCCTTCCGGGTCATGCAGATCGTCAAAACCGTCTATCTCTGTAATGTCATATCTCACGGACGCCGCGAGTGCCTCTGAAAAACTCCCTCCCAGCGTGCCCATACGCTTGTGCCCCGGCATATGATAAGGATAATATCCGCCGTCGGCGTATTCCGTCAGGCATCCGCCCAGCGTCTTTCCCTTCATCTGCCGTGCCTCCTGCTTTCCGGTCTGTTCCGGTTTATATCATCCGGATAATACATACCTTCTATCTTTTATAGTATAACACACTCTTTGCTCCGTTACCACGGAAAAACTGTAAATTTTGCGTAACAGCTGTTACGCCTGGTTATTACTCACGCCCGCCTCAAACGCGCTCCTACAGCTTCGCCAGAACAGCTTCCACCCTGTCGGTCACGCAGATTCCGGCTTTCCCGCCATATCCCGCCCTGTCCAGCACAGAATTTCTGATTATCCACGGGTATCCCGCTTTTTCCAGCATTGCCAGATCGTTGAAATTATCCCCGAAAACAGCCGTTTCCGACAGGCTTATCCCAAGTGTGCGACACACCTGCGTCAGTCCCCGGCCCTTATCCGCCTCCGTAATATCCAGCCACTTCTCTCCGGAGACCGCCACCCGGAACATTCCTCTCCATATATCTCCAAATGGCTTGTCATACACCGCCGCTCCACTCCTGCAGTACGCCGACACCTTCAGGATATCCTCCGATATCTCTTCGGCGCTCTCCACCAGAGTAATGTTATTTCCTACAAAATACCTGATGTGATCCAGATAGTCCTGACTCTTCGGCATCATATAGCTCGTATCCGCCCCGGATATCAATACCTCCATGTCCTCATGCGCCAGAATCTGCCCGATCAGCTTCTCCGCTCCCGCGCGGTCCATAGGAAGCTTTCCGAGGACCTGTCCGTCCTGATAAAGGATGGCCCCGTTTTCGCATAAATAAACAATATCGTCCGCCACGGGCGCAAACAGCCTGCGTATACTCGTATATTGCCTCCCGCTCGCCGCTGCAAAAAGGACGCCGGACTCCTTCAATCTTCGGATATGCTCAAATACTTCTTTACTAATTTCCGTATTACCGTCCCGCAAAAGCGTTCCGTCGATATCGCTTGCTACCAGTTTTATCATTACCGCTCCTTTTATAGGCAATTCCTTTTCTATCTCTTGTAAAGCGGACATCATTGCTCATTGCCGGTCTTTCCTGCAAGCCTTCCGGAAACGGTCCGGTCAAAAAACTGTACCACAGGTCCCAGTCCCAGCGCGCACACCGCTGTTCCAATCCCCACAACGCCTCCTGCGATCAGGGCAACCGTCACAGCCATCACATCTGTAAAAATCCTGTGCCAGAAATAGGAAATCCGAGGCACGCGCTTTGTCATAATAAGGGAAAGGCTGTCCCATGGCGCCACGCCTGCATCTGCAGTCTGATACATGGATACTCCAAGACTGATTATGATCACCCCGATACATACCAGCACAAGCTTTGTCCCGAATCCGCCCGGTACTCCCCACAGCTTTTCCCACAGTCCGTAGAAAAATGTCACAATATAACCAAGCAGACATGCGTTCACAACAGTTCCCGCTCCAATCAGATATCGTCCGAAAGCCAGCTCCACCAGAAACAGACCGATATTTACCAGCACCAGAAAATGCTGATATGCGATACCGGCACAATCCGCAAGGGCCATTACCATGCTGCTGTTCGGATCTGTCCCCATCCCTGACAGCTTAAATATACTGATTCCCATCCCGAGAAAAACATTTCCCGCAACCATGACGGCAAACCGCCGCCATCCTATCCTTTTAAAATACCGGATCAGTCTCTCCATCTCTCTCCTCATCCCCTCACGGTCCTGCTGTCAATAGAAAAAGCTTCTGTGCGTCTTCTGCTTTTCCCAGTAGCGCTCTTCCGAATCCACATGCTGCAGTATCATTGCAGAGGTTTTCGGCATCGTCACACGCACCCTGCCCGCTGTTACTGCAATCTCCTCTTCCCGGATATCAAAGCCCTTTTCCCCGGTCAGGATAAGACGCTTCATCGTACCGTTCATCGGGACACCCAGCTCCCACACAGATATTTCCTTTGTCACTTCATGATCATTATTATTGATAAACACCGCACTGTGTTGTCTTTTGGTAAACCGGCCATACGCGATAAAATTATAATCTGAACCAAGCCATTTTGTAGAACCTGTTTTAAATTCGGGATTTTTCGTATGTATCCTGATTATCTCCCGATGAAAATCGATAAGCTTTTGATTTTCTCTGCCCCAAGGATATGTCCGCCTGTTGTCAGGATCTGTAAAACCGCATACACCTGCCTCGTCCCCATAATATACCGTGGGCGCGCCCGGCCATGTCATCTGCATCATGACTGCTTCCATAAACACCGCCAAATTCACGTCATGGTTTGCCGCCTCAGGTCCTAAGCTGTTCGTCCGCCCCACACGGTGGTTCGTTCTCGTCAAAAAGCGTGAATGGTCATGATTCGAGAGCTCGTTCATTGCCGTCAGCCATGAGGGCATTGCCATATTCGCCCCGTGATAGGCCATCGCTCCCCAGAAACTGTCCGCATTTCCCAGAAGGTCCTGACGGAAATCATCGCTGTGCTTCTCCATTCCGGTCAAAAACCAGCTCACCGGCTCCATGAACGCATCATAATTCATCACGGTATCCCACTGGTCTCCCTGCAGCCACCCGGACGGATCCCCATAGTGCTCGGCTAAAATAATCGCATTCGGATTGGCCTCACGCACCGCTTCACGGAATTTTTTCCAGAAACAGTGATTATACTCCGGAGAATGTCCCAAATCCGCAGCCACGTCGAGCCGCCAGCCATCTGCGCAAAAGGGCGGAGAAACCCATTTTTTTGCAATGTATAAAATATAATCCTCCAGCTGTCTTGACCCTTCATAATTAAGCTTCGGCAGCGTATCATGTCCCCACCAGCCGTCATATGTCTGGTTATACGGGAATCGGTTTTCATCATGGAACTTAAAATATCCATGATACGGGCTGTCTGCCGCTACATATGCGCCTTTTTCATAGCCCTCCTGCCCTTCATAGATCCGTTCCCTGTCTATCCACTTATTAAAGGAACCGCAATGATTGAACACTCCATCCAGAATAACCTTCATCCCGCGCCGATGTGCCTCGCTGATGACCTTTGCGAGCATCTCGTCGCTCGCCTCAAGATTCGCCGGGTCCGTCACTCTGCGGATAAAGCGCTCCGCATGCGTATTATCCGTCTCCCAGTTTTCAAGAGTCCTTCCGCCATCCTTTACAATCTTCCCATAATGCGGGTCGATATGGTCATAATCCTGAATATCATACTTATGGTTTGATGGAGACACGAACAGCGGGTTGAAATAAATAACCTCCACACCCAGGCTTTCCAGATAATCCATCTTATCCAGCACGCCCTGCAGATCGCCGCCGTAAAAATTTCTCACGTCCATATTCTCCGGATAGCTGTACCAATCGTCCACATGACGCACCTTCTGCCCGATATAATGATACTCGTCGTTTACCACATCGTTCGAAGGATCTCCGTTGCAGAACCGGTCCACATAAATCTGATACATCACCGCGCCCTTCGCCCAGTCCGGCGTATCAAAATCAGGGATTAGCACAAAATTATAGTGCTCATCCGGCTTTTTTACCACGCCCCGGAAATCGTAATAACATACGATCGCGCCCGCCTGAATCTCAAAATACCAGCTTATTTTTTCATTATCCAGCTGGATCTTTACCTCATAATAATCAAATTCTTCGTCCGAGGACTCCTTGAACATTAAATGCCTCTGTCCTCTGCACACTAAAAAAACCCGGTCGATGTTGCTTCTCTTGGAGCGGAATGATATCTTCACTCTGCTGTACGCTGCTGGCTCGGCCGGTGTTACGAAATTTTCTGTTGTATCGCTGAAAAGCGCCCGCTTACTGAATACGGGTCTCATCTCGTTTAAATACTGTTGATCTCTGAATAAACGATTATATGCCATTCCTTCAACTCCTTACTTCAATAAGTTTATACTAGAACTCTTCGGATGGCAAGTAAAAAAGCATCCTGCTCTGCAGGATGCACCGCCTGCGGCGGGTCGCGTAAGCGACATTTTCCTTTCCGCCGCAGTGCGATCCTGCGGAGCATTTTTTATTTCATAGGACGCATTTTCCTATGAAATAAAAAAGTGCGCGCCTTGGCGTACACCCGCGCCGAGCGCAATTTCCGCCAGGCAATATCTTCCTTTCGTGCAAATGCACATAACGAAAAAAAGACAGCCTTTCGACTGTCTCTTTCAGAGAAGGTATTTCTTCTTATGGGGTATAGCAAAAAACTATATAATGTATTGGGGGGGTTACAAGTAGTATAATACCAGAACCGCCCCCATTTGTATATACCCGAAAATCACGAATATTACAAAAGCTATTGCATTTTCTTGTACATTTTGACCAAGTTTTTGCATTTTCTTCGTTTTTCAGAATTTATTTATACGTTTTCAAAGAATGATTCCGGCGTTTTTTCAAAAAGTGACTCAAATTCTGTACGATTCAGCTTTTCCTTTTTCAGAAGCAGCTCTGAACTCCTGTGGAGCACATCCATATGCTGCAGAATCAGCCCTTTTGCTTTCGCATAGCAATTGTCAATGATACGACGTACCTCGCGGTCTATCTCACCGCTCATCAGCTCGCTGTGCGCCTTTGCATGAGCCAGATCGCGCCCGATGAACACCTCATCATCATCGTCATCATAACATATCACGCCCACATTTTCTGACATCCCATAGCGCGTTACCATCTTTCTCGCTATCTGGGTCGCTTTCTTGATATCGCTGGACGCTCCTGTCGTGATATCATCAAATATCAGCTCCTCTGCGATACGCCCGCCGAGAGATACCATTATCTCCTGCTCCATCTGTCCTTTTGTCATAAACATCTCATCACGTTCAGGCAGCGGCATCGTATAGCCCGCCGCCCCGGGTCCTGTCGGAATGATAGAGACAGAGTAGACCGGTCCCACATCGGGCAGCACATGGAATAATATCGCATGACCGGACTCATGATACGCCGTAATCTTCTTTTCCTTATCAGAAATTATCCTGCTCTTTTTCTCCGTGCCGATACCGACCTTTACAAAGGCGCATTTGATATCTTCCTGGCTGATAAAGCTGCGCTCTTCTTTTGCCGCCATAATGGCCGCCTCATTCAGCAGATTTTCCAGATCGGCGCCGGTAAAGCCCGCTGTAGTCTGCGCCACCTGTTTTAAATCCACATCATCTCCTAAAGGCTTGTTTTTGGCATGGATTTTCAATATCGCTTCACGACCGCCCACATCCGGCAGACCGACGCTTATCTTTCTGTCAAAACGTCCGGGACGCATGATCGCGGGATCAAGGATATCCACCCGGTTTGTCGCCGCCATCACGATGATGCCTTCGTTGACACCAAAACCGTCCATTTCCACAAGCATCTGGTTCAGCGTCTGCTCGCGTTCATCATGACCGCCGCCCATTCCTGTCCCGCGGCGTCTTGCGACTGCATCTATCTCATCGATAAAAACGATGCAGGGAGCATTTCGCTTTGCATCTGCGAACAGGTCGCGTACGCGGGACGCGCCTACGCCAACAAACATTTCCACAAAATCCGAACCGGAGATCGAGAAGAAAGGCACGTTCGCTTCTCCTGCTATCGCCTTTGCCAGAAGAGTCTTACCCGTTCCCGGAGGTCCCTCCAAAAGCACGCCCTTCGGAATCCTTGCACCTATCTTCGTAAATTTTTCAGGGTCACGCAGAAAATCGACTATTTCCTGCAGGTCTTCTTTTTCCTCTTTCAGTCCTGCAACGTCCTTCAGCGTTATCTTCGTATCTCCCGCCATACTCATCCGCGCACGGCTCTTCCCGAAGTTCATCATTTTCCCGCCGCCGTTTGCCTGAGCGTTCTGCGCATTCATCATCATAAATATCAGGAACACGCCGCCCACCATGATGAGCGCAGGCAATATAGACGTCATAAACACGTTTTCGCCCGGCACATCCCGGATAATCGCGCTGACTCCGGCATCCGTCAGCTCTGCCAACACCGGATTGATATCCGATACCACCAGAATCTTTTCATCGCCCGATTTTAAATTTATCTGGATAGAGCCGGTAGGCACTTCCCGGTTCTGCCTCACCACCGCTCCTGAAATCTGTCCCTCATCCAGCAGCTGATGAAATTCTTCCTGCGTGCAGGTATCCTCCATCCTCTGCAGCGTTCCCGAGAACCAGAATATCAGAAGAATGACGAGCAGAAGGGAAAACACCATATTGAATCCTCTGCCGTTTTTGTTCACTGCATCCTCCTTCAGCATAAGCCTGCATTACTTTTTATAACTGTCCGATCAGTCAAATTTGACTACTCCTATATAAGGAAGGTTACGGTAGCGCTGGTCATAATCCAGACCATAGCCTACCACAAATTCATCCGGTATCTGAAATCCTGTGTAATCCACGTTCACATCGACTACGCGGCGGTCCGGCTTATCAAGCAGCGTGCACAGCGCCATACTCTTAGGTCCTCTGCTCTTTAACAGCTCCAGAAGATAGCTGAGCGTACGTCCTGAATCCACAATATCCTCCACAACAAGTACATCCTTATCTTTGATGGAGTCATCCAAATCCTTTACAATCTTGATAACACCGCTTGACTTTGTGTCACTGCCGTAGCTGGATACGGACATAAAATCCAGGGATACGGGCACGGTGATACGCTTTGCCAGCTCACACATAAAAAAGCTTCCGCCCTTTAACACGCATACGAGATGCACCTGCCTGCCCTCATAATCTCTGCTTATCTGCTCTCCGATAGCCTGAATGCGGTCATCTACCTCTTTTTCTGTTAACAGTACTTCAATTCTTTCAGCCATTTTTGTTTTCCTCCTTGGTATCTTTAATCTTAATTTCCATCACAACAGCCGTATTTTCGCTTACCCGGTATGCAGCGCTCATCCGGTATCCCGGAATCCATATAATATGCTGCCCGTCCGCAAGGAGCGGCAGACTTCCGCGCTCCTGTGCCGGGATTTTCTGCTCTATCATATACTTTTTCAGACTTTTTTTCGAAAAGTCATCATCTATCGTCAGATAGTCCCCGCTGCGCCGTGTGCGAAATACGGCGGATTGTATTATTTTATCATAGTCAAACCATTTCGTATACTTCTTTTGCGGGATATTTTTGAAAAAGTCCGCATTTTCCGTGCCTTTTTCTCCGCTTTTTCCCCTGCTCTGCCAAAACCTCACGCCGACCGTTCCCAGGCCCGGTACGAAAAACTCCCCATCTCTGTCCGGTATCCTGAAAACCTCTTCGCCGTCCGGCGGCGTACCGGGTTGGTCTTTCCTTTTTTTCCCGGCTGCCTTTGCTTCATCGCTCCCGATTCTCCGAAACACAAGACGGTTAAAATCCCGAACTGCCTCTGCCCTGCATGCCGGGATACAAAGCTTTTTCCCGCTTTGGCAGGAAGGCTCTGCCAAAGCCAGCGCCGCCCTGATATGCGCCGCCGTCAAATCCCGCCCGGTTCCGATACGCAAAAGGCATTCCCTGACGCACAGCTCCCGCAAAAGCTCTGCTTCTTTGCAAAGCTTCTGAACAGAAATAATAATACAGGCTGTGCCATTCTCTCCGACACTTCCCTCTTCCATACATCGCTCCAGCGCCTGTCTGGTACATTCCCTCACGAAATCCCCGGTCCGCGCCAAAAGCTCCGCCTCCTGCGCCAGATGCGCTGCCGCTCCGGTACAGATTTCCTGCTCTGCATACGGCAGTATCCGATTCCGGATACGGTTTCTCGCATACATATCCTGAGCGTTCGTCGCATCCGTGCACCATTCTATCCCTTCCTTTTTTAAAAAGGCTTCTATTTCCGCTCTCGGACAATCCAAAAGCGGCCGGATGACCCGCGCTCCGCTTTCCGATAACCGCACAGGACGTATTCCCGCCATTCCGTCCAGCCCGGTTCCCCGAAACAAATTAAATAAAAAGGTCTCTGCCCGGTCGTCTCTGTGATGCGCCACTGCAATGCAGCCGAAACCTTCCGTCCCTTCGTCCAGCTTCTTTAAACACTCTTCAAACGCCTCATATCGCGCTCTGCGTCCCGCCTCTTCGCAGCTTTGTCCCAGCCTTTCCGCCAGCCTGCCCACATCGACATGCCGCACCTCCAAGGGCACATCCCATGCTTCACAAAGCTCCTTTACAAACGCTTCATCGCCTCCCGCCTCTTTGCGCAGCCCGTGATTGATATGAACTGCATACAGATTCAGACGTCTTTCCGATGCCAGCTCCTTCCTCAGTTTTACGAGCATATAAAGCAGGCAGACCGAATCCGGCCCGCCTGATACGCCTACAACGATATTTCCGTTATCCGGGAGCATTTCATATTTTTGAATGTAGGATAAAATTTTTCTATTCATAACCGCTTTTTTACTTTCCGTAATTTACTCGTTCTTCCTACACTCTACCATGTCCCTCCCTTTTTTTCAATCAACTTCCCTCTCCTCTTCCTTCCAGACGCCCGCTGCAAGGACTGTCATATCATCCCGTATCTTTCCCCCGCACTGACTGATGGCACACTGCAAAAGGCGGTTTGCCATATCCACCGGAGAAGATATCATGAGTTCCTCCAGTCTGCGCGCGAACAAAAATTCTCCGTCGCAGCCCCAGTTTTCCAACACACCATCCGAAATCATCACGACCATATCACCGCTCTGCAGCTTCCGCGTCTGAGAAACAGGCTGTCCGCCCACAGACATTCCCAGCGGAAGCCGCATACCGTTTATCTTTTCCACCTGGTCACCGCGCTTTATAAATGTCGCCGCGCCTCCCGCCTTTACTATCTCGCACTCAGCTTTTTTTAAATCTATCCTGCACAAATCCAACGTTGCCATGCGGCTCTCATCGCCTTCTGCATCAGCCATCGTATCCAGAAGCTGAACTGCCATCTGAAGTCCAAGCCCCGCATCCAATATCCTCTCCGTCAGATCCACGATACGGCTGCTGTCCTTCTGCGCGCTCTCTCCCGACCCCACACCATCGGAAAGTATTATCGTCAGTCCTCCGTCTTCTTCCAGAAAAGAGTAGCTGTCTCCCGAAACCACCTCATTTTCCTCCACTGCCGTCGCAGCCGCCGTCATACAGCAAAATACCGGTTCTTCCTCAAAATAAAGACTCACGGGCTCGCATCCGATAAAATACGGATTTCTCTTTTCCGGCATAAGCCGGATATCCATCAACACCGACAGGTATCCCGCTATCTGCATTACCGTCATATTTCTTTCCCGACGCATATATGCCGAAAGTGAAATTTCAAGCCTGTCCTCCTGGCCCCGCAGAAGGTAAATATCCTGTACGATAATGCCCTCTCCCGCCAGCGCGCGCACAATCTGCTTTTCCTGTCTTCCTCCCAGACGGATGAGCTGCACCGACGTATCCGCCACCGCCTGCATCAGTCCCGCCATCTGCCTCATATGTGATGCGTACTGCTTTCTCGTATCCTTCGCATGTTTCAGCTTCAAAAGCTCTTCCCGGTCGCTGCTGCCGGCATCCGCTCCGCGGTCCATCCCTCCCATTCCCGCCGCAAGCTCCTGAAACGTGTCGGCGCAGTTCAAAATACGCCTTCTGTCATAATCCAGTAAATATGCCGACTGCTGCGCCTCAAAATCCAGATATTTCGTTTTCACGGCCGCCTCCTTTTCATTTTTCCTTTCCGCCCATGTCCGTATGTGCAAAACGCCAGCCCGTGCAATTACCCTCATACGTACAGAACAGGAGGATGAATTTCTTCCATTATAACGCATGGAATGCGCAAGATTTGTCAAATCGGCACTTCACCGATTATATTTTTTCAGACTAAAATACCCTCAGGGAACAAGTTTCTCCTGTTCCGCTGAGGGTATAAAGTGTTCTATCTCCCACACATCCATCGGGCAGCCTGAACGATCTGCTCTTTCATCTTTTCTGAAAACCGCTCATTCTTCCGGCTTAAAAATTATCTCTCCTTCATATACCAGCCCGAGCTTATCCTTTGCAACCTCTTCCACGTACTTTCTCGTCTTGGTATACTTCCCATATTCTTCTATTTCCGCCGTCCTCTGGTTCTCTTCCTCGATGCGCCGCTCCAGCTGCTCTATCTGCGCTCCGTAATATTCCTGCTTACGCCTTAAATCTACGCTACGCAAAGATACGACTACCAGCACCATCAGGACCGCTATCATCACCAGCATCATACTGAAACGGTTCTGCCGCTTCTTCTGGCGAAATACGATCTTACGTTTTACCATTTTCCCTGCCCCGCCGCGATTTCCTCTTGTTAAAAAATATTTTAGACAGTTTTATCCAAACCGTCAACCGCTTTTTACAAATCCGCACAAGTCTTTTTATGCGCTTTCCCTGCCTTTTGGCATACGCTGTTCCTGCGCGTTTAGCTGCCCGGAACGGCCTGCACAAAAATCCGGCTGCAGTCCCCAAAAACTTTTTCAACGCACATAGAAAACGGGACATATACTTTACCCAAAAAGGACTTACGCTCTTTTGATAAAGCAGCATCCCCACTGCTGCCCCGAATACGCAGAACCACCGGAATACCCCATTATTTTCCATATAAAGAAGATAAAAAAAGCTGTATGCCACAAACGCCCAATACAGCAGATCCTCTGCCGATATCCAGAACATGCTGTGCTCAAATACACGCCGCCATATCCTCAGCCCGTCATATACGAAGGTCACCGCTACCCCAAGCAGAACCGAATGCAGCCAGAGCCACCCCTCCTGCGCTATCAGGCTGCTCATGAGCTACCTGAAGAGCCGGGATAAAAGCGACTCTGTCTTCCCGGACATTCCTGTATTTTCCGAATAGGTCAGGCTGTCAATCTTGCCGTCTATATCAACTTCCCCTTTTTCCAGAGTAAGGCGGCTTACATGCAGATCGCTGCCTCGTATCATCAGCATTCCCTGCTCCGTTTCCAGAAGCACCTCCCCCACATCAAAGGAAAGCACATCCGATACGCCGTTCACCGCGCAGGTCTGCCGGTTTACCAGACTAACCCTGTGCTGTTTTGCCCTGCTGCCGTTTAATTCTTCCATAGCGCGCCCTCCTGCCTTAACGATCCTGTCCCCGAACCGCTTCTTTCTTCTATAAAGATACGCGCGCGCCTTCCAAAATATGCCCTGCTCTTACAGATATCGGAACATCTCTTTTGCTTCTTCCTTGCGGACAGTCTCCTGCACGGTCAGCACTTCCACCTTTACATCCTTATTACCGAACTGTATGGTAATGGTGTCGCCCGCCTTTACCTCTGCCGAAGCTCTTGCGACCTTATCATTCAACAGCACTCGTCCCGCATCGCACGCCTCGTTCGCTACCGTCCTGCGCTTTATCAACCGGGAAACCTTTAAATATTTATCCAGTCTCATTATTTTCTCTCCTATCATATAAAAAATATGCGTATAATAAAGGCGGCGCGTTCAAAACGCAGCCGCCCGGTCATTCGGTATATCTATATCAGTTGATGAAATCCTTTAATGCTTTACCAGCTTTGAACTTAGGTGTCTTGGAAGCTGCAATCGTCATGGACTCGCCAGTCTGAGGGTTTCTGCCCTCTCTTGCTGCTCTCTCGGACACTTCAAAAGTACCGAAGCCAACTAACTGAATTTTGTCACCGTTCTTTAAACCTTCTGCTACTACATCTGTGAAAGCCTTCAGAGCCTTTTCCGCATCCTTTTTGGAAATCTCAGCCTGTTCAGCAATTGCTGTAACTAATTCTGTTTTGTTCATTATGAACTCCTCCTGTAATTCTCTCTCAATGTGAATTCGAAATGTCCGAAAGGCTTCTCCCCTGGGAACATTATATTCTATTTATAACCGCACTTCCTTTGTTTGTCAATACTTACAGGGAAAATGTCTGTTCCAGAAACGCTTTTTTAACACTTTTCTGAGCAATCAAACGTTCCAATTTTTCGGCATTTTTTCCCGGTATCCATGCCTTGCCGCTGTTATAGTAAAAATTGACTATCTTCCAGAATTTTTCAGGGTATGCAAACCTGTAATAAAGCTGCAGCCAGTCCGCCGCCGACAGCGGATTTTCACGTCCGTAAACGTCCAAAAGCCCCCTTACCTGCGGCGCAGACCAGTTCGTTTTTTCAAGCAGTTTCCGCAAAAACAGGTACAGGTCGCGCATCTGACTGTCCAGTGTGAATTTTTCAAAATTGACTGCCGAAAGGGTTCCCGCACACAAGATATTATGGTGCTGATAATCTCCGTGGCAAAAGCTTCCGGTCATCTCGCACTCCTGTGTATCCAGCACCTTCCCATATGCCCGCACCTCTTCCGTTACCTGCACGGCTTCTTCTAAAAACGGATCGAAATTCTGCTGCAGATAAATCTCAAACGGTGTCTTCTGTCCCTTGTCCCGCAAAAACCTCCTCACCTTCCGCAGCTCCCGATTCCGCTTTTCATACTCTTCCAAAAGCCCTGTCGCCCGAAAACCAAACTCCTCCTGCAGCTTCGGACATCGCATCGCCCGATGAAGCCCCGCCAGAAGATGCATCGCCTGACGGCACTCCTGTCCATCCCGCAGGCTGCATTCCCTCCCCCCAGGCCATATTTTTACAATACAACGGTTCTGCTCCTGATCGATGCAAAAAAGCTCTCCCTCTTTTGTCCGTACCAGCTTCTCTGCACCGTCAAAATCATTTTCCTCTACTGCATTCAGAAGCTTTTCCATCTGCTCCAGACGAAATACCGGTCCTTTATATTCTTTCAGTATCATCCAGCCTTTATTCGTTTCACATAAAATCGCGTTTCTGCTTTTTTGCGTACGAATCACTTCAAAATCATAATTTTCCAGTACACTTACTGATCTGTCATTCACCGTCGTTCCCTCCCGTGTCTAAGATACTACCATCCTATGAACGCAGATCCTCAGTTATGCCATTCCCGGCTATGTTAGCTGCTGTTCACCGGCTTGCCAGTGAACAGCAGCATTCGCGGGTCTGTTGAAAGTTTTACTGCGTAAAAAAGACCCGCTCACCCCTGAATCACGTTCTCACGCCTCAAACGGCGAGCATTTGAGGCTGATGTGAGCAATACTATGTTGCCATAATCGGCAACAGTTACCTAAAATAATATTCCATTTTCGTCGCCGTTCTGATACAATAAAGGCAGCATTCGGGCGCAAAATGACGATTGGCTGATAAGCTGGCTCTTTACAGCCGGTACATAAGCACCTGTACCCGGATAATATAGATCGGCGCAGATCATACGCCGAAGAAAGGATTTTCAAATGAGCGATATCAACAACAAATACCTGCTCGGCACAAAAGAAAACGAAGCATTCCTGACGGAAGTCCGCGAAACGCTCTTCTCTTTCGGCCACAAGTTCCCCTCCCCCGGAGGAAGTTCTTATTATCTTGGAGATGACGGCACTCCCTGGACAGACCGCAACCGCGAGACATGGATAACAAGCCGTATGGCGCACGTTTACAGCCTCGCTTCCTTCCTTGGTCACCCTGGCAGCAAGGAACTGGCTGCTGCAGCTATCAAAGGTCTGCGCGGTGAGCTTCACGATGATGCGAACGGCGGCTGGTATGCAGGTCTGACCGCAAACGGCGATATCCTGCCGAACAAGCAGTGCTATGCGCACGCTTTCGTTATCCTGGCTGCTTCCTCCGGCGTCCTTGCCGACATTCCCGGAGCAAAAGAACTGCTGGATGACGCGCTGGCTTTATATGACCTGCGTTTCTGGAACGAGGAAGAAGGACTTTCCTGTGACACATGGAATACCGAATTTACCGTTCTGGATGATTACAGAGGTTTAAATGCAAACATGCACACAGTAGAAGCGTTCCTTGCTGCTGCAGATGTGACAGGCGATGAGAAATACCGTGTAAGAGCGGGCCGTATCATCGACCACGTAGTCGGATGGGCTTCTGCAAACAACTGGCGGATTCCTGAACATTTCACCAAAGAGTGGATTGCTGACCTGGAATGCAATAAAGACCGTCCTGACGATCAGTTTAAACCTTACGGCGCAACTCCCGGTCATGGCATTGAGTGGTCCCGTCTGATAGCACAGTGGACACTTTCCACTTTTAAAGAGGATAAGGAAGGCGCTGCAAAATATATCACCATCTGCGAAAACCTGTACAATCGTGCGATTGAAGATGCATGGAATGCTGACGGCGCTCCCGGCATCGCTTATACAACAGACTGGGAAGGCAAGCCGGTCGTTCATGACAGGATGCACTGGACTCTGGCGGAAGCAATCAATACCTCCGCAGTCCTTGCCCATATAACCGGCAAACAGAAATATGCCGACGACTTCGCTGAATTTATGCAGTATCTCGACGAGAAGGTTCTGGACCATGTACATGGCTCCTGGTTCCACCAGCTTGACCAGAACAACAATCTTATCGGTACCGTATGGCCCGGCAAGTCCGATCTGTACCATGCTGTTCAGGCAACGCTCATCCCGTTCTACGCTCCGAGCCTCTCCATTGCTCCTGCTGTAAAGGGTAACGTACACTAAACCTGATATATAGTTCCAAAAATACCCTCTGTGAAAAAGGAATCCTGATCCCTTTATCCACTGAGGGTATTTTTATACTTCATACTTTATAATTCCTGTCCTGTACCTCAGAAGATTCGTGCTCCTGATCATTCATTTTCCTTCATCTTCTTTACCCGACTCAGCAGATACTCCCTCGTATTCCGCTCCGGCTCCTCCAACACTTCCTCCAAAAGCTTCTGCAGCATTTCACCAAGCCCCTTTCCCGGCGCAGCTCCTTCCGCAATAAGGTCTTTTCCGTTTATCGCCAGATCTTTTAAAGAAACGCATGCCTTACTCTTAAGCACTGCCTCATAATCCTTCCTCATGCCAAGAAGTTCTGCCTTTTTTTCTTCTCTCCGGTATGCGCTCTGCGCGGCCAGATCCGCTTCCTTCACCTCAAAAAGCTCCGGAAAAATATCCTCTCCCAGACGATTCAGCGCCCGGCGCATATATTTTTGTCCCGGCTCTATCTTTATATCATGTGCCCACACAAGGCGCACCACCCTGTCAATCGTATTATTATCGAATTTCAAACGCTTCATCACTGTCCGCGCCATGTCTGAGCTTTTTATTTCATGCCCACGGAAATGATCGATTCCTTCCCCGTCCGTCGTCTTTGTTTCAGGCTTTCCCATATCATGGAATAAAAGTGCCAGCCGCAGCGTCTTTTCCGGCGCTGCCGCCTTCATCGCCCGTATCGTATGCTCTCCCACATTATAGCAATGATGCGGATTATTTTGTGAAGTTTCCATCATCCGGTCAAATTCCGGCAGAAATACTGCTGTCATACCGGTTTTCCAGCATGCCTCCAAAAGCTCCGGATGTGAACTTATCAAAAGCTTTACCAGCTCTGTCCTTATCCGTTCGGCACTGATTTTTTGCAGGGTCCGGCTGAGTCTGCATATCGCCTCTTCCGTTTCTTCCTCAATTTCATATCCAAGCTGTGCCGAAAAGCGCACTGCCCTCATCATCCGCAGAGCATCTTCGGAAAAACGCTCCATCGGATCTCCCACGCACCGGATTTTTTTTGCCCGGATATCCTCCATCCCTCCAAAAATATCTACCAGCCCCGCTTCTTCATTATAAGCCATCGCATTGATCGTAAAATCGCGGCGGCGCAGATCCTCCCGCAGGGATGCTGTAAACTGTACCTCTTTCGGATGTCTGGAGTCCTCATATTCCCCATCTATCCGATATGTCGTCACCTCATAGCCTGCTCTGTTCCACAGCACAGTCACCGTCCCGTGCTGAATCCCGGTATCGACCGTCTTTTTAAATATCGCCTTTACCTGCTCCGGACGCGCTGATGTTGTAATATCCCAGTCGTCCGGCACTCTCCCTAAAATACTGTCTCGTACACAGCCGCCTACTGCCCAGGCTTCATACCCCGCGTTCTGTAATGTATGGATAATATTCCTGACTGCCTCCGGCAGCTCGATTTTAATCGTTTCGTTCATTTCTTTCCTGTCCGCCTTATTTAAGCCCTTTCTGCCTCATCTTTTCTTCTTTCAAGCTTATCACATTCCCACCCTGTCTGAAAGGCTGTTTTTTATTATGCACACGCCTTTTTGCACTCATCTGTACCTGCTGTCTGACTTCTAAAACTAATTCCGCCTAATCCCTTGTCACTATCTCGCTTTAATGATATACTTTCACTTGCTGATACGAAATAATTTCATATACCGGCTCAGTCGGCAAAACAGCTTTGTGTACTGATGCTCTATTTCGCATCTTCGAGATGCTTTTAGGAAAGGGTCCGAAATGTACGAGATTTTCAAAAAGTTATGTGAGGAAAAAGGAATTACACCCTATCGTTTCTGCAAAGATACCGGCATCAATTCCTCTACCATCAGCACATGGAAAAAAAAGGGAACAAAATGTTCTTTCAAACTTGCTGACACGATCGCCCGATATTTTGATGTCAGCATCGATTATGTCATGACCGGAAAGTCTTCTCTTCTGCAGTCCGGCACAACATTTAACACAAATCCTCGTGATATTAAAAAAAAATACGAGGAAATTAAAATGCTCCTGCAAAGCGGGGACACAGAGCCCCTCTTTTTTGACGGGAAACCGGCGGCAGAAGAAAGTATCGATCTGCTTCTCAAACAGGTCGAAATCTCTTTAGCACTGATTGAAAAAAACTGGAACTGATTCAAAACTTCAGCACATCAATTGTATTATCAGGAGGGGGAAATGAGCAATACAAAAGAAATTGCCGAAAAACTGGCTGCCTGCTACGGAACAAGAAATCCGTACGAACTAGCAAAATTTTTGAACATCCATATTCAGGAAGGACCGCTTGGTAAAATACATGCCTGTACTTTAAAGCTATGCGGCCAGCAATTCCTGTATATCAACAGCAATCTTCCTTCCTGCCATCGCAAAATTCTTATCGCACATGCTCTCGGTCAGCTGCTTTCGCATGATGACGCTATCTGCATCATCTTTTTAAAGGCTTCCGAGCAATGCTCCTGCACTGTCTCAAAAAAGCGCTGTCTTGCAGCAGAACTGTTATATGCAGATTCCGAAAGTTCGGAATTTGCATGCTGCCGGGCAATCCGTTGGCATACCCTGCTCGATTTTGAAAACGCTGTGGCCGCCACCCGCGCAGGATAATGAAAATATCACGCTATTCAAAAATATATGTTTTTTACTGTATAACGCCGGATATATCCTGTCAGATATACCCGGCGTTTTCAGTTAATCATATATTCGGCATCTTCGCTGTAGGCATCATCAAAACTTTACCCGTTCCACGATATACGTTGACGAGTCCCTCGCCGGACGCCGCAGAACCAATGAGGCTCTTTCCTGAACGTTCTACTGTAAAATCAAGGCTCCTGCTCCATGCTATCGCATAATTTCCATCAACCTTCAGCACATCATTCTGAAGAGATATCTCTATCAGCTCTTCTCTGGGACACTCCGATTCAATGCAAAATACACCGCTTCCATTCAGGCTCAGATTGAACAGCCCCTCTCCACCTGCCACAGCAGATGACAGATTGGAACGCATTACGGCTTTGTGCTGCAGACTTGATTCACATGCAAGAAAGAGCCCGTCATCCAGAACGACCCCGCCGCCCCAGTCTGCGGCATTCATCAATATCAGATACTTATAGGTCGGCTCCAGTACAAGAATACCGTCTCCAGTATATTCCGGCTTTATCGCAGATTCTCCGCTCGCTTTCCCCCGAACTGCTTTTCCCAGAAAATCTCCCACGCCCTTGATCCCTGTCGTTGCATTCACATTTCCCAACATCCACTGCATACTTCCGGCCTGAATCGTCACCTTTGCCTTACTCAGGTCGCATACAAGCTGCCGTTTCTTGATATTCATCTGTGCGCTGAAAAAAGCGGTAACCGCAGTCTGCGGCGATACGCTCAAGTCACGTTGATATTCAATAATTTTAAAAGCCCCCAGCTCAGAAAGAATCTTCACATCATCGTTATCTGTAAAATTTGAAATCTGATACATAAAATTCCTCCCCTTTTCAATCAAATTATATGGACATATTATAATTTAATTTTTTTCAATACTCAATACACTTTACATAATCTTAAGAAAAAAAGACGCTGTTATTTGCAGCGTCTTTCACATGAAGCACGGGGGATTCGAACCCCCGACAACCTGATTAAAAGTCAGGTGCTCTACCGACTGAGCTAGTGCTCCGTAACAATATAAAACTGTTTTATCTAAATATATCATGATATCTACAGTTCAAAATTGGACATAACAAAATGCCCAGAGCCGGAATCGAACCAGCGACACGAGGATTTTCAGTCCTCTGCTCTACCAACTGAGCTATCTGGGCA
>UQDA01000022.1 GCA_900539715.1 uncultured Lachnospiraceae bacterium | reverse complement strand
CGCCGGTCTTTTGTCCCGTCAATTCCTTTCCTTCATTTCCCACATGACTGCTCTTTTCACATCCCCGCCTATGAACAGGCTGTTTTGACTGCCGTCCGGATAATATCTTGTCGTAAATACAGTTTTGCCCCGGTTCAGATATATCTCTGCCAGCGATGTGTCCGCCAGTATTCTCACCTCAGTCAGTCCGCTGACTATGGCCCTTCGGACGTTTCGCCCTTTTCCGATATCCGTATTTCCGCACTCCGGGCGTTCAAAAGCAAGTACCGCTTCCTTCCCGTCCCATGTAAAACGCATGCCGTCCGCAATAACAATTTCCAGGCTGCCCGCTTTTTCCTCCATCAAAAGCTCCAGGTCAAACGCTGCGGGCGCCTCTTGCCTCTTTGCCAAAAGCGCCTCCTTTTTTTGTCCTCGCTGCTTTTCCAGTTCCGGCACCGGATACTGCATCACCTTCCCGTTTTTGGGCGTCAGCTCCCTCGGTACCGTCAGGGCATGCTGCCAGCCCCGCTCCACCGTAGGGTTCCCGTATTCCTCCCCGATATCGGGCAGTCCCGCCCAGCCTATCAGAATACGTCTCCCCGTCTCATCCAAAAAGGTCTGCGGCGCATAAAAATCAAAGCCTTTGTCCCACTCCTCAAAATTCTTCAGACCACAGCCGCTCCTGAAGTCGCCGTCCAGCGCAAAATAACCGCTTGCATATATATTCTGCGCCTCGTATCTTCCACGCAAAAGCCCCTGCGGGGAAACGGACAAAAACTGCTCTCCGCCCATTTCAAATATATCCGGGCACTCCCACATATATCCAAAGTCCCCTGAAACTCCCAACTCGGTATGATATTCCCAGTTTTTCATATCCATGCTCTTATATACAAGCGCCGCTCCCCGGTCCCCTTTTTTTCTGCCTCCGAGCACCATCCAGTACATCCCTTCTTTTTGAAATACCTTCGGGTCGCGCACATGGCACGTATAATCTTCCGGATATTGGCTGTTCGTCAATAAAAGCTGCTTTTTTTCAAAATGATATCCATCCGCACTCTCCGTCATGACCACATTTCCCTCGCGTCCTGTCAGGATATAATCATGACTGCCCGGTTCCTTGACATTTCCCGTATAAAACAGATACAGTTTCCCGTTTTCAGCATACGCGCTGCCCGAATAGACGCCGTCTCTGTCAAACGCTTCATCCGTTACAAGGGCTGCGCCCTCATATGTCCATTCCGTCAGGTCACGGCTCGTATAATGCCCCCAGAACTTCTCAGCTCCTTCCGCTGAAAAAGGCGAATACTGAAAAAATACATGATAGACGCCCTGATACTGACATAATCCGTTCGGGTCGTTGAGCCATCCGACCGGCGGCATCAGGTGAAACCTGAGCCTCCACGGGTCTTTCGACACTTCGCCTGCCATGTTCTTTTCCGCCAGCTCTATCCGCTCAAACAGAAGCTTACTTTTTTCATTCATGCTTTTCATCATCCTTATACAGTACCCATGACAAGCCAAATGCCACTGCCGCTGCAACCGCTATTACCAGCGTATACTGCAGCGCATAGTCGGTCGTTATCAGATAACCGAACAGCCCCGTTACCCCGTAGGCTGTTGCTCCGATCCCTGTCCAGCCCGCGATAAGCGCCCCGCAGGCCCCTCCGGCAATTCCCGCTGCAAAGGGCTTCATATAGCGGATATTAACGCCAAATATCGCAGGCTCTGTAATCCCCAGAAATGCCGACAGGGATGCCGGAAGTGCCATGGACTTTACCTTTTTATTGTGTGTTTTCAGCGCAAGTGCCAGCGCTGCCGCCCCCTGAGCCACATTTGCCGCAGTAGCGATCGGCATCCATGTATTCAATCCTGTCCCGGAAAGCAGTCCGGCCTCCAATGCGTTATACATATGATGAACCCCGCCGACAACCGTAGGCGCATATACCGCTCCGCACAATGCAGCCCCGATGCCGAAAGGAAGGGTAATGAGCCACTGCACTCCTGCCAGGACGCCGTTTTCCAGCCATGAAAATACTGGACCGAACACAGTCAGCGTCAGATATCCCGTCACCAGCACCGTTACAAGAGGTGTCACAAACAGATCGATGATTTCCGGCACGATTTTATGAAGCTTCTTTTCCAGCATACTCATAAACCAGACGGCAATGACGACCGGAATGACATGTCCCTGATATCCGACAAGATTGATCTGATACAGGCCAAACCACGCATCAGCCTTCGGAATTGCTTCCGCCCCCGCCACGTTCCATGCATTCATCAAATCCGGATGAATCATTATCATACCGATCACGGCTCCTAAAAACAGGTTTCCGCCAAATACCTTCGCCGCACTCATTGCGATGAGCACCGGCAGGAAAACAAACGCCGCATTGGAAAACAGGTGGAGTATCGTATACGTTCCCGACTCTGCCATTGCCGGATACATCTTGCATAACCCCTCCAGCAGCCCCATCAAAAGACCGCTCGCCACGATTGCCGGAATAATCGGTACAAACACATCTCCCAGCGTCTTGACCGCCCTTTTCCATATGCTTGTCTTTGCAGATGCCGCCTGCTTCACTTCTTCTTTGGAGGATGCTCCGATTTCAGCGATTTTGATAAATTCGTCATAAACCTTGTTTACCGTCCCGGTACCGAAAATAATCTGAAGCTGTCCGGACGCAAAAAACACGCCCTTGACCCCATCAATATCCTCCACTGCCTCCTTGCTGCATTTTCCATTGTCTGCGATCACCAGCCGAAGCCTTGTGGCGCAATGTGCCGCGCTTATGATGTTTTCCTTTCCGCCGATACTGTCATAAACCTGACGGGCAGCCTTTTTGTAATCCATAATCCTCTCTCCTTTTCTTTGCAAGATATCGTTCTCATATTTTATCTTTTCTTCTCAGCTTGGAGCATCTGTAGCATTTTCTTTATATATCCTATATCTGCAATATTTTTTCATGCATTTATCTGTGTTTTATTTATGAGAACGTTCTCATTTTTATGTTCATATTATAAAACGCTCAGGTCTCATTTGTAAATCCGCTTTTTAGACAAAATACAACTTTATATTTTGTGGAATACCAACAATAACGGCAGAAGCCGGGAATTGCTGTCATTCCCGGCTCCTGCCGTCCCGGACGGATAAGGGTATCCCTTTCTGTTCCTGTCTTTCCTGTTATTTTTTCAGCTCCCGCACGGTGATGTCCCCATATTCCGCATCTGCATATATCTCCGCCTTTCCGGAGCCTGTCCTTATGTACTCTGCACCGCTGTCCCCCTCATCCTCATACGGCTCGACCGTTTTCCGCGGCGTCGAAATGATCCCGTATTCCGTATAAAGGTTCAGGCTATACTCTTTTTCAGAGCCGTTTAAAAGAAGCAGGATATTTCCATTTCCGTTTTGGATATTGAGTCTGCAGGGCTTTTCCAGCGTCGCCTCCAGTTCCCCGTATTCCATCTCCACCTCGGCGGCATCCGCCTTCAATCCGCCGAGGGAAACGCCGCCGCTTTCACTCTGGATATCCACGTTCTTTCCGGACAGGCTTCCGCCGCGGAATTCCCCGTACGTCATTTCCAGCTCAAAGCTGCCGCCGTTCCAGTCTTCCATGCGCACCTCTCCGTTTTCCGCGCGGACCGTCAGGTTTTTTGCGTTTAATTTTGTATCTATCCTGATATCCCCATACTTATTTGACAGCTCCACATCCGATAAAACGGCGTTCTTCGGAACCGTTATCTGCACATACGGGGAAACGCTCCCCTCTTCGGATTCCCACATTCCTCCCCAAAAATGGAAATTTGCTCCGCTTTTCCAGCTGCTGCTTTCCGTTATCGTCAGCGTCCCGCCGGAAACGCTGTACCCCGGCGCAAGCCGCTGCCCGTTCAAAACATATTCCGCCGCAAACCGTTCTCCCGAAACGAGCCGGATATCCGCTTCTGCCATATCGATATGTATATTCTGCAGGGTTCCCGTTTCTGTCGCTTCCAGCCTGTAGTCCGCGCTGTCCTCAGGCTTCTGGTCCTCCTTTACATGAATACCCTGTGCATTCACATAAAACATCGGTGAACCGCCCATCGCCGTACCTGCTCCAACGCAGATGCCTCCCGCCAAAATCCCCGCCGCCGAAGCAAGCAAAAGCCGTTTTACCCATTTATTCTTCATGATATGCTCCCTCGCTTTCTCCGTCCTGCTTTTCACAGGAAATCGCTTTTTTCGCCGCCCTGCGCTCCCTTCTGACAGCCGCCTTTCCTTTCGCCCACACCACTGCTTTTTTCAAAAGCATGATGATAAGCGCCGTCACAAGGCCGCCTAAAACGGCGCCCGAAAGCAGCATCAGGCTCGCCCCGAATATCGCAAGGCCGCTGGCTGGCGTCCGGAACATCGCCACTATCCCGACGCCTATCCCTGCGGCTCCGCCAAAGAACATTGCTGCCATGCAGATGACCGCGCCGGCAATGCACGCTCCTCCTGCCACCACAAGACCGAGCACGCAGCTCCCCGCCGCGACTGCCAAAGCTGCAATACCTGCCCCGACTGCAACGAGGATTCCCAGCCCTCCGGCTCCAAGACAGATTATGAGGGGCACGAGCACCGGCAGCGCGCACACTGCCAGCGCTACGACCAAAACCGTCTGCCATATTCTTTTTTTGTTTTTTGTCTGAATGTCCGAAGTATCACATGAAGCGTTCATTCCACATTCCTCCCTTTCTCTTGATGAGATAAGGATATATGGAAATGCTGAATATGACCGTTAGAATTTGAGAAAGCTTTTCCAAAGCAATTCTTAAAACTTTCTTTAGCGGGTCGTTCCCCTCGTCTGAAGCCGATAACCCATCTTGACTTCTTTCCCGGCAGGATTTCCGTTCATCAGCTCAAGCAGCAGCCTCGCCGCCTCCTGCCCGCTCGTCTGATAAAAAAAGTGGACGCTGGAAAGCCCGGGCATGATGATGCGTCCCGGAACGGTATCGCCCACGCCCGAGACGGCCGTCTGCCCGGGCACCTTCACACCGTCCTCCTGCAGACACCCCAGCGCGCCCAGGGCAACAGTATCCGTCGCCCCGAATACCGCGTCCAGATCGGGATGCCTTTTTCTGAGCCGCTTCATCGCCTCGTAGCCGTCCTCTGCGGAAAAACCGCTTTCCTCGTAAAAGCTCTCATCCCACAAAATCCCCGCTTCCTTTACCGCATCCAAAAATCCCTGAAAACGCGCCTCTCCGGCAGCCTTATCGCGTCTGGTCACGCCGATGCAGCCCGCTGTTTTTGCTCCTTTTAAAAGGATGCGGGTAGCTTCCTTTGCCGCATTATAATCGTCCTGATAGACGCAGGAATAGCCGTCCACCTTCTGTCCGAGAACCACAGCCGGAACGCGGAGCGCCTGCAGCGCCTTTTTATGGGCAGGCGTAACGATCGTGCCTACCAAAATGATACCGTCCACCTGATTCTGGGAAAACAGCTTCAGATATTCCACCTCTTCCCGCTCCTCGTTTTCCGTATCCGCAAGGAGGAGCCAGAAGCCGGCAGCCTTTAATTCCATACTGATGCCCGCTACCATACGGCTGATAGATTCGGAATTTATCTTCGGGATGATGACACCGACCTGTCTGGTCTTTTTCGTCCGGAGCATCTGTGCCTGCGCCGACGGTTTATAACCTGTCTCCTCTATCACCCGCTGTATCATTTCCCGTTTCTGGGCGCTCACATATCCATCGTTAAAGTACCGCGACACCGTTGCCCGCGATACGCCTGCCAGCTCCGCAATTTCATTGATGTTCATATCACCGCTCCTATAGTATCTCCCGATAAACTCTCAGCACATTTTCAGAAAATATTTTTTCCCTCTGTCTCTGTGTAAACCCGGCCTTTGACAGTGCTCTGTCCAAAAGCGGCAGCTTATCCGCCCCCGTGAGCTCAGCATGCGTAGGGATTCCGTCAAAATCACTTCCAAGTCCCAGACAATCTTCACCACCAACGTTTACGATATGCTTTGCATGCCGCACTATGGCTTCGAGCGTACCTTCATTTGATATGCCGGGCACACCATCCGACAAAAAGTCCGCGCAGTAATTCAGACCTGTCACACCGCCCTTTTCTGCCAGCGTGCGTATCATATCGTCGGTCAGATTGCGGACTGCCCTGCAGACTGAGCGGGCATCGGAATGACTCGCCACGAACGGCTTTTTCGCATGGGACGCCACATCATAAAAGCCCGCATCTGAAAGATGGGACACATCCACTATCATTCCTATCCGCTGCATCTCTTCGATCAGGTCAAAACCAAACTCTGTCAACCCTCTTTCTGTTTCCGGCACGGTAAAATCGGGTTCTCCCCCGTTTTCAGGCATATGGATGTTCGGAAAGCCTATCTCGTTCGGGAAATTCCATGTCAGCGTCATCATACGCACGCCTCTGTCATAAAAAGCATGCAGTTTTTCCATACTCCCTTCGCATACCGCTCCCTCTTCCAGCGTCAGAAGAGCGCTCATTTTCCCTGTCCTGCTGTTTTCCTCAATCTCCTTCCAGCTTCGTACCTGACATATCTCATCCGCAAACAGCGCCATCTGTCGGTCAAAGCAGTCCGCCATCGCCATCGCCTTTTCAAAATAGCTCTCGCCCCTGGATGCGTATACAAACAGGGCAAAATTCTGCAGAAAATATCCGCCCTCCTTCATTTTATCCAGACGCATATGGAGCTCATTGTCCGCCAGAGTCCAGTTTTTCTGAGGATTGTCAAATATCGCCCCTATCGTATCGCAGTGCATGTCTACAACTCTCATTTTAACCATTCCTTTCCGCCCGATATCGAGATACACAAAAGGAATCGGCTGCCCGATTCCTTTGTTTGCCTGTATTATTTCTTCTTGGCAGGTTCCGGCGCACTCTCTGCATCTGCCTTTTCAACCTGCGCGATCGCACTTTTCTGCATAGGGATACGGCAGTTTTTGTTGTTGCCAAACTCTACGATCACAGTATCATCTGTAATGTCGATGATAATTCCGTAAAAACCGCTGCTGGTCAATACGCAGTCGCCAATCTCCAGCGTAGACAGCATAGCCGCCGTTTTCTTCTGTTCTTTCTTCTGCGGGCGATAAAGCACGAAGTAGAAAAATACACCGAAAATTACAACATACATCAAAATGATCGGAAACATGCTTCCGGGACCCGGCGCCGCCTGCGCTGCTGTCAGTAAAGTACCCATTCTTTGTCATTCCTCCTGCATTGTGTACTGATAACCTTAACTATATCCATGTTCGTAAGGTCTACTGTCTATCATACACAATACTTTGCATTCCGTCAAGTTTCTGCTTCTTATATGCGGCAAATTCTCCCCTATCGAGTGCATCTCTGATTTCTGTCATCATCGTATTATAAAAATACAGATTATGAAGCACGCACAAACGCATACCGAGCATCTCCTTTGCCTTTAGCAAATGCCGGATATAGGCGCGGGAATAACGTCTGCAGGCCGGACACTGGCAGCCCGGCTCGATCGGGCGGGTATCCAGCTCATACTTGGCATTAAACAGATTGATTTTCCCAAAATTGGTGTACAAATGTCCATGTCTGCCGTTACGTGTCGGATAAACGCAGTCAAAAAAGTCCACTCCGCGCTCTACCGCTTCCAAAATATTGGCCGGAGTTCCTACACCCATCAGATAGGTCGGCTTATCCACCGGAAGATACGGCACCGTCTCTTCTAAGATATGATACATCTCCTCGTGTGTCTCGCCCACTGCAAGACCGCCTACCGCATAACCGTCCAAATTCATATCCGCGATGCGCTTCGCATGCTCGATACGGATATCCGGATATATCGCCCCCTGATTGATACCGAATAAAAGCTGCTGTTTATTGATCGTATCCTCCAGGCTGTTCAAACGCGCCATCTCCTTCTGACAACGCGCCAGCCATCTGGTGGTGCGGTCAACGGAAGGCTGCACATAGCTTCTTTCCGCTTTCGCCGGAGCACATTCATCAAATGCCATCGCAATGGTGGAAGCCAGATTGGACTGGATGCGCATACTCTCCTCCGGTCCCATAAATATCTTATGTCCGTCAATATGACAGCGGAACGTCACTCCCTCTTCTTTTATTTTACGAAGACCTGCAAGGGAAAATACCTGAAATCCGCCGGAATCGGTCAAAATCGGTTTATTCCATGACATAAACTGATGAAGTCCTCCCAGCGCTTTGATTTTCTCATCTCCGGGGCGCACATGCAGATGATAGGTGTTCGACAGCTCCACCTGAGTTCCGATTCCCTCCAGATCCTCTGTGGAAACTGCACCTTTGATCGCAGCCACTGTCCCTACATTCATAAACACCGGCGTCTGGATCGTTCCGTGAACGGTTTCCATAACTGCTCTTTTTGCGCGTCCTTCCCTTTTTAATACTTCATATTTCATTTTTTCCAAGCGCTTTTTCTCCTTTTCTCCCATTTTTTCTTTTTATCTGTTTCATTTTTGCCGCAGCTTTCTGTTTTTGTCTTCCTGCGGCATACCATGCCATATTCTTCGCAATTTTTCATCCAGTCCATAGAAAAATCCCGAAATCCGTTCGCTGTGCTCAAACCCGTAAAAAATCCCCTGGCGCACAAGCTCGATCAGCGTACATACCGCATAAATCATCAGTATCATCCCGATACATGCCGGAAGCAAATACCATTTTCCGAGCCATGCCGTCCCGTCTATCTTCATCCAGAAACTTTCCCGGATATAATAATGGTCATGTATCAGATAGACGCCGAACGAAGCCCCCGCGACCGTATTGATCAATGCAGCAGCCCTTCCTCCCGGGCTCTTCAGGTTTAAAAACGCCATGAACAAAAGCACTGACGCGGCAGTCACGAGCATGGAACTGTATGTAAAGAACACACTGTAGCCCCACATCAGATCCTCCAGAATCCCTATCTTGCCAAGCGGCGTCTTTAAAAGGGCTTCTATCACAAAACGGCTGACCGGGATAAGGAGCGCCGCTATCACCGCACGGAAAAACCATTTGCCGAACTTTCCGTCAGGCACATAATACAGCCGCAGATATGCGCCGAACAGATAGACGACCAGAAACCAGGCGATACTCACCCCGCCCGCCGTATTGAGCGCCGATGAAAAATAAAAAATATTCGGCCACGCGGATACGAGCACAAAACCCAGCGCCATCGCACATTCCAGCTGACGTTTCGTCAGGGATCTTATCAGCTTATTCATCAGCGGGGCCAACAGGTACATGCCCACATACATCGATACGAACCAGTAAAAATCCGACGAGACCGGAAGCACTGAATAGACCATATACTTCAATTCATGCGGCACGTCCGTAAACAGCCAGAAAATAAGCGTAATGCCAAATGCATAAAAAAATACCTGAACAACCATTTTTACCAGCTTCCACAAAGAAAACCTGGATTCCACCAAAAAATAGCTGCTGATAAGCAGGTACACATTGATACATACAAATGACACGCCAAACAGCGTCCATACCACATAATAGGATGCTGTTCCCGGCTGCGCCCCATAAATCATATTTCCGTGATTGACCAAATGCGCGGTCACTACCATCACCATGGCGAAAATGCGCAGAAGCTCCAGATTCGCCTGCCTTGTCTTTTTCATTTCTTCCTCCCTCAAAAGTCCGTCCGGCGTTACCGCAAAACGGCAGACCCACTTCATTCTACCAGTTCTTCCGTAATTGCATTTTTTCTGTATCTGTATAAACCCACCGCAATATTCCTTCCGCCAGTATAACAGATTCCCTTGTATCCGTCAAAAAAATGTTTTATACTAAGGAAAATTTATACAGCAAAAGGAGTGTCCATATGTCCGGTTCAATATTCGGAAATCATTTCAGAGTCACTACATGGGGTGAATCACACGGTCCTGCCCTCGGCGCGGTCGTGGACGGCTGCCCTGCGGGTCTTTGCCTGAGCGAAGATGATATCCAGCCTTATCTCGACCGCAGGAAGCCGGGCTCCACACAGTTTGCCACCCAGCGCAGGGAATCCGATAAAGTGCAGATTCTTTCCGGCGTCTTTGAAGGTAAAACGACCGGGACCCCCATTTCCCTGCTCATCCCGAACACCTCCCAGCGCTCTGCCGACTATACGGACATCGCAGAAAACTACCGTCCGGGACATGCAGACTATACGTTCGATGAAAAATACGGTTTCCGTGATTACCGGGGCGGCGGACGCTCCTCCGGCCGTGAGACCGCCGGGAGGGTCGCCGCAGGCGCCATCGCTCTACGCATTTTAAATCAGCTTGGGATACAGATTTGCGCTTACACAAAATCCATCGGTCCCGTTTCCATCGACCCGTCCGCCTTTGATACTGCCGCTATCCTCGAAACTCCTACCTGCATGCCTGATCGGAACGCCTCTCTGCAGGCGGAGCAATACCTTTCCGAATGCATCAGGCAGCAGGATTCCGCAGGCGGTGTCATCGAATGTCTCATCACCGGCATCCCTGCCGGGATTGGAGAACCCGTTTTTGACAAGCTGGACGCGCGTCTTTCTGCCGCCGTCATGTCCATCGGCGCAGTCAAAGCCGTGGAGCTCGGAGACGGAACGGCTGTTTCCCGGGCAAAGGGTTCTGACAACAACGACTCCTTCTGCATGAAAGACGGTTCGATTTCCAAAAAAACAAACCATGCCGGCGGCATTTTGGGCGGCATCAGCGACGGCTCACCCGTCATCCTGCGCGCCCATATCAAGCCTACCCCGTCCATCTTTCAGCCCCAGCAGACAGTCGGCAGGGACCACCGGGAACATATTTTACAGATAAAGGGACGCCACGATCCGGTCATCGTTCCCCGCGCCGTTGTTGTTGTCGAAAGCATGGCGGCTTTGACCGTGCTGGATCTGATGCTCGCAAATCTCGGTGCAAGAATGGATACGCTGGAAAAAATTTACAAATGATAACAACAAAAAAGGTCACTCTGCTGCAGTGCCCCCAAAGTCTGACTTTCTGGGGGCACATCAGTAGAATGGCCTTTTTCCATACCTGTCTCCTGCCCTACAGCCTGTGGAATATAACGCAGTTGGGCTGGTCTACACGTATCTCCGGACCGTTCATGACTATCAGTCCCTTTTCTACATCTACATTGAAAAACGTCATCGTATTGGATTCATGATTCAGTGAAACCAGATGCTTGTTATCCGGGAACAGCGCTGCGTCTTTCGGATACTCTCCGCTGATCGGCAGACAGAATATACGTTCAAGCAGCCCCTTTTCCTGATCGATACGATACATTATCACACTGTTGTCGCCCGCATTGGAGCTGACCAGATACCGGAAATCCTCCGACAGGTTCAGTGCGCTGGCCGCCGAGTTCGACGCATGATAATCGTTGACCGTAGAGACTGTCTGTATCTTCTCAAAGAAAGGATTCCCCTTCTCCTCTCGGTATGTATAAACGTCTATGATATTTTTCAGTTCGTGGACGATATACAGGATACTCCCGTCCTGACTGAATTTTAAATGCCGGGGAGCAGATTCCATCTCGCTTCGGATGACGTCCGCCAGCGTCAGCTTACCCGTACTATGGTCCAGCCGGTAGACCTTCACATGGTCCATCCCCAAGTCGGCAGCGCACAGATAATGGTTGTCGCGTGTCATCTTCACACAGCTCACATGCGGCCGGAAATTACGTTCTGCAATACTTCCAAGCCCCCTGTGGAAAATCTCGTCCGTTATCTCGCCCACGCTCCCGTCCTCATTCAACCGGAGCGCCGTTATCTTGCCGTCATGCCAGCCCGCCACAAACAGATATCTGTCTTCGTAGTCCGTTGACAGATAGCATCCACGCATACCGTTTATCCCCGCTATATTGATGACCTTCAATGTACCGTCCGGCTGTATCTCATATGATTCCACACCAAAGTCTGTGATAGAATACAGCCATCTGCGGTTGTGGGATATCGTCAGGTAGGAAGAGTTTGTTATCTCTACCCTGTCCTTCAGTGAAAATCTTCCCTTTTCTACATCCACATCATAAATTGTAATGCCGTGATTATCCCCCATAGTATAGGTAGAAACATAGGCAACATATTTTTTCTGAGCATCCATTCAAAAAACCTCCTGTAAACAAGGATCTGATTTCTTTTATTCTACCATAGCTAACATACTTTTGTTAATCCCCTTTTCATTTAAAATAAAAAAACACAAAATCCCCATTGACATCTCCCTCAAAAAACGTATAATAAATTCCAGTGCGTTTGTTTAGTATCATTAAACTTTTTGTTTAAAATTACTGTAAACCGGAACACGCGCAACGAAACGGGGATTTTATGAAAATCGGAGCAAAAGTAAAAGAACTCCGCATCCAGAAGGGGCTTACCCAGGAGGAGCTGGCAGACCGTACCGAGCTGTCCAAAGGCTTTATCTCCCAGTTTGAAAGAGACCTGACCTCACCCTCCATTGCCACCCTGATAGACATCCTGCAGGCGCTGGGTACCGACCTGAAAGATTTTTTCAGTGAAGAATCTGACGAGCAGATAGTCTTTAAAGAGAGCGATTATTTCGAGAAGCTGGATGACGAGTACAAAAACAAAACAGAATGGATCATTCCAAATGCCCAGAAAAACATCATGGAACCTATCCGCCTGACATTAGAGCCTGGCGGCAGCACCTATCCGGACAACCCGCACGAGGGCGAGGAATTCGGCTATGTTTTGAGCGGCAGCATTACGATCCATCTCGGGAAACAGAGCTGGCGCGCCAAAAAGGGGGAATCCTTTTATTTTACCCCCCGCTCGACCCACTATATTTCGGCAAGCCCCAAAAGCGGCGCATGCCTCATATGGGTCTCCAGCCCTCCAAGCTTTTAAAAACCGCATCCATTTTTACTATTTAAGAAAGGAACAGTGCCGAGTCACTGTGAGGGGACCGCACCAATGAGCACTAGGCTGATCGACTTACAGCACATCACAAAAATTTATGATGACACAACAGTTCTGGACGACCTGAATCTGTATATCCGAGAAAATGAATTTCTGACGCTTCTCGGACCGAGCGGATGCGGCAAAACAACAACGCTGCGCATCATCGGCGGCTTTGAAAAGCCTGACAACGGACGGGTTTTATTTGACGGTAAAGATATTACCGAGCTTCCTCCGAATAAACGTCAGCTCAACACAGTCTTTCAGAAATACGCCCTGTTCCCGCACATGACTATCGCGGACAACATTGCTTTCGGCTTAAAAATAAAAGGAAAGACCCAGTCCTATATCCAGGACAAAATTAAATATGCCTTAAAGCTCGTTAATCTGGACGGCTACGAAAAGCGTATGCCCGATTCCTTGAGCGGCGGCCAGCAGCAGCGTATCGCCATCGCCCGCGCGATAGTCAATGAGCCCAAGCTCCTTCTTTTGGACGAACCCCTCGGTGCGCTGGATTTAAAGCTGCGCCAGGATATGCAGTACGAGCTCATCCGTTTAAAAAATGAACTGGGCATCACCTTTATCTATGTAACCCATGACCAGGAGGAAGCCCTGACCATGTCCGACACTATCGTTGTCATGAATCAGGGATATATCCAGCAGATCGGCACGCCGGAAAAAATCTACAACGAGCCTGAAAACGCATTTGTTGCAGACTTCATCGGCGATTCCAATATCATCGGGGGAACGATGGTCCGCGATGAGCTCGTTTCCATTCTTGGTCACAATTTCGCCTGCGTGGATAAGGGATTTGGCACAAACAAGCCCGTCGATGTGGTGATACGTCCTGAAGACGTAGACCTTGTAGCGCCTGGCGAAGGCTCTATCGACGGTATCGTGACCCATCTGATATTCAAAGGCGTCCACTATGAAATGGAAGTTACTGCAAACGGCTTTGAATGGCTGGTGCATTCTACCGATATGTTCCCTGTCGGCACAAAGGTGGGCATCAAGGTTGACCCCTTTGACATTCAGATCATGAACAAGCCCGCTTCAGAAGATGAGGAGGCTGTGTCTGTCGATGAGTAAAACAGTGAAAAAAAACGTCACGCCCAGAACGCCGTGGCCGCACAGCCGCTGGATGGCGGGACCTTATCTTTTCTGGTCCGCAGCCTTTATCATCATCCCGCTGTGCATGATATTTTATTACGGACTGACCGACAATACAGGGGCCTTTACCCTGAAAAACATTACTTCCATCAGCTCTCCGGAGCATATAAAGGCGCTCATTTCCGCCCTTGTCCTGTCCCTTATCAGCACGCTTATCTGTCTGCTCCTTGCCTATCCGCTGGCCATGATACTGACCGCACGCAAGGTCAACCAGAAAAGCTTTATCGTGATGGTATTTATTTTGCCGATGTGGATGAATTTCCTTCTCCGCACACTGGCATGGCAGACGCTTCTCGAAAAAACCGGGGTCATCAATTCTATCCTCTCTTTTTTCGGTCTGCCCGCACTCAATATCATCAACACGCCGGGCGCCATTATCCTCGGCATGGTTTACAACTTCCTGCCTTTTATGGTACTTCCGCTTTATAATGCGCTCTCTAAAATAGATGTGAACGTCATAAATGCCGCTCACGACCTGGGGGCAAACGCTGTTCAGACTTTTTTCAGGGTCATTTTCCCTCTGAGTCTGCCCGGTGTCATCAGCGGTATTACCATGGTATTCGTACCCGCTCTCACAACATTCGTTATTTCCAACCTTCTGGGCGGCAGCAAAATACTGCTCATAGGCAATGTCATCGAGCAGGAATTTACACAGGCGGGCAACTGGCATCTGGGAAGCGGACTTTCCATCGTTCTGATGATATTTATCATCATCAACATGGTGCTCACCGCAGTTTTCGATAAAAACGGGGAGGGAACGACATTATGATCAAAACCGCTGCACAAAAAGTATATATCGCCCTCATCTTCATTTTTATGTATGCTCCCATCGCGACGCTCATTGTCCTTTCCTTCAATGCCAGCCGGACGCGCGCAAAATGGGGAGGCTTTACGACAAAATGGTATGTAGAGCTTTTTTCCAACCGTGATATCATGCAGGCTCTTTACAACACGCTGCTCATTGCGCTTCTTTCAGCTGTCATCGCCACGCTGATAGGCACGATTGCCGCCCTGTCCATTCAGGGCATGAAAAAAAAGAACCGGGCAGTGCTCATGGGTATTACGAACATCCCAATGCTGAATGCGGAAATCGTCACGGGAATTTCCCTGATGCTTCTGTTTTTAACATTCCGTGCAAAATTCGGTTTTACCACTATCCTGCTTTCGCATATCACATTTAATATCCCTTATGTGATCCTGAGCGTAATGCCGCGGCTAAAGCAGTTAAATCCCAGCGTCTATGAAGCGGCGCTGGACCTTGGGGCCTCCCCGTGGAAAGCCTTTTTCAAGGTTGTGTTCCCGGATATCCTTCCGGGCGTCTCATCCGGCTTCTTAATGGCATTTACAATGTCACTGGATGATTTTATCATCACCCACTTTACAAAAGGTCCCGGCGTAGATACGCTTTCCACTAAAATCTATACCGAAGTGAGAAAGGGCATCAAGCCTGAAATGTACGCGCTGTCCACCTTGATATTTGTTACTGTCCTTATCCTTCTGATACTTGTAAACAAGGCGCCCAGACAAAAGGAAAAGCACTGATAACAAGCTGAATATCTTATATTGAAAGGAACAAACGATGAAAAAGAAAACACTTAACAGGATTTTTTGCTGCCTTTTGACAGGCGTTCTTTCCGCAGGTCTCCTGACCGGCTGCGGTGCATCCTCTTCCGCCGGCTCCAATGGCGAGGTCGTTGTATATAACTGGGGTGAATATATCGACCCCGATACACTCGCGATGTTCGAAGATGAAACCGGCATCAAAGTCATTTATGACGAATTTGAGACAAACGAGACCATGTATCCGAAGGTGGAGACCGGAGCATCCGCATACGATGTCATCTGCCCCTCCGACTATATGATCAACAAGATGATTGAAAACGACCTTCTGGCAGAGTTAAACTTTGACAACATGCCGAACGTAAAGGCAAATATCGGCGCACAGTACTGGGAGCAGTCAAAAGGCTTCGACCCTGAAAACAAATATTCCGTTCCGTACTGCTGGGGCACCGTTGGCATCCTTTATAACAAGACGATGGTAAACGAGCCTGTGGACAGCTGGTCTATCCTCTGGGACGAAAAATATGCCGACAGCATCCTGATGCAGGATTCCGTCCGCGACGCTTTCATGGTTGCCCTCAAATTAAACGGCGCTTCCATGAACACACTGGATGAAACCGAACTGGCTGCCGCCCGCGATATCCTCATCGATCAGAAACCTCTCGTTCAGGCATATGTCATCGATCAGGTACGCGATAAAATGATCGGAGGCGAAGCCGCCCTCGGCGTTATCTATTCCGGCGAGGCAATCTTTACGCAGCGTGAAAACGCCGATCTGGAATATGTCGTTCCGAAGGAAGGCACCAATGTATGGATAGATTCCTGGGTCATTCCCAAAAATGCGCCCAACAGAGAGAATGCCGAAAAGTTCATTGACTTTATGTGCCGCGGCGATGTCGCCCTGAAGAACTTTGAATATATCACCTACTCCACGCCCAACGAAGCGGCGCGCGAGCTTATTGAGGACGAGGCGCTTAAAAATTCTCCTATCGCTTTCCCCGATTTAAGCCAGTATCCCAATCTGGAAACCTTCACCTATCTGAGCGAGGAGGGAGATGCTCTTTATAACGAGATGTGGAAAGAGGTCAAATCCAACTAAATGGAACGTATTTTAAGATATGATATCACAAAGGGCGACGATTGCATGACCGTCGCCCGCTTTTTAAAGAAAAAAGGCTATTCTTCCGCTAATATCACTGATTTGAAAAAGATGCCCGAAAGCATTCTGATAAACGGAAACTTCGCCTACATGGTACATCCCCTCTCTGTTGGGGACGTTCTCACGGTACATATTCAGGAAACGGCAGTCTCGGAAAAAATCCCTCCTGTGTTCCTCCCGCTCAATATTGTATATGAGGACGAAGATCTGATGGTCATCAACAAGCCCGCAGACCTTCCTATCCACCCTTCCATGAATAACTACACCCGCTCCCTCGGGAACGGACTTGCCTGGTATTTTTCCCAAAAAGGGCAGCCTTTCGTATTCCGCTGCATCAACCGGCTGGACCACAATACCTCCGGTCTGACGATTGTCGCAAAACACCTCGTCAGCGGGAGCATTCTCGCCACTATGGTCAAAAACCGGGAAATCCACCGGGAATATCTCGGTATCTCCCGCGGGCATGTCACTCCTTCCTCCGGGACGATCACGGCTCCTCTCGGCAGAAAGCCGGGCTCCATCATAGAGCGCACCGTTGATTTTGAAAAAGGGGAAAGCGCTGTCACCCACTATCGGGTCACCGATTATAAAAACGGGCACAGCCTGCTCTCACTCACACTCGAAACAGGCCGCACCCATCAGATACGCATCCATATGAAATATCTTGGTTTTCCCCTTGTAGGGGATTCCCTGTACAATCCCGACATGGAGTGGATTTCCCGTCAGGCGCTCCATGCAGCGCGTCTTGTTTTCCGCCATCCTATCACCGGAGAGCAGATGGAATTTCACGCGCCCATGCCGGACGATATGCGCCGGGTGCTGGAAGGATAAAAGTCCTTTTTATTCCTGAACCGCAGTCCAGATCTGCATTTCATTTTCACCCCGGTTCGCCCATGCGTAGTAGGGAATGAAATGCAGACGGACAGGAATTTTCTCAGGTTTCTGATACCTTCTGTACAAAGCCTTTTCCACCGCTTTCTCCTCTGATTCCGCTTTCTTTATGCGATATCCGTTCGCTTCGATCGCCATCATTCTGACACCGCAGATATCTGTTTCCCGAATCATTTCATCCATATCCGGATTCACGGATAACAGCGCAAGCTCCTTTCCATTGTCCGCCTCTTCCAGGCAATATACGAGCGGGCCGCGCATGAGCGCTGCTTTTCCGATATCCTCGCGCACGCGCTCATCTGCTGCCATCAGACGGGCCTCCATCGGAAAATGGAGCGTCAGCGTCTCCTCTTCCTCCCAGTCTTTTTTCAGGTACAGATAGCCGTCTTTTTCTTCCTTTATCGCACCTTCCGCGCCCTCCAGCTCATAATGGCTGCACCAGTCCGGCAGGCGCAGCGCCAGCACAAGCCCGGTATCTTCTGCTCTTACCCGTATCTTTACATCCCCGTTCCACGGCATCCCGGAATCGATACAAATATCGGCCTTTTTCCCCGCGACCCTTTTTTCCAGAGTCCCGCCCATATACAAATGTATAAACAGCGTATCCTCATTTTCCGTATAGGCATAAGAGCCGATGGAGCTGATGAGCCGCGCCAGATTGGGCGGGCAGCAGGCACAGCCAAACCACTTCTGCCGAACGGATTTCACATGGGATTTCCGTTCATCCTTATGACAGGCTTCCGGCAATACCTCCAATGGATTCACATAGAAAAAGCTCTTTCCATCCAGCGCCATACCGCTTAAAATCCCGTTATATAATGCCCGCTCCATCACATTTGCATAGCGGGCATCCGGTCTGATCTCCAGCATTCTTCTTGCAAAAAATACAAGACCGATGGACGCGCATGTTTCCGCATATGCCGTATCGTTCGGCAGGTCATATGGAAAGGAAAACGCTTCGCCGATATGGGTCGATCCTATGCCTCCGGTGATATACATTTTTTCACGGGTGATGCTGTCCCAAAGTTTTCTGCATGCCTCATAAAGCGTTTCATCTCCGGTCAGACGCGCCACATCTGCCATGCCGGAATACAGATAGACCGCCCGGACCGCATGACCGACCGCCTCATCCTGAGAACGAACCGGAAGGTGCGCCTGATGATAGGAATAGCGAAGCTCATCCTCGTGTCCTTTTTTTACTTCCTCAGGGTGCTCCCTGTCAAAATAATAGGGACGTTTTCCTCTCTCATCCACAAAATACCGGCTAAGCTCCAGATATTCCGGTTTTCCCGTCACTTCATAAAGACGCACCAGCGCCATCTCCGCGATCTCATGTCCCGGATAGCCCTTGCACTTTCCCTCATCCGTGCCAAAATACGCCGCAATATAATCCGCAAAGCGTTCCGCCGCCTTGAGCAGCTTATCCTTTCCTGTAGCCTCAAAATATGCCACCGCGCCTTCTGCCAGATGTCCGAAGCAGTACAGCTCATGATGATCCTTCAGATTGGAAAAAATCTTATCCTTTCCGTTGATGATATAATAAGTATCCAGATAACCGTCATCCTGCTGCGCCGCACATACGATATCAATCGCCCCGTCCGCGATTTTTTCCAGCGCCGGGTCAGGATGCTGTGTCAGGGAATACCCCACCGCCTCTATCCACTTTGAAAAATCACTGTCCTGAAATACAAAACCGTAAAACTCGTCCCCCGGATGTTTCGGATCCTCCGGCAGCCTTTCAAATCCTCTAAACGTATACACAGGCTCGTTAAATGCCCCTCCCTGCTCCCGTTTCATACGGTTCAGCTTTCCTGCTGTTTTAAAATTATGCATACAAAAGCTCGGCGCTGCGCCCTCTACCGCATCGTTTAACGCCGCCCACTGATATGGGAGCACTTCCCGGCGTACGAGCTCCATTTCCTCTTTCCAGAACGGGTCTGTCATCTGTATCGCCCGAAGGGAAAGCGGGCGTGAATATAATGTTTTGTCCATGAACTCTCCTCCTGTCGCTGTTTTTTCTATTTCCATGTAAAATCTGGATATTTTTATTTCCATTCAACTATTTTTATGATATGATAAATCTGTATTTTATTCCATTGTTCAAAAAGAAAATAGCATGTATAAAATGGAAAATATTGGAGGAATTTATGGTCTGCCTGGAAAAAATGGGAATGCACGAGATCAGTGCGGGCAATTATGTGACGAGCATAAACGGGATGGTCCATCCCGACAGAATCATGTCAGAGCATGATTTTCTTTATATTTTAAACGGGACCTGGGAAATTTTTGAAAATGATACCGCATATTTTCTGAATACCGATGACCTGCTCATCCTTGCCGCCGGTCGTCATCATTACGGCAGGCAGCTCTGCAATCCCGGAAACAGACATATGTATCTCCATATCGTGCCGACCGACGCAGAAGCTCAGGCGGCAGATTTTCCTGATACCGACAGGCTCTTTTCCTGTCCAACTCTCATCCACTGCGGACACACGCCCCGTATACGGCAATATTTTCAGGATATCATTCCCCTCACGTGGACAGATGCTCCGGCGCAAAAGGATCGGGCTGCTCTGCTCTTTTCCCTGCTTTTGTGCGAGCTTTCAGCTCTTTCCACTCAGGAAACGGCTGCAAAACAGCCCGACCCTATTATCGAAGAAATCATGCGTCTTATCCGCTCAACACCTCAGACCTTCTTTTCTGCCGAAGAGCTTTCAGACCGTTTTTATATATGCGGACGTACCTTAAACAATCGTTTCCGCAAAGCATACGGCAAAACCTTTTCTGCGGTTCAGATGGAAACAAAGCTTGAAATGGTTCGCCAGTTCCTTATTTCCCAGCCTCAGGCCCGACTGCGGGAAGCGGCTGCCAATTATGGCTTTTACGATGAATTCCATCTCAGCCGGGCGTTCAAGAAGCAATTCGGCATGTCGCCGTCACAGTACCGCAGCCAGAGGTAAAGCCTATCCTATGAACCGGACTGCCTTTACCCCATGTGCCGGGACGAGTGACTCCAGCCTTCCATTTTCCGTTGTTCCCCTGCTGCCGTCCCACATATCGGTAAACGCCGCATCCTTAAGCCCGTCTTCTATCTCAGAAAGCTCCGCCGACAGATGGGCTTCCTCATCACTTAGATTAAACAGTGCGGCGCAAATGCTGCCGTCCTCTTTGTCCACGCTCTTCCAGACCGCCATCTTTTCATTTCTGAGTATCTGTGTCCCTTTGCAGGAGGCTTTCAGCCGTCCGAGGATATCCCTGTTTGTTAAAAGGGATAACGTCCACGCATCCAGCTTCGTCAGCTCCGCGCCGATCATCATCGGAGACCTGAAAAAGCTCCAAAGCGTCATCATCGTTTTCTGCTCTTCCTTTGTCAGCCTCGTATCCCGCTCCTGCCCAAATCCTTTCCCGACTTTTCCGAGCGGCAGCATATCGCAGTCCGGATAGCAGCCCTGCTTCACATGATCCTGCCAGAGCTCGCAGCGTGCAAACATCGGGAGCAGGAGTTTCCAGTCATCCCAGAAATCGTCCGTGATACGCCACATATTCGCATATTTGCAATACTGCCATGCCCGGTCGATGTGCGCCGGTCCGGGAGACAGACTCAAAACGATATTCTGCCCGCTCCTTTGAATCGCCTTATGCAGCATTTCCGTTTCAAACCAGCCGTTAAAGTTATCGTTCCGATACAGCCAGCTGTCGCATATATCATCGCATTTGATAAAGTCCACACCCCACTGTGCATACATCTCTATGAGAGAATCATACCATGCCTGTCCCGCCTCATTATTCCTTACGCCGTACATATCGGGATTCCATCCGCAGATAGATGCCGGATCTGCCGTCATATCCGCAGTAAATGCGCTTCCATGCACGGGCAGATGCTCCTGCGCTGCCTTTCTTGGAATACCGCGCATGATGTGGATACCGAATTTCAATCCCCGACTGTGTACATAATCTGCCAACGGCCGAAATCCCCTGCCCCCTGCGGACGACGGAAATCTTGCCGGAGACGGCTGCAGTCTGCCGTAATCATCCATTTCCAGATCGTCAAACGGAATGTATTGGAACTGCTCCCGCTTCGTTCCCGCGCCGTTGGCATACCACTGAATATCCACCACCACATATTCCCAGCCATATTCCTTTAAATTCGCCGCCATAAAATCCGCATTTGCTTTTATCTGCTCCTCATTTACAGTCGTATCATAATAGTCATAGCTGTTCCACCCCATCGGCGGTGTCTTTGCAAAACAATTTTTATCCATATCAAATACCTCTCTCCATCAGAATCTTGACCTGCTTGATATTCCTGATAAAACCATTATAATAAACAATATCAGGCTCTTCAAGAAGACTTCTTTGATATAGGAGGATACTTTTTTGATATCATATCAGTTTGGAAATTTTGGATTTTTAAAAGAGGACACACTTCCGGATGCGCCGCTTTTTCTGATGGATACAGGGGTGGAACGGCGTTGTGAGGAATCTTATTTTTTCGATAACCGGACACGCCCTGCCTATGAAGGTTATCTTCTGCAGTATACCTTAAAAGGCTGCGGCATTTATCAGGACGGGAAAAAAAGCTATCCCCTGCCGGAAGGACACGGTTTTTTCATCCGCATGACTCAGGAAGGACGCTACTTTCTGCCCGATACAGCCGGTGCGCCCTTTTCCCCCGGCTCCGGCATTTCTTCCGGTGAATGGGAATATTTCTATCTCCATTTTACAGGAGCTGCCGCCGCACCTTTTTGGGAGGCAGTTCAAAAAATTACCGGATCAGTCTTTTCCATACCTGCCGCCAGCCCTGCTATCTCCCGTTTTTTCCGCTTCTTCCAAAAGTGCAGCGCTGCCCGCCCCCTCCCCTATGAGGGCGGCGAATTTCTCTACAGCTTCCTGTGCAGCCTGCTGCGCGCTCTTGAAAGCCCGTCAGAAGGAAATTCCCCTCTGGTACAACGAGCCTGCGGATATTTTCAGGAACGCTTCTCCTCCCTGTCGGATATTGGTGAAGCTGCAGCCTTCTGCGGCGTTTCCCAGGAACATCTGACCCGCCTTTTCAAAAAAGAAACCGGGCAGACACCTTTACAGTATCTTACCCGGCTCCGTATTGAAAACGCTCTTTTTCTTCTTTTAAATACTTCCGAACCCGTTACCTCTATCGCACATGCCTGCGGCTTTGAAAACGGGAATTATTTTGCCCGTGTATTCCGCAGCTACTTGAACTGCTCCCCGGAGCAATACCGCCGCCGGCTGCGCTAGCTTTTTTCCATACATCCGTATTTTCAGATGCCTTTTAGGCACTTTTTATAACATATGCAAAATATCACTGCAGATGCCGCCGCAGTCACAATCTCTGCAATAGGAAACGCGGCCCAAAGCCCTGTGATACCTATCAGCTTCGTGCCTATCCACGCAGCCGGAACAATTACTGCCAGATAACGGAGCATCGATATCATAAAGGAAGCAACGCCCTCCCCAAGCGCCTCCAGTGCACCGGAGGCTGTCACACTGATGCCGGATATCACAAAACCGAGGCTGATAATGCGAAGAGCTGCCGCGCCTTCCCGTATCGTTACCGCATCCTTCGTAAACATCCTCATTATCGGCTCAGGAAAACCCATGAACAATGCCATTCCTGCTCCCATTATCACAAGGATAAGAACGGTGCATACACCCAATATCTGCTTCATTCTCTGTTTTTCGCCCGCGCCGTAATTGTAGCTGAGCACCGGGCGCATCCCCTGCACGATGCCGCTGGCAGGCAGATAAATGAACGTCTGGAGCTTAAAATAAACGCCCAGAACAAGCACATACATCGCCGAAAACGCTCCTGCCAGTCCGTTTAACAGCGTCACCAGAAGGGACGGCAGACCCATTGTCAGAGAGGACGGAATACCGACCATATACAGCCTTTTGCAAACGTCTCCTGTCGGTTTCATCAAACGTCTTGAAAATTCTATCCCCATTCCTTTTTTCAAAAAATAAACCACATACAGCAGCAATGACACAATCTGACCGATGACCGTTGCGACCGCCGCCCCGCGCACCTCCATCCGCGGAACCGGCCCCAATCCAAAAATAAATACCGGATCAAGCGCAATGTTTGTGATGCATCCTGCGGCAAGACATACTGTAGGTACGATCATATTTCCAAGTGACTGATAGATTTTTTCAAAAGCTATCTGCATTGTTACGATAACCGAAAACGACATTACAATAAATCCATATTCCAGTCCCCACCCGTAAATCTGTCCGTCCGATGTAAAAAGCTTCAAAAATAACGGCAGAAATGCTGATAATCCTATGGACAGACCAATACCATGAATGATACTTAAAAAGAATCCCTGCGACGCCGCTTCGCCCGCTTTCTTTTGCTCTCCTGCACCCAGATAAAATGCTGCCGCAGCGCTGATGCCGACACCAAAGCCGACGCCAATACTCGTTACAAGCATTTGGAGCGGATATACAAGCGAAACCGCGGTAAGCGCCGCTTCACCAAGCTGTGCCACAAACATGCTGTCCACAATATTATACAATGAATTGATGAGCATCGATACCATCATCGGCAGCGACATCGACAGCACCAGCGGCAAAACCTTTTTTTGTTTCATAAATTCCTGATTCATTCCATCCTCCCTTTCTCTTCACACAAAAAAAGGCTAAAATCCTGCTGTTTATCTCAGAAACAGCAAAATCTATAGCCTTCTTCCAGACATCTATTTCTCTTTATGAGTCGGCTCCGATGTTACACCCCGAAGTCCAGACCGCTAATCACTTTACCACATCTCCGTCAAAAACGCAAGGGAAAGTCTTGATTTTTCCCTCAAAATCGTGTATGCTTGTCTTTAGTCAAACAGGCTAAAATATCGTAATTTTAATCAGGAGGAAGAATCAATATGGGCTATCAATTGGTTATGATTCGCCACGGCGAAAGCGTATGGAACCAGCAGAATCTGTTTACCGGCTGGACTGACGTAGATCTGTCCGAGAACGGCCACAAGGAGGCTGCTCAGGGCGGCGTTCTGTTAAAGGAGGCTGGCTTCTCTTTTGATGTTTGCTACACTTCTTACTTACAGCGTGCAATCCACACAGCAAACCACGTTCTTCAGGAGTTAAATGAAGAGTGGATTCCCGTTGTTAAGACATGGAAATTAAATGAGCGTCATTACGGCGCACTGCAGGGTCTGAACAAATCCGAGACTGCTGAGAAGTACGGTGAGGCTCAGGTTAAAGTATGGCGTCGTTCCTTCGACATCCAGCCCCCGGCTCTTGAGCCTACTGATGAGCGCAACCCCGCTCTGCAGGCTCCCTATGCAAACGTAGATCCCAAGGAGCTTCCTCTTACAGAGAGCTTAAAGGATACTATCGCACGTGTTATTCCTTTCTACGAGGAGAACATCAAAAAAGATATGAAGGATGGCAAGAAGGTTCTGATCGCTGCTCACGGCAACTCCCTTCGTGCTCTCGTTAAATATCTGGACAACATTTCTGAGGAAGATATCACAGAGCTGAACATTCCTACAGGCGTTCCGCTCGTATACGAGCTGGACGATAACTTCAACGCGATCGGTCATCACTACCTTGGCGACCAGTCCCAGATTGAAGCAAAGATGAACGCTGTAGCAAATCAGGGTAAGAAATAATATTTCTAATAATTATGGAAAGAGACGGCACGAGCGATTTTGTGCCGTCTCTTTTTTTATCCAAATACCGCGTCTCCCAGAATATACCCCGCTCCTACAAAAAACAGATTCCATACCGCCACACCCAGTGCCGAGCTGATCGTATATTTCCAGAAATTCATCTTCATCACACCCGCCGGGATTGATATCAGCGTCCGCATCACAGGGATCAGCTTTCCGATAAAAACGCCGATACATCCCCGTTTTTTCAGCATTTCAAAGTTTTTATCAATTTTTTCCTTATGAGACGGAAATTTTTTCAGATATTTTTCCAAAAGAAACGCCCCTCCCTTATATCCGAGCAGATATAAAAGCCAGCTCCCGCATACGCCCGCTGCGATCGTCAGGAGCATTGTCCCCAAAAAGCTTATCTTTCCATGCGCTGCCCATACCCCTGCCAGCGGCATGATAACCCCCGCCGGAAATCCCGGCAGATTCAGATATTCCAGAAATACGACTACGAAGATCGCTATCGCCCCATACTGCGTAAAATAATCGATAAAAATTTCTAAGCTCATTGTGTGCATCACTCCTTATCTGTGCTTAGTATATGACACAAAACGGAAAAACACCTGCAGAGATTCCGAAATTTTTTCTTAAGTCTAGGTCTATCCGCCCCATAATAAAAAACCGGCGCTATACAGCCCGAAAGGTTTTCCCTTTCCGGACCGCACAACGCCGGTTTCATAAGTTTACCAGAATGCTCTGTTTTTATTTATCCATAATGCTCGCATGGAACTCCTGCAGAGACTGCACCGGAAGCTTTCCGTCACGTTTTGCGGAACGGATTCCTTCTACGGTCGCCTTTGCAGCGGCCATCGTTGTAATATACGGGATACGGTTTTTAATCGCAGCCTTACGGATATAACTGTCATCCGTCGCTCCCTTCTTGCCGAGAGGAGTGTTAACGATGAGCTGTATCTTTCCGTTTGTAACCTTATCAAGGATATTCGGACGTCCCTCATCTATCTTGCATACCTTAAGTGCAGGAATGCCCGCTGCCTCTATCAGGTCACAGGTTCTGCCTGTTGCCATAATCTCGAAGCCACACTCATAGAAGCCTCTTGCAACATCCGCAACCTCAGCCTTATCTCTGTCATTTACAGAGATAAGTACGCAGCCCTCGGTAGGTATCTTGCTTCCTGCGCCTTCTTCTGCCTTGTAGAAAGCGTCACCAAAGTCTGTAGACATGCCGAGCACTTCTCCTGTAGAACGCATTTCCGGCCCAAGGACAGGGTCTACTTCAGGGAACATGTTGAACGGGAATACCGCTTCCTTCACGCCGTAATGGCTGAATTTCTTCTCCCTGAGCTCTGTTACAGGAGTCTTACGTCCTGTATAAGGCAGAGTGATGATATCTGTCGCTATCTGAACCATATTGATACCGCATACTTTGGATACGAGCGGAACTGTTCTGGATGCACGGGGATTTGCCTCTATCACATAAACTCTTCCGTCTTCAATCGCATACTGCATATTCATCAGTCCGACAACGCCCAGCTCTTTTGCTATCTTTCTCGTATAATCCTTGATAGTCTCAACCTGCTCGTCAGACAGTCCCTTAGGCGGAATGATACATGCAGAGTCACCGGAATGAATGCCCGCAAGCTCGATGTGCTCCATAACGGAAGGAACAAACACGTTCTCTCCATCGCTGATGGCATCCGCTTCGCACTCTGTTGCATGATGAAGGAATCTGTCTATCAGAATAGGACGGTCGGGAGTTACGCCTACCGCCTGCTGCATGTAGAACGTCAACGCCTCATCGTCGTAAACAACTTCCATTCCGCGTCCGCCCAGTACATAGGAAGGACGTACCATTACAGGATATCCGATTCTGTGGGCAGTCTCAAGCGCCTCTTCAACATTGACAGCCATACCTGCTTCCGGCATAGGAATTTCAAGCTTCTCCATCATCTCACGGAACTGGTCTCTGTCTTCTGCAAGATCAATTGTCTCCGGAGTCGTCCCCAGAATGTTAACACCGTATTTCTTTAAGTCTGCTGCCAGGTTCAAAGGAGTCTGTCCGCCAAACTGCGCGATCACGCCGACCGGCTTTTCTTTCTCATAGATGGCAAGAACGTCTTCCAATGTCAGCGGCTCAAAATACAGCTTATCAGATGTATCATAGTCTGTTGATACCGTCTCAGGATTGCAGTTTACGATGATAGTAGAGAAACCAAGCTTATGCAGCGCCTTAGCCGCATGTACGCAGCAATAGTCAAACTCGATACCCTGACCGATACGGTTAGGACCGCCGCCCAGTATCATGACCTTCTGTCTGCTGTCATCAGAAGGGCTCTTATCCTCTACATGGTAACTGGAGTAGTAGTATGCGGAATCCTGAGTACCGCTTACATGCACGCCTTCCCAGCCTTCCACAACGCCAAGCTCTGTGCGTCTTCTGCGGATATCCTCTTCCGGAATCTCCAGAATCTCGCTCAGATATTTGTCGGAGAAACCGTCCAGCTTTGCCTGCTTCAAATCTTCATCAGAAGGCAGCTTTCCGCGATATTCAGAAACCAGCTTTTCTTCTTCAAGCACCAGCTCCTTCATCTGCTCGATGAAGTATTCTTTTACCTTTGTCAGCTTGTGTATCTCTTCTACAGAAGCGCCCTTACGCAGAGCTTCATACATGATGAAATGTCTCTCGCTACTCGGTGTTGCCAGCATTGTCAGAAGTTCCTTCTTTGTCTTCCGATCATAACCGTTCACATGACCAAGACCATAACGGTTCTTCTCCAGAGAACGTATCGCTTTCTGCAGCGCCTCTTTATAGGTCTTGCCGATACTCATCACTTCGCCTACGGCACGCATCTGTGTGCCCAGCTTATCTTCAACGCCCTTGAACTTCTCAAATGCCCAGCGCGCGAACTTCAGAACGATATAATCTCCACCCGGAACATATTTGTCCAGAGTGCCGTATTTGCCGCACGGAATCTCATCCAATGTCAGACCGCTCGCCAGCATTGCGGATACGAGTGCTATCGGGAAGCCTGTTGCCTTACTTGCCAGCGCAGAGGAACGGGATGTTCTCGGATTTATCTCTATTACGACTGCACGACCGGAAACCGGATCGTGTGCAAACTGTACGTTTGTACCACCGATAACCTGAATCGCATCTACTATCTTATAAGCCTGCTCCTGCAGCTTCTTCTGAACGTCCTCAGAAATCGTCAGCATCGGGGCGGAACAGAAGGAATCGCCGGTATGGACTCCGACAGGATCGATATTTTCAATGAAGCATACCGTTATCATGTTGCCCTTTGCATCGCGGACAACCTCCAGCTCCAGCTCTTCCCATCCCAAAATGGACTCTTCTACGAGAACCTGTCCTACAAGGCTTGCCTGAAGACCTCTCGAGCAGACCGTTTTTAATTCTTCCTTATTGTAAACAAGACCGCCGCCGGCGCCGCCCATCGTATAGGCAGGACGCAGGACTACCGGATATCCCAGCTTATCAGCGATTTCCAGCGCCTCTTCCACAGAGTATGCCACATCGCTTCTCGCCATTTCCACGCCGAGGTTTTTCATCGTGTTCTTAAATTCAATACGATCCTCGCCGCGCTCGATAGCATCTACCTGCACACCGATTACTTTTACGTTATACTTGTCCAGAACGCCTGCAGCCTGCAGCTCGGAACACAGATTCAAGCCGGACTGTCCGCCAAGGTTCGGAAGCAATGCATCCGGACGTTCTTTCTCGATGATCTGCTCCAGACGGTCTACATTTAACGGCTCGATATAGGTAATATCCGCCGTATCCGGATCGGTCATGATAGTTGCCGGATTGGAGTTGACCAGCACGATTTCATAGCCCAGCTGTTTTAATGCCTTACATGCCTGGGTACCCGAATAATCGAACTCACATGCCTGACCGATGATGATCGGACCGGAGCCGATGATAAGTACTTTATGAATGTCTTGTCTTTTCATAAGTCCACCCATTTTCCTTTCTTTTTTCCTTTTTATTCCCCAAAAACCCACTATATTCTACCACAATTTGCAAAAGACAACAAGAACTTTTTCTCTGTTGATAACAACAGCATTCATGCCCTGTGAAAAGTTTTACTGCCTAAAAAAGTTCCGCTCACCCCTGAATCACATTTTCACGCCTCAAAGCGCAAGCGTTTGAGGCCGGTATGAACCGCCCGTCTCAGTTAAATCCGAAAAATTTCTGGCATATCTTATAGCCTTCCACAGATATCCAACGTCCCGTCTTTCCGGGCAGATTCATACAGTTTCCCAGAAGACCGTAACGCAGTTTTCTGTACATCTTTTTATCCTTCTGCCTGATATAAGACAAAATCTCTTTTTTCTTTTCAAGCGCTTCTTCCGTACCGATGCGGATAAGAAGGATAGACGACACTGTTGTGATGATGTCCAGATAACTGAGCATATATTTGAACATCGGTTTATTTGATGCCACCGACGCCTGCTTTTCCGAAAAATAATCAACCATCAGCTTGTTTACCTTTATCTGCTGATCTATCCGCCCGGTCATAACCTTTTCATTGACCGACTGATCCGCACGTCCGATATAGTAACGATAAAAGTTCACATCCAGATAGTACATGTTCCGCACATACGGAAGCGGCTCGAATACATACAGATTGTCTACATAAAAGGTATGTTCCGGTAGTTTTAAACCGCATTCCCGCAAAAGCTTTGTCCTGTAGATGACCGAATGCATCAGAATATACTGTCCCACATGGAAACGTCCCACATCATTCCAGCCAAATATCCTTCCTTCCGGCAGTACATGCTTATAGCGCATGACTTTTTTGCGGCGCTCGCCTTCTTTTTCATAGACAAAATTGCTGATCAGCATATCCAGCGCCTGTTCACCGCCTATCAGCTCCCGCAGCGTATTCAGAATCGCCAGATAAGCGTCCTCCTTTACCCAGTCGTCGCTGTCTACAACCTTAAAATAGACACCCTGCGCGTTTTCTATTCCCGTATTTACCGCAGAACCATGACCGCCGTTCTCCTTATGGATGGCGCGCACTATCGTCGGGTACTTTGCAGCATATTCGTCCGCGATACGCGCAGTATCATCCTTTGAACCGTCATCGACCACGAGTATCTCAACGTCCTCGCCGCCGGGAAGCAGCGATTCGATACATTTTGCCATGTAATCCTGTGAATTGTAACAAGGTATCGCAATAGACAAAAGTTTCATAAAATCCTCTCATTCTGCCGTCCAAGCGGCACGCATTCCGTTTTTTCCCACCAATATAGATACGTTTTATCCCCGTTCCAAACTGTAAAAATACGTCGTACAGCTTATTTTTCACCTTCTCCTCTCAGCTTCATACTGCCAGTCCTGATACTCAAATATCCAGTATATGCCGAAAACGCTGACGGAATAGGATATTTTTCCTCCGTCTCCTGTGTTTCAACAAACATCAAAGAAGGATCTTTGTGCATAGGCTCCAGCCCGTCCACCAAAACCATATATCCGCTCATATGCCATTCTTTATGGGTAAAGATATGCTTTGACTCCGGCAGCTTCTCTATCCTGACAGCGCAGACTCCCTGTGCGCTCAGCCAGTCTTTCACTTCATCCAGGGAAGCCTTCCCCAAAAGTGACGGAAATTCATACATTCCCGCTAAAAGCCCCTTATTGGGACGCCGACGGATGACCGCCCTGTGTCCGTCCCGGATGACGAGTATCGTTCTGTATTCAACTGTCCTTGGCTTTTTTACCGCTTTTTTCGGATATTGCTGCCAGCTCTCCTCTATTCCTGCACGGCAAAATGTCTTCCACGGACATTCTGCACATTTCGGAGCTCCGTTCGGCAGACATACGGTCGCCCCCAGCTCCATCAGCGCCTGATTGAAATCACCGGGACGATCCTTTGGCATCACGGGCTTTAAGTCCTCCTCCACCCGCTTTCTGACCGAAGCCTCTGAAATATCGCTGTCATCTGCCAGCAGGCGCATAATGACCCTGAGCACATTGCCATCCACCGCCGGCACCGGATGCCCGAACGCGATTGATGAAATCGCGCCGGCCGTATAACTGCCGATTCCCTTGAGTTTTATCAAATCATGATATTCCGAAGGCATCTTCCCGCCATGCTGCTCCACTATCTGCTGAGCCGCCGCCTTCAGATTCCGGGCACGACTGTAATATCCAAGCCCTTCCCAGAGCTTTAACAGCTCGTCCTCCTCCGCTGCCGCCAGCGACTCCACATCCGGCAGATGCTCCATAAATCTGGCAAAATAGGGCTTTACCGCTTCCACCCGCGTCTGCTGCAGCATGATCTCAGACACCCATACGCGGTAAGGCTCCGGCTTTTCTCTCCACGGAAGTATCCGCCTGTTCTCATCATACCATGCAAGCAGCGGCGGCGCAATCCGATTTAAAAGTCCGTCCTTTGTCTGAAGTTCGACCTCCACAGGTTCGCAAAGCTCTATCTCATCCGCGCTCACGCTGCAGTCATATGCCAGAATGTGCACGCCTGCCTCTTTTGCCCTTTGCAGTGCGTCGGCAAACTCAGGCTGCGCCTCTCTGTTTGGCATAAACCGTTCCGGCCCCTTCATCTGTATCACGAATATCACATAGCCTTCAAAGCCTTTCCCGACTGCCTCTATCAGCTCCTCCACATGCTTTAAAGCCCGATCGGACGGGGCATCAGGAAACAGCGCAGTCCGGTCCTTTTCCAGCGTCACGCCCTTGACCTCTATATAGATCTTTCGTGTTCCCGCTTCCACATAAAAATCAAACCGGGAATCCTTATAAAACGATTCCGGCTTTATCAGCGTCACATCTTTAAAGTATTTCCCGGACGCTATCCATTCATGTACTGTCCGATTAGGCGCAAGGGAATCCATGTTCACAATTTTTCCGTCCTTTTGGACCGCCACAAGGTCATAGTCGGTCTTTCGCCCGGGCGCCGCGCTTTTTTCCAGATATACCGCAGCGCCCGGAACCAGAAGCTCCCTGCACCGTCCGGTATTTTTTACATGAACGGTTTTCCTGCCGTCCTGCATCTCCACCTCTGCGATAAAACGGTTCGGGCGGCTGATAAAACGCCCTTCCGAAATGTTCTCATATTTCATCCGTTCCCATCTCAGCGCAGCCTGCTGCACTCATACCTTTCCAGCGTCAGAAGACAGCTTTTTAGATTGTCATACTGCTCCTCCACACTGCCTCCGGACAGCTCCAGGTCCATCGACACCGCAATCGTATTGAGCATATGCTCGTCAACCCTGCCTGCCAGGGAGGAATAGACCTTCAGCTTCTCTGCGTAGGTCTCCGCCTCCAGAAATGCAAGCAATCCTGCATCCAGCCCGGACTCCTCCTCTGAGCCGTCCGTATCCGCCTTCACAGAACGTAACTCCGACCGTTCTTCATTGTCGCTGCCCTGCTCTCCGAACGGGCTGCCGTTTTCCGGTCTCCCAGCCCTGTCTGTTTCACCGCGTACGATTTCCGGAGCTGGAATAAGGACAAAGCGTTCCTTTCCATCCTCCGTTTTTCCGGCAAACTCAGACAACGGCAAAACGAATATCCCGTAATCTCCGCACAGCTTTTGATAAACTGCAAATGTTTCCTCCGTATCCGCATGCTTCGCCGTTGTTACGACCCGATACATATCTCCTTTGAAATGACGGTAAATCTCTCCCGCTACCGGTATTTTTTCCATATATCTCCTGCCCTTTCCTGCTGCCTTATCGTCCCCAGTATACTACCAAACTTCCGGCCTGTCATTCCCCAATTTTTTTACGGCAGGAGAAACGACGGTTCAGAGCACTGTCTTCCTCAATCGGTCAAGTATCCGTCACCCCGAAAAACTGCAGGAAAAATCACAGTCTTCTCCTTCAAACGCACAGCTCTCCAGCTCTCTTTCCAGCCTTCCTCTCTCTTCTTCTCCAAGCTTTTCCCATCTTCTGTGATGTATATAAAGCGTGTAGGAACGGGTCTGGTCTGCCCCCTGTCTGTATTCCAGCATCACTCCCGCCTTATTCAGTCCCGCTTCATCAAGCACTTTGCGGGCACGTTCTACATAAGCCTCTTCCTGCTTTTCATAACGCAGCCTCGACTCTGCCAGTCTTCCCTGCTGTGATGCCGCCGCTGCCCTTCCGAATCCAAACACCGCTGCTGCCATAAATACTATCGCTGCCCCAAGCCAGATGCCCGCAGTCCTTTTCGTCCTGTCCATAAAAATCCCCTGCTTTTTTGTATTTTTATATTTTTTCATTTTCATCTATCTGCCTCCATATCCCGATACAGGGAGTCTTTTTTCTTCTGCATTTGCTTTTACTGACGCAGTTTTGACCGAAAAAGTTTCCTGTGGATATAAAATTTCAAATTTTTGCGCCTGCGGTAGACGAAACTTCATTTTAGCTGTAATATAAAAACTGCAGGAGGCATGATTTATGACAGACACTGACAAACATACTTATCTCGAAGTAAACGGCGATTTCAAAATGAGAGAGCTGGACAATAACGACCTTGAACAATTCAACGCGCTTTTGCAGTACGCATTCCAGGTCACATCCTATGAACTGTTTCAGACCGGCTGGGAGCAGGATGAGATAAAATCCGCCAAACGCCCCATCCTTGAGAAAGCCTATGTTCTCGGCTGGTTTTACAAAGAAAAGCTCGCATCCATGATCGTAGTATACCGGATGCAGGTAAATATTCAGGATAATATCATGAGCATGGGCGGCATCACGGGCGTCACTACCTATCCCGAATACAGCGGACGCGGGCTTATCCATTCACTGATGCGATATGTCATCGACTATATGCATCGTGAAAAGATGCCTATCTCTTTTTTATATCCATACTCAATTCCCTTTTACCGTAAAATGGGCTGGGAGATCGTTTCTGACAAGCTCACCTTTACTGTTAAGGACACGCAGCTGCCTAAAGCTTTCCCCGTCACCGGTATGGTAGAACGGGTAAGCCTTGATTCCGAGGACTTTCATAATGTCCACTCCTATTTTGCGCTGCAGCATCACGGCTCCCTGATACGGGACGAGCTGGCCTGGGACGAATACTGGAGATGGGAAAACGACGATATGATCGTGGCGGTCTATTATAACGAAGACCACAAACCGCTCGGGTATGTGGTCTACTATATCGCCAATGAAATTTTTCATATAAAAGAAATGATATATCTGACAAGCGAGGCGCGTCACGGTCTCTGGAATTATATCAGCGCGCACTTTTCCATGATCACGCAGGTACGCGGCGATAATTATTCCGGAGAACCGATGGCATATCTGTTCGAGGACAGCGAAATTGAAGAAACCATCGCTCCCTACATCATGGCACGTATCATAGATGCCGAAGAGTTCCTTTCCGAATACCCATGGCAGATACAACCCGAAGACTTAAAGCTGCATTTCCGCATCCGGGATGATATGGCAGAATGGAATCAGGGCGATTTCCTCGTCTCATGGCATGATGGAGAAACGGTCTGTGAACGTGTCGAAAATAACCAGTCCATCAACGTGGTCGAATTGAACATCAATACGCTGACCGCCATGCTCATGGGCTATAAGCGCCCCACCTATCTGTATGATCATGAAAAGATAACGACCGAGTATTATATGCTCACCTGGCTGGAACGTCTGATTCCGGTTAAAAAGCCGTATTTTTCAGATTACTTTTAATCCAGCATCAGCTTTGCCAGAAATTCCCCCGCAGGCACTATCGCCTCGGGATCAACTGCAAATTTAGGCTGATGAATTGTCGGTCCCACTCCCGTACCTATCTTGATATAACACCCGGGAACATTTTCTGTATAAAAGGAAAAATCATCTCCGCCCAGAGACTGTTCCTGGGGTACAACCTCATATCCGCATTCTTTTGCTTTCCGTATCGCTTCGTGTACCATTTCCCCATCGTTATAAACTGCCGGAGAACCGGGCATCCACTGAACCCTTGCCTGCGCCCCGTATGCGGCAGCAGTCCTGTCCGCAATCTCAAACAGGCGCTTTTTAAACAACTCACGGTCTGCCCTGTCCATTGTCCGTACAGTTCCTTCTATTTCTGCCGTCTGCGGTATCACGTTCCAGGTCTTTCCCGCTTCTACCCTCGTCACGCTGATGAGCGCCGGATGAAAGGGATTGATATTGCGGCTCACAATCGTCTGAAATGCCTGTACCATCGCAGCCGCCGCAGGAATCGGGTCAACCCCGTCATCCGGATGCGCGCCATGGCATCCTATCCCTTCTACCGTTACCACAAACCGGTCCACAGACGCTGCCACATAGCCTTGCCGAAGTCCTATCGTACCGACCGGGTTGGTTGGATCCGCATGAAGCCCCCATATTTTCCAGACACCGTCCATCTCTCCCGTTTCCAGGATTTTTTTTGCGCCTATCGCAGACTCCTCAGCCGGCTGGAAGAAAATCTTTACTCTCCCCTTCAGCCGCGCCCTGTTCTCCTGCAAAAAGAGCGTTGCCACGATTCCTGCCATTATATGAAAATCGTGACCACAGGCATGCATTTTCCCCGGATATTCCGAACTGTAAAAAAGTCCTGACTCTTCTGTAACAGGAAGCCCGTCAATGTCACAGCGAAGCGCTGCCGTTTCTCCCTCCTGTTCACCCGTAACCTGTGCGACCAGGCCGGTCTCCAGAGGCAGCGGCAAAACTTCCACTCCCGCCTGCGTCAAAATCTCCCGTATCTTTTCAGTCGTCCCAAACTCCTCATAAGACAACTCCGGATGTCTGTGAAACCAGTAAAACAACTCCAATATCTGTTCTTTTTCTATCATGATACCTCCGCCTTATTTACTATTCGGATCGAGCGCATCTCTCAGCGCATCTCCTATAAAATTGATGGCAATCACCAGCACAACAATGGTCAATCCCGGAGGTATCCACAACCACGGCTGCTTTGTCAGCACTGTCAGAGACTGTGCACCGTTTAGCATATTACCAAGGCTCGCCGACGGCGGCTGGACTCCCATCCCCAGAAAGCTCAATGCAGCCTCGTCCAGCATGGACAAGGCAAGAACGGATGTCGCATATACCAAAATCGGTGCCGCTGTATTCGGCAGAATTTCCGAAAATAAAATATAGCGCAGCGGCATCCCCGCCACCAGGTCGCTTTTTACAAAATTACTCTCCCTAAGGCTCAATACATTGCCCCGCACAAGCCGCGCAATGCCCGGCCAGTCAACAAAGCCCAGTATCAGAATGATACTCCACAGCCCCGGCTTAAAAATAGAAGCCGCCACCAGCACAAGCAAAATATAAGGGAAAGACATCACCATATCTGTAAAGCGCATGATAAGCATATCTGCCACACCGCCGAAATACCCCGCCACAAGCCCGAGTATCACTCCTATCGCCGTAGATATCGCCGTAGCCAGAATCCCCACCATCAAGGATACTCTTGTGGCATATAAAAGTCTGCTGAATACATCCCTTCCTATCTGGTCTGTTCCCAGCCAGTGAGCCGCCGACGGTGCCTTTGAAAAGCCCCCAACGATCTCGTCCGGATGGTAAGGTGCTATCACCGGTGCTAACAGCGCCGCCAGCCCGACCAGAACAACAACCGCCACGCTTATTGTTGCCAGATGATGACGTCTGAAACGGCGCCAGACGGTCTGCAAATAGCTTTCTCTTGTAATATCTGAATTTGTCTGTTTTCTCTTCATCCCGGTGCTCCTATTTCAGCTGTATCGTAGGATCAGCCAATGCATATAAAATATCCGTGATAAGATTTGCCGCCAGCACCACGATTGCCGAAAGCAGGCATACCCCCATAATGACCGGATAATCCCTGTTTGAAATAGCGCTCATCGTCATCAGGCCGAGGCCAGGCCAGGAAAATACCTGTTCAATGATAACCTGTCCGCCAAACAACATCGGAATCTGCATCCCGATGACTGTGATGACAGGAATCAACGCATTTTTAAGCGCATGCTTATTGATAACCTTAAATCTTCCGATTCCCTTTGCTTTTGCCGTACGCAGATAATCCTGCTGCAAAATTTCCAGAACCGCGCTGCGGATATAACGGATGGTCGTACCTGCCATGGACGTGGATAAAACGAGCACCGGCATCACCATATGCTTTGCAATGTCCGCCGCTCCTCCATCCGTTCCTAACGTCGTCATGCCGCCCGAAGGCAGCCATCCGAGCTTTACCGTAAATACATATATCAAAAGCAGCGCCAGAAAAAATCCCGGAATACTGCTGCTTAAAAAGGATGCCGTAACAACAGCATAATCCCCGGCGGAATATTGCTTGACCGCACTGTATATCCCTGCAGGGACTGCCATCAAAAGGCTTACGATCAGAGACACTCCCATCAAAAGCAGCGTAGGCCCCAAATGACTGACTATCATCTCGCTCACAGGCTGATAGGATTTCATGGAAAAGCCCATATTGCCCTGTACAAGCTGCTTAAGCCACACAAAATACTGTACATAAAAGGGCTGGTTCAGCCCGAGTGCTATCTCCTTTGCCTGTACCGCCGCTTCTGAAACTCTCGGCCCCTGGAGCATTTCCAACGGGCTTCCCGCCAGACACATAATAGCGTAATCTATGACCGTAATTCCTATCAATACCGGAATGGCAATCAGTATCCTTTTTATGATATACTTTGTCACCCTAAGCCCTCCTTTCTGCACACGATCGGACATGCCGCAAAATGACCGCTCTGAGGCATCATCTCCATAAGCTGCGGCTCCTCCTGTCTGCATGTCTCACAGGCATAGGGGCAGCGCGGATGAAAACGGCAGCCTTCCGGTGGATTTGATGCCGAAGCTATCTCACCGCTCAAAATCTTTTTCTCTCTGCGAAGCTCCGGATCTGCAATCGGAACCGCATCTATCAGCGCCCTTGTATAAGGATGCACCGGATGCCGGAACACTTCCTTTGCAGGACCTATCTCAACAATTTTTCCAAGATACATCACTGCAATACGATCGCTCACATAGTTTACCGCCCCGAGACCATGTCCTACAAACAAGCAGGTCAGACCGAGCTCCTTCTGCAGACTCTTCAAAAGATTCAATATCTGCGCTTGTATCGAAACGTCCAGCGCACTTACCGGCTCATCGCATACGAGAAATTCCGGATTGAGCGAAAGCGCCCTGGCAATTCCTATCCTCTGACGCTGACCGCCGGAAAATTCATGAGGATACCTCCCGAGCACATTTTTAGGAAGCCCCACCATATCCAGCAGCCTGTCCACATCCTTTTGTATCGTCTGCTTTGATGAGATATGATGATACAGCATCGGCTGCGCCAGAATTTCATAAATATGTTTTCTCGGATTCAGGGAAGAATAGGGATCCTGAAAAACCATCTGCAGCTTCGTGCGAAGCTCCTTTTCTTCCTTTGTCCCGCTCCCGAGTCTGGTTCCTCTATATAATATCTGTCCTCCGGTCGGCTTTTCCAGCCCGACAAGCTGACGCCCGACCGTGGATTTTCCGCAGCCCGACTCTCCCACAAGCCCCAGCGTTTCCCCTTTTTTTACGGAAAAGGAGATATCATCCACCGCCCGTATCTCTCCGACCGTATGCGTAATGATGCCGCCTCTTATCGGATAATACTTTTTCAGACCCTCCACCTCAACGAGCGGAGCTTCCAGAGTGTTTTTTTCTGTCATCTTCACACCCCTTCCTTTTCGGCAAGGACACATCTTGCCCTTCGTCCGTTCCCGAAAAATCTTTCCTCCTGCGCCTTCTCACATTCCGCCGTTCTAAACGCGCAGCGGTCTGCAAAACGACAGCCTTTCATCCCGTCATAGCTTTCCGGGACCATTCCGGGTATCGATTCCAGCTCCCGGTCATCCTCGTCATAAATCCCCGGAACCGTTGCCAGAAGCGCCTTCGTATACGGATGTACCGGAGAGGCAAACAGCTCTTTAACCGGCGCCTCTTCGATGACCTGACCCGCATACATAACTATCACACGGTCAGCCATGCTCGCCACCAGCCCGATATCATGAGTGATAAGTATCAGCGACATACCGGTTTCCTTCTGAAGGCTTTTTAAAAGCTCCATAATCTGCGCCTGAATCGTCACGTCCAGCGCCGTTGTCGGCTCATCCGCTATCAAAAGAGCCGGCTCGCAGCTAAGCGCCATGGCTATCATGACACGCTGACGCATACCGCCCGAAAGCGTATGCGGATATTTTTTCATTACGCCTGCCGGGTCGGGCATTCCGACTCTTTTTAAGATTTCCTCCGCCCTCTTTTTCGCATCTTCTTTGGAAAGCCGCAGGTGACGGCGGATGCTTTCCGTGATCTGGTTTCCTATTGTGAACACCGGATTCAGGGAGGTCAGCGGATCCTGAAAAATCATGGAAATGCTGTTTCCCCGCACTTCATCCAGCTCCTTTTCTTCCATCGAAAGCAAATCCCTGTTATCAAACAGGACAGAACCGTCAATGACGGTCCCGCCCTTCTTTAATAAGCCCATGATGGAAAGCGAGGTCACACTCTTCCCGCATCCGGATTCTCCTACAATGCAGACTACCTCTCCTTTATCCACTGTAAAATTTACATGATCTACGCTGACCGTTCTTCCGAAATCAGAATCAAAAGCGGTGGTCAGTCCATCAACTTCCAGTAAATGTGACATTTCTTTCCTTTCTTTACTGTACATCCCAGTTGTGTACGTCATTGAAAAATCCGTACACCGTAGGCTCTGCTCCGCTGACTCTCTTGTTCACAGCAGCCTGGGCGCTGATAACATACGCGGAAAACATGGGCACATCCTCCTGCACTTTCCGGTTTACAACAGAGTACAGCTCTTTTGTTTCCGCTGCATCATCCGTAAGCTGGGATTTTTTCAGTGCCTCATTAACCTCATCATTCCCATAGCCCGTCCAGCTTCCTGCTCCGCCAAGCAGCCATGACATATCCGGATAAGGATCGACCGGAGCATAGGTATACTGCACCGCCAGGACATCGTAATCCTCTGAGCCGGAGACGGCCATCAGAGTCGCAAAATCCACTGTCTGAATCTCCGCTTTAATCCCTACTGCCGCCCACTGGGCTGCGATGATGGACGCTGCATTCACAAAAGTGGAATCTCCGGAGTTAATATAAAACCGGAGTGTCTGCGTCCCATCCCATCCGGCATCTTCCAGAAGACTCTTCGCCTTTTCCGGATCATAAGGAACGGGTTTTATCGTTTCATCAAAAAACGGGCTTGCGCTGGATAAGAAACCGTCAATTACCTCGCCATGTCCGTCCAGCAGCTCATTTAAGATCTGCTCTCTGTTTATCGCATACAGCATTGCCTGACGCACTCTTGCATCCGGCACATTCGCCGTCTGGATGAAAACGGACTGATTCGTCACAGGAGAGCCGTATACTACGTTTACATTTTCAAGCGCTTCGATGCTCTCATAATCCTCCATCGGTATCACGCTCATGGTCGGCTGTGTGATATCTATCTCCCCGGACTGAAGCCCTGCATAAATCTGACTTCCGTCCACTATCTTGATATTGAGCTTGTCTATCTTAGGCGCACCCTTCCAATAATCTTTATTTGCCGTATAGCTGATATAATGGTCTACATCATAATCCGTCACAATAAAGGGACCGCTCACCACGTCCGGATGATTAAACCAGTCCGCAGTAGACAACTCTTCTTCACTGTACTGCTCAATCACATGCTTGGGAAGCGTCAGCAGATACCTGGCATATGTGCTGATAAAGGTTGTAAGAGGCATCTCGCTTTTAGTCGTAAAACGAACCGTCTTATCATCCACCTTCTGGATACCCTCAACGCTCTCTGCACCTTTCTCCACGAAACCGGCATCATTGACTCCTTCAAATACATAATACATCATTGCCGTATTGTTAATTACCGGACTTGCCAGACGCAGTGCCGTATAAACTACATCATCCGCCGTTACAGGCGTACCGTCAGACCATACAGCCGCCTCATCGATATGGACGATAAAATTTTTATTATCCTCTGTTGTGATGGAATCCGCCAGCATCCCTTCAAAATTCAGGTCTGCATCCAGCTCCATCAGCGGCAGAAACATCAGTCCTGTAGCGTATTTATTTATCTCTCCGCCGTTTAACAAAAGGGGATTTAAGCTTTCCAGCGTATTTGTAACACCCACGTTGACGATTTTTTCCCCGGATGCCTGCTGACTGACTGCCGCGCTCCCGGATGCGCTTTCCTGCGCTCCATCGCTCTGTGCTCCGCACGCCGTCAGTCCAAAAACCATCGCGCCTGCAAGAATCAGGCTTAAAAGTTTCTTTCTTACTTTCATTATGCTGCTCCTCTCCCAAAACCTTACTGCGGTTTCGTAAACATTCTATCTTTGATTCGTTCTATGTTGATTACGAACACATATTCTGAAATCGTTTTATTATATCGTCCGTCTAATATAATGTCAATATCGCTGCCGCATGTTCTTGACAAAATATGACATCCACGCTATATTCTACAACATAGCGTAAATTTTCCCGCTTATTTTTTCCCATTTTATGGAGGATATACCAAAATGAAAAATCTTCTGAACTATCAGTCCTCAGAGTATGACTGCGGCCCTGTTTCCCTCATCAACGCCCTCCGCTATCTGTATGAGCGCGAGGAAATACTGCCCGACATCGTCAAATTTATCATGCTCTACTGTATGGATACCTACAGTGAAGCCGGTGAGCCATGCAAACATGGAACTTCTGCTGCCGCCATGAATTATATCGGCTGCTGGCTCAACCAGATAAGCACAGTTCGCCATTTTCCTATTCACTGTGAATTTATGTCCGGAGAAGATGTGACAGTATATCCTGACGGCAAAATATACCGCGCACTCAAAGAGGGCAGCGTCGTTGTTCTGCGCCTGTTCCTCGACGTCGCGCATTACGTCCTTCTTACCGGCGTATCCGATGATGAGGTTCTTTTCTTCGATCCCTATTATGAAGAACCCGACACTCCCGGATTTGATGTGGAATACTCTGCTGACGGCATCCGCTTTATCGATGGTCAGCCCAAAAAGGCAAATCGTGCAGTTTCCTTTGAACGTTTGAACCGCGCGACCCGCAAATACTATGAAATGGGGGAATTTCCCTGCCGTGAAGCGCTCATCCTGACGCGCACGGTTCCGGAAAAATAATCCATTCAGCGGACAAATAAAAAAACCTCTGTTATCGTTCACAGCAGCCTCAAGCGCCTGCTGTTTGAAGCGTAAGAACGTACTTTAAAGGGGCAATTGTAGAATAGCAGATCGCGGCAGCATAAAGACAGCTTCATTCTGCCGCAAAATCCCCGGTACAGCTTACTCTGACCGGGGATTTTGTGCGCATGCCTTATTGTCTGATCTCCATCCCGACCTTGATCAGACGGAACATATTTAACGCCCCCTGAAAATAAAGCTCTTCTGTGCGTGCCAGCGCCGTTTCCAGAGTCATCGGTGAATTGACTGTTGCAGTCATTGATCTGATTCCATATTTTACAAGTTCCTCTGCTCCTTCTCCGAGAGAACCCGATAGGCCAATTACCGGAATTCCTTTTTCTTTGGCGTGCATTCCAATCCCATACATTACCTTCCCATGGGCTGTCTGCGCATCCGTCCTGCCTTCCCCTGTCACCACAAGCGATGCCCCGTCCAAAAGACGGTCAAATTCCAGCATATCCAGCACAGTGTCCACACCCGGCCGGATCTTTCCTCTGCAAAAAAGTGCCAGCGCTGCGCCGAGCCCGCCGGCAGCTCCGCCGCCCCGAATCTCTTCCGGATTTTCTTCAAATGTTTCCCGGAGCACATTCTGGTAATTTTGCATTCCCGCCTCAAGGCGTTCCAGTATTTCAGGCGTTCCACCTTTTTGCTTTCCAAACGTATATGTTGCTCCGTCTGTTCCGCACAGCGGATTATCCACGTCGCACATAATGGTCAGTTCTATTTCTTTTATTCCCGGGTGCAGACCGGATAAGTCAATCCGTCTTACCTTTTCCAGATCCTCTCCGCATCCTTCTAGCTCTCTGTCTGCCTCATCCAAAAAACGTGCTCCCAATGCGCGCATCGCTCCCATTCCGCCGTCATTTGTCGCAGAACCTCCAATCCCTATCGCAATTTTAGCAAAGCCTTTGTCCAGAGCATCCCTTAACAGCTCCCCTGTTCCATAGGAAGTTGTCTTGAGCGGATCGCGCAGGTCATTTTCAAGCATCGGAAGCCCTGAAGCCGCAGCCATTTCAATAACC
>UQDA01000021.1 GCA_900539715.1 uncultured Lachnospiraceae bacterium | reverse complement strand
CCCCTGCCACAAAAACGGCGGCTACTGCCACACGCATGTAAGAAACCGGTGTTTCACCCCCTGCCTTTCCGCTCTGCCCGTTCACCATGAAATGATATATCTTTCCCTGATAGCGATAGCTGGAAAGCCACACCGGCAAAAGCAGGTATTTAAACGTTACGTCCCGATAAGAAACATCCATATGCCGGATACGCACATGGTCTGCGCCGCGCTTTTGACGTATCTCTTCCTCCGCTTCCGCAAAAAGCCGTCTTTCTATCTCGGTCTTTGCCTGTTCCCATCCCTCTTCCAGAGAAACCGAATACCGCTCCGCCCCGAATCCCGCCATATATTCCGGGCGGTACATCCTGTTTTCCCGTGTCAAAAACGGCTCCACCTTACGCATCAGCGACCGTTCATAGCGGGATGACGCGAGCACCGCCTGGTCGTCTATCTTTTCCCGGCGCGTCCCGCGCACAGGATACCATCGGGTCTCTGTGCGCTCCCCATCCCGTGTCCGCACCTTCCTGTCTATCCCGTACTCCCCCGAATAATCGCTCCGCGTGCCTGCATCAAATGTCCAATATGGCAGATATACGCCCTTAAAGGCGTCCGGCTTTGCCCCGAGCTTTGCCGCGCGCGGACAGAACAGCTTCTTTTTTATCCATGAGGAAAAACGGCCCGACGCCTCCTTTGCCGTAAGCTTAAACGGGACCACGCCTCCGGGCGCCAGCGTCTTTTCCCCCTTCTCCTCCATCACCTGATTTGAACCGCAATACGGACATTCATTTGCGATTTCAAGCTCATCGTATATCGTCTGAGCGCCGCACGAGCTGCAGGTCACAAGCTTTTTTGCAGCCCCCCATTCGCAGCTTTCCTTTTCCAGAGCCTGCTCAAAATCCAACTCCTGCGCAGGCTCTTCTGCCTCCGCCTGCCCTATCTGCTCCGTCTGACCGCAATACGGGCAGTAAAGCCCGCCCGTCTTTGGGTCAAAATCCATCACTCCACCGCAGCCCGGGCACTTTTTATCCGTTTCCTGCCTTGTCTGCTCCTGCTTCATCCAGCCTCTCCCCCTGTTCTCTTTCGGTTCCTTTTATCAGCCTCTGTCCTGCCTGGGGTTCCCGCACTCACTGCAAAACTTTCCGGTATTGCGCGCGCCGCAGCTGCACGTCCATTCGCCCTGTGCCTGAGAAGGTCTGGGACTTCCGCATTCGCTGCAGAATTTTCCGGTATTATGCGCGCCGCAGCCGCACATCCAGCCCGCGCTCGGCGCAAAAGGCTGCTGCACAGCGCCGTATCCCGATTGTCCGTACACAGGCTGTGCTCCCGCATTTCCATAGCCATACCCCGGCTGTGCCTCTCCATTCCCGTAGCCCGGCTGTGCCCCAGCCATCCGGTACAGCTCCTGTGCGTTTATCCCGCCTGCTGCGGATGCCATATTTATTCCGGCAAACGCCATCATCGGGCCTGCCGCAGTATTGGATGCCGCCGCCTTCATCGCCTCCGCCTGCGCTCCGGTCAGGGTAGCCGCCGCCATCGCAGGACTGCGCAGCACAGCCGTCATCTGAAGCTCCTTGATGCGTTTTTCATCCTCTTCCGGTACTTTTACTCCATTTATCCCAAAAGAAACGATGCGCATCCCGCGTATCTTTTCCCATTTTTCAGACAGCTCCCCATTGAGCGCGTCCGCTACCTGCACCGTATACCCCGGCAGCTCCGAGTAACGTATCCCCTGAGCCGAAATGCGTGCGAAGGCAGCCTGCATCGCCGTCAAAAGCTCTGAACGCATCTGACTTTCCAGCTCTTCCCTGTAAAATACGTCCTCTACATTTCCGCACACATTTGCATAAAACAGGATAGGGTCTACTATCCGGAATGAATATTCCCCATGACATCTGACTCCGGTCTCCATATCCAGACCGATATTACGGTCCACGACCCGATAAGGGATAGGCCCCGGCGTACCGTACTTATTTCCCGTAATCTCTCTCAGATTGATAAAATATACCCGCTGGTCTCTGCCTGCGCTGCCCCCGAAGGAAATCCTGCGTCCCAGCTCCTCAAAGGAGCGCACCACGCTCTCTTCCAGGTCCCCGTGAAAAAACGACGGCTCTGCCGAAGCATCGTACACAAATTCTCCCGGCTCGTCGCACACCTCCGCCACGCGCCCCTGGTCTACGATGAGCATGCACTGCCCTTCATTGACCGCGATAACGGAGCCGTCAGAAATAATATTATCGGAAGCCTTCTTATTCGAGCCGAACCTTCCGCTGCGTTTGACTCCCCTTGCCGCCAGCACGTCCGTCTCCATCGCATCACAGTAAAAATATTCCTTCCACTGGTCTGCGAACAGGCCTTTTATACTGTCCGCACCTGCCCTTATCAATCCCATTTCCGATACCTCCTCTTCTTTTATCGTCTGTTTCCAGTATAGCTTTTCCTTCTGTTTTCCACAATTCCTTTTTTGAGCCACAATACAAAAAGGGCTGTGAAAAAATAAAGTCCATTTTTTCACAGCCCTCCGGCGCGGTTCATGCCTCCCGCTTCAGCTCTTTTCTTACGCGGCTGAGCGTTTCCGGCGTCATATTCAGGAAAGACGCTATATACCGCAGATTCACTTTTTCAAGAATATTGGGGAATGTTTTTTCAAACCATTCATAACGCTGTTTACCGTCATACTGATAAAATATCCGTTTTATCCTGTAATGGAGCTCCATCGACTCGATCATAAGACGATGATAGGTTTCCATCAGCTCTTCATTGCTGTGAAGCAGCACGAAAAGCGGCTCTATCGGAATCGCATACAGCGTACACTCCGTCAGCGCTTCCAGCGTCAGAGGCGACGGGGAGCCAAGATCGCCGCTCGGCATTGCCGGAAGGTCATACTGCCATGTAAAGCATTCCGTATGATCCCTTCCGTCCTCACCCACAAAAAAGCCCCTGATGATCCCATCTATCTGAAAGAAAACCTTTTTCGGGATTTCTCCCTGAGCCATCAAAATATCTCCCCGCTTCATCTCAACAAATTCGGTAAGCTTCTCCATCTCAGATAAAGCTTCCTCTCCGGTTATCTTATATCTTTCTCTGAAAAACTCTCTTACTTTTGTATCCATCACAACATTTCTCCTCACACAGATACTGTAATATTATACTCTTTTTTACCGGATAAGTCATTGACATAAATCAATTTCGCTTCTCAAACTTGATTTATGTTAATTCCGCGATGTTTTCTGCCCTTCGCCCTCCTGACGCTCCCTTTCTTTTTTGGAAAAAACGCAGCCGCAGTAATCCTGCCGGTACAGGTCATGTTCCCTGCTCAGTTCTATTGACCTCTGATATCCTCCCTTTTTCTTAAAATCCGAAGGCAGGCATGCCACTCCGTATTCCTCTCCCAGCCTCTGCCCTATCTCGTTCAGCTTCTGCGCATTTTTTAACGGGCTGATCGTAAGCGTCGTTGTAAAAAAATCATATCCGCCTTCCGCAGCGCGCTTTGCCGCCTCCCTCAACCGTAACTCATAGCAGACAAAACACCTCTCGCCGCCTTCCGGACAGTCCTCCATCCCTTTTACAGCCTCAAAAAATCTTTCCGGCTCATATGGTCCTTCTTCCAGCTCAATAGGGTTGCCGCCGGCTGCATCTTCATTCAGTTCCTCTACCAGCCTTTTCAGCTCTTCTACCCGATGCCGGTACTCCTCCCCGAAGCTGATGTTCGGATTATAATAAAAAACCGTCACGTCAAAATACTTTCTCAGGTATTCCAGACAATAGCTGGAACATGGTGCACAGCAGCTGTGCAGAAACAGCCTCCGATGCCTGTCCGGAAGCTGTTTGATCAGCTTTTCCAGCTCTGCTTGATAATTTACTTTATTCATATCCCTCCGCCGGCGGACTTTTTCAGCTCCGCCCGAAATACAAGAGGGCTGCGCAATTACAAGCGCAGCCCCCGGTTTTATTTGAAATAAGAAACGCCGGACTCGAATATCTTTAAATCCTGCTCTCCGTAAATGTTTACCGCAACACTTCTGTCACGACGCTCGGAATGAGCCATCTTGCCAAGGATACGACCGTCCGGAGACGTGATACCCTCTATCGCGGCAAAGGAACCGTTTACATTCCACTCTTCGTCCATGGAAATGTTTCCTTCCGGATCGGAATACTGGGTTGCGACCTGACCGTTTTCAAACAGCCTGTCTATCCATTCCTTCGGCGCTACAAAACGTCCTTCGCCATGGGATGCCGGATTTACATATACCTTTCCGACTTCCGCGCCCTGCAGCCACGGGGATTTATTGGAAACAACCTTGGTATATACCATCTTGGAAATATGACGGTTGATCGTATTAAATGTCAGCGTCGGGGAATCCTGCTTCTGTCCGACAATCTCGCCGTAAGGCACAAGTCCTAATTTGATCAGCGCCTGGAAACCGTTGCAGACACCGAGGCACAGACCGTCTCTTTCCTGTAACAGCTTTGTTACAGCTTCCTTTATCTTCTCGTTCTGGAATGCTGTCGCAAAGAATTTTGCGGAGCCGTCCGGCTCATCGCCTGCGGAAAATCCGCCGGGGAACATGATGATCTGAGCCTTGCCTATCTCTTTTTCAAAAGCGTCTACAGAAGAACGAATATCCTCTGCGCTCAGATTTTTGAAGACGCGCGTCACAACATTTGCTCCTGCACGTTCAAACGCCTTCGTGCTGTCGTATTCACAGTTCGTGCCGGGGAATACCGGAATAAATACGGTCGGCTTTGCCACCTTATTTTTGCATACATAAATGCTGTCTGCATGATACAGCCCGGTCTCCACCTTATCTGTCCCCTTTACAGCCTTTGTCGGGAATACTTTTTCCAGAGGCTTCTTCCATGTCTCCAGCGCTTCCTCTTCAGAAATCTCCGTATCACCCCATACGAACGCAGGCTTTTCAGTAACTGTTCCAAGGAGCGTATAAGGAACGTTTATCTGATCCAGCTTATCCGCTGCCACTTCTGCAACCAGATCACCCAGACCGTTGGCAAACAGAGTCTCTGCAGTCACATCCTTTTCCAGCTCAAAGCCCATGCCGTTACCAAACGCCATACGGGAAAGAGCAGCTGCCGCTCCATAGCTGTCCAGTGCGTATGCAGAAAGTATCACGCCGTCCGCCATGAGCTTTGTGATGCCGGCATAGAGCGCCATTACCTTCTCATACTCAGGCATGTCATATCCGTCCTTCTCGATAGAGAAGCGTACCAGTCTGCTGCCCGCCTTTTTCAGCTCAGGCGTTACAATATTTTTCTCCTTTGCCACATCGACCGCAAAAGAAACGAGTGTCGGCGGAACATCAATATCATTGAACGTCCCGGACATGGAATCTTTACCGCCGATAGAAGGAAGACCAAAGCCCATCTGAGCGTCATATGCGCCCAACAGCGCCGCAAAGGGCTGGCTCCAGCGCTCCGGATCGGATGTCATACGACGGAAGTACTCCTGGAAGGTAAAGCGTATCTTAGAGAAATCGCCGCCCGCCGCAACTATCCTTGCCATGGATTCCACTACTGCGTAAACTGCGCCGTGATAGGGACTCCAGGAAGAGAGATACGGGTCGAAACCGTAAGCCATCATCGTTACAGTGTCAGTCTTTCCTTTCAGGACAGGAAGCTTGGCCACCATCGCCTGCGTTTCGGTCAGCTGATACTTACCGCCGTAAGGCATCAGCACACTGCCCGCACCGATAGAGGAATCAAACATCTCCACAAGACCTTTCTGGGAGCAGACATTTAAATCTGCCAGCAGGGCAGTCCATGCTTTTTTATAGTCGCCCGCCTTTACAGCCTCCTCTACAGCAGGAACTGCATACTGACGGAAATAATTGTCTTCTTCGGAAGGAATGTCCACGAAAACATCTGTTTCCTGATGTGCACCGTTCGTATCCAGGAAAGCGCGTGCAATATCCACGATTTTCTTACCGCGCCACTTTAATACAAGACGGGGTTCCTCTGTCACGACCGCCACTGCGACCGCCTCCAGATTCTCTTCTTCCGCATAGCCAAGGAATTTGTCCACATCTGCCGGGGAGACTACGACTGCCATACGCTCCTGAGATTCAGAAATTGCCAGCTCCGTACCATCCAGACCTGCATATTTCTTAGGAACCTTATCCAAATCCACTTCCAGACCGTCTGCCAGCTCACCGATTGCAACGGAAACGCCGCCGGCTCCGAAGTCATTACACTTTTTGATAAGCCTGGATACCTCTTCCCTTCGGAACAGGCGCTGAATCTTTCTCTCTGTAGGCGCATTACCCTTCTGTACCTCTGCGCCGCATGTTTCGATACTCTTTTCCGTATGCACCTTGGAGGATCCTGTCGCACCGCCGCAGCCATCACGTCCTGTACGTCCGCCCAGCAGAATGATGATATCGTCCGGATCGGAATTTTCACGAATGACATTGCTCCTCGGAGCCGCGCCCATTACTGCACCTATCTCCATACGCTTTGCCACATAGTTCGGATGATAAACCTCTTTGACATAGCCCGTTGCCAGTCCGATCTGATTACCGTAGGAGGAGTATCCCGAAGCGGCGCCGCGCACGAGCTTCTTCTGAGAAAGCTTTCCTTTTAAGGTATCCGCTACCGGAACTGTCGGATCGGCCGCGCCGGTCACGCGCATTGCCTGATATACATATCCGCGTCCGGAAAGCGGATCGCGGATTGCGCCGCCAAGACAGGTTGCCGCACCGCCGAACGGTTCGATTTCTGTCGGATGGTTATGTGTCTCATTTTTGAAAAACACGAGCCATTCCTCTGTTACCGGGCCATCGCCATAATCCATTTCCACCGGCACGATGACTGAGCATGCGTTTATCTCGTCCGACTGCTCCATATCTTCCAGCTTGCCGTCTTTTCTCAGCTTCTTCATCGCTGCAAGTGCCAGATCCATCAGGCAGACGAACTTGTCAGGGCGATCCTGATACAGCTCTTTGCGTGTATCTAAGTAATCCTGATATGTCTTTTCCATGGGTGCGCGGTAATAACCCTCGCCGAATTCCACATTTTTCAATTCTGTAGAAAACGTAGTGTGACGGCAGTGGTCGGACCAGTAAGTATCCAGTACTCTTATCTCCGTCATGGAAGGATCGCGCTTTTCCTCATTTACAAAATAGTTCTGGATATGCTTAAAATCCTGAAGAGTCATTGCAAGCCCCAAAGAGTCATACAACTCTGTCAGCGCTGCCTCATCAAGCTCCCGGAAGCCTTCCAGTACCTTCACATCCGCAGGCTCTGCAAACTCTGTTACCAGCGTCTCAGGCTTTGCCATATCCGTCTCTCTGGAATCCACCGGATTGATGCAGTAAGCCTTTATCCTGTCAAATTCCTCATCTGTCAGATCTCCTGTGATCAGGTATGTCACTGCCGTGCGGATGACAGGAGTTTCCTCCGCCTTTAAAAACTGCACACACTGTACTGCGGAATCCGCACGCTGGTCAAACTGCCCCGGCAGAAATTCCACGCTGAATACACGCCCGTTTGCAGGTACTTCAATGCTTTCCCGATATAAAATATCAACCGGCGGTTCGGAAAATACGGTGCTGCATGCCTGTTCAAAAACATCATCACTGATATTCTCCACATCGTAACGAATAAACATCCGCACATCATCGATCTTAGTCATATTCAGATATCCGACAAGATCCTCTTTCAGTTCCTGCGCCTTGACCGCATATCCGGCCTTTTTTTCCACATAAATCCGTTTTACGTTTCCCATGATTCCTCTCATTCTGCCATCCCGGCGGCATTTTAGTAAAAGTAAAATAGAAGTTTTGCACCGCATTAAAATTATTTTGCGGTCTCTCGTTTTATCATAACATAAAATTCCGCTGTGGGGTAGGGGGTTTTTTGTGCATACATTCAAATAGGAACATTTCACAACTGTCATCCTCTGCAGCATGCTTTGAATAATCCGAATATACAGCCTCCACTTTAAAGCCGGCCTCCTCCAGATACGCTTCCATCTCCCCGAAACTGTACAGATGCGTCTGAAAATCCATAAACTCTTCCTGTAAAAGCGTTTCGCCGTCATACAGCTCATAAATCCCGGGAGAAAACTGCGTCCTGCTCTCTTCATCATAATGATTTCTGGTTCTAAGACAAAGCCGCAGTCCCTCCTCTGTCCTTACGGAAACATCCTCTCTGTACTCCCCGTCTTCCGCACACCGGTCCGCAATCGTCTCCACTGCAAAAACAAATTTTCCTCCCGGCATCAACAGCTCTTTCATCCTTTTTAACACAGCTTTGCACAAATCCATGTCTGTAAACAAAGAAACCGATCCGGAAGAAATAAAAATATAATCAAACCGTTGTTCTGGAGCATACTGTACGATATCTTTACATACCACATTTGCATCAGGCGCTTTTTCCAACAGCTTTTCCAGCATTTCCGCCGACAGGTCGACCCCGTGGATATCAAAGCCCCTTTCATAAAACGGTACGAAAAAACGCCCGCTCCCGCACAGCGCCTCTAATATCCGTTTCCCTTTTTTCGCATAGGAAAGATAAAAATCCAGCTCGTCCTGCGGCGCTTTTTCGTGCAGTATCTCGTACATCCGGGTACACAGGCTGCCGTAATAATTTTTTGCCGCTCCATCTTTTTTCATGTAAAAACCTCCGCATTTATCCGGCATATCTCCTCCGCCGTTTCCCATGCCGTTTTTCCGTCCGTATCTATCCTGACCGTATCCAGCCCTTCATACAGGGGGATTCTGGCAACGCTCCTCTCTATCACATCCGCCTGCCGCATCCCAGCACCAGTCTCCGTCAAGAAATACATTTTTCGGAAGCTTCTTTTTTAAGAGCTGGCATACGGTTGTTTTTCCAACGCCCATCGTGCCGCCTATCAGATATCATGTTTTCAGGCCGCTCCTTTTGTCCTTTCTAAAAAGGAGAAATCATGACTGTAATCTCTCCCAAAACCGTTTTATCTCTTTTCCCAGGATGACAGGCGCATCGCGGTTTACCTCATGCCCGGAATCCTGCATCAGGACAAGCTCCGCCCGCGGCAAAGATCCCGCCAGCTTTGCAGACGCCGCCTTATTTGCAAAATCCTTTTCCCCGCATATCACGAGCGTCCGCGCCGTAATCTGCCTTAGCCTGTTTTCAATATCCAGCTCTGCCATCGAACGGCACAGGCTGATAAAATCCGTCTTTTGAAACCCCATTTTCCCAAACGCCCGCCCCGGCATGAAACGGAAAATGATATCCTGCAGCTTTAACAGCTTTCGGGGCATTTTATATTGTGCGCCTATCAGCACAAGGCTCTGCACTCGCTCCGCATGACCTGCTGCAAAATCCATTGCGAGGATAGCTCCCAGTGAAAGCCCGCACAGACACAAAGGCTCTTCAAACTGCCTGCAGAAACTCTCCAGCTCCCGGTATAAAGTATCATAACAGGGCTCTTTTCCAACCATCCACTCTACCATATCCGGACATAAAATATCCCATTCGGGATTCAGCTCCTTTATCACTTCCGACCAGCTTTCGGAAGACTGCCCCAGACCATGAAGTAAAATATATTTCATATCTTCTCTCATCTTTTCTCATATATCAAGTCTGTCATCCCATTGTAGGACCTGCTCCCGACCAGCCGCAGCAAAATCTCATGCTAATCTTCTCAGTCATTCTCACAATTTGCAGCGTCTATCGCGACCACCAACAGCAGACATGCCAGCTCATCCTCTCCGTCCGCGCATTCTATCACATAAGTATCTCCCCAGTGGAGCGGCTTCTGGCTGATGTGCGCTGCCACGCTGCAGCCGTCGTACACATCATAATCCCAGCCCAGATAATCGCCTTCCACGCGCCAGCCCTTATAATCCACCTCATAGCGCGGCTTAAAAAAAGAAAACTGCTTCTGGACCATACCGACAGTCACGCCGTTTTGCTCCACCTCAAATGCAGGGAGAAACGACAGAAGCTTTTCTTTGATACATCCTACCTCCCGGTCATTTCTATCGTATACGCGGATTTGATGCCCCAATGAGAAAAAATCCGCTTTTATAAAATATTTCGGCTGTTCCCATTCGTCGTACACATCATAAGTATCCGTCCATGAAAATACGCGCTGTTTTATCAGTAATTTCATCCTTTATCCCTCCTGTGCATCAGATATCACTCCGCATCTTTGAAACCATTCCGGAAGTGTTTTTGATAATACAACAGGTTCTCCTCCCTTAAATATTGCAAATCGTCTAAACTTGTCCGTATTATCATAAAACGCTGTCATATCGCATTCGCCTAAAATGAGTTTTAAATTTTTAAAGCTCTCGATATATCTTCGTTCTATATCACTTTCCGCTATGCCGTGCCCCCCTCTCGCTACCCGCATCCGAACACGTTTCTTCGCCGTTTCAGCTGAATCCACACCTACATAATGCATTTCTACAAAATATCCTTTTTCTTTTGCTGTCCGAATATTTTTCAACGCTGCTCTTCCGCAAAGCGTCGTTTCCTGATTAAACGACCGTCCCTCCGCAAAGTACCTATCTATCAATCCTATCGCTATTTTTCCAGCCTTTACAGTATCCTCCAGGCTTTTCCAGTCCCCAAAACTTTTTAATATCTCATCTGTATTCACACGGGGCATATTTTTTATTCCTGAAAGGGTCTGGTACAGCGTTGATTTTCCGGCGCCGTTTACCCCTGCTATCAAAACATATTTTTTCATTTAAAACAGATTCCCCTCAATTACCTGCCTCTGCTTTTTCTGAAGCAGGAAATCCCCTATCAGCTGGTAAAAATCCCGCTCCTCTTCGGTCTTCGCCTCCAACACAAGCTGCAGCGTATCCTCCGGTTCCAAACGATTTATCTCCTCGTAAATCTTTTCATACTTTTTTACATCACACATATCTTTTTATCCCTCCTTCTTCTCCTTCGGCAGCGGTCTCGGCAAATCCCAGCAGAACTTTGTCGCCAGCACCCTGATCACAATGATGATTGCAGTGCCCGTGGCCAGCGAAAGATACAGATTCCTGTCAATGAGATTGACACATGCGAGCGCCCCTGCCAGCGCCGCTACCGCATATACGTGCTTGCGCAGGATAAAAGGCATCGTATCTGCCAGGACATCCCGTATCATGCCGCCTCCCACTCCGGTCAGCATGCCCAGAAAAATCAGGAAAAATTTATTGCGATAGCCAAGGCTGTGCGCCGTATATACACCGATCACTGTAAAAATCCCCAGCCCCACCGCGTCACAGTAATTCATCACCTGTTCATACCGGGTCAAATATCTGCTGTTCAAAATTTCCTTCTTTAAATATACCACAATAAACAGAAAAACCGAGGTTCCCATCGCCACCATTGCATAGACCGGATCGCGGAATGCTCCCGGCGGCGTCTGTCCCAGAATAATATCCCTCAGGATACCTCCGCCGACGGCAACACATAATCCCAGCACCAAAACGCCGAACAGGTCCATGTTTTTCCGTATCGCAAGCATCGCCCCGGAAGATGCAAACGCCACCGTTCCGATTATCTCTGCCACAAGTATAATAGGGTTATCCATTGCTTCCTCTTTCCCCGCGCCTTACCGCAGACGGCGCGCTCCCGTATTTTTTCTTAAAAAGTTTGCTGAAATGATAGGCATCGTCATAGCCAACCTTCGCCGCCACTTCCTGAATACTCAGCTCCGGCTCCTCCTCCAAAAGCCTGTACGCCTTTGCGAGCCGCACGTCTATCAGGTAATGTATCGGCGTATTTCCTGTCTCCGCCTTAAATATCCTCGAAACATAAAACGGACTCAGATACATATTGCTTGCTATCTGGTCCAGGGAAATCTTTTCCTCATAGTGGTCCTCGAAATAATCCATTATCTTTTCAACCAGATATTTCCGGCTGACCGATTCAAAGGAATATTGCCGCTGCTTTTCCTGTTCGTTTGACTCCTCCATCTCCCGTGCGAGCAAAATAAGCATCTGCATCGCATACGTCTTCATCATATAATATCTTCCGCTGCTGCAGCGCTCCTGCTCTGCCTCCATCGCAACGCACAGCTTGCTCAGCTTCAGCTTCAGCTCCCCTTCCGTATGAAAAACAGGGAAATCATCCCGCAGAGGAAACCTGTTTTTTTCTGTTCCGCCAAGCTTTAAATCCGTCAAACCCACATAAAACTCCACCATCGGGCATTTCTCCGGTCCCATCAGCGCCTGATGATAAGTCCCGGAATTTATCACCAAAAGATCTCCCTCCCGCACATCATAAACTGCTCCGTCGATCCTGTGCCTGCCATTTCCGGACTGGATATAACACAATTCCAGATGCTCGTGGCTGTGATAGCTGCCTTCGTCCTCTGTGCGTATTCCTTTCCATGTAAATAAAAACGTCGGATTGAATCCTTCCTCAAATACTGCGCCTCTGCGCTCCATAACACATCTCCCTCTCATTCCGGCCCCAACGGCTCAGTCCATTATCATTCTTTCATCGCTTGACAACATTTTACATGAAACCTGCAAGAAAGTACATTCAAATCATGTGGAAAATTGAGTATTTTTTAATAATAGGACTGCCGCGATATGCGGTATAAAAGGAGGAAAAAGAATTGTTATGACACCAATGAAATGGTTCTGGGGCTTTTTGCGCAAATACCGTTTCAAGCTGCTGCTCGGCCTGCTCATGACCACTGTCATCTCTATTCTGGCTATCGTAAACCCTTACGTTTCCGGGCTTATCGTAGATGACGTCATTCAGGGAGGACAGCTCGAACTTTTGACAAAGCTCGTAGTCATCCTGCTTCTTGTCACGGCTGTGCGAGGCATACTGCGCTTCTTTTATCAGGTCATTTTCGAGACCTGCTCTCAGGGCGTGCTTTACGACATGCGCGACAGCGTTTACAGACGGCTCCTGACAGAGGATTTTTCTTTTTACAGCAAGAAAAAGACCGGCGATCTGATGAGCCGTCAGACAGGTGACATGGATGCAATACGACATTTTGTCGCCTACATCATCTATGCAGTCTACGAAAACCTGCTGCTGTTTGGCTTTGCGCTGTTCATGATATTTACCGTCAACGTAAAGCTCGCACTGTGCATGCTCGTCGTACTGCCCTTTACAGCGCTGACAACCTACCGCCAGTCAAAGGCAGTACGTCCCACCTTCCAGCGTATCCGCGACCGCTTCTCTTCCCTGAATGCTTTTGTTCAGGAAAATGTCAGCGGCAACCGGGTCGTAAAGGCCTTCGCCAAAGAGGATTTTGAGCTTGAAAAATTTAATAAGGAAAACGACGCCTACATGGAAGCACAGCTTTCATCCTCCGATGTCTGGATGAAATATCTTCCCATCTTTGAAGTGCTCTCCTATGTATTGAATGTTGTTCTGCTTTTGTACGGCGGCTGGATGGTCATCCGCGGAGAAATGACAATCGGTAACCTCGTTACTGTCAACGGCTACTTATGGATGTTAAATGCCCCTCTTCGTATGGCAGGCTGGTGGGTAAACGATATCCATCGCTTCATCACTTCTGTGGAAAAAATATATACGACTTATGTGGAGGAGCCCCTTGTCAAAATGCCTTCGGTTCCCAAAAACCGCAGGCATATGGATGGTGACGTAACATTCAAAGATGTTTCCTATACCGCTGACGATGAAGATATCGTAAAAAATATCTCCTTCTCCGTCAAAAAAGGGCAGACCGTCGGCATTTTAGGCTCTACCGGTGCCGGAAAATCCACTATCATGAACCTTCTCTGCCGCTTTGTAGATGCAACGTCCGGAGAAGTCCTGGTAGACGGCATCAATGTAAAGGACTGGAACCTTTACGACCTGCGCGACAATATCGGAATGGCAATGCAGGATATATTTCTTTTTTCTGATACAATTGAAGGAAATATTGCATACGGGCGTCCGGACTGCTCCTTCGAAGAAATCCGGCAGGCTGCCATTATGGCAGATGCAAACCACTTTATCAAAAAAATGCCCGACGGCTATGACACCATTGTGGGCGAACGCGGCGTCGGTTTATCCGGCGGTCAGAAACAGCGTATCTCCCTTGCCCGGGCTCTGTTAAAAAAACCTTCGATCCTGATTCTCGATGATACGACCTCCGCTGTAGATATGGAGACCGAAAGCTACATCCAGGACCAGCTCAAAAAGCTCGACGGTCAGTGTACCATCTTCGTCATTGCGTACCGCATCTCCTCCATTAAAGATGCCGACCTTATCCTTGTCATGGATAACGGAAGGATTATAGAGCACGGAACGCACCAGGAGCTTCTTGCACAAAAAGGTTATTACGCCAGCGCTTTTTACCATCAATACGGTGAACTGCCCTCCGAAGAAGAGCAGGCAGAATACTTGAAACGCGCGGCAGAGAGGAGGGACTGACCTGAAATGGCACGCAATAAATACGATGTAGACGAAGTTTTAGAGGACAGCTTTGACATCGGACAGCTCAAGCGGCTTCTCAGCTATTTAAAACCTTACCGGAAACGCTTTTTCAGCGTTGCCTTCATGATGCTTTCAGCTTCTGCTTTTACGATGCTGATCCCGCAGTTTTTTCAGAAAGTAATGGATATCTGCATTCCGCAGAAAGATATGAAAGGGATCATTTTTTACAGCCTTTTGACGCTTCTTGCGGCGCTCTACTCTGCCGTCAGCCTGCGTTATAAGATCAAACACACCAACCTGATCGGTCAGCAGATAATCCACGATATCCGCTACGATATTTTTGAACATCTGCAGGAGCTTCCTTTTTCCTATTATGACGATCGCCCTCACGGTAAGATTCAGGTACGCGTTGTAAACTATGTCAACAGCATCAGCGACCTGCTTTCCAACGGTATCCTAAACACGATTACAGACCTTTGCAACCTCGTGTTCATCATCCTGTTCATGTTGATGCTAAATGCCCAGCTTACTCTGGTATGTCTCTGCGGACTGCCCATCCTTGCCGCCGTCATTATTTTTATCAAGCGCAAACAGCGTAAGGCATGGCAGATCCAGAGCAATAAACAGTCCAACCTAAACGCCTATATCGCAGAAAGCATCAACGGAATTCGCGTAACCCAGTCGTTTGTACGCGAAGAAGTCAACAGCGGCATTTTCAATAAGCTCAGCTCCGGCTACCGCCAGTCCTGGATGCGCGCTGTGATGTACAATTTCACGATGGGACCCAGCGTGGATATCATTTCCGCCCTTACGACCGCAGCCATTTATGTACTCGGCGTTAACTGGATGCTCACCGGAAAGGCAGATATCACTGTCGGCGTCCTGATTGCCTTTACCGCATATATCGGCCGTTTCTGGGCTCCCATCAACACGCTCGCAGGATTTTATAATTCCCTGCTGACAGCCATTTCCTATCTGGAGCGTATTTTTGAAACAATAGACGAGCCTGTACTCGTAAAAGACGCGGAAGGCGCGACCGAGATGCCCCCTATCCACGGCGACGTTGCCTTTGAGCATGTAACGTTCAGCTATGAACCCGGCCAGCCCATTCTGAAAGATGTGAGCTTTACCGCAAAACAGGGCGAATCCTTTGCTGTGGTCGGTCCCACCGGAGCCGGAAAAACAACGCTCGTCAATCTGTTAAGCCGCTTTTACAATGTGGATTCCGGACGTATCCTCATAGACGGAACGGATATTTCCGGCGTAACGATCCATTCCCTCCGGAAACAGATGGGCGTCATGATGCAGGACAGCTTCATTTTCTCCGGCACGATCATGGACAATATCCGTTACGGCAATTTTACCGCCACAGATGAAGAAGTCATCCGCGCTGCCAAAACAGTCTGCGCCCATGACTTCATTATGGAAATGGAAAACGGCTACCAGACACAGGTAAACGAACGCGGCAGCCGCCTGTCCGCAGGTCAGAGGCAGCTCATCTCCTTTGCCCGCGCGCTGCTCGCCGATCCGAAGATACTGATCCTTGACGAGGCGACGTCCAGCATCGATACCGAAACGGAAATCGTACTGCAAAAGGGACTGAACGAGCTTCTGAAAGGAAGGACTTCCTTTATCATCGCCCACCGCCTCTCCACGATAAAAAATGCCTCCTGCATCATGTATGTAGACAAAGGCACTATCCTCGAACGAGGCACCCACGACGAGCTGATGGCTCAGAAGGGCGAATATTATCACCTGTATATGTCGCAGTATGCTTCGCTGATGTAAAGATCAAAAGCTATACTGTTCCGGACCGGAAGTAAATTCTTTCTGCTTCCGGTCCATTTTTCCGACAAACTTTTGCGAACAAGAGGAATTTTTTCATGACTATACTGCTCATCGTCATTTATATCGCTTTTATCGGACTTGGTATCCCTGATTCCCTATTCGGTACCGCATGGCCCGCCATCTATATGGAGCTTGGACTCCCGTTCTCCTTCGGCAGCGTCGTCACAGTGCTTATTTCTGCCGGAACCGTTCTTTCCAGTCTCCTGAGCCCTCTGCTCATCCGGCGTTTTTCAACGGGACGTCTGACCGCATTCAGTACGGCTCTGACCGCAGCTTCCCTGATAGGCTTTTCCTTTTCCGACAGCCTGATTTTTTTCTGTCTCCTCGCCCTTCCTCTCGGTATTGGTGCCGGAGCAGTCGATACGGCGCTCAATAATTATATTTCTCTTCACTATTCCGCGTCCCATATGAGTTTTCTCCACTGCTTCTACGGCATCGGCGTATCACTGAGCCCATACCTTATGTCTCTTATCATAAGCAGTCCTTCCGGCTGGCGCGGCGGCTATCAGGCGGCGTTTATGATCCAAATTTTCATTACTCTCCTCCTGTTTGCAGCCCTGCCGCTCTGGAAAAAGGCAGATTCCGTTCACCCTCACCCTTCCGAAGAAAACGTTGACTCCCTTTCTCTCCGTCGTATTCTGAATATTCCCGGAGTCATCTCCATCTGCTGTGTTTTTATCACTTCCTGCGGCATTGAATATACCTGCGGAAGCTGGGGCAGCACCTTTTTGGTAGAATACAGGAACCTTCCGTTCGATACAGCAGCCCGCATTATCATGTTTTATTACATCGGTATGACGCTGGGACGTTTTATTTCCGGTCTGCTCTCCTGCGTACTCCACAGCTGGCAGATCATCCGAATCGGACAATGCCTGCTTGGAATTTCCATCCTCTTTCTCATAATCCCTGCCCCTCCCTTTTTTGCGGCTGTCGGGTTGTTTTTAATCGGGCTTGGAAACGGACCGCTTTTTCCAAATCTCAACTATCTTACTCCACAAAACTTCGGTGAAAGTGTTTCTCCTTCCGTCATGGGCATCCAGATGGCCGCTTCTTATATCGGAATCATGCTCGTTCCAGCCCTGTTCGGTTTTTTAGGACAAACGTTCAGTCCCGGCATATTTCCGTTTTATCTGCTCCTTTTTTATGTCTGTATGATAGTCTTTTCCAAAAAGGGCAGAAAATCCATAAATAAATCGAAAAACCCTTGACCTTATACCTGCTCCAACCCTTATGATGACACCATAAGCAGCCGGGACTACCCGGAAACCCATACCGAAAGGAGCACATCTCTATGAAAAATATTAAAGAAGCGGAACAGCTTACCGGAATCTCCAGCCAGAACATCCGCTACTATGAAAAGCAGGGTCTGATCTGTCCTGCAAGAAATGAAGACAATTCCTACCGGGAATACTCCGACAATGACATCGAACGCCTGAAGCTCATCCGCCTTTTCCGCAAGCTCGGGATGCCCATCGAAGAACTTCGCCGCCTGTTAAACGGCGAGGTCGACCTCAGGAGCGCTGTAGAAATGCAAGAAAAGCGTCTTGAATCTCGGAGAAATGAATTAAATAATGCATTGGATTTCTGTAAAAAAATCCACGAAGCCCAGCTCGCCGATTTTGGAGTGGACCGGTATTTGCAGCAAATGGAGGAAGACGAACGCAGCGGCTCTGTATTCATGCAGTTTATCAACGATTATAAGGAAATCGTCCGCTCGGAGGCTGTCCGGGAATTTTCCTTTATGCCGGACACCCGCTGCGATACACCTGATGAATTTGAAGAGGCTCTCTTAAAATACGCCGCCGAGAACAAAGCCCGCATATCCTTCTCCAGAAAAGGAATGTCCCCAGACTTCTTTATGGACGGCATCGAATATCACGCCTACCGCACCTCAGGGCGTTACGGCATCGTCGTCCACTGTGAGATGAAGCATCCCGAGGATTACATCCCCAAAGGAATGTCCTCCAAAAAGTACAGGCTTTACCGTATCCTCTCCGTTGCCGCCCTGCCGCTGCTCCTCTTTCTTATATCCAACCTGTATCTTTTCCGGGAACTGGATTTTGGTGAGCCGTTCACATGGCTCATGATTCTTTTCATCGGCGTTTTATTTGTCAGCGACCTGTCCTTTATCTATTACTGCTACGGGAAAAATTTCCGGGGCTGATAGCCTGACACCTCATTCACAAAATTTTATCTATTTAAGGAGGTCTTCTTATGTTTCAAAAATCATTCTGGACTTCCTATGATAACAGCGCTGTCTATCCCTCTCTTCCCGCGGCCATGGCAATTACGGAATCAAATGCAGGGAAAAGTGACACCAAATCTTTACTGCAATGAAGCCGAAGGGAGCAATATCACTCCTTTCGGCTTCCATTTTATCTTTCACACTGCTTTCAGCTCTCCTGCGCCTGTTTCATATCCGCATATACGCGTTCCAAATCCGCCCGGATGGAAATCTTCTGCGGGCACAGCCCTTCACATCTGCCACAGTGAACACAGTTCTGTGCCTTCTCGCTCTCTTTCATTTCATTCTCCCATGCCTGTTTCACATGGTCATATGTGCCATAGATATGATATTTATTCCAGAGCGCAAAGTTTTTGGGAATGTCTATTCCTACCGGACAGGGCATACAATAACGACAACCTGTACATCCGTTCTGCACACGGCCTTTAAGTTCTTTTACAATATCTTCAATTACCGCCTGCTCCTTTTCATTCAACGGTACAAACTGCCGGAAGGTATGAAGATTATCCTCCACCTGTTCCTCTGTTGACATTCCACTTAAAATAACCTTTACATTCGGATGAGTCCCTACCCATCTGAGCGCCCAGGATGCGATACTCGCGTCAGCATCCAGCGCGCGGAACTTCGCATTGATATCCTCCGAAAAGTTTGCAAGGCTTCCGCCCTTTACAGGCTCCATGATGACGAGCGGCACGCCCAGCTCTTCTGCCAGCGCATAACCCTTATCGCCCGCCTGCTCCTGCGTATCCATATAGTTGTACTGAATCTGGCAGAAATCCCACTCACGATAACGAATGATCTCCTCAAACACTTCATAACTGTCATGGAAGGAAAAGCCGTAATAGCGTATCTTTCCCTCTGCCTTTAACTGCGCGCAGTAATCCACAACGCCCAGTTCCTTCATCTTATCCCATTTTTCTTTATTGACTGCATGAAGCAGGTAAAAATCAATATGATCCGTCCGCAGCCTTTCCAGCTGCTCTGCAAAAATCCGCTTCGCATCATCCAGCGTTTCCACTGCCCAAAGAGGCAGCTTGGAGGCCAGATAAAAGGAATCTCTGTCATATTTGGAAAGCGCCTTTCCGACAAACGGTTCACTCTCTCCATTGTGATAAGGATAAGCCGTATCAATATAATTGACGCCCTCTGCGATCGCCCGATCCAGCATCTCCTCTGCTCTCGGTTCATCAATTTTTCCATCCGGAGTCATCGGAAAACGCATGCAGCCAAACCCCAGCAGCGAAACGTCAATTCCCAGTTTATCCATTCTTCTTTTTTCCATGATTCTTCTTTCTCCCTTCTCACTTTTCCAGTTTTCCAATCTCATTGTGCCGTCCAAAACTTTTCTCAATCTCGACCAGCACATTCGCATACCCTCTCAGCTCTTCTGTCAGCGCCTCCTTATCCTCGCGTTCCTTTTTATAAGAAATGCGATGTTCCATGCTCGCCCAGAAATCCATTGAAAGGGTTCGAAGCTGCACTTCCACGGGAAAATACTCCATCCCGTCCATGCAATAGACCGGAACTCCTACGATCAGATGATAGCTGCGATAGCCGTTTGGCTTTGGATTTTTAATATAATCCTGCTCCCGTACTACAATCAAATCTGTCTGTCGCTTCAGACTTTTTACCAGATTATAAATATCATCCACAAAATAACAGATTACCCGCACACCGGCAATATCCTGAAGATAATCTTTTGCATTATCCACCGTCGGCTCATGTCCTCTGCGGATCAATTTTTCCTCCAGACTTTTCTTCTGCTTGATCCTGTCCTGTATATAATGAATCGGCTGGCTGTCCGATGTGCCATACAGATTATGATTGAGCACATCCAGACGGGTCAGCATCATCTGCATTGCATCCTCATATGGGCGCACAAATGCATAGTATTGTTCGTCGTTCATAAAAATCCCTTTAAAACTCCCCTGAAATCAGATCTTTTTTGACAGATCAGCATCTGATCCGCTTTGTTCTTTTCCAGTATAATACAAAAGTATGAGAAAATCATGAACTTCGTAAAATTTATTTATGAAAAATCTATAAATGTCCGTTTCCGTGGTTAATATGCTACCGTGAAACGGAATTTAGACATGCTTTATTTATGCTTTATAATTTTTATGTCTTTTTAAGGAAGCGTACATACTATGGACACATTTTTCGGGTATTCTATTTTACGGATAGATGAATTACTCACTATCTCCCCCCTCATATAACGAAAAGCGGCGGCAGGATTTCCTGTCAGCCGCTTTTTGTTTTATAGCCCGCACCACCGGATGCGATGCCCCTTTTCCCCTGTCTTCTACAGTTCCAGACGATCCATTTCTTCCCCGTCCAGATTTTTCCAGACGACCGTTTTTTCATCCAGAATCAGATAACCATGCCAGCTTTCCTGTTTCGGAATCGAAACTGATCCCGGATTAAGGCAGAGCACTCCATCTTTTTCCCAATGTCCCGGAATATGGGTATGTCCCTGCAGGAACAGATCTCCCTTCTTAAGCGGCGGCAGATTATCCACACTGTAATGATGTCCGTGTGTCGCAAATACAATCCTGCCACCCAAATCCAGAATGCAGTAATCTGCCATGATCGGAAACTCCAAAACCATCTGATCCACCTCTGTGTCACAGTTTCCTCTGACACAGAGAATTTCTTCCTTTAATGGATTCAGTGCTGCGATCACTGCCTTCGGATCGTATCCTTTTGGCAGATCGTTCCGGGGGCCATGGTACAAAAGATCCCCCAGAAGCAATATGCGTCCGGGGTTCTCCTTTCTTTTTGCCTCCAGAAGCTTTTCACAATAATATGCCGATCCATGAAGATCGGAAGCAATCATCCACTTCATGCTCACAGCTCCAGAGCGCGGAAATAGCGAATCGTATAATCCAGTCCCTTTTCACCAAGCTCTCCCTGCCAGTTTGCAGAATGAGGCTCGATGCTCAGACGCCCGTCATAGCCCTGCGCATGAAGGATTGCCAGAAATGCGCCCCAGTTGGTCTGGTCCAGACCTGCCGGCGGATCGTCATAGCGTTCGCCGCCGACCACAAGAGAGCCTTTTAAGTGTACATGTGCAAACCGTTTGCCCCAATCTCTTGTCTCCTGCAGATAATCGCCGCCGTCATAAATGCAGTGGGACGGATCATATTTGATATAAAGGTCTTTCAGATAACCGTGTATCATCGTAAATGCCATGGGCGTACATACAAAATTGTTCCACCGGCAGTTGTAGGTCGCGATCTTTACGCCCTTTTCTTTCCCGTATGCGATAAGTTTTTCAAAATAGGCGATGGCATAAGTACAGTTTTCATAATAGGAAAGACTGTCCACATAGTTGCAGCCTGTAATATAAATATCGCAGCCAAGAAACGCCGTTGCATCTATCAGACGATATTCCAGCTCCAGCTCTTCCTTCCTGACTCCATTTTCATCTATCCGGTCACTGCCCCAACGCCCGACTGCGCCTACCGGCACGCCATAACGGCGGCTACGCTCTGCGATCAGCTCCAGCTGGTCCAGAAATTCCTGTGCCCGGTCATTGACATCCAGCTCGACAAAGGAAAGTCCTTTTTCCTTTACCTTTGCAAAATCCTCTTCTCTGATCCAGTTGATCATTCCAAGTTCCATCATAACCTCCGTTCCGTCAGCGGCGGATACTGCAAATACCCGCCGCTTTCCCTGTTAATCAAAATAAACTGTTTTTCCTGTTTTGGCAGATTCGTATATCGCTTCCAGAATCCGGGTCACAGTCAGCGCCTGCTCCGGGCGCACAGTCAGAGGTGCACCGTCTGCTACCGCATGATAAAATACGCGCTGCTCCACATCGTCAGGCTTTTCCTCCACGCCGTCAAAAAACGCTACGCCGCCCGCATTCAGATCAGGCTTTTCCACACACTGCCTGCCGTACTGTACACGATTGATACGAAGACCATCTTTCATATCCGCACCTGCCTTTGTTCCGCACAGACTTGTTTTTGCCTCATCCACTTCCAGCGTATTCAGTGCCCAGGAAGCCTCCAGCTCAATCGTTGCACCGTTTTTCATTTTGATAAAGCCAAATGCCGAATCCTCTACCGTAAACTCCTCCGGATCCCAGTCTCCCCATGCGTTTCCTGTATCCTTTTGGTCTGCCAGCTTGCGGAACACCGAACCGGTCACGCTCTCCGGTTCATAATTATCCATCATCCACAGCGTCAGGTCAAGTGCATGCGTTCCAATATCGATGAGCGGACCGCCGCCCTGCTTTTCCGCATCCAGAAATACTCCCCATGTAGGAACGGCACGTCTGCGCAGCGCATGAGCTTTTGCAAAATAAACTTCACCCAGATCCCCGTTCTCACATGCCTTTTTTAAATACTGGGAATCCGCACGATAACGGTTCTGATAACCGATTGTCAGGATTTTTCCGGTCTTCTGCGCCGTTTCCAGCATTGCCTTTGCTTCCTCATATGTCTTTGCCATCGGTTTTTCACACATTACATGCTTTCCAGCCTCCATGGCCGCAATGCTCACAGGCGCATGGGCACTATTAGGCGTCAGCACATAAACCGCATCCAGCTCTTCCTTTACCAGCTCCTTATAATCTGTATATACGCGCGCATCCGGCGTACCGTATTCTTCTTTTGCCTTCTCCGCTCTCTCAGGAATCAGGTCGCAAAAAGCCACCAGTTCAAAATTTCCGTTCCGTTTGATTGCCGGCAGATGCTTCCCGTTTGCAATGCCCCCACAGCCTACAATTCCTGCTCTTAATTTTCGTCCCATAATTTTCTTCTCCCTTTCATCTTTCCATACATTTTTTTAAAAAGCTCAGTCCCTGCTGCATATTTTCCATCGGTGTTCCTGACGGATGATCATCCTGCTCGATCACAAACCACTCAGCGCCGCATTCTGTACCTGTCCGGGCAACATCTTTTACTGCAACTTCCCCCTGTCCAAGAACCGTCAGCTCCGCTTCTTTGTTTTTCCATATAAAATCCTTCATATGCAGTACCGGACAACGTCCGCTATATCTGTTTAAAAAGGTACAGGGATCTTCGCCTCCGACCTGAACCCAGCACAGATCCGGCTCTGCATCCAGAACACCGGCAGGAAGATCCCGGTAGAGCTGATCCAGATGATATACGCCCTCCGGAGTTTTTACAAATTCAAACGCATGATTATGGTATAAAAGCTGCATTCCTCTGCTTTTGCATTCCTCTGAAATCGCTCTCAGCAGCTCCAGCGTTTCCTCATACCGCTCTCCGTTAAAACGTCTTTCCTCTGGAAGCCACGGAATCGCAATCCAGCGACAGCCCAACGCCTCATACTGATCCAGCGTCTTATCCATATCCTTTTCAAATTCATCAATCGGCACATGTGCGCTTACCGCCGGAATCCCTGCCTCCTTCAGCGCCCGCAGCACCTCCTGCGTGCTCAGGCCGTAGAGCCCTGCCAGCTCCACGCCGTCATATCCCATTTCTGCAATTTTTTTCACGGTGCCCGCAAAATCCTTCTCCGCCTCATCCCGGACAGAATAGAGCTGTACTGCGACAGGTATCTGTTTCATACATTTTCTCCTTCAAACTGCACGACCTGACCGGTCTTTGCAGATTCAAATATCGCCTCCATCAGGCGCATTACTCTCGCCACCTCGTCCAGACGTATCCTGGGTTCCTCTTTTCCTTCTATCACAGCCATCACGTTTTTATAAAAGTCACGGATATCGCTGTCCGCCCACGGAAGCTCCTCCGTCCGTATCGTATCGTCTCTTCGGGGAGCCATCGTTTTGGTCAGTCCTGCTGCAGTAATGACCGGAACCACATCTCCTTCATCAATACCGGTAGCACATACCATTTTGCCGTTTCTGCCAAAATCCTCGATCACAGCACTGCCGTCTGCTCCCAGAACATACCAGCGCGGCAAGGAAATGAAATTGCTCGTTCCAACTTCAACAAGCATATGTATCCCATTTTCAAATCCCAGCTCCGCGTAAAAGCCATCATCCACAAGCTGATTGGTCACATTTGTCAATGTTGCATACACGGTTTTGAGTTTTACTCCGGGAAAAAGCAGCAGTGCCTGATCCAAAAGGTGTACCCCCCAGTCCAGTACCATTCCGCCGCCATGCTCCGGTTCCTGTCTCCAATCGCCGGGAATGCCTCTGGAACCGTGTACCCGGGACTCAATCCGGAATATCTCTCCCAGCTTTCCCTGTTCCATAATATTTTTAACGGTAAGAAAATCTTCATCCCAGCGTCTGTTCTGATGGACGGTAAATAATTTTCCGGTCCGCTCCGCCGCTTCTATCATCACTGCCAGATCCGCAGAGCACAGCGTTACAGGCTTTTCGGAAACCACATTTTTTCCCGCTTCCATTGCTTTGACCGCAATCTCTTTGTGCACATCATTTGGCGTGGCAGCCAATACCAGATCCACGCTTTTATCTGCCAGCAGCTCCTCCATGCTCTCATAAACATGTATGCCCTTTTCCCGCGCATACTCCCTGCGTTCCTCTTTGATATCCCAGATTCCCGCAACCTCCAGATCCTCAATCGTCTGGATCAGATCATAATGCCAGTTCGCCATACCGCCGAAGCCGACCATCGCAAGTCTGTGTTTCATCGCTTTCCTCCCTGTCGTTTATGCCCAGAACATACTGCCTCTGTCTTCAAAAATCAAAGAATCCTTCAGACACCCGATTGCCTTTAACAATCCTTCTCTGCCGGACATCAGGCTGTCCTCATGCTCGATGCTGATCGCATAATCGTACCCTGCAAGACGCAGCTCCGAAGCGATCGCTTTCCAGTATTCCTCGCCATGTCCGTATCCAACAGAGCGGAATATCCAGGAACGCTCCAGCTCTTTACCGTAATGTACGGTATCCAGAACACCATTTAATGCCGTATTCGCAGGATCTACCTTCGTGTCCTTCGCATGGAAATGGAACAGCGCTCCTGCCTTTCCCAGCTCACGGATACAAGTCACCGGGTCCATGCCCTGCCAGATCAGATGGCTGGGGTCAAAATTTGCACCGATTTCCGGTCCGACTGCCTCTCGAAGACGCAGCAGCGTCCTTGTATTGTATACGCAAAATCCCGGATGCAGCTCCAGCGCTATTTTATGAACGCCGTGCGCCTTTGCGAACGCCACTTTTTCTTTCCAGTACGGAATGAGCACCTCGTTCCACTGATAGTCCAGAATATGTGAAAAATCATCAGGCCACGGGCAGGTTACCCAGTTCGGCGTCTTATCCTCCGGGCTTCCGCCGGGACAGCCTGAAAATGTATTGACAACGGGAACTCCCAGCTTTTCTGCCAGCAGTATCGCATTTGTCAGGTCATCGTCAAACGCTTTCGCGATTTTTTTATCTGGATGCACCATATTGCCATGGCTGCTCAGGGCGCTGATCTCCAGACCATGTTTGTGAATCGTATCCATAAACTCTTTGCATTTTACATCATCTGCCAGAAGTTCTGCCGCATCGCAGTGTGCTTTTCCCGGAAATCCTCCACATCCGATTTCCACCATCTGTACACCGTTTTCCGCCAGAAATCCACATGCTTCATCGAGCGGTAAATCTCCCAAAACCACTGTAAATACGCCTAATTTCATTCCTGAATCCTCCTATTTTCTTTGTGATATTTTCTGTTTTTTAATATTATTGCCAAATTTATCCTGCAATAATTTGACAGTTTTTTTCTGTCTTTATTTTATTTTTCATCCAATTTTACCTTTTCTTCTGTTCGCCTTTAATATAAACAAAACAGCAGGGAAAAGATAGCCTTTCCCTGCTGTATCCTCATACGATTCTGCTATTTTCACTCTTCACTTCTGTCAAAATCCCTCTGTCTGTCCGAAGTCTGCCGCAATATGCTCCCGGACCGGGCCGGTCTGGCTCCGGCAGCTTCCAGCGGTGTACATCCATAATATCGCCGAAACAGCCGTCCAAAATTATTATAGTCTGAAAATCCAACTGCGTCCGCCACCTGAGCTGCCGTATAACCGCCGTTTTTCAACAGATTCATCGCCTTTTTCAGGCGCACCTCATTGATATAATGCAGCGGCGCTACTCCCACGCTCTCACGAAACAGATGATTAAAGCGGTCGCTGCTTAAATGAACCAGCTCCGCCAGTTCTCCGTTGCTGATGTTCTGCGGATAATTTGCCTCGATAAACTGGAGCACAGTATTCAGGCGTTCCAGATTTTTACGCCGTCTTGTACTTTCCCTGTCTGACAGCTCCTCCTCCGCATAGTGGCGCGCCAGATAACAGATCAGAGACAAAAGTGCGCCTTTACAGGCCAGCTTCCACCCTCTCTCCTGCTTTTCCTGTTCCTCATAAATCTGATGCATCAGCTCGTCAATCCGCGGATCCTCCCGGATAATCTGCTGAAAAATAATATTTTTTTCCGCCAGTTCTCCCGACAGCGCCGCCATTTCAAAAATCATCACAAGCATGGATCCGCCCGCTTCCTCAGAAAATCCGGCATGAAGCACATTGCTGTTGGCAATCACAAGACTTCCCTTTCTGGCCGAAACAATTTCCTGGTTCAGCTGAATCTTCGTTTCCCCTTCCAGTACATAATGAAGCTCAATATGCTCATGCCAGTGCATATCAAAATATTGGCACTTTCCCTGCGGACGATTCATAAAAACCTGTACCGGAAATTCCCGGTCACTTAATATTTTCTGCTCATAAAGACTCAGCTCATGGGCGATCATGGCTCATTCCTCCGTCAGACAGTTTTCTATCCACGTATGAACCAGATCCAACCATCTCTGACAGGCCGGATTAAGCCCGTAACCGCTCTGATTGCAGGTCAGTCTGCTGCCCAGCGACAAACCGTGCCCTCCCTTTTCAAAAATATGAAGCTCTACCGGGATTTTCTGTTCTGCAAGGGCCGATGCATACATCAGAGAATTCTGAACCGGAACACAGTCATCTTCTGCCGTATGCCATAAAAAAGTACGGGGCACATCTGCATTCACATGTTTTTCCAGCGATACAGAATCTTTTTTCTTCTCATAGTCATCCCCCAGAAGATTCTTGAAAGAATCCACATGGGCATAGTTTCCCGATGTGATCACCGGATAACACAAAATCATACCGTTTGGACGCAGCTCTTCCGAAGCTGCCTCAAGCGCCTGCCCAACCCAGTCCTCTGACCAGAATGTGCCATAACTCCCCGCCATATGGCCGCCTGCAGAAAATCCGCAGATTATGATCCGTTCTGTATCCACATGCCATTTTGCCGCGTTTTGACGCATCGTCCGCACCGCTTTTCCAAGCTCCAGAAGTGCCGCCGGAAACCTTGCCGGAGCCACCGAATACCGCAGCACTGCCGCATGATATCCCATTGCACAAAACTGCATCGCCACGATCTCCGCTTCGCGGTCCGATGTCATTCCGTAACCGCCGCCCGGACAGATGATCACAACAGGCCTGTTCTCAATTCCAATCTCCGGTGAATTGTCCAGAAGATACGTATACAGGGCAGCATATTCCATAGAGCCCTCATTTCTCATATCAATTTTTTCGTGTATCATGTGAATCCCCGTCTTTCTGCTGTGTAAACAGCAAATATCTTTCCTGTTTCTGAACGATTCCCGACGTACATCTTCTTTTCCGGCGTCCGAAACAGTTCTAAAATTTATTATATTTTACTGCCATGCAGATGTCTATATCTGTTTTCCCTTTTCACAAAAGCTGCGGTCTCCCGGATCATCCCTTTCTGTGTCATCGCGCATCTGTTCTGGAATTTGTTTCTTGCATTTCAGTCTGATTTTCTTTAAACTATCTATAAAGATACTGAATCGTTATGAAATGAGGTTTTTATGAATACAGGATTTTTACCTATCTGCCGGCAGGATATGGAAGACCGGCACATTGAACAGTTTGATTTCGTCTATGTAATCGGGGACGCCTATGTGGACCATCCCTCCTTTGGACATGCTATTATCAGCCGTGTGCTGACTGCCAACGGCTTCTCTGTCGGCATTATTTCACAGCCCGACTGGAAAAATTCCGACAGCATAAAAATTTACGGAGCGCCCCGACTTGGCTTTTTAGTCACCGGCGGAAATATGGATTCCATGGTAAACCACTATTCCGTTTCCAAACGGCGCAGGGAGAAGGATGCCTTTACCCCGGGCGGCGTGATGGGGAAACGTCCGGATTACGCTACCACCGTCTACTGTAAGCTTATCCGAAAAGCATACCCCAACGTTCCCATTATGATCGGCGGTATCGAAGCAAGTCTGCGTCGGCTTGCCCATTATGACTACTGGTCGGATAAGCTAAAGCCTTCTATTTTAATTGAATCCGGCGCAGACCTTCTGATGTACGGCATGGGCGAACGAAGTATTGTGGAAATTGCGGAAGCCTTAAACAGCGGACTGGATATCAAAGATGTCACCTTTATTCCGGGAACCGTTTACAAAACCGATAAAAAGGAGGACGTGTACGATGCGCTGACTCTGCCCTCCTACCGTGACCTTTTATCAGATAAGCTAAATTATGCCAGAAGCTTTTATATCCAGTACCAGAATACCGACCCTTTCCGCGGAAAACGTCTGACAGAGGAATATGATAACGGCATGCTGGTCGTACAGAATCCTGCCGCAAAGCCTTTGAGCACAAATGAAATGGACAATGTTTACGCACTGCCCTATATGCGCACTTACCATCCTTCTTATGAAGCGCTGGGCGGTGTTCCCGCCATTGAAGAGGTCAAATACAGCCTGGTCAGCAACCGCGGCTGTTACGGCGGCTGCAGCTTCTGCGCCCTTACCTTCCATCAGGGACGGATCATCCAGACAAGAAGCCACGAGTCCATCGTAGAAGAAGCAGAAAATTTCATCAAAGAGCCTGATTTTAAGGGCTATATCCACGACGTAGGAGGTCCTACCGCCAATTTCCGTGCTCCCGCCTGTGATAAACAGTTAAAGGCCGGCGTCTGCCCTGACCGTCAGTGCCTGTTCCCGACCCCCTGCAAAAACTTGAAAATAGATCATTCTGACTATCTTGCCCTTCTCCGGAAGCTGCGGGCGCTTCCCGGCGTAAAAAAAGTCTTTATCCGCTCCGGTCTTCGGTTTGACTATCTTGTCAATGATCCGGACAAAACCTTTTTACAGGAGCTGTGCGAGCACCATGTCAGCGGACAGCTCAAAGTCGCTCCGGAACACATTTCCGACGCAGTGCTTGAAAAAATGGGTAAGCCCCGTGTGGCAGTATACAAACGCTTTGTCAAAGAATATGAGGACATGAACGCCAGACTGCAGAAAAAACAGTATCTGGTTCCCTACCTCATGTCCTCCCATCCGGGCTCTACCTTAAAGGAAGCTGTAGAGCTTTCTGAATTTCTGCGGGACCTGGGCTATATGCCCCAGCAGGTACAGGATTTTTATCCTACGCCGTCTACCATCTCCACCTGTATGTACTATACCGGCGTAGATCCCCGCACAATGCAGCCTGTATATGTGGCAAAAAATCCTCATGAAAAAGCAATGCAGCGTGCGCTCATCCAGTACCGTAATCCGAAAAATTACGAGCTGGTAGTGGAAGCGCTGACGCTCGCAAAACGGACAGATCTCATAGGCTATGGCGAAAAGTGCCTCATCCGTCCCCGGCAGAGCGATAAAAAGACGTTAAGCCTTGTGTCAAAACAGCAGCAGGAGCAGAAAAAGAATGCTCCCCGTAAGAAAAAGACTATCCGCAACGTGCATAAAAAGAAGAAATAAAACTCACATCACATTCTGCGGCTTCCCGTCCAGATATGCCGCGATGTTTTCAAAAACAATGATCGCCCTCTTATAAAGCGCCTCCTTTGTGGCAAACGCCACATGAGGCGTTGCGATCAGATTCGGACAGGTAAACAACGGATGGGATGCTGATACCGGAGGTTCGGTTTCGAATACATCCACCGCAGCTCCCGCAATCCTGCCCTCTCTCAGCGCTTCTGCCAGTGCCTGGCTGTCCACAACCGGACCGCGGGCCGTATTGATCAAAATTGCGCTTTGCTTCATCCGGGATAGCTCCCTGCTCCCGATCATTCCTCTCGTCTCCTCCGTAAGCGGAACGTGCAGGGAAACAATATCACATTCGGATAAGAGTGTATCCATATCTGTCATTTTCACCCCGTCTATCCGTCTTTCACTTCTGTTAAATCCATATACTTCACATCCAAACGCCTGCGCCAGCTTCGCCGTGCGCGTCCCGATGGCGCCCAGACCGATGACGCCGAATTTTTTGCCCTCCAGCTCCAGACCGATCAATCCTGTCTTGTTCTTCTCCCGGCGTACCGCCTCATTACACTCCATGAGCTTTCGATACAGGGACAGCGCCATTCCAAATACCAGTTCCGACACCGCCGTGTTGGAATATCCGGCACAGTTGCTTACAAGCACATTATTTTTACGACATACAGCCATATCCACATGGTCTACACCCGTAAACGCCACTGATATCATTTTCAGCTTCGGACATGCTTCCAATACCTCCCCCGGAAAAGGAAGGTTGGAAAACGCCAGCATCTCCGCATCCTTTGCACGCCTGATCAGCGTGTCCGTATCCGTTACCCGCGTATCGTAATATTCAATTTCCACACGTCCGCCAAGCTTTTCTTTTGCCAGCGCAAAAAGCGCCTCTTTTTCCACGCCCAAAGGCTCCATGATCACAAGCTTCATCCCCAGAATCCTCCTATCTGCTTTTTCCATATAAAAATTCTTTTGACAAATCCTCTGAAAACCTGTGCTCTCATCCAAATCTGTTCAGCAGTAATGTTATTATACTCCACACAAGACTCCGCAACAAGCAATAAACAGAAGGCAGAAACATCATATCGAGCGTTTGAGGAATTCTTACAAAACCGACGTGTAGCGCACCTTTCATCGTGCACTCCTGCAACATCCGGACAAAAGCCCCGGAAATACCGGGTACAACTCAAATAAATAAAAAACTGTTGCCCCGGAAGTTTTTTTCCGAAGCAACAGTCTTCTTGATCTTCTTTTTCCCTTATCATACAAGGGAATCTTTATTTTTTCCGTGCAATAAGCGCACCATCTTCCACATCGATCAGGATTGTATCTCCCATTCCCACCTCATCCGCTAAAATAAGTTTCGCAGAAAGGGTTTCGACATATTTCTGAACATATCGTTTTAGCGGACGTGCTCCGTAAACAGGATCATAAGCATTCTCCACCACGAATCTCTCCGCCTCAGGCGTCAGCTCCACCAAAAGCTGTTTATCCTCAAGTCTGCGGTTTAAATCCGCGATGATAAGCCTGATGATACCGCCGATATTATCCTTTGTCAAAGGCTTGAACATGATGATTTCATCCAGACGATTCAAAAACTCCGGTCTGAAATGAGCGCGCAAATCGTTGGTCACGAGTTCCTCTGCCTCAGGCTTTATTGTACCGTCCTCCTGAATTCCTTCCAACAGATAATTCGCACCGATATTCGATGTCATGATCAGAATCGTATTTTTAAAATCTACTGTCCTGCCCTGGGAATCAGTGATACGCCCATCATCCAGCACCTGCAGCAGTACATTGAATACATCCGGATGCGCTTTTTCAATCTCATCAAACAATACGACGGAATAAGGCTTTCTGCGTACCGCCTCTGTCAGCTGTCCACCCTCTTCATATCCTACGTATCCGGGAGGCGCTCCTATCAGACGGGACACGGAATATTTCTCCATGTATTCGCTCATATCTATCCGCACCATATTATTCTCATCATCGAACAGTGACGCTGCCAGCGCTTTTGCAAGCTCTGTTTTGCCGACACCCGTAGGTCCTAAGAACAGGAAGGAGCCAATGGGTTTTGTCGGATCCTTGATCCCTGCTTTGGAACGGATGATCGCTTCCGTTACCTTCGTCACTGCTTCATCCTGTCCTACGACACGGCGGTGCAGCTCATCATCCAGATGCAGGGTCTTGTTTCTCTCGCTTTCCGTCAGCTTCGTCACAGGAATCCCTGTCCAGCGCGATATGATCCGGGCGATCTCATCCTCTGTTACCGCTTCATGCACAAGCGAAAGATCTTCTTTTTTCACACGTTCCTCTTCCTGTTCCAGCTTCTTTTTTAAATCAGGAAGCTTTGCATAGGAAAGTTCCGCAGCCTTTTCCAGATTACCTTCACGCTGTGCAATCTGAATCTCATTGCTGACCGCCTCGATCTCCTCACGCAGCTTTGACAGCATCTCCACACTCTTTTTTTCATTATCCCACTGGGCTTTGCGATTATTAAATTCAGATTTGAGCTCTGCCAACTCCTTTTGCAGAGCTTCCAGACGCTCGCGGCTCAAATTATCCGTTTCTTTCTTAAGGGCGGTTTCCTCTATTTCCATCTGCATCACCTTGCGGCGCAGCTCGTCTAATTCCGCAGGCATGGAATCCATCTCGGTCTTGATGAGCGCGCACGCCTCATCTACAAGATCGATCGCCTTGTCCGGCAAAAAGCGGTCTGAAATATAACGGTTCGACAGCACAGCCGCGCTCACCAGTGCATTATCCAGAATCTTCACACCATGATATACTTCATAGCGTTCTTTTAAGCCTCTCAAAATGGAAATAGTATCCTCTACTGTTGGCTCATCCACCATTACCGGCTGAAAACGACGTTCCAATGCCGCGTCCTTTTCAATATATTTGCGGTACTCATCCAGAGTGGTCGCACCGATACAGTGAAGCTCACCTCTTGCCAGCATCGGCTTTAACATATTTCCCGCATCCATTGCGCCATCCGTCTTGCCCGCACCCACGATTGTATGCAGCTCATCTATGAACAGAATAATCTGCCCCTCGCTCTTTTTCACATCCTCCAGAACCGCTTTCAGACGCTCCTCAAACTCACCGCGGTACTTTGCCCCCGCAACAAGCGCTCCCATATCCAGAGAAAAAATCTTCTTATCTTTCAGTCCCTGCGGCACATCGCCCTGCACGATCCGCTGTGCAAGTCCTTCCACAACTGCAGTTTTTCCGACGCCCGGTTCACCGATCAGCACCGGATTATTCTTTGTCTTCCGGGACAAAATGCGAACCACATTTCGGATCTCATTATCCCTGCCGATGACCGGATCGAGCTTCTGCTCCCGTGCCTTTTCTACCAGATCCTGACCATATTTTGCCAGCGTGTCATACGTTGCTTCCGGATTGTCACTTGTCACCCTCTGATTGCCCCGAACTGTAGACAGCGCCTGTAAAAAACGTTCTCTCGTTATACCATATTCCTTACAGATCTGCTTCATTTCCGGGTTTGGATACTGCAGCATCGCCAAAAACAGATGCTCAACGGATACATATTCGTCCCCCATCTGTTTTGCCTCATCCTCCGCATGGATCAGCGCCTGATTTAAATCCTTTCCGATATAAATCTGTCCGCCCTGAACCTTCACCCGCTTCATCAGAGCCTGTTTGCTGCGTTCTACAAAATGCTCCTTCTGAATCTCCATTTTCTCGATCAGCTTCAAAATGAGGCTGTCCTCTATGGTCAGAAGGCTGTACAGCAAATGTTCCTGTTCGATTTCCTGATTTCCGTATTCATATGCAAGCTTTTCGCAGTTCTGCACCGCTTCTACGGATTTCTGTGTAAATCTGGAAATATTCATACAAATCCCTCCTGTTGTTTTTTGTTATAGAGAAGCTATAACACTTCATCTGAAATTCAATATAGCACGGGTTGTTAGCACTGTCAATAGGTGAGTGCTAATTATTTTGTGTAAATTTTGTGAAAAATATGCTCCCATCAGCGGGCAGGAAAACCTGCCTTTATCCACTGAAGGGAGCATTCCAATCCACTCTATTTCTTTCACACTTCAAAATCCAGACAGATCCGTGCCTTCACATTCGGCCGGACTGCCCCGTCCGCCACCGCTACATGAGCCGGATGTACGGAATATCCCTTCAGCGCCGCTGCATCCGCAAAGCAGGAATCCAGCATCATATCCGCATTTGAAGAAGGCAGTCCTTCTGTGTACACCTGAATGGAAATCAATCCGGGGATCTGTCCTGCAAGCCCCTCCAGCCCGGCCTTGACCGCAGCCTTTTTCTCCTGTTTTTCCGCCTCGGAAAATTCATCTTTCAACTGCCATAAAATCACATGTCTTACCATTGTCTTTCCTTTCTGTATGCCGCCATCCTGCCCTTCTTTTTTACGGCATTTCTTATCCACAGCATATCCTGTATCCTGACGGATGTCAACTTCCATTCCGCTCTGTTCCTGCTGCCTGACACCTGTGTATTACTGTTCACCAGCCTGCTGGCAAATATTAACATCTGTACGATATATTTTTTTATTGCACATTTTCCCTATTCCTTTTATAATGATGTTGGGTTCAAAAACCCCTGATTATGATATCTTATAGTTTCTATAGCAGTAAATTTATTTACAGGAGGTACCAATATATGAAAACCAAATTTTATATCTGTCGTCACTGCGGCAATCTGATCGAGATGGTTCATGATGTCGGCGTTCCGGTTTTCTGCTGCGGTCAGAAAATGGAAGCTCTCGTTCCCAATACTGTGGAAGCAAGCGGCGAAAAGCATCTTCCGGTCGTTACCGTTGCTGATGGCGTTGTAACTGTGAATGTCGGCAGCGTAGATCATCCGATGCTTCCGGAGCACTTCATTGAGTGGGTTTATCTGGAAACCGAAAACGGCGGTCAGCGCAAGGCTCTCAAGCCCGGGGACGCTCCTCACGTTTCCTTCTGTCTTGGCGATGATAAGCCCGTTGCAGTCTATGCATACTGCAATCTTCACGGTTTATGGATGACAGAAGTATAATCATAACTTTCCCGATTGCCAAATCTGAATAGACAAACGGTCTGAATTGCGTGTTCGCCTTCAGACCGTTTTTTTGATATCCTGTTATTTTTTTATCTCTCTGTTTGTTCCGAATCCCTTTTCCTTCACATACTGCATTCCCAGCACCAGTGCCAGCCCTGCAATACATGCGATCCAGTTAAAGCTTGAAAAAGCAAGCGGAGCCTGAGGCTCTTCCAGCGTTGTCGGTCCCTGAATGATCGCATAAAAAGAACCGATCATCATCCCCAGAATCAGATACAAAGTCTGAGGCCGGAATTTTTCCAGCGCAATCTTAATGATTTTCACGACCGTACATGCTCCCGCAATAATCCCCAGTCCGAAAAACACAAGATTCGGTATATAGGACAGCTCCAAAGACAATACCGCGCGTACCGCGGAGATTACAGGAATATAAGCTCCAAAGATCAAAAGCAGCGTAGAACCTGAAATTCCCGGAAGAAACATCGCCGAAATCGCGATCATTCCGATGAAAAACAGTTTTACGGAAATGCCCAGAGAAAAATGGGAAAGATCCATACTTGATGTCCCTACCTGACCATTCAGCCACGCGATTCCTGCCACCAGCACAATTCCGATGAGCAAAAATGCAATTCCCTTTCCAAACTGCCGAAAGCCATCTTTTTCCTCCATAATAATAAGTGGAATCGCACCGGCAATAAAGCCCATAAACAGAGAGCTTACCACATAAATATGGCTCTCAAACAATGCCGATAACACGATGACTGCCAAAAGCATGCCGACTGCCCAGCCGATACCGAGTTTGAGCAGATAACCGAGAGCCTTTTTCTTCTCCGGCATCTTTCCAAATGCCAGATCATGCGTTGCTCCGATAAACTGATCGTAAAATCCCATAATAAATGCCACGGTTCCACCGGACACTCCCGGAACGCTGTCTGCCAGCGCCATACAGAACCCGCTGATCGCTTCTTTGATCATATTCTCCTCCTGTGTATTGTTCCCGCTTAAAGCGGTTTCTTCTGCCTACCCAGAATACTCTGTCCTGCCGGTTCTGTCAACCGCTGCTTTCCCATCGTGCTTTCCCATCGCTTTTACCTTTTATTTTTTTGCACACAAAATTTTTACCTCATATTTTTTCATGCGCTCGCCGCTTACTGCCTTTTTGTCTGTAAGAAGATCTTCCAACCCGCTCAGGCACTCCGGAAGAACAATTTCCTCATCCTTAAAGTTGATCACAAAATACAGATACTTTTCCTCATCTTCCCGACAGGTTATCTCCAGTTCCGTTTCTTCCTCAATAACAGGAGCTGCACCTGCATCCTTCACCACCTTTTCCAGTACTTTTTCCATACCGTCTTCTTCCAGGCGGCTGCCGATATAATAAACGGCTCCTTTTCCGAAGATATGTCTTGTCACAGCAGGCATTCCTGCATAAAAATCATTTCCATATACAGCCAGCGCCTCTGCCCCCTCAAGATGCATCAAATCGCATACCAGACTGCATTTTGAAACTGTCCCGTCTGCAAAAACAGCCTCATTACACTGTTCCGGCGCCAGCGCATCGATTTCTTCTACCCATACGCCTGCCATTTCCCGCAGAGGTCCCGGATATCCTCCCAGATACACATTATCCGACTGATCCACAATACCGCTCATATAAGTTGTGAGCAGAATTCCTCCCTGCCTCACATATGCTTCCAGCGCTTCTTTCATCCCGTCTTTTATCATATACAATACCGGAGCTGCTACAATCTTATATTTTGAAAAGTCCGCATCAACAGGAATCATGTCGATGCTGTAATTATGTCTGTAAAAATAATCGTAATATTGCTGGATCTGCGGCAGATACTTTATATCTTCAGACGGTCCGCTTGTATATTCCAGCGCCCAGAAATTATCCCAGTCAAAAATGATCCCTACTTCCGCTTTATTTACTGTGCCCAAAGTCGCTGCTCCAAGCCTCTCAAGTTCTGCTCCAAGCTGTGACACCTCACGAAAAACCCGTGTCTGATCGGTTCCGGCATGAGCAATTACCGCTCCATGGAATTTTTCACATCCGCCCACGCTCCTTCTAAGCTGGAAAAACTGAATAGTATCCGCTCCGTGCGCAATCGTCTGGTAGCTCTGTGCCCGCATCTGTCCCGGCTTTTTCAGCGAATTATACGGCTGCCAGTTCTGCTGGCTCGGCGTCTGCTCCATCAGCATAAACGGTGCATCCTTTAATCCTCTCATCAGGTCGTGACGCATCGCCACATCGCTCCACGGGGTATTATAACTCGGATAATTGTCCCAGGAAACGATGTCCATTTCCTTTGCCCACTTAAAATAATCCAGCCCTTTATACGTTCCCATCAGATTCGTCGTTATCGGAGTATTCCTGTCATACCTGCGTATCGCTTCTTTTTCCGCCTTAAAATTGGCAAGCATGCTGTCCGACATAAATCTGCGATAATCAACAGAAAGCCCTGCAAATGCAGTTTTTCCCGGCGCGATAGCATCTCCAAGGATATTGGGGGGTACGATTTCATCCCAGTCATAAACGAGGTGCCCCCAAAATTCCATATTCCATGCTCTATTCAGCGCTTCCAGCGTCTTATATTTTTTGCGGAGCCACACTCTGAACGCCTTGGCACAATTTTCGCAATAACACTCTCCCCCGTATTCATTGTTTACATGCCAGCAAACGATATGGGGATCGGAACCATAACGCTCTGCCAGACGTCCTGCCAGACGAGCCATATACTTCTGATAGACCGGCGAATTCGGGCAGGCATTGTGACGATGCCCGAATACATGACGGCGTCCCTCGAAATCTGTTCTCGCCACCTCAGGATACCGCTTTACCATCCATGCCGGCATCGCCGCCGTGGAAGTTGCCAGCACGATCCGGCTGTCCTCTTTTCCCAGCATCTCCACAATCTCATCCAGCTCTGAAAAATCATAAGTTTCCTCGGACGGCTGCAGCTTTGCCCAGGAAAATACATTGATTGTCGCGCTGTTGATGTGCGCCCTGCGGAAATATTCCATGTCCTCTTTCCAGATTTCTTTTTCCCACTGGTTGGGATTGTAATCTCCCCCATATAAAATCTTATCAAACATATGCTTCATAGCCCCTGCCTTCCCTTCCTCGTTTTGATGTCTCTATTTTACTGTATAAAAACACGAAACGGTATAACTTACGAAGCCTTAAAATATAAGATTTTAAAACCCATCACAGCTTTTTTCTTCCCGAAAACAAAAACTTTCCCGTCAACCCTGCTGCCGAACTGCCCTCCCTTTTCACGAACACGTCTATCTTATGCACATCCCCGCTCCTGTCGGAAAATGCCGGGAACAAAAAACCCCACTCCGGCTCTCCGGGTTCATATTCCCCCACAAGCGGAGAAACCGTACAGATCAAATGCTCATAAACCTCCTCCGACTCCCACAGGCTCTCTTTATCCGATGCTTTCAATGGCACATCATACGTTCCATGGAATAAAAATACCGCATAGTCTCCGTCCGCCTGGAACTTTTCTCCAAGCAGCTCATAAAACGTCTCGTTTAGAGCATCATTTTTCAATCCGCACTCGCGCATCGCCATCAAAAGCTGCCATACACTGCCCGGTCTTTCATCCTGCGCCGAAAAATCATATTCTTTCAGCTGCTCATTCGTCCTCGAAAACGGTACCGTCTTTGCGATTGCAAGATTTCTTTCTTTTTCTTTTGCAGAAAGCTTCAAGAAATGCACATTGAAACTGCCGTCTATCTCCCCGTCCCGGTCCATATAGCCCCCTGCTATCCTGTCCATACATGTTCTGCCGGGCGTCATCCTGCGCGTCAGTTCCAGCATATCCTCCCTATCTATCATAACCCTCTCCCGTCCCGCGCTGCCGCGCGCCTGTTTCTTCCTTTCCCGGACAAACAGGAAATTTTCTTATATTTTATCAGATTATCTTCTCCCTGCACAGATGGAAATCATTTTTCCCGCATGGTATAATCGGTTCATGAGCCTTTTCTTTTCTCTGAAACAAAGGCGCACTTCTTCTGTAAAAAAATTATTTCCTGTATCCTCAAGGTATATGATTCCAGCAGCAAATTGCCCCCCTGAACTGCCTGTAACAATCGCATTTTTTATAAAATAATAAGAATTTGAAACCGCTTACGTCCCTATACTTTTATTTCGTTCTATGATATGCTGAAAGTAAATTCACAATGACCCGGCGCATTTTTTCATCCGCGCTGTCAAAAGGAGTAAACTGCATATGAAAAAATTTGACAAAAAGGAACTGTTTTCCATCCCGAATCTGATGAGCTACTTTCGTATCCTCCTCATCCCGGTATTCTGCTATCTCTACATCACCGCAGAGTCTGACCGCGACTATCTGATGGCGGCTCTGATCGTTCTCGTTTCCAGCCTTACCGATCTGTTCGACGGCAAGATAGCCCGCCGTTTCAACATGGTAACCCAGTGGGGCAAAATCCTTGATCCTGTAGCGGACAAGCTTTCTCATGCCGCGCTCGCCATCTGCCTTGCAACCCGCTATCCCCTTATGTGGGCGCTGATAGCACTTATGGCTGTAAAAGAGGGATTTATGGGCATCATGGGGCTGATATTCCTCAAAAAGGGACAGATGCTTGATGGCGCGATGTGGTTCGGTAAAGTATGCACTGCCGTGCTGTTCGTCGGTCTGATGGCGCTGTTTTTATTGATTCACATTCCCGCCGCGGCTGCTAATATCATTATCATCGTTATGATGGCCGTTATGCTCGTGACCCTTTGTATGTATATTCCTGTTTTCCGCAAAATGGGACGGTCAGAGTCTCTGGGAGACTGATGAAAGGAGGACATTTTTTTGATAAAACTCATTCTGCTGCTCATCTATATCCTGCTTATCCTGACCGTTATCTTTCTGGAGCGTAAAAGCCCTACTGAGGCGCTTTTGTGGGTGCTCGTAATGGTCTGTCTGCCTTACGCCGGAGCTGTCCTCTATCTCGTCTTTGGCAGCACGATGGCGATAAAGCTGACCGCCTTTTTCCGAAAAAAGCGTCTTGCACCAATCCCCGAAAGCACTCCTGCTCCCGGCAGACAGGCAGATGCTCCTGCCCTGCCCTTTCTTTCCGAAGAGGATATGCAGGTCATGCATTTTAACGCCGTATATAATGAAAGCGAAGTGACCCATTACCGGAATGCCTCCCTTTTCACTTCCGGGAAGAGCCATTATGAAAGCCTTTTTCAGGATATCCGCGCTGCAAAGCAATGCATTTATGTCGAATTTTATACGATACACCACGACCCTGTCGGCGAAGCATTTGTCAGCGAGCTTGCCGCCAAAGCGCGCGAGGGCGTCGAAGTCCTTGTCATGTGCGACTTTATCGCCAACCTTTCTACCCCCCGCAAAATGTTTGCTCCGCTGACATCTGCCGGCGGAAGGGTCATCCGCGTAAAACCGTATCTCACGCACTATCGCAGCCACCGCAAGATTGTCGTGATAGACCATGAAATTTCCTATATCGGCGGAATGAATATCGGCAAACAGTACGCCAATATGGCAAAGGTTAAAAATCCCTGGCGCGATACACAGGTCCGTCTCGAAGGTGTCTGCAGCCTTGTCCTTGAAAAATATTTTCTCACAGACTGGCTCTGCAGCGTAAAGCGCTGTGACCGTTCCGATGCTGTCGCCCGCCTGAATGCAGTGGCAGAGCACGGCGTCAGCCCATCGGCATTTTCCCCTGCCCCTTCTTCCTCGCCGGAAGGTCTGTGCCAGTTCATCGTCGGCGGTGTGGATAATGACCGTGAAGCCGTGAAAATGTGCTATCTGAGCATGATACGCAGCGCCCGCCGTTCTATCCGCATCCAGACTCCGTACTTTATTCCGGACGCCTCCGTTCTCGACGCCCTAAAGACCGCAGCCGCCTCCGGCGTGCAGATAGAACTGATGATTCCCGGTATCAAAGCCAGCTTTTTCCTTGACCCCGTAACCACCTGGTACTGCGGACAGCTTTTGGAATATGGCGCAAAAGTATATAAATATAACGGTTATATCCATGCCAAAACAATGGTCATCGATGAAGAACTCTGCTGTATCGGCTCCGTCAATCTGGATATGCGAAGCCTCATGGTCGATGACGAGGTGTGCGGCGTCTTTTACAGCAATGAGCTCGTTCGCCGCTATACATCCCTCTTTAAAGAAGATATCGGAAGCTGCGTCCCTTATACAAAGGAACAGTTTGCTGACCGCGGCCGCAAAGAACGTTTTCAGGAAAGTATCTTCCTGATGTTTGCCCCTCTGATGTAAAACCTCATCCCGTTCAAAGCTGTAGTTTTTTCTTGCTTTTCGGGTCGCAATCAGCTATGATTGCATTATCCGCAGGGAGCATATGCCCTGCCCGATCAACACGCATTTCCCGCTTCGGCAGGATTACATCTTTTTTGATACAGGAGACCTTTTATTATGATAAAAAAGAAAAAGTTTACGCAGGCTCTTACCGCATTTTGTCTCGCAGGTACGCTCGCCTTTGCTCCATTCTTTCAAATGAGCGCTTCGGCGGCTGAAGTCATTGCTACCGTACAGGGTACCGTAAAATCAGGCACGACTTCCGAGATGCTTCTTCTTGATACCCCGCAGGGCAAAATGGAGATTAAGATAGAAAATGCCACCGATACCACTGCGGGAAAGCTACTGCTCCCCGGTCAGGCTGTTACCGTTGATGTAACAGGCGGCTCCGACGGATATCTTCATGCTGCTAAAATCGTCAGCGGCACCCAGATAGGAAATGTTACTGTCGATACAAAAAACACTGCGACCATCACCGGCAAGCTGACAGGCGACACAAAAGACAACAAGCTGCATTTTGACACTCCTCAAGGCCGAATGGTCATCATTCTCGATTCCACAACGAGCATGGGCGGCTGTGCGTTCCTCGTTCTCGGCAATACCTACAGCGTCGTTTGCGGCCGCGGCTCCGATGCATATATGCATGCCATCAGTATTTCCGATACCACAGCATCTTCTTCATCCGTCAACAACGGAGACAATTCCGCTTATCTTTCCGTAAACGGCAAGGTGGAAAAGATAAAGGAAGGGCGCCTTTATTTGAGCACAAATGAGGGAACAATGCAGTTTATCATCGATAACACAGCCAATACCTTAAAAGGCATGATGTTCCTGCCCGGACGTAAGCTCCGCGTTTCCTTCTATAACGGTTCCGACGCATATCTGCATGCAGTAGCCGTTACAGGGGAAAGAAGCTCTTCCTCTGCCAGCGTCAACAGCTCTACTCCGCTGACCGCAGTCGGCACCGTAAATAAAAAATCCACCGAGGATATGCTTTATCTCGACACCCCTCAGGGCCAGATGGAGATTAAACTGGATTCTATCAGCAGCCTGAATAACTGCAAGTTCCTGACCCAAGACATGAAGGTTTCCGTTTCCTGCGGCTCCGGCTCCGATGCATATCTGCATGCGCTCAGCATCACTGCCGTATAAATTTCCTTAAATTAAAAAAATATGTGCGAACGCGCATCAAAAAGACCGGAAAGCGATGTAAGAAGCAAACGCTTTCCGGTCTTTTTTGTATCTGTCATATTTTTTTCAGGATTTCTTTGAATTCCCTTTCCCATATCTGCCCGGAATCAATCCTGCGCGCATCAATGCCGCCGTCAACACAGGTACCAATATCAACTGCAATACGATTCCCGGGAGTGCCGTCACAAAATAGCTCATCGCCCAGGCTTTGATTGAAAAGCTTCCCGCCGCAAAAATAAATGCACTCACAACCGCTGCTGCGATACGCCCTCCCAGCATAGCACAGATCAGACTGATATACAGATCGGCATACAGCTTTCCGGTATGGATGACCTTCATTAAAAGCCCTGCCAGAAAACCATAAACTGCAAGCTCTATCATCATAGACGGAAGCATAGCTGCCGCCGGCATCCCCGTCATCATGGACGAAAGAAGTGGACCAATCAGACCGCATAACAGCCCGTAGGGCCATCCCGCCGCCAGGCCGCATAAAAGCACCGGAAGGTGCATAGGGCTAAGGATCCTCCCTGCATTCGGGATAGAATGAACTGCCATCGGCAGCACAACACACAACGCGGCACATACTCCTGTTAAAATGAGCCGCTTGACAGATGACATATTTGACATCGCTTTTTCTCCTTTATCTGTTTGGTATTTATGATAAAAAATGCCACGAAAGCCGGTTTTCTTCTGAAAATCCATCGCCTTCGTGGCAGATATTGCTTTTATTGAAATTTCTAAAACCATCGCATCATCCCGGTTGTTACCACCGCCAAAACGTTCTTTCCAGAGCACTCTTCTGAGCGCATCCCAGCTCCTTCTGAAACCGGGTGGATATTGGGGCAGATTTTGAACTTACACCTTAGGACGATACCTCATATCAGATACATTATATACGGTAATAAAGGCATCCGGGTCCTCTCTGTTGATGAAATTCATCAACTTCTGATACTCCCGCTTATCCACGATTGTAATGATTTCCCGATGCTTTTCCATCTTGTATGCACCGATAGCCTCATAAATGGTCGCTCCGCTATGCAGGTCGTGGATGATGAACCTGGAAAGCTCCTGTTCCTTTTTTGTAATAATACATACCCGCCGTTTGATATTCTGTCCGAAAATGAAATGATCCAGTACCATTCCGTTAAAGTAGGTTCCCAGAATACTCAGAACGACTGTTTTCTTATCATACACCAAAGCAGAGGATAATGCAACACACATTCCTGCCAGCGACATCGCCTTTCCAAGTTCCATATGTAAATATTTATTCAGGATTTTTGCTACGATGTCCAGACCGCCTGACGATGCATTCCTGTTAAACAGAACACTCAGACCCATACTTACAACAAGAATGTAGCAGAGCACGTCGAGCTCCTGACTTCCCGTCATAGATGTGTATGAAGGGAATATTTTTTCAAAAATCCCCAGAAACACAGGAAGCATCACGCTCGTATAAACAGTTTTTACTCCGAATTCCTTCCCGCAGGTAAAAAATCCGATTATCAGAAGCACGACGTTTAGTATCATCGTAATCGCAGACAGCGGCAACGGGATGAAATTAGTTAAAATCATACCAAGTCCGGATATACTGCTGACTGATGCCTTACTCGGAACCAGAAAAAAATATACTCCCGCCGCGATGACTGCCACCGCTCCTGTCAGGATGAGCGTTTCTGCCGTTATCTCCTTCCAGTCTTTCTTATCTGTTTTCATTGCTATCCTCCAATGTACAACATTTATTAAAAATGTGCGCCTTGGCACAATCGTCTTTCGCTAGTAACTCTTTCACTTGAATATGTATAAAAAAAGAACCCTACAAATATAGGATTCCAAACTGCTGGTGACCGGACTTGAACCGGTACGGTGTTGCCACCGAGGGATTTTAAGTCCCTTGCGTCTGCCTATTCCGCCACACCAGCTTATAAAATTATCACTGTTTCTTTTTTCAAAGAAACGACCCAGACGGGACTCGAACCCGTGACCTCCGCCGTGACAGGGCGGCGCTCTAACCAACTGAGCCACTAGGCCA
>UQDA01000020.1 GCA_900539715.1 uncultured Lachnospiraceae bacterium | reverse complement strand
AAAAATCACAAAAGAGGAGGAAAGGGCGGCTCCCTTCCAGCCGGTAGAGCCGGGATTTACATGGGGTAAGACATGGGAATACTGCTGGTTCCGTGGGAAGATAGTTCTTCCAAAGGAAGCGCAGGGCAGACGTATCGTTATGGATCTGAAGCCGGACGGCGAATCTACGCTGTTTGTAAACGGACAGGAATTCGGAACCTACCGTGCGTCGTGGGTGACGCAGCCTCATCATTTTATAGAAGATAATGTTCTGGCAAAGGAAGGCGAGGCCGGGGCAGAATATGAAATATTGATGGAGACCTATGCGGGACACTACTATCCCGATGACGGCTGCTGTGCGACAGGTCCGGTATTGCCGGGCTCGTATACGGATCCTCTGACAGAAGGAAAGAGAAGAACGCTCGGAACGTGTACGTTTGGCGTATGGAATGAGGATGCTTATCAGCTCTGGATGGATGCGGATACGCTCGCCCAGGTGCTGGAAGGATTGGACGAAACGTCCCTGCGTGCGGCAAAGATAGCGGAGGCGCTGGAGAAGTTCACGCTGGCCGTGGATTTTGAGCAGGATGAGGAAGGAAGGAATGCTTCTTACCGTGCGGGCAGAGAGGCACTGCGCCCGGCATTGGAGGCAAAGAACGGTTCTTCCGCCCCTGTTTTTTATGCGGTCGGAAATGCGCATATCGACCTTGCATGGCTGTGGCCGATGGCGGAGACACACAGAAAGACGGAGAGGACGTTTGCGGCACAGCTCCGGCTTTTGGAGGAATATCCCGAGTACAAGTATATCCAGAGCCAGCCGGCGGGATATGAAATGTGCCGGAAATATTATCCGGAGCTGTTTGAGCGTATCAAAGAAGCGGTAAAGAACGGACAGTGGATAGCGGAAGGTGCGATGTGGGTGGAGCCGGATACGAATATGGCTTCCGGTGAAGCACTTATCCGTCAGATTTTGTACGGTAAAAAATATTATAAGGAAGAGTTCGGCGTGGACAGCCAGATGCTGTGGCTGCCGGATACGTTTGGTTATACGGCTGCGCTGCCTCAGATCTTAAAAAGCTGCGGCGTAAAATATCTGGTGACCCAGAAGATTTTCTGGTCTTATAATGACGGCGAGCAGTTCCCGTATCATTATTTTTACTGGGAAGGGATGGACGGCAGCAAGATAACATCGTTCCTGCCCACAAGCTACACGTACCGCACTGACCCGAAGGAAGTGATGAACGTATGGAAAAACCGCAGCCAGAAGCGCGACCTGGATGCGTTCCTCCTGCCCTTTGGCTATGGCGACGGCGGCGGCGGCCCGGCAAGGGATTATCTGGAATATGCAAGGCGCGAGCAGGATTTGGAAGGCTGCCCGAAGGTGAAAATGGAAGGGCCGGTCGAATTTTTTAAAGAGATGGAAAAAGAGGGAGGCCCGAAGCATACTTATACGGGTGAGCTGTATTTCAGTGCGCACCGCGGAACCTATACTTCTCAGGCAATGGTTAAGCACAACAACAGAAGGAGCGAGCTGGCGATGCGCGAGCTGGAGCTCTGGGGCGCGCTGGCTTCGCGGAAAGGACATGCTTATCCGGCAGAAGCAGCAGAGCGTCTCTGGAAGGAAGTGCTCCTGCACCAGTTCCATGACATCCTGCCCGGTTCTTCCATCGCAAGAGTTTATGTGGAAGCGGAAGAGGCATACGGAAGGCTGCTCGCAGAGAGCGCAGAGCTGACAAAGGACGCTGCGTCTGCCCTTGTGGAAGAAGGAGCGGGAGTGACAGTTGCAAACTCCCTTGGGTTTGAGTATGAAGCGCTGACAGAGCTGCCTGAAAGCTTTGCCTGCGGTGCAAAGACGAAGGAAGGCGAAGCCGTTCCGGTCCAGACGATGGACGGAAAGGTATACGGTCTTGTGAAAATGCCTTCTTACGGTATGGTTTCCGTGCTGCCTGCTCCCGAAAACGTTAAGGGCGCCGATGAAGCTTCGGCGGTTTGCGCTAAGGACAGCTTTGTGCTGGAAAACGGGCAGGTAAAGGCCGTTGTGAACAGCTTCGGCGAAGTGGTATCCTTCGTGCTGAAAGATAGCGGACGCGAGTTTGCGGCAGAGCCGATGAACCGTTTTCATCTTTATAAGGATGTGCCCCGCTTCTTCGATGCGTGGGATATCGATTCCAATTATATCGAGCAGGAAATTACGGCTGCAGAGGATGTGAAGACGGAAATCGTTCTGGAAGGCGGACTGCGCGCGGCACTGAAAGTGACGGGACGCATCAGCAATTCTGCATTTACGCAGATTATCCGTCTGGATGCTGGCAGCAGAAGACTGGAGTTTGAAACAGATATCGACTGGAAAGAGCTCCATCGTCTGCTGAAGGTAGGATTCCCTGTGAACGTCCATGCGGAAAACGGTATCAACGAGATGCAGTTCGGTTATGTGGAGCGTCCGACACGTCGTTCCAGAGATTATGACAAAGACCGGTTTGAGGTATGCAACCATCGTTATAGCGCTCTCTGCGACTATGCGCATGGTGCAGCGGTACTGAACGAAAATAAGTACGGCATCAGCATGAACGAAAATGCACTGGAGCTGACGCTTCTGCGTGCTTCCAGCGCACCGGAGATGCGTGCGGATAACAGAGAGCATCATTTTACCTATGCGTTTACTGCATGGGAAGGCAGCTTTGCGGACTGCGACGTGGTACGTCAGGGCTATGAGCTGAATGTGAAGCCCCTTGTGCTCTCCGGTGTGACGGATGCGTTCAGCGCCTTTAATGTAGAGAAGGATAACATAATCCTCGAATCCGTAAAATCTGCTGAAGATGGTAGCGGTGACCTCATCCTGCGCCTGTACGAATCCAAAAAAGCTGCGGTCACTTCTAAAGTGAACTGCAGCCTGGGGATGGAGGAGGCTTATCTGTGTGATATGCTGGAGAATGTACAGGAAGCTGTCGAAGTAAATGGTGACAGCGCAGAGCTGACATTCGGTGCATTTGAGATAAAGACACTGAGAGTAAAAGTACGCAAATAAAACGGGTTTCTTTTTGAGAGGAAAGAAACAGTAACAGAGAAGAAAGGCTCTGCTGTTCCGGAAGGGTTCGGGACGGCAGGGCTTTCTATATAAGAGGAAATTGAAGCATAAATTATGCAAAAATCCTTTTGACAAAACAAGGGAATGATGCTATGATGTTTTCAGAATCAATTTGAGCTTAGAACTGGCTGTACTGAGAAGTCATCCTTTTCTTTTGATGGCTTGTGTGCAGTCTTTTTTTACGGATATATGTTCGTAAGACGGCATGCAGCGGGGTTTCCAATTGATCCAATAATTCAGGAGGTATCTGACAATGAACACAGGTGTAGTTAAGTGGTTCAATTCCAGCAAGGGCTATGGCTTCATCACCAACGATGCAAACGGCGAAGATGTTTTCGTACACTTCTCCGCTATCCAGGTTGATGGCTTCAAGACTCTGGAAGAAGGCCAGAAGGTAACTTTCGACGTAGAAAGCGATCCTAAGGATTCCAGAAAGCTCAGAGCGGTTAACGTTCACGTAGCATAAGAATCAGAAGAGGGCAGCCTCGGGAATAATTCCCGGGGCTGTTTTTTTGTTCGATAGGAAAGAAACTTTCCTGCCGAACAAAAACACGATTATGCACACTTGCGCGAAAGGTGTATAGTGTCTGGCGGCGGCATTCGCGTATAACGCGAATATCTGCTTGCTGCAGGTGGTATCAGGGCATATACATTTGTATATTTGAGGAAAAGAGGAGAGAAAATGCACGGGTCAAAAAGACAATAAGAAATTGAATATTTGCAGTAATAAGTGCAATTATCACTTTGTTTTGTGAGAAAATCAAAAAAATCATATAAAAAATGACAAAAGTTTTTTTAAAATGAAACTTGTTTCAGAAAAAGCGCCCAAAAGATTGACAGATATCAAACTGGGAGGTATATTATACCCAGATAGTTTTTTTAGTCACTAAAAATAGTGATTAAAAATAGTTGGAGGGAGAGATGGGAAAGCACCTGTTATATATCAATCTGGATGGGTTTGGAAAATATTATTATGATCAGATGGCAGATCGGGATGCGCTGAAGGGAATTAACCGGTTAAAGAGAATGGGATGTTTTTTTGAACAGGCCCGGACAGGAATTCCATCTATCACATATCCGATGCAGAGTGCGATTGTCAGCGGCTGCTACAGTGAAATGACAGGGAATTGTGATAAAATCTGGGATCGTGATAAGAATCAGGTGGTTCCGCTCAGGAGACTCAATAAAGCGGAAACTATCGGAGAGGTTCTGAAGAAGGAAGATGTTACAACTGTTTCGATACAGCAGTTTACGCTGGAAAACAGAGGCTGCAGAAAAGATGATCCGCAGCATTTATATGTTCAGCCCGGCGGAGATTACAGAACACGGTTTTCGATACTGGAGCGTTTGATCACAGACAGGGAAATAGAGACGGAAAACGGAAAAATTACTTATGAAAAGCTGCCGGAAGCAATTTTTTTGTATGTGGATGATCTGGACACCATCGGACACAATCCGGATTTTTGCAGGACGGATGTGGAAGAGGAACGGGTAAAAAATGTACAGCAGAGACTTCGGGAGATCGATCAGGAAATTGACCGGCTTTTGGATCTTTTGGAAAATGAGAACCTTCTGGAAGAGACATATCTTCTTTTGACAACAGATCATGGCATGATTTCCTGCACGAAGGACGGGACGATGCAGCTGAAAGAAGCGTTGGAGCAGTATGGATTCCAAAAGGTATGCTGCTGCTGGGAAGGAGATGTTCCGGAAGAGGCAGAGGTGTTGCTGACAGGACATGGAATTCAATGTCAGATTTATCTTCCGGAGTCCTTTGACAAGGTACAGAGGATGGCTCTGAAGACATATCTTGAGCAATTTGATTTTGCTGAAAAAGTGATGACAAAGGAAGAGCTGATGGAAAGAGGAGTCTGTGAGGAATATGCGGACATCCTGGTAAGCCCGAAAGAAGGGATCGGATTTGCCTTTGGCGGCATGGAAGAAGGAAAATTATATGCTTCCCATGACAGTGTTCATGAGAAATGCCAGCACATATTTGCTGTGCTATCAGGACCGGATATTAAAAAAGGTTATGTGGAAAGCCGGGAGGTAAAAAATATTGATTTTATTCCCTCTCTGGCAGAGCATATGGGGTGGCAGAAACCTCAGAATGCGGTTGGGAGGCTTACGGAATCCGTATTTGTTTTATAAAAGCAGGAGGTGACTTCCTATGATGACAAAGGCGGGAAAAGAAACAATTAAATATATCAATAAACAGAATATATTGAATTTTTTCAGAAAAAAGGACGAGGTAAGACGTGCGGAGATCGTAGAAGCGATCGGACTGAGCGCAGCTACGGTTTCGGCGCTGATTCAGGAACTGGTAGATGAAGGATATCTGATTGAAAAGTGTTATGGAGCATCCAGCGGAGGAAGAAAACCGATGCTGTATAATCTGAACAAAAATCTTTCGTTGGTTCTGACTGTCAAGGTGACCGTGAAGGGGCTTGTCATAGGAGTACTGAATCTGAGCGGAGAGATCATCTATCATAAAGAGGTGATCAAAAAAATCTGCAATAGTACTTGTCTGAGCGAAAGTCTGTCTGCTGAAATTACGGAAATGCGCAGACTGAAGCCAGAAATAGAACATAAGATTACGGCGGTTGGCTATAGTATTCCGGGTGTTCTGGAATATTCAAGAAACAGGATATTATATTCGGCGGCTTTATATATAGAAGACTTTGATCTGAAAGACCTGACTGACCGTGTCATGGGGAGGGAATTGGATATTTATCTGTTTAAGGATACCGATGCCCTTGTGCTGAACGAGTATTATGAATCTGGTCGGAATGAAAGAAATATGCTGTATCTGTATTGTGACAGTGGCGTGGGCATGTCTGTGATGAACAGAGGAAAGCTTTTGAGAATAGAAGGCTGTGGACTGGAAATCGGTCACACGACAATTGATATTCATGGAAAATCCTGCAAATGTTCCTCGGTGGGATGCGTAGGAACTTTGTTGGGAGAGGCTCCTGCAGCAGAAAGGCTGGCGGAGCTGAAAGGCGGTCAGAAACAAGATGTTTCAGGGACAGGATATCGAGAGATGATCAAAATGACAGAGGAGGGAGATCCGGATGCCCGAAAGGTTTTGTATGAGCAGATGGAGCTTCTGGAGATTGTGATTGTAAATGTTGTGAATCTGTTTAATCCGGGAACAGTTATTGTCGGAGGGCCGCTGGCCAAAGACCGGAAGGCGATCGAGTGGCTGGAAAACGGAGTAAAGCAAAAGGCGCTGAAGCCTTTTACAAAGAAACTGAACTTTCAAAAGGCTGGACAGGATGAAAATGCAGCACTGTTTGGAATGGCAAACTACATCCTGGATCGGGATTTCTTTAAAACATTATCCGTATAGGATAATAAATATAATACATATAAAAAGGAGGATGCAGGTATGAAAAAATCTGCGAAAATGATGCTGATGGGATTAGGATTGGCAGCGGTACTCGGAGGGTGCGGCGCCAAGGCGGAGGATGCTGCTACAGCATCGAAGGCAACGCAGGGGGAAAGCGTTGCCGAGGTGGAAAGTTCTGCAGCACAGGAAACAACAAAAGATCCTGTAACGCTTACCTACTGGCAGCATTCCAGTGCGGCAAGAGATGAAATGATGACAGAGCTGGTAAAGGATTTTGAGGCTCAGAACCCGGATATCAAGATCAAGCTTGAGTTTATTCCGGAAGGCGATTATTCTCAGAAGCTGGTACCTTCTCTTGCAACGGATACTGCTCCGGACGTATTCCAGATTCAGTCCGGTATGGTCGCAAAGCTGGCAGCGGCAGGTGCGATACAGCCTCTGGATGAAAACGTTATGCCGGCAGATATGATTGAGAAGGAATTCGTTCCCGCAACGGTAAACGGTCTGAAATATAATGACCAGTATTACGGGATGCCGACTGATGTACAGACGATCATTCTATTCTGGAACAAAGCGCTTGTAGCAGAAGCAGGGCTTGACGCGGAAAACGGACCTCAGACATGGGAGGAGTTCTTTGACTGGGCAAGAAAGCTGACAAAGAGAGACGGTGATGCGCTGGTTCAGTCCGGTTGGGGCGGAAAAGGATATGTTCCGGAGCTGCTTTCTTTCATTGAACAGAAGGGCGGAAAGTTCTATGATGAAGCAACAGGTCAGTTTGTATTTGCAGATGATGCAATAGCTCTGGATGCGATCAGAGAGTATGCTTCCTTATACAAGGATGACAAGGTTTATGATACAGAATTTGTGAAGAACTGGGCTGGTTTCAGACAGGGTCTGATCGGTATGATGCTGGGTCATCCGGCAATGATCGGTAACCTTCCTCAGACTGCTCCCGATCTGGATTTCGGTGTTGGTATGATTCCTGCCAACGGTGACAGCAGAGCAACATGCGTTACTTCCTGGGGATATGTAGCAAGTGCAAAGGCACCTTCTGCAGAGGCTACCCGTTTCATCGAGTTTTTAAGCAGTGAAGAAGTTGAGAAGAAGTGGACACAGAAGACCGGTGAGCTTCCCGCAAGAAGCGTTCTTCTGAATGATGAAGAATTAAAGCAGGATCCGAAGGTTGCAGTAGCAATCCAGTCTCTGGAAGATTCTTTTGTAGGTGTTGTTCAGACATCCGCGCTGAATACGATTCTGTCTGACAGCTATACAGAGTATTTAAAGACAGACAGACCGCTGGAAGAAATCATGAAAGAAGCTCAGGATAAGATGAACACAGAGCTTACAAATCCGGTATAAACAGGAAGGGCGAAAGAAGGAGGGTATCCGAATGCAAAAAGCAGGAAGGCAGACGGGGTATAAAAAAATAAGACCAATCAAGATTGCACCCTATATTTTCATTGCACCTGCGGTGATCTACATTTTTGCGGTAACCCTGATTCCCGTACTTATGGCGCTGCCGATCAGTTTTACAAACTGGTCGGCGCTCAGCCCGAACAAAACCTTTGTCGGGCTTGAGAATTATAAAATGCTGTTCCAGGATAAGGATTTCTGGAAATCCTGTCTGGTAATGTCAAAGTTTTTTATTTATGTGCCGTTTGTAATGGGAGTCGGGCTTGGAATTGCATGTCTGCTGAATGTAAAACTCAAAGGCGTCAAATTTTTCAGACTGATTTTCTATTCACCGGTTATCACATCTACGATTGCAGTGGCAATTTTGTTTGAATATTTTTTCCAGCCGAGCTTTGGACTGTTTAACAGTATTCTGGAATTTTTCGGAATGCAGGGAATTGGCTGGGTAGAGGATGCGGCAACGGCTGTTCCGTCGGTAATTCTGTTTAAAGTATGGAAAGGCTTCGGCGCAGCGATGCTGATTTATCTTGCAGGACTTCAGGATGTTCCGCATGAGATCAAGGAAGCGGCATCCATTGACGGAGCGAGCAGCTGGCAGAGTTTCCGCTATATTACATTCCCGCTTTTGAGACCGGCTCATATTTATCTGCTGATTCAGAATGTGATCGGAGTATTTATGATATTCCAGGAGACATATATGCTGAAGGGACCTATGAACAGCACAAGAACGGTCGTAAACTATATTTATGAAAAAGGATTTCAGAGCTATCAGATGGGATATGCATGTGCAATGTCGTTTGTACTGTTTTTGATCGTGCTGGTAATTACGATGATACAGTATAAGGTAACCAAAATGGATGTTCTGTAAAAAGGAGAGAAGGAATGGGTCATTCAAAAGTAAAAAAAATATGCGTAAAAACTTTTCTTTATCTTCTGATCGGGAGTCTGGCGGTTATTGTGGCGTTCCCGTTTGTATGGATGATATTTGCATCCTTTAAGGATGTAAAGGAATTTTATGTTCTGAAACCGACACTTCTTCCGGAAAAGTTTATTTTCACCAACTATACGGAACTGATCGAGACCCTGAACATTCCGCAGTATTACATGAACAGCATTATTGTAACGGCTGTTCAGGTATTGGCGAATGTGGTGATCGTTCTGATGGCCGGATATGGTTTTGCAAAGTACAGCTTTAAGGGCAAAAACTTTCTGTTTCTTCTGATTCTGTCCTCCACAATGATTCCGTGGGTGGCAACGATCATTCCGCTGTATATTCTGGCAAATGATTTTCATCTGGTTGATACAATGATGGGCTTGATCATTCCCGGAATGGCGGATGCGTTCAGTATTTTCCTGGCAAGAAACTTTATGTCTTCTGTACCGACGCCCCTTTTGGAAGCGGCACGGATCGATGGAGCAGGAGAATCCAAAATCTTTTTACATATTGTGCTTCCGGCAGTAAAGCCGTTGATTTCGGTAATCGCGATCCAGAAAATGGTATCCAGCTGGAACGCATTCCAGTGGCCGTTATTGGTGGTGAACTCGGATGAACTGAGAACACTTCCTCTGGCGATTGCCAAACTGTCCAGCCAGTATTATGATTCCTACAATCTGAAGATGGCGGCAGCAGCATTGACGATTATTCCGGTTTTGATCGTATACGTTATCTTCCAGAAACATATTGTAGAGGGCGTATCGCTTTCGGGTATTAAATAGGGAAAATGATATGATTGATTTTCATGTGCACTCGACATTTTCTGATGGGGAAAAGGATGTCAGAACAATCATTGATCTGGCAGTTCAAAGAGGGATCACAGATTTGGCGATTACGGATCATTTTGATCCTTTTGATGAAGCTTTATCCAACAGGGATAAAGGACTTGAAGCACTTTTGGAGCATTTTGGAGAAATCCGGGAATATTCCGAATGGAAAAACAAGACAAGCCGTATCAGGGTCCTGTGCGGGATTGAAACCTGCACAGGAATGGATGGACGGCTGCGCCTGCCGGAAGGATGTCGGGAGGCATGCGATATCATCATTACAAGTCCCCATTATGTGGAAGGGGTTTATCCGTTTGAAAAGGGAGAATATAACCTGGATATATACTGGGAACATTATAAAGAAAAGCTGTTGGCGATGGCATCGGGAGAAGGAGACGTTCTGGGACATCCTATGGGATATCTTCCGATCAAACCGATGCTGGGGGAAAATACTACCTTTTTGTCACGGCAGGAGATTTGCAGAAGCATTTGCCGCAGATATTTTGACAGAGCGTTTGTAGAGGAACTCGGAGAGAGACTGTATCGTTCCGGGAAGGCATGCGAACTGCACGGAGCGACAGAAACTCCGGAGGAATGGATCGTTCAGAGTCTGCATGAGCAGGGAGTGAGTTTTTCAATCGGCAGCGATGCCCATGCGATGGATCTGCTTGGGAAAAATGAAAGGGCGGAAGCGCTGGCAGAAAAAATGGGGCTCAAAATCTGGAACGGAAAAAGAAAATGAATGGAGAAAACAAAAATGGTAAAAGTTGCATTGATTGGCTGCGGAACGATGGGAAGAACTCATCTGGCAGGATATGAAAAATTAAAAAATGTAAAAGTAACAGCCATTTGTGATTTGGATGCTCAAAAGGCAGAAGAACAAAGAGCAAAGCATCCGGAGGCGGTAGTTTATACGGATTTTGAGGAGATGATGCAGCAGGCGGACTTTGAAGTGCTTGATGTATGTCTGCCCACTTATTTGCATAAGCAGTATGCAGTCTGCGGTATGGAAGCGGGAAAACATGTATTTTGTGAGAAGCCTATCGCTCTGACAACAGAGGATGCACAGATCATGCTTGATACAGCAAAACGCTGTGGAGTAAAGTTTTCAGTCGGTCATGTGCTTCGCTTTTTCCCCGGTTATAAAAATGCGGTTGAGCAGGTTAAAAATGGCAGAATCGGTATTCCGAGATTGATCCGGACAACAAGGAACCAGGCATTTCCTCAGTGGAGCTGGGAGGGCTGGTATAAGGATTATGACAAGAGCGGCGGCCCGATCGTGGATCTGATCATTCATGATTTTGACTGGATCATTCATAATTTCGGAAGCGTGGAAAGAGTATTTGCAAAAAGCTTTAACGGAAAGGTGGATGAGCAGGAACACTGCATGGCAATCTTAAAGCTTAAAAACGGCAGCCTTGCCCACGTGGAAGGCAGCTGGGCATATCCGGCGGGAACTGCATTCAGAATGACATTTGAAGTAGTTGGAACCAATGCACAGATTGAGTTTGATAATCTGGAAAGCTCTCCTGTGATCAAACATACGAACGTGGATGGCGTTTATCATCTGGACCGCTATTCTCCGGTTCCCGGAACGATGGAACCTTATTGCGCGGAGCTGAATGAGTTTATTCAATGTGTCGAAAAGGATCTTCCTCCGGTTGTGACAGGAGAAGAGGCTTTAGAGGCACTGCGGGTATCTCTGGCGGCTCTGGAATCTTCAAAAACCGGTAAACCGGTGACATTATAATGGAGGATACGGACATGGCAAAAGTAAAAATAGGTGTGATCAGTTTTGAGCATATGCATGCATTGAGCTACACGACAGCATTGACAAAGATGGCAGATGAGGTAGAGCTGGTAGGAATCGCGGATGACAATGAGTTTCGTGGAACAAAAATGGCATATCAGTTTGGTACCCGCTATTTTAAAAATTATAAAGATCTGCTGGATACGGATATTGACGGCGTGATCATTTGCACAAGCAATAAGAAGCATTGCCAGGTTTCTCTGGATGCTGCCGCTAAAAAGAAACATATTCTGGTGGAAAAGCCTTTTGCAATGACACTGGAGGAAGCGGAAAAAATGTTAAAAACAGCAGAGGAGAACGGCGTTCGGATCATGAATGCGTTTCCGATGCGGTTTAATCCTGCGGTAGTGGAAGCAAAAGGAATCATTGACAGGGGAGAAATTGGAAAAATTCTTTCTATTACCGGAATCAACCATGGGAAAATCCCGTCAGGATGGTTCATTGATCCGGATCAGTCAGGCGGCGGCGGAATTATGGACCACACCGTTCATCTGGCGGATCTTATGAGATGGTTTACAGGGAGCGAATATGAAGCTGCATATTGTGAGGGCGGCGATCTGATCCATGATAAAAATATTGATGACTGCGGTCTTGTTGCTGCGGAATTTGCGGACGGATCTTTCGTGACGATTGACTGCAGCTGGGCGCATCATGTGAATTATCCGATCTGGCCTCAGGTGGATATGGAAATCATCGGAGACAAGGGTGCTCTTGAAGTAAAGGCATTTGCTCAGGTAAACCGACTGTATGACGCACAAAAAGGTGTCATTGAGGATATTGTCTGGAATGCAGATGGAGATGAAGGTCTGGTAGCGGAATTTGTAGATGTGTGCCGTACCGGAAAGCAGCCGAATGCATCCGGACTGGATGGGGCAAAAGCGCTGGAACTTGCTCTGGCTTCTTATGAGTCGCAGCGTACACACGAGAAAATCGGCATTAAACATATCAATCTGTAAAATAGAAGGCGGGAGGACGAGTGATGGATAAGCTGAGAACCGGAATCATTGGATGCGGGAAAATTTTTCCGATGCATGCTGTATCCGTTTCCAAACAGGAGCGGGCAGAATTAGTTGCGGTCTGTGATACAAAAGAAGATCGGGCAAAGGCGATGGCGGAAAAGTACGGATGCAGATATTATACAGATTATCAGGAGATGATCCGGACAGAAAAGCTGGATGCAGTTCATATCTGCACCCCTCATTATCTCCATCCTGAAATGGCAATATATGCGATGGAACATGGCGCTCATGTCCTGACGGAAAAACCGATGGCGATCAATCAGGATGATGCGGTCAGGATGAACGAGACTGCGCAAAAAAACGGAAAGGTATTGATGGTAAGCTTTCAGAACCGTTTCAATCCGGGGTCTTTGTTGATTAAAAACACTCTTGATGCAGGAGAACTGGGGAAAATCCTGTCGGCAAGAGCAATGGTAACCTGGGATCGTTCGGACGATTACTATCAGAAGAGCGACTGGAAAGGAACCTGGGAAAAAGAAGGCGGCGGTGTGGTGATCGATCAGGCAATTCACACGCTGGATCTGATGAACTGGTTTATTCAGGATGAAATCGAGTATGTGGAAGCGCAGATGGGAAACCGTGCTCATGAGATCATCAAGGTGGAGGACTGCGCAGAGGGTGTGATCAGCTATCGGAATGGTGTAAAGGCATGTTTCTTCGCAATTAATTATTATGCGTATGATGCGCCTGTGGAAATTGAGCTGTATTGTGAAAAAGGGATTGTAAAGCTTGTTGGGGAACGGGCGCATATCCGTTTTCATGATGGAAGGGAGCTGGTGGCGGACAGAAATCCATCGGAGGTATTTGAATTTGGAAATGTCAAGCAGTATTGGGGCGTCGGGCATATGAAAGAAATAGAACATTTCTATTCCTGCCTGGCGGAAGGAAAAATACCGCGTAATACATCCGGGGAAATCATGCCTACACAGGAACTGATCTGTGCAATTTATCAGAGTGCGCGTGAAAACAGGAGAATTTTTCCGGAGGGGAAATAAGGAAATGTTTTGAAAAGAACGCGCATTTATTAAAAGGGGTTAAAGATAAAAAGGTATCGGAGCACAACCGATGCCTTTTTTGTGTTTGCGCGCCATGGACGCGTTCTAACGGGTGCAAGTCCATGTCAGATTACTATACCGAAAGGTGTGTTACTTGTTAAGTTGATTGAACCGCCTAGTACCGAACAGTATGGCAGGGGTGGTGTGGGAGGACGGTAAATAAAATAATTATTTACCTCCTGCCCGATCATGTTAATACAAGCATTTCAATCCTCGGAGGGAATATACCTCTGACCAGCATAGTCTACTGATAAGTATTCCGTTTGTCAATATTCCCGGTTTATTTAATTTGATAGATTTATATATTTCACTTGAATTAAAATGCAATTGATTTATAAGAGGGAAAGTGATATATTAAAATCATAGAGTAACAGGTTGTGCCGGATAAATAACGAAACTGCTGCGTTAGAAAATGTTATGAAATGAAATACTATGGAAAGGAGGGCACGGAGTGAGTGAGCAGAAAAGAAAAATAGGTTTTACGGTAGCGTGTGTGAATGAATTTGCCCATAAACATAATCTGAGTTTGAGAGATGCCTTTGGTTACCTTTTTCAATTCAAAGGGATTGAATTTATTAAAGAGAATTATGAAGCAGAACATGTTTTGGATTTTTCAACAATTGTAGAAGATCTGGGTATTTTGTGCAGGAGAAATGGGGGGACATTATGAGATTATATCATGGAAGTAATGTCAATATAGAAAGTATCAATCTAGCGATGTGCAGACCATATAAGGATTTTGGAAAAGGGTTTTATTTAACAGACATTGAAGAACAGGCAAAAAATATGGCAGTAAGAGTATCAAAAATTTATGGAGGTATTCCGATTGTAAATGTTTTTGAAATACAGGATGATTTCAGAAGCTTACCGGATATTAAAATAAAAGATTTTGGGATACGGACAACAGAAGAATGGGCTCAATTTGTAATGAATAATCGCAGCAGGGAGTTTCAGGAGATAAAAAGTGAGCTGTGTAATAAAGATAATAAATATGACATTGTTATAGGACCGGTTGCAGATGATAATATGGCATTATTATTTCGGCAATATGAGAATGAGATTATTGATTTTGAAACGTTATTACGAGGAATAATTTATAAGAAAGCATCATCACAATATTCTTTTCACACAGAAAAAAGTATTATGCTTTTAAGAAAGGTGGAAATTTGAGTATGGGAAAAAGGGAACAGATAATTGAATTTTTGATTCAGGATATTGTCGATATGATCGCAGAAGATCAAAACATAGAATATGACGAGGCGATGAATAAGTTTTATTATTCGGAAATTTTTGAAAAGCTTCAAGAACAGGAAACAGGGCTGTATTTGGAAAGTCCTGAATACATTTATGATCTTTTTAAAGATGAGATGAATTTTGGATATATCATTCAGGCGGAGATTTAAATGGAATCAGATTAAAGTACGACTTATCAAAATCTAACATACTAAAAATCATAAAGGGGGCTGTTTATGCAATATCTTGCGCATATCAGTGAAGATGGGAAAAGGGAGCAGACGGTACTTGAACATTCCCGGAATGTTGCCAGGTTGGCAGGAGACTTTGCTGAGCGCTTTCAGGCGGGAACATGGGGTTACTGCTGCGGAATGATGCATGACATTGGAAAACATTCTCAGGGATTTCAGCTGCGTTTAAAGGGTGGTCCTCCGGTGGATCATTCCACTGCGGGGGCAAAGGAACTGAACCGGAAAAAGGGGTTTTATGCGCTGGCGGCATACTGCACGGCAGGACATCATGCCGGTCTGCCGGACGGAGGAGGAAAGGCGGACGGCGCAGGAACAGCAAGCTTACAGGGACGGCTGAAAAAGACTGTTCCGGAATATAAAGATTATCAGAAAGAGATTGAGATTCCGGAGATTCAGAATCCGGCGGTCAAAATGATAGGAAAGGGAGGATTTACGGTTTCCTTTTTCTTGAGAATGGTATATTCCTGTCTGGTAGACGCTGACTTTCTGGATACGGAGCAGTTTATGGCAGATGGATATACGGCGCGGGAGCCGGAAGGGATTTCTGAAAAACATCTGGAAAAGTTGATGGGGTATGTGGGCGGCTGGATGGAGAATACAGACCGTACAACGGTAAACGGCAGAAGAACGGAAATTTTGGATGCCTGCATCAAGATGGGAAGAGAAAAGCCGGGAGTATTCAGTCTGACGGTCCCGACAGGAGGCGGCAAGACGGTGAGTTCTTTGGCATTTGCGCTGAAGCATGCCTGTACATATGGAAAAGAACGGATTATCTATGTGATACCGTATATGAATATTATAGAGCAAAACGCCGCGGTTTTTCGGGATATCCTGGGAGAGGATGCTGTTCTGGAATGTCATTCCAATGTGGAATACGATGACCGGGAGGAGTTTAAGCCGATGCAGCTTGCGGCGGAGAATTTTGACAAGCCAGTGGTCGTCACGACAAACGTGGAATTTTTTGAATCGTTGTTTTCAAATAAATCATCTAAATGCAGAAAGCTTCATAATCTGGCGAACAGCGTTATTATTTTTGACGAAGCGCAGATGCTTCCGACCGCTTATTTAAAACCATGCGTCAGGGCGATGGCGGAGCTGGCAGTCAATTATGGCAGTACGCTGGTGCTTTGCACGGCGACTCAGCCATCCTTGCAGAAATTTTTCCCGGAGGATATTCAGATTCGGGAAATCTGTCCGGATGTGGAGGGGCAGTTTGCATTTTTTAAAAGGTCGGAAGTGGAATCGATTGGCACGATTACGGAAGCGGAGCTGGCAGAATGGCTTGGGAAGGAACAGAGCGCATTATGTATTTTGAATAATCGGAAACGGGTGCAGAAAATTTATGCAGGGCTGGAGGGGGATGGAATTTACCATCTTTCAACATATATGTATCCGGAACACCGAAAAAGAAAGCTTGCAGAAATCAAGACTCGGCTAAAAGAAGGCAAGAGATGTGTGGTAGTCGCAACAAGCCTGGTGGAAGCGGGCGTAGATATGGATTTTGAAAAAGTGTATCGGGAGCTGGCGGGAATCGATTCGGTGGTACAGGCGGCGGGACGCTGCAACCGCGAAGGAAAGCGCAGTCTGGATGAAAGCAGGACATATGTTTTTGAACTGTGCGAGCAGATGGGGCTGCCCGCAGAGCAGAGACTTCCGATAAAGGTTGCAGGGATGGTATCGAAGAAATTTGGGGATGTTTCTTCCCTGCAGGCAATAGAAAGTTATTTTAAGCAGCTTCATTATTTAAAAGATGGAAGCCTTGATGAAAAAGGCATGATAGAGCGGTTTGAAAGCGGGGCGCTGCAGGCGGATTATCCATTTGCTTCGGCGGCAAAAGATTTTAAGCTGATTGAGCAGCGGACAAAGATGGTGTTTATCGGAAAGGAAAAGAAGGCGGCTGAACTGGAAAAACGTCTGTGCTGCGGGGAACGGTCACGAAAGCTTTTGCGGGACGCAGGGCATTACAGTATACAGATTTATGAAAAGGATTTTGAAAAGCTGGAGGCAGCAGGATATTTAAAGGTTCTGGATGCGGAAATCGCGGTTTTGCGGGAGCATGAACAATATAGGGAAGACAGGGGGATGAGGATGGATGTGGATTTTGGAGAAGCAGTGTTTGGTTGAAAGGAGGGGCGCATGACATGAGCTATGGTATCAGAGTGAAGGTCTGGGGAGAGTATGCGTTGTTTTCCAGACCGGAAATGAAAGCGGAACGGTGCAGCTATGATGTGATCACACCGTCTGCGGCACGGGGAATTCTGGAATCAATCTACTGGCATCCCGGGCTGAGATGGAAGATAGACAGGATTTATGTGTGCCGCCCGATCGCATTTACCAATATCCGGCGCAATGAGGTAAAGAGCAAGGTGTCCGGCGGAAATGTATTGAATGTGATGAACGGTGGCAATAAAGAACTGTATCTTTCATCAAAGGAAGAAATCGTGCAGAGGGCATCACTGCTTTTAAAAGATGTGGAATATGTGATAGAAGCGCATTTTGAAATGACTTCAAAGGCAAATGAGACGGACAATTCGGGGAAGTTCAAGGATATTACGATGCGAAGACTGCGGCGCGGGGAGTGCTTTCAGATGCCGTATTTCGGGACGAGGGAATTCCCGGCAAATTTCGAGCTGTTTGAAGGGGAAGAGATAAAGACTGCGTATGAAGATGAGGCGGAGCGGGATTTGGGATTCATGCTGTACGATATGGATTATCAGGAAAACGGCGTGATAGAGCCAATGTTTTTCCGGGCAGTGATGCGTCGTGGCATTATCGATGTGGCAGATTGCGAGGTGATACGATGATTTTACAGTCACTGACAGCTTATTATGAGCGGCTGGCGGAAAAGGGAGAGGTTTCCCGTCCGGGCTGGTGCAATGCGAAGGTGACATTTGCGCTGACTCTGAGTGCGGATGGGAGCATCGTATCGATTTTACCGTTGAAAGAAAATGAGGAGAGGGGGAAAAAGACTGTTGAGGTTCCAAAGAAGCTCATTGTGCCGGAAATGGCGGCGCGTTCTTCGGGAATAAAGGCAAATTTTTTGTGTGACAACTCGAAATATATGCTTGGAGTGGATGCCGAAGGAGCCGGAAAAAGAAATGTGGAATGTTTTATGGCTGCGAAAAAGAAGCATTTGGAGATTCTGGGTGAGCTTTCAAGTGGAGGCGCGTCGGCGGTCAGAGCATTTTTTGAGTCGTGGGACCCTGAAAAGGCGAGAGAAAATCCGGAAGTGGATGCAGAGTGGGACGAGCTGACCGCTGGAGGAAATATTGTTTTTTATTATGATGAAAAATATGTTCATGAAGAAGCAGACGTAAGGCAGCGGTGGGAACAGGCTTATATGGATGAGGAAGAGGGAGAAGAAGGAATCTGCCTGGTCACAGGGAAAAAGACGCGCATTGCCCGTATCCATAATACGATCAAAGGGATTCCGGGTGCTCAGTCCAGCGGGGCGGCATTGGTTTCTTTTAATGCTCCAGCCTTTGAGTCCTTTGAAAAGACGCAGAGCAACAATGCGCCGGTTGGAAATTATGCCGTATTTGCGTATACCACAGCCCTGAACCATCTTCTTTCTCAAAAAAAATATGTAAAACAGATTGGGGATACGACGGTTGTCTATTGGGCTGAAGATGCAAACCCGGCTTGTCATAATCTGTTTTTAGCGGGGAGCGAGCCGATGATGGACAATCAGGAGCTGGTAAGGAGCGTCTTTGAAAATCTGGAAAAGGGCAGGGCGGTGGATGTTGCAGATGTGACAGAAAGCATCAATCTGGACCAGAAATTTTATATTCTGGGATTGTCCCCGAATGCGGCGCGTCTTTCGGTCAGATTTTTTTATACGGACAGTTTCGGGACGATTTTGAAGCATCTTAAGGAACATTATGACCGGATGAAAATTGTACGCAGGGAATCAGACCGGATGGAGTATCTGGGTATCTGGAGAATGATTCAGGAAACAGTGAATCAGAAATTAAAAGAAAAGAAACCGCATGCGGGAATGGCGGGAAGGACATTCGAGGCAGTCCTTTCGGGTGGACGTTATCCGGAAAGCCTGTATTTGGCAGTCCTATCGCGGATTCGGGCAGAGCGGGATGATAAGGATACCCATTGTTACAAGATTACAAGGGGGAGGGCGGCGATCATCAAAGCATATCTTTTGAGAAACCGGCCGGACTTGAATATGAAAGGAGAGGATTTTGTGGGACTGAACGAGGAATGCAGGGATATTGCGTATGTGCTGGGAAGGGAGTTTTCGGTGTTGGAGGCGATTCAGGAGGAGGCGAGTAATGAGCTGAATTCGACAATAAAGGACCGGTATTTTAATTCCGCATGCGCAACGCCGGCGTTGATATTCCCTGTGTTGTTTAAGCTGAAAAACAGCCATATCAGGAAGTTGTCACAGGGGAGAAAAATCTATTATGAGAGGATGCTGACCGGATTAGAGGGGATGATTTCGTCGGACGGCGTTCCGAAAACGCTGTCGCTGGAACAGCAGGGAGAGTTTATTTTGGGGTATTACCATCAGCAGCAGAAGCGGTTTGAAAAAAAGGAGGAACAGTAAGATGAAAGAGGCGATTAAAAACAGATATGAATTTATGATTCTGTTTGATGTGGAAAACGGAAATCCCAACGGGGACCCGGATGCGGGAAATCTGCCCAGGATCGATCCGGAAAGCGGATATGGTATCGTGACAGATGTCTGCCTGAAACGCAAGATTAGAAATTATGTGGAGACGTTGAAGGAGGATGAAGCCGGATACCGGATTTATATCAAAGAGGGGGTTCCGTTAAACCGCAGTGACGGCGAGGCGTGCGCATATCTTGGTCTGGATGCAAAAGAACTCAAGGAAGCAAAGAAAAAAGATGCTGATATTGATTTAAAGGTCCGTGATTTTATGTGCAGCAATTTTTTTGACATCAGAACCTTTGGGGCGGTAATGACAACATTTGTAAAAGCGGCATTGAACTGCGGACAGGTCAGGGGACCGGTCCAGCTCGGGTTTGCGAGGAGTATCGATCCGATCATCAGCCAGGAGGTTGCAATTACAAGAGTTGCGATAACGACAGAGAAGGATGCCGCAGATAAAAAGACGGAAATGGGAAGAAAGGCGGTCGTACCGTACGCGCTTTACCGTGCGGAAGGTTATATTTCTGCGAATTTAGCCCGCAGGGTGACAGGCTTTTCGGAGGAAGATTTGGAACTGCTGTGGCAGGCGATCATCAATATGTTTGAAGTGGACCATTCGGCGGCGAGAGGGAATATGGCAGTCAGGGAGCTGATTGTATTTAAGCACAGCACGGAGCTGGGAGACTGTCCTGCCTACAAATTGTTTGATGCAGTCGAAATTGAGAAAAAGGACGGCGTCGGGGCAGCCAGGAGGTTTTCAGATTATACGGTTGCGATTCATGAGGAGCAGATTCCTGACTCGGTGGAAGTGATCCGAAAAATATGAAAAAATATGAAGAGGATGATTTACTGATGCTTTCGGGCATTCAGCATTTTGCATTTTGCAGAAGACAGTGGGCGCTCATCCACATTGAGCAGCAGTGGGCGGATAATGTGCGGACCGTAGAAGGAGAGCTGATGCATAAAAGGGCGCATGACCCAAAGCTGAAAGAAAAATCGAAGGATACGCTTGTAGTTCATGCACTTCCAATTTCGTCAGAAAGTCTTGGAGTATCCGGAGAATGTGATGTGGTGGAATTTCACCGGTCGGAGGATGGAATCCGGCTTTACGGACATCGGGGGCTGTATCAAATTTATCCGATTGAATATAAGAGAGGGAAGAGCAAAAATGCGGATATAGACAGGCTGCAGCTGACTGCTCAGGCAATGTGTCTGGAGGAGATGTTTTCAACAGAAATCAAAGAAGGGGCTCTTTTCTACGGGGAAATCCGAAGAAGGGAAATGGTTTTGTTTACCGATGAGCTCCGTCAAAAGGTGTGGGAAATGTTTGAAGAGATGCATCAGCTGTATGTGCGGGGGTATACGCCTAAGGTAAGGTGGAGCAAGAGCTGCAGTGCCTGTTCCCTGCGGGAAATCTGTATGCCGAAGCTTGGAAAAAACAGAAGCGTCTCCGGATATATTGACGAAATGCTTTCGGAGGAAGGAAAATGAAAAAACTGCAGAACACTCTGTATGTTACGTCGCAGGACAGTTATCTTGCGCTGGACGGCGAAAATGTAGTTATTTTGGAAGGAGACAGAGAGCTTGGGAGGCTTCCTCTGCATAATCTGGAAGGAATTGTTTCTTTTGGTTACAGGGGAGCGAGCCCGGCTCTTATGGGAGCATGTGCAAAGCGGGATGTATCGCTGTGTTTTCTGACGCCTCAGGGAAATTTTCTTGGAAGGATAACCGGAAAAGTCAGAGGAAATGTACTGCTGCGCAAAACGCAGTATGCGGTTTCTGAAAATGAACAGCAAAGCCTGTCGATCGCAAAAAACTGCATGGTCGGAAAGGTATATAATGCAAGATGGGTATTGGAACGTGCGATCCGGGACCATGGAATGCAGATTGATGCAGAACGCGTAAAAAGGGCATCGGATTTTCTGAATCAGTCCCTGACAGAGATTCGTGACTGTACGGATAAGGAGAGGCTGCGTGGTCTGGAAGGAGAAGCTGCAAGGGTTTATTTCGGTGTTTTTGACGAACTGATTTTGCAGCAGAAAAAAGATTTTTCGTTTCAGGGAAGAAATAAGAGACCGCCCCGGGATGCTGTAAATGCACTTCTGTCTTTTACTTATACGCTTCTTGCCAATTCGACCGCTTCGGCGCTGGAGGCGACAGGATTGGACCCTTATGTGGGATTTATGCATACGGACAGGCCTGGGCGTATTTCACTGGCGCTGGATATAATGGAGGAATTGCGCTCGGCGCTGGCAGACAGATTTGTACTCACACTCATCAATAAAAAAATGGTGAGCGGGAAGGATTTTGAGAAAAAAGAAAATCAGGCAGTACTTTTGAAGGAATCGGCGAGAAAGCTGATTCTTGTGGAATGGCAGAAAAAGAAGAAAGAAGTTATCACGCATCCTTTTTTGAAAGAGAAGGTGGAATGGGGGATGGTCCCGTTTGTTCAGGGGATGCTCCTTGCCCGTCATCTGCGCGGAGATTTGGAGGAATATCCACCGTTTTTGTGGAAATGAGGGATTTTTATGCTGGTTTTGATAACATATGATGTAAATACAGAAACCGCAGCGGGCAAGGCCAGATTGCGAAAAGTTGCAAAACAGTGCGTCAATTACGGAAGACGGGTGCAGAATTCTGTTTTTGAATGTATCCTGGATTCTGCTCAATGTGTTCGACTAAAGGCGCTGTTGATAGAAATCATAGACGAAAAAAAAGACAGTCTTCGCTTTTACTATTTGGGAAATAACTATAAAACAAAAGTAGAACATGTGGGAGTGGAGCGTGGAATCGCAGTAGATGATGTTTTAATTTTGTGATAGTTTGAGAATTTTTAGAGCATCATATAAAGCAGCCTGAAATTATTAGAAGCCTTTTTAGAGCCTGTTTTATATTATGATCTAAGAAGGCCTGGATGTTACGGTCAAATTTGTTGTAGGAGAAATATTGATTTTATAATTAATATCAAAATATGAGTAGAAAATCATTTTTAAAGGAAAGAGGAGATTGTGAATATTAAAAAAAGCTTATTCTTTAGAAAATAATATTAAAAAGTAAAAAGTGACAAAAAGCAGATAAATAGTTATTTTACAGGATAGGTAGTTGATATGTATAGAGAATATGCGGTATTAAAGGAAAAGCTATATTTTTATATTAGTGTTGAGACTGTAAAAAGTTTGGCTTTAATATTTGGAAGGGCGTTATTTTGATATTTTGTAGTAATAGGGATATTTTAGGTAAGGATGTAACTCGGGGCAGTTGTTATCAGAATAGATAGGTGCGAAACAGAAGTAATATTAAAAATGCAAGGATATTCGCACTGGAATTTTGTAGAAAAACGGAATTCTGTTTTTGAAAAAAAGTGGGTGGAGTAAAAAATATGGAGAATATATATAAAAGTGAAAGGAATTTTTAGAAAATAGTTGGCAGTTTTACAGTCGCTCCCTACGCGGGAGCGTGGATTGAAATGGCTGTATATCAAATCTTTCATGAGTCCAATATTGTCGCTCCCTACGCGGGAGCGTGGATTGAAATACCGATAGCCACATACTTATCAGTTGCTAAACCTAGTCGCTCCCTACGCGGGAGCGTGGATTGAAATAGATAATCCATCAGATGCCGCTTTGCCCGCACATGTCGCTCCCTACGCGGGAGCGTGGATTGAAATATCATAACGATACCCAGATACATCGGCATAAGCTGTCGCTCCCTACGCGGGAGCGTGGATTGAAATAATGATATTTGGCAATGTAAAATTTTGCATTAAGTCGCTCCCTACGCGGGAGCGTGGATTGAAATCCGGTATTCCCCGGCTGAGCCACCCACACCTCATGTCGCTCCCTACGCGGGAGCGTGGATTGAAATTCTCAGTTCTGACATGGACGGTTCCCTTGTCTCCCGTCGCTCCCTACGCGGGAGCGTGGATTGAAATGTTTTCCTCATCCTCCTTATAGATAATCCCATATACGTCGCTCCCTACGCGGGAGCGTGGATTGAAATGCTAACGTTAGTTTTACTGTTAGTTTTACTGTTAGTGTCGCTCCCTACGCGGGAGCGTGGATTGAAATCCAGAAGACACCAAATCTGCATAAGCCGTTCCTGCGTCGCTCCCTACGCGGGAGCGTGGATTGAAATAATAACAGATTCCTGTCCTCTCCCTGTAGGAATTGTCGCTCCCTACGCGGGAGCGTGGATTGAAATAGCGAAAATGGTCTAACATCAAGGAAATAAGTCCCGTCGCTCCCTACGCGGGAGCGTGGATTGAAATTTTTGCAATCCACATCTGCTTTTCGCCATCATAGTCGCTCCCTACGCGGGAGCGTGGATTGAAATAAATTGACAGCAAAGGGGGCGGGATAGACCTCGCGTCGCTCCCTACGCGGGAGCGTGGATTGAAATCTCTTTGCTGTGCTGCGGGATGCCTTGGATCTGATCGTCGCTCCCTACGCGGGAGCGTGGATTGAAATATCATTAGCCCTCCAATTCCATTTCCAGCTGTCCAGGTCGCTCCCTACGCGGGAGCGTGGATTGAAATCATGTTTCGGAGTTCCACTTCTGCTCCCCGCGTGGTCGCTCCCTACGCGGGAGCGTGGATTGAAATTTTTGCATCCCCGCGATTCCTGTATACCTCCAGAGTCGCTCCCTACGCGGGAGCGTGGATTGAAATCCGGAAGAATATTAACCCGCCGCAGAGGATGCCAGTCGCTCCCTACGCGGGAGCGTGGATTGAAATTGTAACCCCATAACTGATGACTGCAATTGCAACGTGTCGCTCCCTACGCGGGAGCGTGGATTGAAATTGGAGAAGCTCGCAGAAAGTTTATCGCACAAAAAGTCGCTCCCTACGCGGGAGCGTGGATTGAAAATAGGATATGAAGTATAATGAGCCTGAGAGATGGGCGCAGTTAAAAGTACAGAAGCAGGAACGGCTGAACCAGATGGACTTTTTGGAAATGGGAGGTTTAAAGCAAAAACTTGGAAACCGGGAGGTACGGATTTGGTATAAAGTGCATGATGAGCAGGTTTCTGAATTGATTGATCAATCCCTTTCGTTGGAACAGCGGGCAAGACAGGCATGTGAAATGAGAAATCATAACCTCACGGCTGCAAGGGAGCTGATGAAGGATCAGAAAACCAGAAAATCCGTGAATCGAATGCCTGGATTGGAGTGAATGCGATGTTTGAATATGCGATCTGCAATATGGCAGATAAAGAGGTATTTGAGAAGCAATGCGCTGCATTGGAAAAAAATATTCCTGGTTTGAAAAAAGAGAAGCGGCTGCAGGACGCAGATGATTCTGAAATTCAGATATACAATCTTTCAGGAAAGAAGATACGTGTATACAATTCATGTTATTTGAACGAAGTATATGTGAGATCGGATGTGGATTTGATGGCGTTTTTCTGAAGGATGAAAGAGAAACTGCCATTGTTGTCGCTCCCTACGCGGGAGCATGGACATCCTGATTTCCACCCTTGTTCCGGTGCCGCATCTATGGTAAAATATACCCACATGCGGCAGCATAGAAGTACCATAGCCCGGTTTTTATCATATATGGACCTAAGGGATACATGCCGCAACCAGAAAAAACGGGGGAAGGAAAACATTCATATGGGCAGGATTCAGATTTTTACCGGAGACGGCTACGGTAAGACGCCGGCTGCGCTGGGAGAGGCGCTGCTTGCAGCATCAAAAGGGCAGCGGGTTGTAATAATCCAGTTTTTAAAGGGAAGAGGACTGGATGATAATGGATTTGAGCGAAAGCTGGAGCCGGAAATTAAAATCTTCCGCTTTGAAAAATCGGACAGCGATTATTTTTCCCTTCCGAAGGAAAAGCAGCAGGAGGAAGTACGTAATATCCGCAACGGCTTGAATTTTGCAAAAAAAGTGCTGACGACGGGAGAGTGCGATCTGCTTATTCTGGATGAGGTGCTGGAGCTTGTCAGAAAGGACATCATCGAAGAGGAAGAGCTTGAGAATGTTCTGGAGGCAAGAGGGGAAGATACGGCTGTGACGCTGACAGGAAGGCATTTGGGAAACCGGTTGAAGACGGTAGCTGACAGGATATCCCGTATCGAAAAATTTAAGTGAAACAGTAAGAGTGCGTTTCGTTGACAGCAAACGCCTTGGGTGTTATGATATTTTTAAGGCTTTTTGCATCCTGTAAAAGTGGCGGTGCATATAGTTTGGACTAGGGTATCAGGAGGTTGATATGGCAATATTTGAAGGTGCAGGCGTAGCTATTATTACGCCTTTTCATGAAGACGGTTCAGTAGATTACGAGCGGTTCGGGGAGATTATCGAGGAGCAGATACAGAATCACACGGATGCTATCATCGTATGCGGAACGACAGGCGAATCTGCGACGATGACGCATGAGGAGCATTTGGATGTGATACGTTACTGTGTAGAGAAGGTGGATCACCGTATTCCGGTTATCGCAGGAACTGGATCCAACTGTACGGAGACGGCGGTGTATCTGTCCAAAGAGGCGGAGAAGATGGGCGCTGATGCGCTGCTCGTAGTGACGCCTTATTATAACAAGGCGACACAGAATGGTCTGTATGTGCATTTTAAGACGGTAGCGGATGCAGTGAAGCTTCCGGTGCTGTTATACAATGTGCCGTCGAGAACGGGGACGACTATCCAGCCGGAGACAGTTGTGCGCCTGTGCAGGGAAGTGGAAAATATCGTTGGTGTAAAAGATGCAACCGGCAATATGAGTCAGACCGCACATCTTATGAGCATTGCAGACGGTTGTGTAGACTTGTATTCCGGCGAGGACGCATTGATAGTCCCTATCCTTTCCATGGGGGGCAAAGGTGTGATATCGGTGCTTTCCAATGTGGCGCCGCAGCAGACGCATGATATATGCAGCCTGTATTTTGAAGGAAAGGTACAGGAGAGCTGCGCTTTACAGTTAAAGGCAGTTCCTCTTGTTGAAGCGCTGTTTTGCGAGGTAAATCCGATACCTGTCAAAAAGGCAATGGAATTAAAGGGCGTTTGCGGCGGTACGCTGCGGCTTCCGCTGACAGAGATGGAAACGGAGAACGCACAGCGTCTGGAACGCGAAATGAAAAAGTTCGGTGTTTTATAAAAATAAGACCCTTCGGGGATGCGCATCGCGCACACGGTTTTAGGGCACGGGTTCAGGCTGGGACAAAAGGATGCCCCGGCCTGTTTTTGTTATGCGATAGGAATAGGGCACAATATAGCAAATATGCCGCAGAAGCGGCGGAATAGAGGATAATATGATCAGAGTGATTATGAGCGGATGCGGCGGGAAGATGGGAAAGGTAATAAGCAGTCTCGTTGCAGATGAAAAAGAGATGGAGATAGTGGCAGGGATAGATGTGTCTGACTGCGTGGAAGATGCTTATCCGGTATTTAAAAGTCTGGAGGAGTGCAGCACTGATGCCGATGTGGTGATAGATTTTTCCAATGCAAAGGGGACGGATGCCCTTTTGGATGCGTGCGTGTCCAAAAAGCTTCCTTGTGTGCTGTGTACGACAGGACTTTCGGCAGAGCAGCTTTCCCATGTACAGGAGGCGTCCAAAAAGACAGCGATACTGCGTTCGGGGAATATGTCCGTTGGTATCAATCTTTTACTGAAGCTTTTGCATCAGGCGGCACCCGTTCTTGCGGAAGCGGGATTTGATGTGGAGATAGTGGAAAAGCACCATAATCAGAAGGTGGACGCTCCGAGCGGGACTGCCCTGATGCTTGCGGATGCCGTAAATGAAGCGGCTGGGGGAGATTATGAATATGTGTATGACAGATCTGCGCGCAGGGAAAGACGTCCCGAAAAAGAGATAGGAATTTCTGCAGTGCGCGGGGGGACTATTGTGGGAGACCATGATGTTATCTTTGCGGGGACGGATGAGGTGATAACGATATCGCATCGGGCTTATTCGAGAAACGTATTTGCCAAGGGGGCGGTTCAGGCAGCCAAGTTCCTGGCGGGAAAAGAAGCCGGGCTGTATGATATGAGCGATGTGATAGACGCAGAAGCGTAGAGAGTGTGTTTGATAAAGCAATAAAAGGTACAGAACAGCCTGAAATGGAGGGGTATTTCATGGAGGATTTTGAGTACAAAATTTATCTGAAAAGTTTATCAAAGCAATTTCCGACTATCGCGGATGCGGCAACAGAGATAATCAATCTGCAGGCAATCTTGAGCCTGCCGAAAGGAACAGAGCATTTTTTGACAGATATCCACGGGGAGTACGAGCAGTTCAATCATGTGCTTAAAAACGGTTCCGGCTCTGTAAAGCGCAAGATAGACGAGGAATTCGGGAATACGCTGAGTGCGAAGGACAAGCGGAGTCTTGCTACGCTCATCTATTATCCTGAGGAAAAGCTTGAGATGGTTGCGCAGGAGGAAGAAGATCAGGAGACGATGGAGGACTGGTATAAGATAACGATACACAGGCTTGTGCAGATGACAAAGCGCGTATCGTCAAAATATACCCGGTCAAAAGTACGAAAAGCCCTCCCGAAGGATTTTTCCTACGTTATTGAAGAGCTGATAACAGAGAAGGAAGAGATTCAGGATAAGGAACTGTATTATAACGAGATAATCAATACGATAATACGTATTGGACGCGCACCGGAGTGCATTACGGCGCTCTGTAATCTGATACAAAGGCTTGTTATCGATCATCTTCACATTGTAGGGGATATTTATGACAGGGGAAGAGGCCCTCACATCATTATGGATACGCTGAGCGAGTATCATTCTGTGGATATCCAGTGGGGAAATCATGATATTGTATGGATGGGAGCTGCCAGCGGGCAGACTGCGTGCATTGCGACTGTGCTTCGGATTTCTGCGCGTTATGGAAATCTCGATGCATTGGAGGAAGGATACGGTATCAATCTGATACCTCTTGCGACATTTGCCATGAACGCTTATGAGAATGCCGACTGCAGTGCTTTTTCCATCAAATATGGGGAAGATTATGATGTACGCGACCTCCCGCTGGACATGCGGATGCACAAAGCCATCGCGGTTATCCAGTTCAAACTGGAGGGACAGCTGATCCAAAAGCACCCGGAATTTGAAATGGAAGACAGGATGCTTTTGGATAAGATAGATTTTGAAAAGGGAACGGTCCGTATCGGAGATAAAGACTATATCATGAAGGATATGGATTTTCCGACCATCGACCCGAAAGATCCCTATCGCCTTACACCGGAGGAAGAGGCTGTCGTGGAGCGGCTGCGCCATGCGTTTGTACACTGCGAAAAGCTGCAGCGTCATGTACGTTTTCTTTTTGCAAAGGGAAGCCTTTATAAAGTATTTAACTCCAATCTGCTTTATCATGGCTGTGTGCCGATGGATGCGGACGGAAATTTTGAACAGGTAAATGTGTACGGTAAAACATATTGCGGTAAGAAGCTTTATGATGTGCTGGAAACGTATGCGAGGAAAGGTTATTATTCTCAGGGCAGGGAGGAACGCCGCAAAGGGCGCGATATCATCTGGTATATCTGGGCGGGGCCGAAGTCGCCGGTATTCGGAAAAGACAAGATGGCGACGTTTGAACGGTATTTTATAGAGGATAAAGAAACTCATAAAGAAGTAAAAAATGCATATTATCGTCTATGTGATAATGAGGAGATGTTAAACAGGATACTCCGGGAATTCGATCTGGATGAGAAGCGTTCCCATATCATCAACGGACATGTTCCGGTAGAGATAAAAAAGGGGGAGACGCCCATTAAGTGCGGCGGAAAGCTGCTGATCATTGACGGCGGATTTTCGAAGGCATATCAGGGGAAAACAGGTATCGCAGGTTATACGCTGGTGGCGAATTCTCATGGTATGAATCTGGTGGCGCACCGCCCGTTTGAATCTGCGGAGGCGGCGATAAGGGATGAGACGGATATGGTTTCGGATTCGATATTGGTGGAAACGGCATCGCGCAGAATATTGGTTGCGGATACGGATATCGGAAGGGAGCTTCGGGAGAGTATCGGACATCTGGAAAAGCTTCTGGACGCTTACAGAGACGGCGTGCTGATAGAAAAAGGCATATGATCGTCTGTTTACGTATCGCAGAGTTTCTTCTAAGGAATGCTTTCAACCGTACAGGGCGAGTGCGCTTGCGATAGTGATGTGGATATGGCTGTTTTGGACGCTGTGTTTTTGTTTCTTTTTTAGGATTGTTACTTTTTTCATTTTTCTGATGAATGTATTTTATGCAATGAAAAAACCATACTAATACAGGCACGGTTATGTGTTGAAAGGAGGAATCAGAGAATGAAAAAAATGGGGAAACGGCTTGCCGTAATGCTTCTTTTGGGAATGCTGACATTTACCGCCGCCTGCGGCACATCCAAAAAGGATAGAAATGAGGCGGATATGGCGGGAAGCTCTGCTACGGAGAGCTTCCCGCAGAAGGAGACGAACAGGGAAGATACGGAGGCTTTTGACGGGGACAAGACAAACGACAGGAATAACTCTGTGACAGATCCGGACGGTACGGATGCTGCTGGAGTTCATGACGGAACAGACAATGCAGCGGACGATATCATGGATGCCGGAAAAGATATAATAGACGGAGCAGGGAATATGGTTGAGGATGCTGCAGACGGAGCGGCAGATGCGGTAAAAGGTCTGACAAACGGCGCAGCGGACGCGGTAAAGGGTGCAGGAAATGCGGTTTCCGATGCTGCGGACAGGGCGACTGGAAGATAACGTACAGGACGGAAACGGCACAGCGTCGGACGTTGCCGGAGATTCGGAAAGTTACGTGGATGAATTGTAAAAAAAGGGTTGATTTTTTTGCTTTATTGTAGTACAGTATAGAAAACAAAGAGAAACCGATGAGAAAGAGGAGTACTCAGACAGCGAACATTTCAGAGAGCTGCGGGTGGTGTGAGCGCAGCATGGGAGCATTTGGGGAATGGACTTTCGAGGCTGACTCCGAACTGACAGTAGGCGTCGGCGGGAACCGGACCCGTTATCAATCCGGCGTGTATGATAGTACATGAAATGAGTGGACTTTTAAGTCAATTTGAGTGGCACCGCGATAATGAACATTACCGCCTCAAGCATTATATAGCTTGAGGCGGTTTTTTGTTTGACAGGAAAGATTCTTTCCTGATTCAAATAAAATACACATTTATATGCGATTGCCCAATGAAGAAACTGTGTTTCTCCGTAAGAAATTGCCTTACTTTGCAGCTGCTCACATGCCCCTTCCTTTTCTTCTTTGTTTTCATCAAAATCTTTTCAGAAAAGGAGAACAGAAATATGAAGAAGAAAACAATGGGATTCGCGATGGTAGCGATGATGGCGGCAGCTTTGATGACGGGCTGCGGGCAGAATGCGGAAACAGGAGGAAATGATTCCTATGTAGTCGGGATCACACAGTTCGCAGAGCATGGTTCACTGGACAACTGCCGGGAAGGTTTTCTGAAAGGGCTTGCGGAGGCAGGCATTGAAGAAGGGGTAAATCTGACAGTGATGTTTGATAACGCTCAGGCGGATACGGCTACGGCGGGACTCATTGCAGATGATTATGTGTCTCAGAAGGTAGATATGATATGTGCGATAGCAACGCCTTCTGCGATGAGCGCATATAATGCAGCGATGGCAACGGAGATTCCTGTCATCTATACGGCAATATCCAATCCGGTGAGCGCAGGGATAGCGAGTGCAGACGGAATGCCCGAAGGCAATATCACAGGAACGGCAGATACCCTTCCTGTGAAAGAACAGCTGGAAATGATAAGGGAAATTTTGCCGGATGCGAAGACAATAGGAATTTTATATACGACCAGCGAGGAAAATTCGCTCAGCACGATAGAAACCTATAAGGAACTGGCGGGCGGATATGGCTTTGAAATCATGGCGTCCGGCATAAATACGGTGGCAGATGTGGATCTGGCAGCTGCAGAGCTGGCCGGAAAGGTCGACTGTATTTCCAATCTGACGGACAACACGGTGGTGCAGGGACTCCAGACCGTCCTTGCAAAAGCAGAGGCGGAAAACATACCGGTGTTTGGTTCGGAAATAGAACAGGTAAAAAACGGCTGCCTGGCGGCGCAGGGCATTGATTATGTAGAGCTTGGAAAGCAGACCGGCGCAATGGCGGCAAAGGTTCTGAAAGGTGAGGCAAAGGCTTCCGAGATGCCTTATGAAACGTGTGAGGGTGCAAAATTATACCTCAACACAAAGGCAGCTTCAGATCTGGGAATTGGATTCCCGGAGGGTTATGAAGAGAAGGCGGAAGAAGTATTTGAGACGATTGGAGAATAAGAGAAAATGGAATTGCTGATCAGCACGCTGGAGCAGGGAATGATATATGGTATCATGGCACTTGGCGTATATATTACTTATAAAATACTTGATTTTCCGGACCTGACGGTGGACGGGAGCTTCCCTTTGGGAGCGGCGGTCACAGCCGTAATGGTAACAAAAGGGATTCCGGCGGGATTTGCCCTGCCGGTCAGCTTTCTGGCAGGAGCCCTTGCGGGTGCGTTGACAGGATTTATCCATGTGAAGCTGAAGGTCAAAGATCTTTTGAGCGGTATCATTATGATGACGGTGCTTTATACGGTAAACCTGCGGACAGCAGGGCGGGCAAACCTTCCTTTTTACAAAGAGCCGACTATATTTGATAATGATGCGGTCAATGGTATTCTGGGACAGACGGGCAGGTGGCAGACGGTCATCGTAATGATAGTCATCGTATTGCTTGTAAAGCTCATACTGGACTGGTACCTGCAGACGGGATCGGGCTTTTTGCTCCGTGCGGTAGGCGACAATCCTTCCATCGTGACGGCGATGGGACAGGATCGGGGCAGGATCAAGATACTCGGACTTTCGGCGGCAAACGGTCTTGTGGCCCTGTCGGGCAGTCTGTTTGCGCAGCAGCAGAAGTTTTTTGAAATTTCCACAGGAACAGGAGCGGTAGTGATAGGGCTTGCCAGCGTTATCATCGGCACGAGCCTGTATCAGAAGCTGGAAAGCATTGGTCAGATGTCAAAGTTTTTATACCGTATCCGGATAGGGATGCTGACGCTGAGCGTGCTGTTGGGTTCGATCTTATATAAGGGATGTATTTCGCTGGCGCTCCGATTCAGCGACCCGAGGGACTTAAAGCTGATAACTGCGGCACTTTTGCTGGTTGCACTCATGGTAAGCCGGGAAAGGAAGGGAAAGAAAGATGCTTGAGCTTTCACATATCGATAAATATTATAATCCGGGGTCGGTCAATGAAATGTGTCTGTTTCAGGATTTTAACCTGAGGATTCCTGAGGGGCAGTTCGTGTCCGTAGTAGGCAGCAACGGATCCGGAAAAACTTCCATGTTGAACCTTATCTGCGGGAGCATCGGGGCAGACGCGGGAAAGATATGCGTCAATGATTCTGATATCACTTCTCAGAAAGAATATATGCGTCACAAAAAGATAGGGCGCGTTTATCAAAATCCGGCAGCAGGGACCTGTCCCGGAATGACGGTGCTGGAGAATCTGTCGATAGCGGATAAAAAGAAAACGGGGTACGGTCTGGGACGTTGTGTCAGAAAAGAGCGACGCCAGGAGTACCGTGAAATGCTGGCAGACCTCGGTCTTGGACTTGAAGATAAGCTGGAAACGCGGGTAGGTGTCCTGTCGGGCGGACAGCGTCAGGTGCTCGCACTTTTGATGGCAACGATGACGCCGATAGATTTTCTTATTTTGGATGAGCATACGGCGGCGCTGGATCCGAGAACGGCAGAAATTGTCATGCAGCTGACGGACAGGATAGTGCGTGAAAAAAAGATGACAACGGTCATGGTCACGCACAACCTTCGTTATGCGTTAGAGTACGGAGACAGACTTCTGATGATGCATCAGGGGAAAATCGTTCTGGATAAGACAGGGGAAGAAAAAAAGATGCTGGATGTGGAAGATATCATGGGGATATTTAACCGTATCAGCGTGGAGTGCGGAAATTAAAACAGCGGGAGCACGGTCGTCCGGGGCAGACAACAGTTCAGCCCTTCGACGGCGTGCTCCCGTATTGTGTTGTATTGACCTTTGTACAGTGCGGAGTTATAATCATAATAACCTCATTTTCAGAGGAGATTCATGCGGTTCGCATCCGGCAGTCGTGCCGGGGGCGCGGAGGTTCTGTCCGTGCCGGTTTACAGTTATTTAAAGGATTTTTGAAAATGCCGTGCGCGGCAGAAAGAGAGGGAGAATGGCATATATTGCGTCCTGGTATTGGGATAAAGGGCGTTTCCGTGAAAAAAACGAGGATTCTTTTTCGTTGCAGAGGGTGATGAGGAACGGAACAGAGCTCGTCTTTTTAGCGGTATGTGACGGGATTGGCGGACTTCCGGAGGGCGAGTGTGCCAGCGGTTTTGCGGCAGAGCGGCTGACAGAGTGGTTTTACAGGGAGGCGGGCGTCTGTATGGAAGGAATATTCTGGCGCAGAAGGATGAAAAAGCTTGTAAGAAAGGCGTTTTTTGATATTCAGGGCGGGCTGGAGAGGTGTGAAAGGGAAGAAGATATCTGCTGCGGAACGACCTGCACGATGGCGCTTGTTAAAAACGGCAGATTTTTGCTTGCTCACATGGGTGACAGCCGCGCATACCGTATCGGCGCAGGGGAGGTGTGTCTGACGAAGGATCATCGGGAAGGTGGTGTGCTCAGAAAATGTCTGGGGGCATTCGGGATGGACGAGGCAGAGTTTATGACCGGTTTTCTGAAAAAGGGGGAGGGACTGCTTTTGTGTACGGATGGTTTTTGCAGGCTTGTGCCGGAGGGACTTTTTGAAAGTTGTTTTGCGGACTGCAGCGGGAGCAGGGACTGCTATCGACGGTTGAAGGGGATCGGCGGCTTTGTGGCAGCACAGGGAGAAAAGGACAATATGACGGCGGTCTTTGTGCGTTATGAGGGGAGGAAGAGCGGGGATGCAAGAGCAGCTGATAGGAGAAAAATATGAGATTTTGGAACGGCTCGGACAGGGAGGGACGGCGAGCGTTTTCAGGGTATATGACCTGCGTCTGCAGAAGGTGTGGGCGGCAAAGTGCTTGAAAAAAGATGGCGCTACAACAGAAGAGCTGATGCTGGGGCGGCTTGGATGTGATTTTTTTCCGCGGATAGTGGATGTTGTGGAGCAGGGAGAGAGCCGTTATCTTATCATGGACTGGATAGATGGGGAAACGCTGGAAAAAAAGATGCAGCGGGACGGGGCGTTTGGAGAAGAGGAGGCAGCGCGGATAGGTATCGCGCTGTGCCGTGCGGTCGGCAGTCTGCACAAGATGCAGCCGCCGGTGCTTTATCTGGACTGTAAGCCATCCAATATCATGATAGACAGCGCAGGAAAGCTGAAGCTGATCGATTTTGGGAGTGCGGCGATGATGGAGTCTCCGGAAGCGGAAGGGTTTTCGGCAAGTCCGGGTTTTGCCGCACCGGAGCAGATGAGGAGAAATCGGGAGGAAAGACGAGTCGACGTAAGAACGGATGTGTTCGGAGCGGGGCGCACTCTATATGCCCTGCTGACCGGAGCAGATATGGCGCGGCCGCCTTATGCCGCATGCCGGCTGCGGGAAAGGTGTGTATATGTGAGCCGTGAAATGGAAGAGATAGTGGAAAAATGTACGGCATCCGTGCCGGAGGAAAGGTTTCAGACGATGGACGGTCTTAAGGCAGCGCTGGAGGGGCTTTTAGACGGGAGAAAGAGCAGAGCGTTTGGAAAAGGGAAGCTCCTGGGGCACGGGCTGTATACAGTGCTCCTTCCCTTGGCAACGCTTACTGCAGGAGCATTGTTTTTGCGGGAGGCATCCGGAAAAAAAGGGAATGTATATGGCAGTATTGTCCTGCTTTTTTGGACAGTGCTGTTAGGATATCTGGCAGATTTTTTCCGGAAAAAAATGCGGAGCCCGGGCTGTGCGGTGTGCGAGCCGCTCCAGAGCGTTTTGCGGACGGAAAAAAGTCCGGGAAGGTGGATGCTGCCTTGAAATGATTGCACAGTCATAGGCGAAGTGCTAAAATGGCAATAGATGATTTGCAGCTTTGGCTGCCGGAAATAGAAACGGAAAAAGGGAGGAAGCATTTATGTACAGAGAGCATACGAGAGTCATAAAGATAGGGAACAGAGTGATAGGCGGAGGAAATCCGATATTGATACAGTCCATGACGAATACGCCTACGGAAGATGTGGCGGCAACTGTGGCACAGATACATCGTCTGGAAGAGGTAGGATGTGAGATAGTACGCTGTACTGTGCCGACCATGGAGGCGGCAAAGGCGCTTTCCGAGATTAAAAAGCAAATATCCATCCCGGTTGTGGCGGATATTCATTTTGATCATAAAATGGCGATCGCGGCGATTGAAAACGGCGCGGATAAGATACGTATCAACCCCGGCAATATCGGCGGGCCGGAGCGCGTGGCGGAGGTTGTAAAGGCGGCGAAGGAGCGTATGGTGCCTATCCGGGTCGGCGTAAACAGCGGTTCCCTCGAGAAAGATCTTGTGGAGAAATACGGCGGCGTGACGGCAGAAGGCATTGTGGAGAGCGCGCTGGATAAGGTGCGGATGATAGAAGATCTGGATTATCACGAACTGGTTATCAGCATCAAATCTTCAGATGTGATGATGTGCGTGAAAGCGCATGAGCTTTTGGCGGGCAAAACAGAATATCCGCTGCATGTGGGGATAACGGAAGCGGGAACTGTACTGTCCGGCAACATCAAATCCGCGATAGGTCTGGGACTTATCCTGAATCAGGGCATTGGTGATACAATACGCGTCTCCCTGACAGGGGACGTTGTGGAAGAGATAAAGTCCGCGAAGCTCATTCTTCGTACTCTTGGACTCAGAAAAGGCGGCATCGAGGTTGTAAGCTGTCCGACATGCGGACGTACGAAGATAGACCAGATAAAACTGGCGAACGAAGTGGAAACGATGGCTGCACAGTTCCCGGACTTAAACATCAAGGTGGCGGTAATGGGGTGCGTGGTAAACGGCCCGGGAGAGGCAAAGGAGGCCGATCTGGGGATAGCCGGAGGGATAGGAGAAGGGCTTTTGATAAAGAAGGGTCAGATCATCCGCAAAGTGCCTGAGGCAGAGTTTGTCTCCACTTTGCGGTATGAGCTGGAGCATTGGAAGGAACAGGAGTAACATGGCAAAAGGTTTCATGGAGGTTTTCCCGGGGCTGAAGCTGGAGGGAAGTATTCGGGGATTATTTGAAAAAGTGACGGTGGAACGGGTTACAGCGACCCGGCAGAAAGATTTTATCAGAATCTATATCAGTTGTGACAGGCTGATACCGAAGCAGACTGTCTTTGCAATGGAGGAGGAAATAAAAAAGCAGCTTTTCCCGGACTGCAATATTACGGTCAAGATACAGGAGAAGTTTCATCTGTCCGCCCAGTATGACCCGAAGACGCTTCTGGAAGCCTATCATGAGAGTATCCTGCTGGAATTAAAGGAATGCAGTCCGGTAGAATACAGCCTGTTTCGGTCTGCGAAGCTTTCTTTTGAAGGGGAAGGAAATCTTCAGATGGAAGTACCGGATACAGTGATAGCTCACGAAAGATGCCCGGAGCTTGTACGGATACTGGAAAAGATATGCTGCGAACGCTGCGGCGTGCCGATGGGAGTGACTCCCTGCTTTGTCCTGCCGAAGGAAAATCCGCGGAAGGCAGAGGAGGAGATAGCGATGGCACGCAAGGTGGCGGTCATTGCGGCAAAGGCGGGCGCACGTCCGGCAGCCTCTGATTACAGTATGAGTCCGGAACAGTTAAACAGTGTGATGAGCGGCGGCTACAGTGCGGGAGGCTATGCGGCAGGCGATGCAGCCGGAATGGAACGTGCGGCCGAAAACCGGGGCACTTCGTCCGCAGGCAGTGCAGGGATGGACGCCGGATACGAGGCTTATCTGGCGGAAGCCGGGGCGATGGCACAGGAAACGCCCTTTGAGGGTGGAACGGTCATTCCTGCGGATGCGATGGCGGCAGCAGCAGCGATGGGATACGGTCAGGAAGGAGACGTTTTGGCAGCAGGAGGCGGCACGGTATCTGGTCCGGCGGGAAACGTGCGGGGCGATGGCAGAAACGCAGCTTCCGGTGCCGGTGGAAAATACGGAAAAGGAAAGCTCAACCGGGAAGGCAGGGGCGATTTCAGACGCGGCGTTAAAAAGAGCGATAATCCGGATGTGCTGTACGGCAGAGATTTTGACGAAGAGGCGATACCCATCGAAGAGATAATCGGAGAAATGGGAGAAGTCGTGATACGCGGCAAGATAATTGCCATGGATCAGCGGGAGATACGTAACGAGCGGACGATATTGATATTTGACGTGACGGATTTTACCGATACGATGACGATAAAGATTTTTACGCTGAACGAACAGCTTGATGAGGTCAAGGCGGGGATAAAGCCGGGCGCGTTTGTAAAGATAAAGGGCTTGACGATGGTGGATAAATTTGACGGGGAGCTTACCGTGGGTTCCATCGTTGGCGTTAAGAAGATTTCCGACTTTACGAGCGCCCGCGTGGACATGTCTGTGCGAAAGCGCGTAGAGCTTCACTGTCATACGAAGATGAGCGATATGGACGGCGTTTCCGAGGCGAAGGATTTGGTAAAGCGTGCGTATCAGTGGGGACATCCTGCGATAGCAATCACGGATCACGGCGTGGTGCAGTCGTTTCCGGATGCCAATCATCTGCTGGACGATTTGTGGAAGGCGGAAAAAAACCGCCGTAAGGAAGCCGGGGAGGAAAATCCTGACAGAAACGATTTTTTTAAAGTGATATACGGCTGTGAAGCATATCTTGTGGACGATTTAAAGGAAATCGTGACGGGAGACAAGGGACAGCCGCTGCGGGATTCCTATGTGGTGTTTGATATTGAGACAACGGGCTTTTCTCCGGTAAAGAACAGGATTATAGAGATAGGCGCGGTCAAAGTGGAAGATGGAAGGATAGTTGACAAATTTTCCACCTTCGTTAATCCAAAAACGCCCATCCCGTTCAGGATAGAACAGCTGACGGGCATAAGCGACGAGATGGTCATGGATGCGCCGGTAATAGAGGAGGTTCTGCCGGAATTTTTGAAATTCTGTGAGGGAACGATATTTGTGGCGCACAATGCGAGCTTTGATATGAGTTTTATCATGGAAAATGCGGCGCGCCAGAACATCCCTCTGGACCCGACCTATGTGGATACCGTCGGCATCGCACGCGTGCTCCTGCCCCATCAGGCGAAGCATACGCTGGACGCGGTGGCAAAGACGCTGGGCGTTTCTCTGGAAAATCATCACAGGGCAGTGGATGATGCAGGGGCAACGGCGGAGATTTTTGTGAAATTTATCCCGATGCTGGAACAGAGAGACTGTCATACGCTGTCGGATGTTAATCATCTGGGCGATTCCAGCCCGGATATCGTGAAGCGTCTGTTCCCTTATCATGCCATCATTCTGGCGAAAAATGATGTGGGGCGCGTGAACCTTTACCGGCTTGTATCGGAATCGCACCTTACTTATTTTCATAAGACGCCAAGGATACCCAAGAGCCTTCTGATGAAGTATAGAGAAGGGCTGATACTGGGGAGCGCGTGCGAGGCGGGCGAATTATACCGTGCCCTTCTGGATGAAAAGTCCGATGCAGATATCGCGAGGATAGTGAATTTTTACGATTATCTGGAGATTCAGCCGACGGGCAATAATATGTTCATGATACATTCCGAAAAAATGGAAAATATCAATTCGGTGGAGGATATCCAGGAGATGAACCGTCGGATCGTAAAGCTGGGAGAGCAGTTTAACAAGCCGGTAGTTGCGACCTGTGATGTTCATTTTCTGGATCCTGCCGACGAAGTGTATCGCCGCATTATCATGGCAGGCAAGGGCTTTAAAGATGCGGATGAGCAGGCACCGCTGTTTTTGCGGACAACAGAGGAGATGCTGGAGGAATTTCAGTATCTGGGAAGCGAAAAGGCGGAAGAGGTCGTTATTACGAATACGAATTTGATAGCAGACCAGATAGAAACGATATCACCGGTGCGCCCGGATAAGTGCCCGCCCGTCATTCCGGACAGTGATAAGACGCTGACGGATATCTGTTACCGCAAGGCCCACGAGCTTTATGGAGAAGAACTTCCCCGGATTGTGGTGGAACGTTTGGAAAAGGAGCTGCATTCTATCATCAGCAACGGTTTTGCCGTGATGTATATCATTGCGCAGAAGCTCGTGTGGAAATCGGTAGAGGACGGCTATCTGGTCGGTTCCAGAGGATCTGTCGGTTCATCGCTTGTGGCATTTATGGCGGGCATCACGGAGGTAAATTCCCTGAGTGCGCACTATCGCTGCCCGAAGTGCCATTATTATGATTTTGATTCGCCTGAGGTAAAGGCATTTTCGGGAAATGCGGGCTGCGATATGCCCGATAAGGCATGCCCGGTATGCGGTGAGCCTCTGGTCAAGGACGGATTTGATATCCCCTTTGAGACGTTTTTGGGATTTAAGGGCGATAAGGAGCCGGATATCGACTTGAACTTTTCCGGTGAATATCAGAGTAAGGCGCACAAATATACGGAGGTCATATTTGGGGCGGGACAGACGTTCCGGGCAGGGACGATAGGCACGCTGGCAGACAAGACGGCATTTGGTTATGTGAAAAATTATTTCGAGGAGCGCGGCAGCAAGAAGCGCAACTGTGAGATAAACAGGATAGTGCAGGGGTGTACGGGTGTGCGCCGCAGCACGGGACAGCATCCGGGAGGTATCGTGGTGCTTCCGGTGGGAGAGGATATCAATTCCTTTACGCCGGTGCAGCATCCGGCAAACGATATGACGACGGACACGGTAACGACGCATTTTGACTATCACTCCATCGACCACAACCTGTTAAAGCTGGACATCCTGGGACACGATGACCCGACGATGATAAGGATGCTGGAAGACCTGACGGGCATTGATGCGACAAAAATACCGTTGGATGATCCGCAGGTCATGAGCCTGTTTCAGAATACGTCGGCGCTGGGCATCACGCCGGATCAGATAGACGGCTGCCCGCTGGGGTCTTTGGGTATCCCGGAGTTTGGAACAGAGTTTGTCATCCAGATGCTTTTGGATACGAAACCCCAGTGCTTTTCAGATCTGATAAGAATATCCGGTCTGGGACACGGAACGGACGTATGGCTGGGAAATGCCCAGACGCTCATTCAGGAAGGAAAGGCGACGATTTCCAACGCGATATGCTGTCGTGACGATATTATGATATATCTGATAAACAAAGGGATGGACCCGAGCCTTTCGTTCACAACAATGGAGAGCGTGCGAAAAGGAAAGGGATTAAAGCCGGAGATGGAATCTGCCATGACGGAGGCCGGCGTGCCGGACTGGTATATCTGGTCCTGTAAAAAGATAAAGTATATGTTCCCGAAAGCCCATGCGGCGGCATATGTTATGATGGCGTGGCGTATCGCCTATTGTAAGGTGAACTATCCGCTGGCATATTATGCGGCGTTCTTCTCAATCCGGGCTTCGGCATTTTCCTATGAAATCATGTGTCAGGGACGTCAGCATCTGGATGCAGTGATGGCGGATTATAAAAAGCGTTCGGACAGTCTGAGCCAGAAGGAGCAGGCATCGTTAAAAGACATGAAGGTCGTGCAGGAAATGTATGCGAGAGGCTTTGAATTTGAGCCTATCGATATCTTTAAAGCCCATTCCAGAAATTTTCAGGTCATGGACGGGAAGATAATGCCTTCCTTAAACAGTATAGACGGTCTGGGTGAGAAGGCTGCGGATTCCATCGTGGAGGCTGCAAAGAACGGACCGTTTTTAAGTAAGGATGATTTTAGGGAGCGTTCCAAGGCGAGTAAGACGATTGTGGAGCTTTTAGACAGCCTTGGCATTCTGGGTGACCTGCCGGAATCCAACCAGATAAGCCTGTTTGATTTTATGACAGGCTGATTGGGAGAAGCGGAAAAATCAAAAAGGAAACAGGTGAGATGAAGGATCGTTACGGGGAAGCGCGCAGGCGCTGCGAGGCATATATCAAAAAATACAGGGCGGCAGGATGGATCTGGCTTTTTGCGGCGGCAGCAGCTTTTGCAGCAGGAAGGAAGGGGGCGGCATTTTTGTCTTCTGCCGTCCTGCTGTCAGCATGGGGGCTTCGTGTGTACGGATACCCTGCCCAGTATTTTCGGACTTCCGGGAAGGACACAGAGGGGGCAGACGGAAAACGGTTTTATTTTGTGCCGGAAATCTCTGTGCTTCTTGCGGCAATGTGGGCGATCCTTCTGGTTTTCCCCTATGAGTTTGAAACAACGGATTTTCTTGGTTATGCGCTGGTAACGGCAGTGCTTGTGGAGTTACCCTTGCTTTTAAAGGTCAGAAAAATCAAAAAGACAAGCCCCTTACCCTGTCTGGGGCGTTTGGCGGCAGAGGGCATTGCGGCAGCGCTTTTGGTCACGTTTCCAGTGCAGTATGCGTTGACATTTGAAGAAGCGCGGACAGAAACCGGGATCGTGTCCGAAAAAAACAGTGTCAGCAGAAGCACCGGAGGGCGGGACTATATTCTGGAAGCAGACTGGCGGGATCAGACCGGGCAGCGCTTTTTAGTGCCGCAGGAGATATATGACGCGGCAGAAACAGGGGATATGATAGAAATACATGTCTGGGAAAGCCTGTTTGGAATGGAGTACAGCAGGATCGGGCGTTGAAAATCCCGCCGGACAGGCGGCTGCGCAGCGCTTAGGGAGCCGTTTTAGAATCGCTTCAAAAACGCTTCAAAAAAAATTTTTTAAAAAATTTCAAAAAAGTACTTGCAATCTGTCGGAGAATGTTGTATAGTAATCAAGCGTCAGGCAAACAGCTATGACGGAATGAACAGATGGCCAGTTGGTCAAGCGGTTAAGACGCCGCCCTCTCACGGCGGAAACAGGGGTTCGATTCCCCTACTGGCTGTTCATCAGATTACTGGTGAGAATAGAAATGTTCTGCTATATCAGTTTTAAATATGATTTGGCAGGAAGGCAGATTGCAGATGGCCAGTTGGTCAAGCGGTTAAGACGCCGCCCTCTCACGGCGGAAACAGGGGTTCGATTCCCCTACTGGCTGCTACAGATGTCCGGAAACATGAAGTTTTCGGACATTTTTTGTATTTATTTACGAAATTCCCTTGCATTTTATGCGGGTTCGTGCTATGGTTACAGAGATGATAGATGTTACGAAGGTAAGAGTGGGCGATGAGTCCACTCTTATTTGCTGAAAAGAGGACGTTTTTTTCGGCAGAGGACAATTGAATAAGGAAGGTGAGAGAATGTCAAGAAGAGAGACATACGAAGCCAGGACAGAAGAACTGCTCATTCCTATCGCAGAGGCAAACGGCGTAGAGATATACGACGTGGAATATGTGAAGGAGGGCAGCGACTGGTATCTGCGTGCCTATATCGACAAGCAGGAGGGCGTCAACATTGGCGACTGTGAAGCGGTGAGCCGTGCGCTGTCGGATAAGCTGGATGAAGTGGATTTCATTGAGGATGCCTATATTCTGGAAGTCAGCTCGCCGGGGCTTGGCAGGACGCTTAAAAAAGATAAGCATCTGGAAAAGAGTCTTGGGCAAGAGGTTGAAGTGCGGCTGTATAAGCCGGTAGAGAAGTGCCGGGAGTTTACCGGGACATTAAAGAGCTTTGATGCAGACCGCATTACAGTCGAAACAGCGGAAAAAGAGATGACATTTGCCAGAAAAGAGATCGCGTTGATCCGGCTGGCGTTGGATTTTTAAACGATAAAGGGCACACCGCCCGCCTGAAGGCAAAATGGAGGATGAAATGAACAAGGAATTAAAGGAAGCATTGGATATACTGGAGAAGGAAAAAGAGATCAGTAAGGAGACTCTTTTTGAAGCTATCGAGAACTCCCTTATCACGGCCTGCAAACAGCATTTTGGCAAAGCGGACAACGTGAGGGTAGAGATCGACCGCGATACCTGTGATTTCCTTTGCTATGCGGAAAAAGAAATCGTTCCTACGGAAGAGGATGTGGAGGATGATTGCATGCAGATCAGCCTGGACAGAGCAAGGGAGATTTCCAGACGCGCGGAAGTGGGCGGCATCATCCACGTGGAGATAAAGTCCAAGGAGTTTGGGCGTATTGCAACGCAGAATGCCAAAAACGTTATCTTACAGAAAATCCGCGAGGAAGAGAGAAGCGTTGTTTACAACCAGTATTTTGAAAAGGAAAAGGATGTTGTGACAGGCGTTGTTCAGCGTTATCTGGGACGCAACATCAGCATCAATCTGGGTAAGGCAGATGCGATACTGAACGAGAGCGAGCAGGTAAAGGGTGAAGTATTTAAGCCGACCGAGCGCATCAAAGTATATATCCTTGAAGTAAAAAATACGCCCAAGGGTCCCCGTATTCTCGTAAGCCGGACACACCCGGAGCTGGTGAAGCGTCTGTTTGAGGCAGAAGTGACCGAGATACGCGACGGCGTTGTAGAAATCAAGAGCATCGCAAGAGAGGCGGGAAGCCGTACAAAAATCGCTGTTTGGTCCAATAATCCGAACGTAGACGCGGTAGGTGCATGTGTCGGCATGAACGGTTCCCGCGTAAACGCTATCGTAGACGAGCTGCGCGGCGAGAAGATAGATATCGTAAACTGGGATGAAAACCCCGGCAATCTGATACAGAATGCTCTGTCCCCTGCCAAGATAGTGGCTGTTTTTGCAGACCCCGACGAGCGTACGGCAAAGGTTGTCGTTCCGGATTATCAGCTTTCGCTGGCCATCGGTAAGGAAGGACAGAATGCCCGCCTTGCGGCGCGCCTGACCGGATACAAGATAGATATCAAGAGCGAGACGCAGGCAAAGGATGCACCGGGCTTCCGTTATGAAGATTATCTTGAAGATGATTACGATGAAAATGAGGAAGAGTACGGAAACGATGCAGAATATGCAGAATATGCAGAAGACGAGGATGTGACAGAAGAATACACGGAAACTTCTGAAGAATATGAAGAAGCTGAGCCGGAAGCGGCAGAACTGACCAAAGAGGCGTCAGAGGATGACAGCGAGGGCAGCGATGAATAAAAAAATCCCCATGAGGCAATGTGTGGGCTGCGGTGAAATGAAGGCAAAGCGGGATATGATGCGTGTCTTGAGGACGCCGGAGCAGACCTTTATCCTGGATGCGACAGGCAGGAAAAACGGGAGAGGCGCTTATGTGTGCAAAAGTCTGGACTGCCTGAAAATGGCGAGAAAGAACAAGGGGCTTGAACGTTCTTTCCGAATGAGTATTCCGGATGAGGTCTATGACAGTCTGGAAAAGGAGTTTGGTGAGAGTGAGACCGAATAAGGTATTTTCCCTGTTGGGACTTTCTACGAGAGCGGGACGCTGCGTGAGCGGCGAGTTTATGACGGAGAAATCCGTTAAGGACGGCAGCGCGCGCCTGGTGATCGTAGGAACGGATGCTTCAGCGAACACGAAGAAGAATTTCCGCGATATGTGCAGCTTTTACAAAGTGCCGTATTATGAATACGGGACAAAGGAAGAGCTGGGGCATGCGACAGGAAAGGAAATGCGGGCTTCGCTGGCAGTGATAGACGATGGCTTTGCCGGGACTCTGAAAAAGCAGCTGGAAACAGCGGTGAGTGAAGCGGAGGTAACGGAATGTCAAAAATAAAGGTGCATGAGCTTGCAAAAGAGCTGAATATAAAAAGTAAAGACATCATCGGTTTTCTTCAGGAGAAGGGCGTTGATGTGAAAGCTGCCCAGAGCACGGTCGAAGGCGATGCGGCAGAACTGGTGAAAAAGAAATTCGGGACTGCTTTGGATACGAAGGTCAGTCAGCCGGAGGAAAAAGCAGTCAAGGAGGAAAGGATGGCGCAGGTGGAGAAGACGGAAACAGCAGAAAAGCAGACTGTGGATACGCAGGCGGCAAAAGATATACAGACAACAGAGAAGGATGCAAAATCCCATAAAAAGGCAAAGACCATTATCGTGGTGAATAATCCCCAGAACAGCCGTATGAAAAACGGCGGGAACGGCGGAAATGAGAGAAAAGGCGGCGGAAACAGCGGAAACGGGAATAACGGACGCAGAAACGAACAGAATAAAAACGGCGGCAAGCGTCAGAACGGCAAAGGCGGGAACGGAATGCGGATGGAGAGCCGTCCGCTGATAAAGCCTCTGACAAAGCCTTCCCAGCCGGTGATGCCGGATGAAAAGCTTTTGAGCATCGAACGCGCCGCAAAGGAGGCAGCTGCGAAGGCGGCCGCGGAGGCAGAGCGTGCTGCAAAGGCTGCGGAGATAGAAGCGCAGAAGAAAGCGGAAGCAGCTGCAAGGGAGCGTCTTGAAAAGTCTGAAAAGGCAGCCCGCAGTGAGAGAAATGACCGCGGCAATGACCGGAGCGGCGACAGGAATAACGACCGGAACGGTTTCAACCGCAGTGAGAGAGGCGGTTATCAGAACCGCGATAACAGAGGCGGTGACAGAAACAATGACAGAAACGGCGCAAACCGCAGCGAAAGAGGCGGTTATCAGAACCGTGACAACAGAGGCGGCGAGAGAAACGGACAGGGCCGCAGAGACGGTCAGGGACAGCTTGGGACCCAGAGACGGGATGGCCGTCCGGGCAATAACGGCGCTGCAAGGGATGGTCAGGGCTTTAATCGTTCTGCAGGCGCTGGCAGGAGCGGTGCGGGCAATAACCGTCCTGGTACAAATGGCGGACGCCCTCAGAACAGCGATGGCCGGCAGGACAATAGATTCAGAAAGCCGGCGGCGTCTAAAGGCTTTGCGCCGGAAGCTCCGGCAAAAGATACGGATAAGCGCCGTGACAACAGAAGCTTAAATCAGCAGGAGCGCGATAAGAAGTCCAGAAGAGATGCGATGTACGAAGAGGACAACGCAGCGAAACTCAAAAACAATAAGAGAGCAGGACGCTTTATCAAGCCTGAGCCCAAGCCGGTAGAGCCGGAAGAAACGATAAAGGTGATAACCGTACCGGAGACTATCACGATAAAAGAGCTTGCTGAAAAGATGAAGATACAGGCGGCAGCTATCATCAAGAAGCTGTTCCTGGAAGGCAAGATTGTGACCGTGAATCAGGAGATTTCCTATGAGGATGCAGAGAATATCGCAATAGAGTACGATATCATCTGTGAAAAAGAAGTAAAGGTCGATGTCATAGAAGAGCTGTTAAAGGAAGAGGAAGAGGACGAGAAGGATATGATTTCCAGAGCTCCGGTCATCTGTGTCATGGGTCACGTTGACCACGGTAAGACTTCCCTTCTGGATGCTATCAGAAAAACGAATGTTACTGACCGTGAAGCGGGCGGCATTACGCAGCATATCGGTGCGTACACCGTACAGATAAACGGTCAGCCCATCACCTTTTTGGATACGCCCGGACACGAGGCATTTACAGCGATGCGTATGCGCGGTGCAAATGCGACGGATATCGCGGTATTGGTCGTTGCTGCCGATGACGGCGTAATGCCTCAGACGGTAGAGGCTATCAACCATGCGAAGGCTGCCGGCATCGAGATCATCGTTGCAGTCAACAAGGTGGATAAGCCGAGCGCGAACATCGACCGCGTAAAGCAGGAGCTGACAGAGTACGAGCTCATAGCGGAAGACTGGGGTGGCAGCACGATATTCGTGCCTGTTTCCGCAAAGACCGGCGAAGGCATCCAGCAGCTGTTGGAGATGATACTGCTGACGGCAGAGGTTCAGGAGCTGAAGGCGAATCCCAACAGAAATGCGAGAGGTATCGTGTTGGAGGCGCAGCTTGACAAGGGCCGTGGTCCTGTGGCGAGTGTGCTTGTTCAGAAGGGTACTCTGCATGTGGGTGATTTTGTTTCCGCAGGTTCCTGCAGCGGTAAGGTCCGTGCGATGATAGATGACAAGGGACGTCGTGTAAAACAGGCGGGTCCTTCCGTTCCGGTAGAGATACTCGGTCTGTCAGATGTTCCCGAGGCCGGCGACGTATTCCTTGCCCATGAGAGCGATAAGGAAGCGAAGTCCTATGCGGCTGCGTTCATCGAGCAGAACAAGGAGAAGAAGCTGGAAGAGACCAAGTCCCGCATGTCCCTTGACGACCTGTTCAATCAGATAAAGGAAGGCAACTTAAAGGAGCTGAACCTGATCATAAAAGCGGACGTACAGGGAAGCGTAGAGGCGGTAAAGCAGAGTCTGACAAAGCTCTCCAACGAGGAAGTCGTTGTAAAATGTATCCACGGCGGCGTAGGTGCTATCAACGAGTCCGACGTAACGCTGGCGGGCGCATCCAATGCTATTATTATCGGCTTCAATGTGCGTCCTGATGCGACGGCAAAGGCGATAGCGGAGACAGAAGGCGTTGATATCCGCCTGTACAAGGTTATTTATCAGGCGATTGAAGATGTGGAAGCTGCCATGAAGGGTATGCTGGATCCTGTATTCGAGGAAAAGGTCATCGGTCATGCGGAGGTGCGCCAGATATTCAAGGCGTCCGCAATCGGCAATATCGCCGGCTCCTATGTGCTGGACGGCGTATTTACAAGAGGTTGCAAGGTCCGCATCTCCAGAGAGGGCGAGCAGATATTCGAGGGCAATCTGGCTTCCTTAAAGCGGTTTAAGGACGACGTAAAGGAAGTAAAAGCGGGCTTCGAGTGCGGTCTTGTATTTGAAGGTTTTGATAAAATGCAGGAGTTTGATATCGTGGAGGCCTACACGATGGTGGAAGTGCCCCGATAAAGTTTCATAAACGGCATTTGTAAGGAAGCGTCCTTTTTCCGACGGAAGAAGGGCGCTTCAGAAATAGAGGTTGGAATGAGAAAGAACAGTGTAAAAAACAGCAGGGTCAACGGTGAAGTGCAGCGCGTGCTGGCCGAGGTCATCCGCGGGGATATCAAGGACCCGAGAATAGCGCCTATGACGAGCGTGGTTTCCGTGGAGGTCGCGCCGGATTTAAAAACGTGCCGTGCTTATATCAGCGTACTGGGCACGCCGGAGGAAGCGGCAAATACGCTCGAAGGCTTAAAGAGTGCGGAGAAATTTATCCGGAGCCGTCTGGCAAAGGAGATAAATCTGCGGAATACGCCGGAGATACACTTCATTATGGATCAGTCCATCGCCTATGGCGTGGATATGTCGCATAAGATAGACCTGGTAATGGCAGACCAGCGAGCGAAGAAAGGGGAGGATGAGGATGCAGAAAATTCTGGAGGAAGTGAAGAATAACAGCCTCATCGCAATCAGCGGACATGTGCGCCCGGACGGGGATTGTATCGGCGCGTGCATGGGGATGTACCTTTATTTGAAAAAAGCTCTGCCGGAGGCGAAGATAGACGTTTATCTGGAAAGCCCGGCGCCGGTATTTTCCTGCATCAAAGGGATAAACGAGATAAAAACGGACTGCAGCGAGGATATCGTTTATGACGTATGTATCGCACTCGATACGGAGAGCAGCCGTCTGGGCGGAGCGGAGAAATATTTTAAAACGGCAAAAAAGACCATAAATATCGATCATCATATCAGCAATGCTTCCGGCAGCGGACAGATCAATTACTGTCGGTCTGACGCAAGCTCTGCATCGGAGCTTGTATATGAGCTTCTGGATGAGAGCCTTATCGATGCAGATATCGCAAAGGCGATCTATATGGGAATCGTGCACGACACAGGTGTGTTCCAGTACAGCAGCACGACGCCGCACACGATGGAGATCGGTGCAAAGCTTTTGTCGTATGGGTTTGACCACTCCAAGCTCATCGATGAGACCTTTTTTGAAAAAACATATCGTCAGATACAGGTGATGGGCAGGGCGCTCCTGGAAAGTATCGTATTTATGGACGGCAGGTGTATCGTCAGCGTGATAGATGCAAAGACTATGGATTTTTATGGTGTGGCTTCGAAAGATCTGGAGGGTATCGTCAGCCAGCTGAGGTCAGTCAAAGGTGTGGAGTGCGCTATTTTTATGTATGAGACGGGTACACTGGAATACAAAGTGAGCCTGCGCTCAAAGGGCGCGGTAAATGTGGCGGAGGTCGCGGGATTTTTCGGCGGAGGCGGACATGTGCGGGCCGCAGGATGCACGATGCGCGGGACATTCCACGATTGCGTGAACAATCTGTCGGCACATATCGAAAAACAGTTGGAAGGATGAGCGAGGAGGCTGTATGAACGGCATTCTTAATGTCTATAAAGAACCGGGCTTTACGTCCCACGATGTGGTGGCGAAGCTTCGGGGAATCTGCAAACAGAAAAAAATCGGCCACACAGGTACCCTGGACCCGGAAGCGTCCGGGGTATTGCCCGTCTGTCTGGGCAGCGCCACAAAGCTATGTGATCTTTTGACGGAAAAGGATAAGGAATATCGAGCGGTAATGCTTTTGGGCTGTGAGACGGATACGCAGGATACGACAGGAACAGTGATTTCGGAGCATGAGGTGACAGCTTCAGAGGAAGAGGTGCGGGATGCCATCCTTTCTTTTACAGGTCCTTATGACCAGATACCTCCGATGTATTCGGCGTTAAAAGTAAACGGGCAAAAGCTGTGTGACCTTGCGCGTGCGGGAAAAGTGGTGGAAAGAAAGAGCCGCCGTATCACGATACACTCTATCGAGATAGAGGAGATATGCCTGCCGCGCGTGACAATGAAGGTATTTTGTTCAAGGGGAACTTATATCAGAACTCTTTGTCATGATATCGGACAAAAGCTTGGCTGCGGCGGAGCGATGGAAAAGCTTGTCCGCACGAGGTCGGGACGGTTCGGATTGGAGGAGGCGTATAAACTCTCGGAGATACAGAAGCTCTCTGACGAAGGAAGGCTTGAGGAAATACTGATGCCTGTGGAGAACGTATTCGAAGGCCTTTTGGCGGTGCAGGCCATCGGAATCGGGCAGAAGCTTCTGGAAAACGGAAATCCTCTGGAATGCAGGCATGTGAAGCTTTTGAGCGGCGAAACGCCTTTGGATTGTGCGCCGGAGGACGGGACGCAGGTCCGCGTTTATGATGAAAACGGACATTTTACGGGCGTATATGCATGGCGGAAGGCGGAAGAACGCTTGAAGCCGGTAAAGATGTTTTTGGAAAAGTAAGGAAAGGAAACGAAAGAATGCAGATCATTTCCGGAACGATTGATTTTGAATTGCAGGGCGCTTCGGCGGTGGCGATCGGAAAATTTGACGGGATGCATAGAGGACACAAGGCGCTTTTGAAAGAAATCCTTCAGGCAAAAAAGGAAGGCCTTTTGGCGGCAGTATTTACATTCGACCCTTCTCCTGCGGCATTTTTTTCGGGGAAATCGGTAAAGGGGCTGACGACAAAGGAGGAGAAGCGCCGTTTGTTCCGGCAGCTCGGGATTGATGTGCTCGTGGAATTTCCTTTGAACGGAGAGACAGCAGGGATGCTGCCGGAGGATTTTATACGGGAAATCCTGTGTCACAGAATGAAGGCGGCGTTTATCGCGGCGGGAACGGATATTTCCTTCGGGGATAAGGGCAGAGGAGATTACCGGCTTTTAGAGTCGCTTTCTGAGGAAGGCGGATACCGGGTAAAAATCATTGAAAAAGTGCAGGAAGGCGGAAAAGAGATAAGCTCCACACGCGTCAGGGACAGCGTGGAAGCGGGGCGGATGGAGGAAGCTGCACAGCTTTTGGGTGCGCCTTATGCGGTGATGGGGACTGTCGTACACGGCAATCAGATTGGACGCACGATAGGGTTTCCAACGGTAAATCTGATGCCTCCGGAGGACAAGCTGCTGCCGCCAAACGGTGTGTACCGTTCAGAGGTGGAGTGCTGTAAGGGGATTTACAGAGGGCTGACCAACGTAGGGGTCAAGCCAACGGTGGATCAGGGAAAAAACCCGCCGATGGGTGTGGAAACGTATCTCTATGATTTTGAAGGAGATATTTATGACACTTTTATTACGGTGCGCCTTGAGTCATTCGTGCGCCCGGAGCAGAAGTTTGAGGGGCTTTCCAAGCTGCAGGAGCAGCTCCGGAAGGACATTGCGGCGTGCGCAGAGGGATAAATTCCGGCCGCCGCATTTCGCTCCTGTTTTCTGTCTGCATCCTGACTTAAATTGAGAAATGGTTTTGCTTGACATTTTCATTGCTTTATATTTATAATGAAATTGTTACAAAAGTATTACAGAATGTAACGGCGGCTGGGGTGCCGGGCGCCGCAGAAAAAAGAGTAATCACTCT
>UQDA01000019.1 GCA_900539715.1 uncultured Lachnospiraceae bacterium | reverse complement strand
TTTGCCGGAGGAAAAGAAATTCCGGACGGCTGGGTTGCCGTGGATTATGGCGGGAAAACAGGATATGTGTCTGCCGATTATGTGGATGTTTCGTTTGAAGTGGATTTCGGGGAAACGCTGGAGCAGGTGGAGGAGCGCAGAAAAGCCGAACAAAAGCAGGAAGAGGCTTTAGAAAAAGCGGCAGCTGAGAAAGTTTTAAAAAAGGAAAACAAAAAGGACGGACAGAAAAAAACGGAGAAATCAGATGCTGAGACGCTGAAGGCGGCAGTTGCATCGGTAGAGGACAGCATTCTTCTGGCTGCACTGATACAGTGTGAGGCAGGAGATGAGCCGTATGAGGGGCAGGTCGCGGTAGGCGCAGTAGTAATGAACCGTGTGAAGAGCGGGGCATATCCGAATGCGATAAAAGATGTTATCTATGCGTCGGGGCAGTTTACGCCTGCGGGAAGCGGCCGTGTAGCGCGGGTGATAGCTTCGGGAAAGTTAAAGCAGAGCTGCCTTCAGGCGGCGCAGGAAGCGATGGCAGGAGTCAGTCCGGTCGGTGCGGCGACCCACTTCAGGAGAGCGGGCAGCCGTGAGGGGATTGTGATCGGAAATCATGTTTTCTGGTAGGAAAGTTCGGTATTCGGCGAGGTTGAAGAACGGAATATTACCTGAGATGAAATATAGATGGTCTCATAGCGCGCGTGAGGATGCTGGATACGGTAAAGTATCTGGGCTGCGAGCCGGGTTCCGATATCGAGATTAAATACCTGAACGGATGTAAGGTCTTCCGCTGCCGGATTTTCGGCGATATCATCGAAACCGGAGACTGCCACATCCTCGGGAATGCGGTACCCACGCCGTTTCAAAAGCTGGATAAGCAGACAGGCGACATAATCGCTGACGCAGACGAAGGCATCGGGTATTTTTGAGAGCGAGTTTAAAAAAGCGTCAATCTCTTCTTTATAGGTGTCTGCACCGATAGCTCCGGTCATCATAATCTCGGGATGAAGTTCAAGACCGTGATTTTTCAGTGCGGAGGCAAAGCCCATAAAACGTTCGTAATTGGACTGGGCATAATCAATATCCCCGATGAAACTGAAAACGTGCCTGCCCTGCATGATGAGTTCTTCCGTAATCTGCGAAATAACGGAGCTGTTTTCCATTAAAACGAGATCTCCGTTAAGGGCGGAAAAGGGAACGTGAGTTGCCGTATCAAGAAAAACCTTTGGAATAGGGGCGTTGGAGAGCAGACGGAGAAGCTGGTGATGATACACATTCATGACGATCATCCCGGAAACCTGTCCGTTTGTAAAGGTGGACGGAAGCTGATAATTTTCGTCGATTTCCGACGGAAGATAGGTATAGATAAGGTTGACGTTATGAAAGGACAGCTCTTTGGCTATCTGGTGGATGATGCTCATCCAGAAAAGGGAGCTTTCGGGACGGCATACGGCCAGAGCGATGTTCGTGGGAAGCTGTGTGTTCAAGGCAGCAGGGTGTTCGGAAACTGCTGCTGTCGTTGGTATTTTATAGTTCAGTTCCTTTGCCCGGAGCAGGATTTTTTCACGGAGAGCGTCGGAAACATTGTCCTGACCGCTGAAAACTTTCCAGACGGTAGTACGGGAAATGCCGAGAGAAGCTGCGATGTCCTGCATGGTCGTTTTTTTCATAAGAAATCCAATCCGCGTGCTGAGGCACGCTCATTTTAAATTCGGTAATCCGGCCTGTAGAGCGGGTCGTTTGATGAGATGTATCAAAGCGGCTCAGACTTTGGCCGAAGTGTCGTTATATTCCATCATATCATAGGAAATACTGTTTTAAAAGGCAAGAATGCTTTTTTTTAAGCTTGCTCAACGGCAGGCATTTGAGGAAATCCAGAGCCTTTCGTCTTTGCAGTTTTTGTGATATGCTTGGAGAGGTATTTATTGTCTGCAGTTTTTACCGCTGCATCTACAAGGCGGGAAAAGGTCTGGAAGACTGCAATAATATTATAGCATATCAGAACGGAGAAATGACATGGGAAAAAGACTTTTGGACGCTGCAGCCTCAGAGACGGCTGTCATGACAAAAAAAGAACTGCTCGAAGCGATAGCCGCCAGCGAAGGGCGCGTGATGGCGGCAGAATGTATCGGAGTGACGATGCCGCTTTTGTCGGATGTGACGAATGCGGAAACGGTAGCAGCGATGGGGGCGGATATCGTTCTTTTAAATATGTTTGATGTAAAGGAGCCGAAGATAGGGGCGCTGCCGGAGGTCAGACCGGAGGAAACCGTGAGGGAGCTTAAACGGCTTACAGGGAAAGTCGTGGGAATCAATCTGGAGCCTGTCAAGGCGGACGGGCAGAATGCAGGAACGCTCTGGCAGATGTCAGAAGGACGCTGCGCCACTGCCGAAAATGCGCTCCGGGCGGTAGATATGGGCGTAGATATCGTGCTTTTGACAGGAAATCCGGGAAACGGAGTGAGCAACGATGCGATAGAGCATTCTCTGCGTGCGATCAGGGCTGCTGTGGGTGACAGACTGATACTGGCAGCAGGGAAAATGCATGCATCAGGCGTGCTTTCAGAGGGCGGCGAAAAGATAGTTACAAAAGAGGATATTCGTGCGTTCCGGGAAGCCGGTGCGGATATCATTCTTTTGCCCGCACCGGGAACGGTTCCGGGTATCACCATGGAATATGTGCGGGAACTGGTCGTATACGCGCATGAGCTTGGAGCGCTGACGATTACTGCCATAGGAACGTCTCAGGAGGGGAGCGACCCGTCAACGATCCGGCAGATAGCGCTGATGTGTAAGATGACAGGTACGGATATCCATCATATCGGTGATTCAGGTTATGTGGGGATGGCGCTGCCGGAAAATATCCTGGCGTACTCTATCGCCATACGGGGAGCGCGTCATGCATATCGCAGAATGGCGATGTCTGTAAACCGGTAGGATTTTTAAGGGCGGCAGCCGGAAGGAGTGATTTTTTGGAAAAGGCATATAAGCTGGAGTTCGGAAGCCATGCGGGCGGAGAGCTGTTCATGACATGCTGCGGCTGTTCCCGGACGGAGCCGCTTCACAGCTTCGGACCGGCGCTGAAACCGCATTACCTTATTCATTTTGTTCTGAGTGGCAAAGGGATATTTAAGATAGATGGAGAAGAATACCCTCTTGAGGGAGGCTGCGGTTTTTTGATAGAGCCGGGGCAGATGAGTTTTTATCAGTCTGATGAAAAAGAGCCATGGACTTATATATGGGTCGGGTTTGCCGGGATGAGAGCTGAGGAATATGTGAAAAGTATGGGCCTTTCGGCAAGGCATCCCATCTTTCATTCGGAGAGCTCTGACGAATTGTACGGAATCGTGCGGGATATGATGGACCATAATACATTTGGGGTATCCAATGAGCTGCGCCGAAACGGGCTGCTCCATATTTTTTTGTCAGTGGTGGCGCAGAGCGCTCCGGCGGCACGCAAGGAGGACCCGGATAAGGCGAACCAGTATGTGCGCCGCGCGGTGGAATTTATCCAGCGCAATTACTGCAATCCGATCCGTGTAACGGATGTGGCGGATTATGTGTGTATCAATAGAAGCTATCTGTATACGCTGTTCCAGAAATCGCTTGGAATGTCACCGCAGCAGTTTTTGTCCACATATCGTCTGACAAAGGCGGCGGAAATGCTCATGCTGCCGCAGCTTCCGGTGGAAAGCATCGCGCTGTCCTGCGGTTATCAGGATCCGCTTGTGTTTACGAAGGCGTTCCGACAGATGAAAGGAATGTCGCCGACGATGTACCGCAAACAGATGCAGCAGGATGAGAATCGCGTAAACCGGGAGCACTTAAAACAGGTGGAAGAGTTTATCGCTAAGGTAGGGCGGCTGGACCTGGGCGGGGAGCCGTGATGGATACAGGGGGGATTTTGTCATGACCGAGAAAAAGCGATGCGGCTGGTGCAATTTAAAGAATGAGACGTATATCCGTTACCACGATGAAGAATGGGGCGTGCCTGATTTTGAGGACAGATATCTTTTTGAGATGCTCACGCTGGAATCTTTTCAGGCGGGACTTTCGTGGGAATGCGTGCTGAATAAAAGAGAAGCGTTCCGAAAAGCATACGACGGGTTTGAACTGGATAAGGTATGCGCTTACGATGAAAAAAAGATGGCAGAACTTGCAGAGGATGCGTCCATTATCCGAAACCGTTTAAAAATCCGCGCGAGCGTTGAAAATGCCCGGATATTTAAGCGTATCACGGAGGAGTACGGAAGCTTTTACGAATATCTGAAAATGTTTACGGGAGGGGAGCGTTTTTCCGAAACAGGGCAGACGTGTTCGCCGGTGTCCGATGCGGTCAGCGAGGACTTAAAAAAGCGCGGGATGCGTTTTGTAGGGACGACCATCATTTATTCGTACCTGCAGGCGGTGGGCGTGATAGATTCCCACGAAGAGGGATGCTTTTTGCATAAGGGGGATTAAAAAATGGAGAAAAGACAGACGGGTTTTCAGGAAACAGATGCGCCGGTATTGTTTGTTTTCGGACAGTCAAACGCGCATGGAAACGGAGCGAGGCTTCCGGAATCGGAAAAATTACGGAGCCGCTTGCGAATGTATTCGGGCTGCACCGCAGATACAATCAGGCGTACGGTTTAAAGGACGTTGTGTGGAGCGGATTTGTTACTGAGGGAATGAACCTGGGCGAAACGCAGGACCACACCTGTTGTCTGGCGGAGAGCTTTGCGAAGATATGGCAGAAGAGATATTCGGAAAAAAGAGCTGACCCGAAGAAAATAAAAACCCCTCCTGCGTGGGGCGCGGGAGGGGAGGTGTCTGCTGATATCGATAAAATGTTTTAGGAGGGCATCCGTCCGTCTCGGGCGGGTGCTCATTCTGTATCTTCGGCAGTCTGTGTTTCCGCTGTTTCTGCATCTGTTTCAGCCGACTGCGTTTCTGTTGTCTCTGTTGTCGTTTCAGCCGTCTGTGTCTCTGCAGTCTGTGTTTCGATCGTTTCCGCCGGTTTCGGGTTGAAGTGGCGGTAGATGCCAAACGCTACGCCGGCTGCGATGACTGCGATAAGGAAGTATACCGGGAAAATGTGTAGATTGTGTGTCCCGTCCCACATTTTCCCGGTATATTCCAAAGATATTTATAAAAGTGCGGTGCAGTAGATAACGGCGATAAGGATGCCGAGCAGTGCGCCTGCAAATACCTGAAGAGGTGTATGCCCGACAAACTCCTTTAATTTTTCTTCATAGGACAGAGGCTGTCCCATCTTTTCCCAGAACATTATCATTTCATTGAGCACCTGTGCCTGGATACCTGTTTCGCGGCGAACTCCTCTTGCGTCGTACATGACGATGATAGCGAGAATGGCGGAAATGGCAAATTCAAAGCTGCCGATTCCATATTGGAATCCTGCGGCTGTCGCGAGCGCGCACACGGTCGCAGAATGGGAGCTTGGCATGCCGCCGCTGCCGACGAGCCGCTCCGGGTCAAACTTCCGGTTGAGGAAAGTGTAGATGATCGTTTTGAGGATTTGGGCGACAAGCCATCCGGTGGCTGCCGCCATGAAAACAGTGTTGTGCAGTAAGTCGTTTAAAAATTCCATAAGTTCGCCCTCTTCCTTTGATATGGCGGGTAACATACCGCCGCCCCTTACTTGATTTTACCCGTTTTCGGAGGAAAATACAATGGGGGAATTCGACGGTACACTGACTGCAAAAAGAAACGGCATTGCCAGAAACAGCGGATAAGCGTAGCGCAGATCAGATGCCACGGGAGTCGCGATCAGGAGAGTGAGCACCGTTCCGATAAAAGGCAGGTACAGGACGAGATGTTTTTTCTGTCCGTATAAAAGCTGGAAGGAAAACAGAAACAGCACTGCCCAGAAAAAAGCGCCGATGCTCCACAAAATGCCGTAAAGAGGGACGATATCGGTCAGCTTCAAAAGGATTTCGCTTATTTTTACGGGAAGCTGCCCGGGCAGCAGATGAGGCCATGACAGCCCGGCTTCGTTCGGGGATATGCCTTCGTTCGTGCGCAGTCCGGCGGGGGCGGGGAAATAGTAGCCCTTTGTCTGGTCGATAAACGCTTTTATATAATCCGCCGGATATTCCAGTCCGAGCTGTATCCAAAGCTTTCCATAATCTGCCGGGGATTCGGTGATGGCATCCGCATTGTTATAGGTTACCAGCGCCTTGACCGGGTCGGAAATGGAAGGGTTGTAATAGTCCGGGATGAGGGAAGAATCGGTCACTACGCGGTCGATGAGCGTTTCCTGCTCCTGTGTGAGGGGACGGCCTTCGGCAACCACACGGGCAACCTGCTGGAGCGGGATGGAAAGCGATTCCGTAAAGCTGGGATGTTCTACTTCGAAAGCGTCCGATACAGGTCCCTTTGCCAGAACAGCCAGAATGAGGATGGAAAGCTGCAGGGGCAGTATGAGCTTTAGCTGTTTTCGGAAGGCAATGAGCAGAAAAGGCAGGGTGAACAGGAAAATATACAAGCCGTTGGAACGCATCATGCAGACCGCCCAGCCGGAAAGAAAGCATCCCAGAAGGAGTTTCCGGTCGCCGAAAAAGGACACAGAAGTACTTTTTTTGAGCATCTGGAAGACCGTCAGCACATAGAGCAGGACGAATGCCGAAAAAAGCACGTCCTTCCACATGGTGACCGCAAAGATGCCGTTGTAGGGGATGAGTCCCCAGAAAAGAAAGGCGGCAGCGAGCACCCAGCGTTTTGAACCGGAGCTTGCCAGGACAGAGAGGCAGCAGGTTTCTGTGGCGGCGAGGGTGAGCATCTGGAAAACGGTATAACAGGCGATGCCGGCATTGACGCTCCCGGTGAGCCCGAAGCCGATGTGATAAAACAGAGAAAACAGCAGCGTGTGGGCGACGGGATGGTGACTGGAAAAAGGTTTTTGTCCCGTTGCCTGTAAAAACTGGCTGATGCTGTCCGGCGTCATAACGCCGGGATAGTTATAGAGAAACCAGAAAAGCCAGCAGAAGAGCAGACCGAAAAAGCACAGAAGCTTCTGTCTGCGGGAAAGCGGACGGGCGTTTTGGGCAAGGGAGAGCTTTTCAAACAGGAAAAATCCCAGACGGCAGCAGGCAAGGAACAGCGCGAACAGACCGATGAGGGAGCCGGTAAAAAAGCCGAGCCGAAACAGCGTGCTGTCAAAGCTGCCCGCCATTTTTTCGTATGCGCCGGCGGTATAAAAGAGTGTATACAACACTGCGAGCGTGCGGCAGACTGCCTGAAAGTGCTTCGGCAGGGTGCGGGAGTGCAGGAGCTTTTGCGTAAAAAGAAAGAGCAGAAACGCTGCGCCAAACAGGATGATGGATAAAATATCCGCAGGGGAAATGCCCCCCAGCACACACAGGGAAAACGCTGCAAAAAATGCCTGAACGACGCTGGCAAGCGCCGGAAAATATCGTGATGTCATGAAGTGCCTCCTCGTATCAAATCATTTCTATCATCATTTTAGTGGCGCAGAACAGAATTTGCAAGCGCGGCGTTTTAAAAGGCAGCGGTTCCGTTATTGTTTACGACAGCCTCAAACGGTTCAACCGGTTGCAATCCCCTCTGGCGCATGGTATATTTTTGTTACCATTTACAGACAGGGAAAGGAAAAAATATACGATGTTGATGATATTGCTCCAATGGTGTTATTTTGTGCCGGTAGCGTTTTTGACGGGCTTTGCGGCAGTGACCCTTGTCTGCCGGCTCTGTGCGGGATGGACAAAAAGGGACGGATACCGGGTGCGTTCCGGCGTTTCCTATATAATGGCGGGGCTCCTTGTGCTGAATGTATATGCGGAGTATTTCAGCCTTTTTCGCGGCGTGGGATTGCTGGCGAACATCCCTGTGATACTGTTTTGCATCGGGACAGGTATCGTGCTCAGAAAGCCGATTGCAGGATTTTTCCGGGAAAAGGCGGCAGAAACAGGAAAAGGACAGTGGATTTTATATGCCTTTCTGACGCTTTTATTCGCGTATGGATCATCGCGGGGATATATGCATTATGACACGGGCCTGTATCATGCGCAGGCGATACGCTGGATAGAGGAATACGGAGTGGTTCCGGGGCTGGCGAACCTGCACAGCAGATTCGGCTACAACAGCGGGGCGTTTGCTCTCTGCGCCCTGTTTGGGGGCGGAGGGCTCATGAAATACCCGATGCATTGCGTGGCGGGATTTTTTGCACTGCTGTGCGCGGTCAAATGTACCGGGCTTTTGACACTTCCGGCGAGAAAAAGAGTGCGGGTATCGGATTTCTTGTATGCAGGATGTATTTTCTATCTGGTGGCGGTATTCCGGGAGCTGGTATCCCCGGCATCAGACTATTTTGCGATGCTGATATTGTTCTGGGTGGTTATGACATGGGTCGAATTGTGGGAGGGGGAGGAAAAAGAAATCCTGCCCTACGCATTTTTGAGTCTGTATCTCGTATATGCGGCGACGGTCAAGCTTTCCACTGCGGTGCTTTTGCTGTTGGCGCTTTATCCGGCGGCGCGGCTTTTGAAAGAAAAAAGATGGAAGCAGACCGCTCTGTTTATCGGGCTTGGCATTGTGATAGCCCTGCCATATCTGATTCGCAACGTTGTTATTTCCGGCTGGCTGTTTTATCCGTTTACCTTTTTTGATTGGTTTGATGTGGACTGGAAAATCTCAAAGGGATATGCGGATAGTGATGCAAAGGAAATACGTGCTTATGCGATGGAGATTTTTGACGTGTATCAGCTGGAGCAGCCGTTTTCCCGGTGGTTTCCGAACTGGCTTAAGAGTCAGGCGGGACTGGACAGGAGTCTTGTGTTTGCCGGCTGGGCGGCAGTGCCTGTGAGCGCAGCTTTGGCGGTATACAGCGTATGTAAGGGACTATGCGAAGGGAAAAAAGCGAATGTGCGAAAAGGAGCGGGCATAGCGCAGAATGCGGAAAAAGCAATGGTGTTAAAGCCCGTGGGAATGGAGTATTTCAGTTTTGCACTCCTGCAGGCTGCTGCGGCGCTCGGATTTTTCTTTTGGCAGTTCGGCGCACCGCTCGTACGGTACGGATATTTTTATGTGCTTTTTCTGCCGCTGACAGCATTTGGCAGTCTGTATGTGATGGCACAGGGGGCTGGAGCGGCGAAGATAAGCCGTCAGACCGTGCTTTACAGGGTATTTGTGGGATTGCTGGTAGCTTTTTTGCTTTATAAGGGGTATAATCTGATACAGATGACAGCAGAGCTTGGCAGACAGCCTTATTATATCTATCAGCAGGATTATGTGGACAGTCCTGCTGAAACGTATGAGGTGGACGGGGTAACGATCTATGTCCCCACAGACCGGGGACAGATAGGCTACAACAAATTTCCCTCGTCCCCTATCGTGCAAAAAATAGAGCTGCGGGACGGCACATTGGAGTCGGGATTCCGGCAGCGCAGATAGCATTTGAAAGGAATCGGAAGCATGAAAACATATGGCGTGATCATGGCCGGCGGCGGCGGGACGCGGTTTTGGCCGCTCAGCACAAAGGCGGAACCGAAGCAGTTTTTAAATCTGTCGGGCAGGGATATTCTGGTAAATGAGACGATAGACCGCCAGCATGACCTGATGGAAAAAGAAGATATTTTTATCGTGACGAATGAGAGTCAGGCGCAGCTGATGCTGGAGCGCACGATGGGGCGCGTGGCAAAGGATCATATTCTTGCAGAGCCTGCGGCGCGCAATACGGCGGCGTGTATCGGTTATGCGGCGATGGAGATACTTCACAAATACGGCGACGGCGTGATGTGCATTTTTGCGGCAGACGCCTATATCCGTGACGAAAAGGAATATACCCGTGTGATGAAGGAAGCGATACAGGCAGTCGAGGAGACAGACGCGCTTGTGACGGTCGGCATCCGTCCGACCTTTCCCTCTACAGGATATGGCTATATCAGGAGCGTGGAAGAGCCTGGAAAGACGTGGCGCAGGGTGGAGGAATTTGTGGAAAAGCCTGATCTCGTGACAGCGAAGGGCTATGTGGATGCGGGCTGCTATGCGTGGAACAGCGGCATGTTCATCTGGAAGGCATCTACAATACTGCGATATTTTAAAGAGCTCCTTCCTGATGTATACGGCTGTCTGGAGCAGATAGGACAGGCAATGGGGACGGACCGGGAGCAGGAGGTGCTTCACGAGGTTTATCCTGTGATTCCCAGGATTTCCGTGGATTACGGTATCATGGAGCGGGCAAAAGGAGTGCTTATGCTGGAAGGCGATTTTGGCTGGAATGATGTGGGAAGCTGGGATACGCTGGATGCGGTGAGAAAACGGGATGACGCCGGCAATATCTCTGAAGGGGATACACTCCTTATCGATGCGAAAAACTGTGTTGTGTATGGCACGGACAAGCTGGTGTGCGCGATAGGCACAGAGGAGCTTGTGATAGTGGAAGGAAAGAACTCGATTCTTGTCTGTCCGGTAAGTCAGGCGCAGCGCGTGAAGGAAGCGGTCGAGGCGCTGGAGGAGCAGGGAAGGACAGAGCGGTTGTAAGCCGGAAAAGTTCTTCTTTCCGGGAGCGCGGTGCAAAATTTCTCGAAAAATCTCGGAATTTCACGATGGCTTTTTATATGCAGTCAATCCTTTGGGTGATATGATAAAAAGTGACAGAAAAACAGCATGACGCGATTTTTGCGGCGCATGCTTTCTGCCACAAAAATGTCGCCTGGCGGCGGAAATGAGGGTATTATGACTGTAGAAATGGAAAGCATGCTGGAAAGAGATGTTTCGGAATTTATGCTGGAGTTGGGAATACCGGCTCATTTGAGAGGATATTACTATTTAAGGGAGGCGGTCATTCTGTCCGTCTCTGATATGGAACTGGTGGGAAGCGTTACAAAGCTTTTATATCCGGTGATAGCGCGCAGATACAAAACGACGCTTCAAAGGGTGGAGCGCGCGATACGCAATGCGATAGAGGTATCGTGGGAGCGGGGCAATACGGATGTGTTTGAGGAGCTTTTCGGGTTCAGCCGTCTGGCGGGATCGGCGCGGCCTACCAACAGTGAATACATAGCGAGGATAGCGGACAGAGTCCGCATGGAGAGGAATTAAATGTTATTAAGCGTAATCGTACCCTGTTATAATGAAGAGGAAAATGTGCCCATTTTCTATGAAGAAATGATGAAAAATTCAGATTTTCTGGAAAGGGAGGGGCTGGATCTGGAAATCATCTATATTGATGACGGATCGAAGGACGCTACGGCCGCAGAGGTAAAAAAGCTGCACGAGAAGGACGGGAGAGTCCATCTGGTATCATTTTCGAGAAATTTCGGCAAGGAGGCAGGTATCTATGCCGGATTTCAGAAGTCAAAGGGAGATTATGTGGTAATGATGGATGTGGACCTGCAGGACCCGCCTTCGCTGCTGCCGGAGATGTTTTCCTATATCAAACAGGGCTATGACAGCGTGGCGACCCGCCGCGTGACACGAAAGGGAGAACCGCCGATACGGTCGCTTTTTGCGAGAATGTTTTATAAGCTGATGAACAAAATATCCAAGACGGAGATAGTGGACGGGGCGAGGGATTACCGGCTGATGACCCGTCAGGTCGTGGACGCTATCTTATCGATGTGCGAATACAATCGCTTTACAAAGGGGATATTCGGCTGGGTCGGCTATGAAACAAAATGGCTGGAATATGAAAATGTAGAGCGAACCCACGGTGAGACGAAGTGGAATTTCTGGAAGCTGTTTTTATATTCGCTGGATGGGATAACCGCATTTTCCACAGTGCCGCTGGCGATATCGTCGGTGATGGGCGTTGTATTTTGTGCGGCGGCTTTTATCGCGATAATTGCCCTTATCATTAAAAATCTCATCTATCATGACCCGGTGGCAGGCTGGCCGTCGCTTGTATGTATTATTTTGCTGGTGTCCGGCATACAGCTTTTCTGTGTGGGGATACTGGGACAGTATTTGTCAAAGACTTATATGGAAGTGAAAAACAGACCTATTTATCTGGTAAAGGAAGAACTGTGACATGAAGCGTGATGGAATGATCAGCATTGTGATGCCGGTTTACAATGCGGAGATGTATCTGGAGGCTTCCGTACAGAGCGTGCTGGGGCAGACCTATGAGGACTGGGAGCTTTTGCTGACGGACGACCATTCCACGGACAAAAGCGCTGCGATGGCAAAAAGGCTTGCGGCACAGGACAGCCGTATCCGGGTGCTTACCCAGAAGGACGGGATAAAAGGCGCAGCGAATGCGAGGAATTTAGGAACGAGTCAGGCGCAGGGACGTTATCTCTGTTTTCTGGATGCGGACGATGTGTGGAGGCCGGACAAGCTGGAAAAAGAATTTGAATTTTTGAAGCGGACCGGGGCAGCGTTTGTCTTTTCGGGATATGAATTCGGAGATGAAAATGCGGTCGGAACGGGGAAAGTCGTGCGCGTGCCTGAGCGACTGGATTATCGGGAGGCGCTGTCCAGAACTGTGATATTTACGAGTACGGTGCTGTTCGACCGGGAGAAGCTTTCAGATGAACTTCTCGTGATGCCGGACGTGCCAAGCGAGGATACGGCGATGTGGTGGCAGATACTGCGCGCAGGGAATACAGCGTTCGGGCTGAATGAAAATCTGGTTATCTACCGCAGACCGAAAAAGTCGCTCTCATCCAATAAGGCAAAGGCGCTCAAGCGGATATGGGGGCTTTACCGGAAACAGGAAGGACTTTCTGTTATAAAGAGCGCGTGGCATTTCTGCTTTTGGGCTGTGCGGGCGACGCTGCGGCGTATCTGAAGGGTTATTGTTTTAACGGAGGAACACATGAGAAAAAAAGATTCTGCCAAACGGCTGATCATACTGGTGCTGGGAATTTTGGGACTGTGTGCGCTGACAGGATTTTATGTGCATGACTGGTTTACTTATTATTATCATCATATTTACTGGAAAACGGAAAACAGGTTTAATTTTAACGGACATCTGCTGATGGTGGCGCTGTACTTTGTGCTGTTGTTTTTCTTTTCCAACACCTACGGGGCGTTGAAGATAGGATATTTAAAACCGCTCGATATTTTTTTATCGCAGCTTTTTGCGCTCCTGTGCGTAAATGTCATCTCCTATGCGCAGCTTTCCCTGATGTACGGCTGGTTTCTGATAGGCGGCCAGCATATGATCGCGATGACGGTATATCAGGTCATTTTTGCGGGAATCTGGGGATGGCTATGCAATCTTATCTATCGCAGGGCGTTCCCGCCGCGGAGGCTGCTGTTGATACACGGGGAGCGTCCGGTGGAGGATATTCTGCGTAAGTTTGCGAGCCGTCAGGATAAATACCGGGTGGAGCGTTGCATGAATATCAAGGAGGGCTATGAGGCGATAATCGCCGCTGTGGCGGAGTATGATGCGGTCGTTCTCTGGGATATCCACACAAAAGACAGGAACGTGCTGCTGAAATATTGTTACAGCCGTTCTATCCGTGTGTATATGATGCCGAAGATACCCGACGTGCTTATAAAGGGCAGCGAGCAGCTTCATTTATTTGATACGCCCATCCTTTTGACGAGGGAATATGCGCTGAATATTGAGCAGCGGATAGCCAAACGGGTGATAGACATTTTGTGCGCGCTCATACTGATCGTTCTGTCGTCGCCGTTCATGCTCATCACGGCAATCGTTATCAAGCTTTATGACGGCGGTCCCGTGCTGTACAAGCAGATACGCTGTACGAGGGATGCGAAGGAATTTCAGATTTTGAAGTTCAGGAGCATGAAGGTGGATGCGGAAAAAGACGGCGTGGCGCGGCTGGCTGCAAAAAACGATTCCCGCATCACTCCGGTCGGGAAATTTATCCGGGCAGTCCGTATTGATGAGCTGCCTCAGCTTTTTAATATTTTAAAGGGAGAGATGTCCTTTATCGGGCCCAGACCCGAGCGCCCTGAGATAATCCGGGAATATATGGAGGAGATGCCTGAATTTGCATACCGGATGAAGGTAAAGGCGGGTCTTGCCGGCTACGCGCAGGTATATGGGAAATATAATACGACGCCTTATGACAAGCTCAAGCTCGACCTTTTTTATATCGAAAATTATTCTGTGTGGCTGGATTTGAAGCTGATGCTTTTAACGCTCAAGATTTTGTTTACACCGGACAGCACGGAGGGTGTTGATGAGAAGCAGGTAACGGCGATGAAAAAACAGGCGCGCGAGGAGGAATAAGTATTGAAACCTGTAAGAGACGAAGGATTCTGGCGGGAGGGCATGGACGAAAAGCGCTTTGCCCTCTGGTTCATCAACAAAATAGGGATTTTAATGGCGGCAGCTTTCGCTGGCGCTCTTTTTGCAGGAGGGATTTATCTGCTTGTCCGGTCGCTTACGGCAGGACCGGAGCAGTATCGGGCGGAGGTTATGTATTCTATCGTTTATGATATCCATGAGGACGATGAGGTGTTGAAGGATTTTGTAAACGAATACAATGCCTATACATGGGGCGATATGATGCGTTCCGACCGGGTCATGGAAGAGGTGCTCCCGCTTCTTCCGGATACGGAAAGGAGTGTGATAGAGGAGTCCGTCAGTACGGAGATCGTTTCTGATCCCCAGTTCCTGACGGCATATTTTACGACAGAGGACGGCGATCTTTCCAATCGGATAGCGGCTGCATATAATCAGGCGATGACAGTTTTCGGACAGACGATGAAGGATCGGGGGCTTACGGCGATAGAAGTGTGGAAGGCGGTTCCGGCCCGGCCCGTCGAGATAGAGAATAAAGTGTGGAATGCAGTGATACTGGGGCTTATTCTGGGAATTTTTGCGGGTATTGTCGGGCTTTGCATTCGTTATGCATTGGACGATACCCTTCTTTTGGCTGAGGATGTCAAAAAATGCAGTAAGCTTCCGATGTACGGCTATCGCACAAGGAGGATGGACATCCGGTGGGAAACACTTTTAAACCGGAATCTGACGCACTGTGGGGAAAAGACCGGATTTTGCGAGGTGAAGCTGGAGGATATCCTCTTTGCGAGGGTGGATTATGATAAGCTTCGGAAGCTTCCGGTGCTTATCACGGCGGAGTGGGGGACTGCGAATAGGAGTCAGCTCTTATTTGCAACAGAGCAGCTTTCCCTGCAGGATGTGGACGTGGCGGGCGTTATTCTGGAGGAGGCTGACGAAACGTTTTTAAGGCTCTACTACGGACGGGGCGGGAAGGAGGAGCAGGGATGAAGCTGCAGATTCTTGTTTCCGCGTTAAAGCAGGATGTAAGGCAGCTGGCACAGCGCATGAGGCTGCCTGCGGATACGATACTGATAGACCAGTGCGATGAAAACCGCTACGAGGAGTGGGAGCAGGACGGCGTAAGCGTGCGCTGCTGGCATTTTGCAGAGCGGGGCGTGGGGCTTTCCAGAAATAATGCTCTCCTGCGGGCGGACGGCGATATCGCCCTGTTTTCAGACGAGGATATTGTCTATGATGAAGGCGCGGCGGAAAGGATATTGAGAGCCTTTGAACAGCATCCGGAGGCGGATATGCTCCTGTTTAATGTGCGTGTGCAGGAAAGCCGCAGAACATACTGGACAGACAGCTTTCACCGGGTACGCTGGTACAACAGCGGGCGTTATCCGGCTTACAGCATTGCGGTTCGGACACGGAGGATGCAGGAAAAGAACCTGACCTATTCGCTCTTTTTCGGGGGCGGGGCAAAATATGCCAACGGTGAGGACAGCCTGTTTTTACATGATTCTTTAAAGGCGGGGCTTAAGATTTACGCTGTGCCGGAGGAGATAGGCGAGGAAAAGCCGCGTCCGTCTACCTGGTTTTTTGGCTATGACGAGAGATTTTTCCATGACAGGGGCGTGCTTTACCATGAGCTCTACGGCGCGCTGGCGGGGCTGATGGGCTTTCGGTTTCTGCATAAGATGAAAGGAAATCTGAAGGAGCTGTCCGCTCAGGACGCCAAAAAAGCGCTGTTTTCCGGCATCAGGGATGCAAAGGGAGGGCTGTGAATGGCGTTTTATTTCGGGGTCGCAGCGCTTACGACCGCGCTGGCAATGTTGGTGGAAGGCAGGAGGCGGATGCATGCGGGCGGCGGAATGCTTTCCCGGAGGCGGATGTTGGACTATGTGTGTCTGTCTGCGCTCTTTATTATTCTGGCGGGGCTGGCAGGATTGAGGATAGAGGTCGGCAACGATTACGGAAAATATGTGGAAAATTTTCATGAGATATGGGCAGGAACGGACAGCGCCTATGTGGTGACGGAAATCGGCTTTAATATTGTCGTATGGATTATATATACGCTGTCAGGCTATGAAAATTATCTGCTCGTATTTGCGCTTTTCGGGGCGGGAACGGCGTTTTTTTTCTTAAAGGCGATGGACGATGAGAGCGTGGATTTTGGCGTGAGCTTTATGATGTTCGTGCTGCTCGGCATATATTTCAGAACGTTCACGACGGTGCGCTATTATTTTGCGCTGTCTGTGGCACTTTACAGTATCCGGTTTCTCAGGCGCAGGCAGTACGGCGGCTTTTGCCTGTGGATCGTGTTCGCGGCGCTGTTTCATAAGTCAGTGCTGCTGGTCATTCCGCTCTATATACTGGCACATCTGAAATGGAAGAGCTGGTTTGCATGGGCACTGGCAGCTGTCGGGGCTTTTGCCTTTTTGTTTCAGCGGCCGATCCTGGAGCTGGCTTTGAAGATATATCCTACCTACAGGGACACAGTTTATTTATCTCAGGATATCGGGTTAAGAGCGAATGCAGCGGGGATATTCCGGTGTGTGCTTGTCTTTTTGCTGGCGCTTGCCTGCGGAAAGGAGAGCCGGGAGGATGAGGAAAACCGGTTTTATTTAAAGCTTAATTTTCTTGGACTGCTGGCATATACCGGCGGCTCTTTTCTGCCTCTGGTGTCACGTATCGCCTATTATGCAGTAACGCCGCAGCTGTTTCTCGTGCCGGGGCTGCTTGCGGGCGTAAAAGACGAAAGACGCAGAAAAGCGCTGAAAGGATTGGTGTTTGCGATATGCCTGCTGTATTTTTTCTGGTTCTTAAAAACGGCGTCGGGCGGCGGGATTCGGGTGCTGCCTTATAAAACGTGGATTTTTACAGATAAGGAGTGGATAAATGGCGCAGATTTCTTTTAGCATCGTAGTCGTATGCTTAAATGCGGGGGAGAAGCTTTTGCCGACGGTACAGAGCATACTGGACCAGCGGTACGGAAATTATGAGATCATCGTAAAGGATGGCGGATCGTCGGACGGCAGCCTGGAGCAGCTTCCGGCGGACAGCCGGATAAAAGTGTCCGTAAAGCCGGATAAAGGAATTTATGACGGGATGAATCAGGCCCTGGAGCAGGTGACCGGGCAGTATGTGCTGTTTTTAAACTGCGGAGATCATTTTCACGATAGCCGGGTACTCGCAAGAATGGCGGATGTGATAGAGCGGAAGAGAGGGAGTCTGGGCGGCAGGAAAAAGTTTGCGGATGAGTCTGCAGGCATCGCCTATAAGGAGCGGGAACGGATTTTTTACGGCAATCAGTACAGGCTGGATACTCAAAGCGTGATATATTCTGCGCCGGAGGTGAATGATTTTACCTGTTACCGCAATGTGCCCTGTCATCAGGTGTGCTTTTATGATGCGAGGCTGTTTGAAAAGCGCGGCTATGATACAAAATATAAGGTGCGGGCGGATTATGAGCATTTCCTGTACTGCATTTATGAAAGAAAAGCGGAAGCGGTGTATACAGAGCTTCTGGTTGCGGACTACGAAGGCGGCGGATTTTCGGAGACGAAGGAAAACCGGCGTATTTCGGAACAGGAGCATGAGGAGATAACGAAGCGGTATCTGGGACGTGAAAAGGTACTGCGCTATAAAGCGGTCATGCTGCTGACATTGCAGCCCGTACGGACGAAGCTGGCGGAGAGCGAGAAGTATGCGGGCACTTACAATAAGGTAAAGACCGGTATTTACAAGCTGCTCAAAGGGAAGAAGTGAAATGATGAAGGTATTATGGGTTTGCAATATCATGCTGCCTGCCGTTGCCGAGGCGCTGGGGCGGGAATACAGTGTGCGTGAAGGATGGCTTTCCGGTGCGCTCGGCAGATATCTGGAAGAGGAAAAAACGGAGCTGGAGCTGGGCATATGTTTTCCGGTTGCAAAGGATGAGGAACCGTTCTGTGGAGAGCTTTTGCTCGGCAAAAACGGAAAAAAAGTAAAATGCTATGGTTTTCAGGAGGATTTGGAGCGGCCTGAGCTGTATGATGGGGCGTTGGAGCCTGCATTTGAGCGTATTTTAAAGGACTTTGCTCCGGACATGGTGCATCTGTTCGGAACGGAATTCCCTCACGGATATGCATGCGCCAAGGTATGGAACCGTCCGGATCGTACGCTGACCGGGCTGCAGGGACTATGTATCGCCTGTGCGGAAAATTATATGGCGGATCTTCCGGAGTCCGTGCAGAGCGGACGTACTCTCCGGGACATTTTAAAGAAGGACAGTATCCGGCAGCAGCAGGAGAAGTTTTACCGCCGTGCCGTCTGGGAAGAAAGGCAGCTTTGTCTGTCCGGTCACGTTACGGGACGGACAGAGTTCGATAAAACGATAAGTCTCGGTATCAATCCGGAAACAGTCTATCATAAAATGAAGGAGACGATGCGTCCTCAGTTTTATGAAGGAAGCTGGAAAGCGGAGGATTGTCACAGAGGAGAAATTTTTTTGAGCCAGGGAGATTACCCGCTGAAGGGCTTTCATTATTTATTGCAGGCAATGAAGGAAATCCTGCAAAAGTGTCCGGAAGCCCATATCAAAACGGCAGGAAACAGTATCCTCGGAATGAACGGAATAAAGAGCAGGATAAAGATTCCGGCATATGGAAGATATCTGAGACGGCTGATAAAGGAAAACGGGCTGGAAGGAAAGGTGCGCGTCCTCGGGAAGCTTTCGGCGGAGGAGATGAAGGCGGAATATCTTTCGGCAAATGTGTTTGTCTGTCCGTCTGCGGTGGAAAATTCTCCGAATTCGGTGGCAGAGGCGCAGCTTTTGGGCGTGCCGGTGGCAGCAAGCTGCGCAGGAGGGATTCCCGATGTGATAGAGGACGGCGTGAGCGGACTTTTATTTGAAAAAGGGGATGTACACGGGATAGCGGAGCAGGTGTGCCGCATTCTGACGGACGATATGTTTGCCGGAAAGCTTTCGGAAACGGAGCAAAAGGCGGCGGCAGAGCAGTACAACGGAGATGAAAATTACCGCAGGCTGCTGGAGATTTACAGGGAGATCGTGTGATGTCCCGGGATGAGGGAGAGCATGAGGGCAGTTTTTATATCGAATTTTATCAATCATCATCAGATACCGTTTTCAAAGGCGCTGTATGAGCGGCTGGGGGCTGATTACCATTTCATCCAGACCGAAAGGATGGATGAGGAAAGGCTTCAGATGGGATGGGGGCTGGATGCGGACGCGCTTCCTTATGTGATAAACGCGTGGGAGGAAGAGGAGCGCTGCAGAGAGCTGATAGATACGGCGGATTTGGTATTCGCAGGCTGGACGGAGCGGACGGATCTGTTTTTGCCCCGGATGGAGGCAGGAAAGCTGACGTTTCGGGTGAGCGAGCGTATTTATCGTGAAGGACAGTGGAAAGCGCTTTCTCCCCGCGGGCTTCTGGCAAAATATAAGGAACATATCCGTTTCCGTAAAAAGCCCGTGTGGCTTTTATGCTGCGGCGCATATGTGGCGTCAGATTTTTCACTCATACATGCCTATCCCGGAAAGATGCTGCAGTTTGGCTATTTTCCGGAGACGCTGCGCTATCCTCTGGAAAGCCTGTTTGAAAAGAAGAAGTCGGACAGGCTGGAGCTCGTATGGGCCGGGCGCATGATATCATTAAAGCATCCGGAGTTTGCGGTACGGGCAGCGGCTTTTTTAAAAAAGAAGGGCTGTCGCTTCCGGCTGCATATGGTCGGCGGCGGAACGATGGAAGAAGAGCTGAAAAAAAGCGTGCAGGAAAACGGGGTGGAGCAGGATGTGATATTTTACGGCTTCCAGCCGCCGGAACGGGTGCGTGATGTGATGGAGCGCTGTCATGTGCATTTGTTTACGAGTAATTATCTGGAAGGATGGGGCGCTGTGATCAGCGAGGCGATGAACAGCGGCTGCTGCGTTGTGAGCAATGCAGAGACAGGAGCTGCGCCGTTCCTGATCAAAGACGGTAAAAACGGTCTTGTTTACAACAGGGAGTATGAAGAGTTTGAAAAAAAGCTGGAAATCCTGATTGCAGACCCGGGCGCAGCAGAGCGGATGGGAAGGGAGGCGTACCATACGATAGCAGGGGAATGGAACGCAGACTGTGCGGCGCAGCGGTGTCTTGACTTTTATGAAGGCTGGAAGTCAGGAACGATTATGCTGCCGGAGAGCGGGCCGCTGGCGAAAGCGCCGAAGCTTTCCGCACGTTGGAAATATGACGAAGGAAGGCTTGACGGATGAGAGAACAGACGCTGATAAGTGTGATAGTACCTGTATACAATATTTTGGATTGCCTGGAAAGATGCGTGAAAAGTATCTGCGGACAGACATGGGAAAATTTGGAGATTTTGCTGGTGGACGACGGTTCTTCAGACGGGACGGAAAAGCTGTGCGACGAACTGGCGCAAAAGGACGGGCGCATCCGTGTTTTTCATAAAGAAAACGGAGGTTCTTCCTCTGCGAGAAATCTTGGGATACAGGAGGCGAGAGGAGAATGGCTCGGCTTTGTGGACAGCGACGACTGGATAGAGCCGCAGATGTATGAGCGGCTGTTAAAGGCGGCGGTTTTATCAGGCGTTCCCATCGCTCAGGCGTCACGGGATGAGATAGACGAAACGGGAGAACGTCGGCCGGATGTATGTGTGCCTCCAAAGGAGGAGGTGACGCGGAGTGCGGAGGAGTTTTTGAGGACGCTGCTTCTGCACGAGGGCGACTGCTCATTTTGTACAAAACTCGTAAAAAAGGAGCTGTTCCGGGGCAGGATATTCCCGGAAGGGCGGCTCAATGAGGATTTTTATCTGCTCGTGGATATGTTGGGGACAGGCGCGCCGGTACATATCGTGCCGGAGCAGATGTATCACGTTTTTTACCGGACGGGAAGTAATACGCGAAGAAAAGATAAGAACGATTTTTCCAGAGTATTTGTGGATATTGTGGATAATGCGGACTTTATAGAGGGGCTTGTGGGGAAAAACTATCCGTCGCTTCAAAAAGAGGCGGTCCGGTTCGGGCTGTTCCAACGGCTGGATTACCTGCTTCATATACCGGTGGCAATGATGACGGGCACGGACGGGTTTTACCGGAATGTGAAACGTTATCTGCGCTCTCACATAAAGGATACGCTTACGAATCCCTATCTGACAAAGAAAAACAGGATATATCTGCTGCTTCTGACAGCGGCGCCAAAAACAGTGCGGCGGGTGCATGGCTGGAAGATGAAGGCGGCAGGGCAGGAATGAAATGAAAAGGGTGCCGTTTTCGGCACCCTCGTTTTGCATATGGACTTTATCGGACGAAGCCGGATTATTTGATAGGCTTTGCGCCTGCCTTTTCCTGAAGCTTCTCGATATTGCGTTTGAACCAGCCCTTTTTCTTGGTGTTCTGCGGCTGGGGAAGGCTTCCGTGGAGAGCCTTGACGTTGGTCAGGTAAATACCGCTGACGGTCGCTTTGACTTCTTTCTTTACAGGTACGATGTCGAAAATCTTCTCATCGCATACGAGCGTCATGATCTGCGGACCAATCTTTGCCTTGACGATGGGAAGCTTGGAGCGGCGCATGAGCTTCGGCGTGCTGTCGATGACCATCTGCGGCAGGCCGGCTTCCTTTATCCTCATCTTCTTTTTGTCGATAACAAGCATTGTCACTGTCTGCTTATAGGTTTGGATCTGCTGTTCCTGTTCCGCCTGCTTCTTCTGCATCTTGTTGCCCAGAAAATAAAGGACGGCAAAGATGGCGACGAGAACGACAAGGACCACGATCAGTGCGATAACCCAGGGTTTCATGGTGCTGTTCCTCCTCTGATTCCGATTAAAATAGCAGCTTTCCAGATTAAAAGCTGAAACTATTACTATCTTAGCAGAATTTGCCGTATTGTACAAGGAGTTTTATTGCAGATTCAGGGGCGGTAGGGTATAATGCTGTTTACTGACTTGCCGATGACAATAACATATCGGAAAATAAATTGCCGGCAGGAGACGGGAGGACGGATATGGGATTATGGAATGAGATATGGATGTATATACGTGATGCGGCAGTGTTTGTCGGCGACCATATGCTGATACTGAATTTTATCCTGTCAATCATCATTATTTTTTTCCAGCGTAAAGAGCCGAAGTCCGCGTGGGCCTGGCTGCTCGTGCTGAACGCGATCCCGGGCGTTGGATTTTTATTGTATCTTCTGGCGGGAACGGATATGCATAAGCGCAGGATGTTCAAGATAAAGGGAATAGAAGAGCAGGTGAACGAAGCGGTACGGCGGCAGGAATACAGTGTGAGGAGCCGTGAGCTGGAACAGAAGGCGCCTGAGATGAAGGAATTTTCGGATTTGGTGTTTTTTAATCTGCAAAGCGCCGGGGCGGTGCTCTCCGGTGACAATGATGTGCAGATATTTACGGATGGAAATGACAAGTTTGATGCCCTTTTAGAGGATATCCGAAGCGCGCAGAGCTATATTTTCCTGCAGTATTATATTATTAAGAACGATCTTCTTTTTAACCGGATAAAGGATGTGCTCGTGGAAAAAGCGGCGTCAGGCGTAGAAGTACGGATATTGTATGATGCGATGGGATGCCGCAGCGTGAGGAAAGGTTACTGGAAAGAGGTAGAGGCGGCTGGGATCAAGACCGCGGTCTTTTTTCCTGCGCTGTTCGGGCAGCTGAATTTACGCGTTAATTACAGAAACCACAGAAAGATAGCAGTGATAGACGGACGCGTGGGTTATGTGGGCGGTTTTAACATCGGAAAAGAGTATATCGGACTCGATCCGAAGTTCGGCCACTGGAGGGACACGCATCTTCGGATATGCGGCGGCGCTGTGGGCGGTCTTTTGATGCGCTATATTCAGGATTGGGACTATGCTGCACGGGAGAATCTGTTTGCAGACCCGAAATATTTTGTCACCTGCAATGAAAAGCCCGGCACGTCGAGGATTCAGATAGTGTCCAGCGGGCCGGACTGCATTTCCCAGAATATCAGGGACAATTATCTTAGGCTGATACATAAGGCGAAAAAGCGCATCTATATACAGACGCCTTATTTTATCCCGGATGAATCCATACAGACAGCTCTTTTAGTCGCTGTCATGTCGGGCGTGGAAGTGAACCTGATGATACCCTGTAAACCGGACCACCCGTTCGTATATTGGGCAACGCTGTCATATGTGGGTGAGCTGATCATGGCGGGAGCAAACTGTTATACCTATAACAACGGATTTCTGCACAGCAAGGGAATCTCCATTGACGGCGAGGCATGCTGCTATGGAACGGCAAATATGGATATCCGCAGCTTTTCGCTCAATTTCGAAGTAAACGCGATGATATATGATGAAAAAGTAGCTCAGAAAATGGAGCACATCTTTAAGGAGGACTTAAAGCTGTCCACCCGTATCACAAAGGATATGTACAAGAGCCGGAACCTCTGGATACGGTTCAAGGAACAAATCAGCCGTTTGCTCTCACCGGTCTTGTAAAGCGGGTAAAAATGTGCTAAACTCAGAACATTACAGTCTATTAAGAGGCCGCTGGACGGCAAAAGGAAAGGAACTATTATGAAAAGATTTACAATGGCGATGACCGGCGCCTGCCTTGCGGCGATGATGCTGGCAGGATGCGGAGAGAAGGAGGCCGGCGAGACGACCGCAGCGGTGGAGAGCACGGCAGAAGCGGGAACGGAAACAGAGTCTGTCGCAGAAACCGAAACAGAAGAGAAGGTTTATCCGGAAGAAGCTTATCTGGACAATCTGATCGTTGGAGATTATGTGGAACTGGGCGAGTATAAGGGGCTGGAGGTAACCGTGACCAGACCGGAGGTTTCTGACGAGCTGGTAGAATCCTACATCCAGAATATGCTGACCAACAGCAAGGAGAAAAAAGAGGTTGACCGTGCGGCAAAGGACGGCGACATTGCGGATATCAAATACGTCGGCAAGAAGGACGGCAAAGAGTTTGAGGGCGGCGCTTCCGACAGCTATGAGCTGGCGATCGGCTCCAATACTTTTATCGACGGCTTTGAAGACGGCGTTATCGGCATGAAGAAGGGCGAGACGAAGGACTTGAACCTGACCTTTCCCGAGAATTACGGCAATGCGGATCTGGCAGGCGCAGACGTTGTATTTACCGTTACAGTAAATCATGTGTATGAAGAGGTTGTGCCTGAACTGACGGATGAACTCATTGCAGGAAAAGGCATAGAAGGCGTTTCAACAGTCGAGGAGTACCGGACATACGTTTATGATAATCTGATGGAATCGGCAAAGAGCCAGCGTGATGCAGAGGTTGAGAGCAAGGTGATGGAGCAGCTTCTGGCGAACGCAACGGTAAAGGGAGAGGCGACAGAGCTCATCACACGTTACTATGACCGCCTGAAGGATAATCTGACCTATGCGGCAAGCATGTACGGCGTGGATCTGGCTACCTTTATGCAGTATAGCTACGGCATGGAGGCAGACCAGTATGAAGAAGAGATGAAAAAGGCGGCAAAGCAGACGACAGAGCAGCTCCTGCTCTTACAGGCTGTTGCAGAGAAGGAAGAACTGACTGTATCCGATGAGGAGATAGAGAAGGACCTGGAGGAGAAGGCGACAGATTACGGTTACGAGTCTACAGACGATTATAAAGAAGCGCTGGGCAGCGAGCTGAAAGGATACCGCGAATACCTGATGGTCGAAAAGGTAACGGAGTTCCTTGTTAAAAATGCGAAGGTAACAGAGGTAGAGGCTTCCGAGTCAGAGACTGCTGAGACGGAAGAAACTTCCACAGAGGAGACGGAAACCGCAGCAGAGACAGAGTCTGCGGCTGAAACAGAGACCGAGACAGAATAAATTTATATAAAAATATGCAGGAAGTGAGGAGAGAGTAATGGAACTGACATGTATCAAACAGTTATTCAGGGAAAAAGAGCAGTTTGCCGGTCAGAAGGTGACCGTCGGAGGTTGGGTCAGAAATAATCGCGACTCCAAGAATTTCGGATTCCTTGTAGTCAATGACGGAACATTTTTTGAGCCGCTGCAGGTTGTATATGCGGCGGATAAGCTGAATAATTACGCAGAGATAGCCAAAACAGGCGTAGGTGCTGCGGTGATCGTGACCGGGACCATTGTGGCGACTCCCGGAGCAAAGCAGCCGTTTGAAATGCAGGCGGACGAGGTTGTGGTAGAGGGTGCAAGCGGTCCGGATTACCCGCTCCAGAAAAAGCGTCACAGCTTTGAGTATCTTCGTACAATCTCTCACCTGCGTCCCAGGACGAATACGTTCCAGGCGGTGTTCCGTGTCCGCTCTCTTATCGCTTATGCGATACACAAGTTTTTCCAGGAGAGAGATTTTGTGTATGTGCATACGCCCCTGATAACAGGAAGCGACTGTGAAGGCGCCGGAGAGATGTTCCAGGTAACAACGCTTGACTTGAACAATGTTCCCAAAAAAGATGACGGCAGTGTGGATTTTTCACAGGATTTCTTCTGCAAGCCGGCAAATCTGACTGTGAGCGGACAGTTAAACGGCGAGACCTTTGCGATGGCATTCAAAAATATCTACACCTTTGGACCTACATTCCGTGCGGAAAATTCCAACACGACCCGTCATGCGGCGGAGTTCTGGATGATAGAGCCCGAGATAGTGTTTGCGGATCTGCAGGATAATATGATGCTGGCGGAGTCCATGCTCAAATATATCATCCGCTATGTGCTGGAAAATGCTCCGGAGGAAATGAACTTCTTTAACAGCTTCGTGGATAAGGGACTGCTGGAGCGCTTAAACCATGTGCTCAACTCTGATTTCGGTCATGTGACCTATACAGAGGCAATCGAAATTTTAGAGAAGCACAACGATGAGTTTGATTACAAGGTTTACTGGGGCTGCGACCTGCAGACAGAGCATGAGCGTTATCTGACCGAGCAGGTGTATAAGCGTCCTGTATTCGTTACGGATTATCCGAAGGAGATAAAGGCGTTTTACATGAAGCTGAACGAAGACGGCAAGACCGTTGCTGCGATGGACTGCCTCGTTCCCGGTATTGGCGAGATAATCGGAGGAAGCCAGAGAGAGGACAGCCTTGAGCTTTTAGAGAAGCGTATGGATGAGCTGGGACTCAACAAAGAGGACTATGATTTCTATCTGGATCTTAGAAGATACGGTTCTGCGCGTCATGCGGGATTCGGGCTTGGCTTCGAGCGCTGTGTGATGTATCTGACCGGAATGAGCAATATCAGGGACGTACTTCCCTTCCCCAGAACAGTAAAGAACTGCGAATTATAAAACTTTTGAGCGGAATCCATTTTATGGTTTATTCCGCTCTTTTTTTGTTGTATACTGTAAAAAGATATGAGCTTCAGGGGAAAATCTACATAAAAGAAGAAGGGAAAGAACGGATGCGAAAACACTGGAAAGGGCTGATGGCGGCGGCGCTTGCACTGTCGCTGGCGGGACAGCCGGTATATGTTTATGCGGAAAGAACGCGTGAGGAGATCCAGCGGGAGCGTGAGAATAAGAGAAATGAACAAAAGAGCACTCAGAATCAGTATAAGGAGAGTCAGGGGAAGTTAAACGACCTGGAGGAGGAGCAGGAAGTGCTCGAGGCGGAGATAAGCGAGCTGGATGCGCAGCTTGTCGAGGTTATCGCCAGCGTGAGTCTGATGGAAGATCAGATTGTGGAAACGGAGGGGAAGATAGCGAAGGCGCAGGAGGATTACGATGCGGCAAAGGCGCAGGAGGAAGCGCAGTATCAGTCAATGAAAAAGCGGATACGCTATCTGTACAAAAAAGGAGATACCGAGTATATCGAGATAATGGTACAGGCTTCTAATTGGAGTGACATGCTCAATCAGGCGACCTACATTGAGAAGCTGTATGAATATGACAGACAGATGCTCAACCGTTATATTCTGATAAAGGAAGAAGTGGCAGCGAAGAAAAACGAGCTGGAAGATAAAAAGAGCGATCTGGAAGCCCAGAAGTATGAGCTGGAGGAGGAAAAGGCTTCTATGCAGTTGCTTTTGGATGAGAAGAAGGCGGCGTCCAGTGATTATGATGTGCAGATAGCAAAGATGCGTCAGGAGGCATCGGCATATAAGGCGCTGATAAAGCAGCAGAATGCAGAGCTGGCAAAGCTCGATGAGGAAGAAAACGCTATTATCCGGGCAGAGGAGGAGCGCAGAAAGGCTGCAGAAGCTGCCAGAAAAGCAGCTGAGGCGGGAACGCAGACAGCCAAAAAGCCATCCGGGAGCAGCACATCGGTTACCTCCTCCAAATCCGGTTCAAAGACAGTTCCGCCTGCGACCGGTTCGAGCGGAAGTGATATTGCCGCATATGCCTGTCAGTTTGTGGGGAATCCTTATGTTCCGGGCGGAACAAGCCTTACAGACGGAGCCGATTGCTCCGGATTTATCCAGTCGGTATATAGACAATACGGTTACAGTATCCCACGCAATTCCACGGCGCAGAGGAGCACCGGCAGGGAGGTTTCTTATGAAGATGCACAGCCCGGAGACATCATCTGCTACGCAGGGCATGTGGCTCTGTATCTGGGCGGCGGAAGGATTGTGCATGCGAGTACGGTCAGAACGGGAATAAAATACGGATATGCGACCTACAGACCGATATTGACGGTGCGAAGGATAGTAGGATAGTCTTGAAAAGGGCGATTTCAGACAGAATCCTGTCCGAAGGGTTGACGGTCTATAGTGAAGTGTGATAAAAATAGGAGTGGAATCCTGTACACGCATCCGTGCGTATACGAAGAAGGATCAGGAATGACCTGAAAAAACGGAGGAAGGCATACATGGATAATTTAGAGCTTGCCCGTATGGCGAACGAAGTCCGCAAGGGCATTGTAACAGCAGTGCATGGCGCAAAGGCCGGACATCCCGGAGGATCTCTTTCGGCTGCGGATATTTTTACCTATCTTTATTTTGAAGAGATGAACATTGATCCCAAGGACCCGAAGAAAGCGGACAGAGACAGATTTGTGCTGTCTAAGGGACATACGGCTCCCGGACTTTATTCCGCGCTGGCACATAGGGGGTATTTCCCGGTAGAGGATCTGCCGACCCTGCGCCATCTCGGTTCATATCTGCAGGGACATCCCTGTATGCAGGAGGTTCCCGGCGTAGATATGTCCTCAGGCTCTCTGGGACAGGGCATTTCCGCAGCGGTAGGGATGGCTCTCGGCGCAAAGCTGTCCGGAGAGGATTTTCGTGTATACACCCTTCTGGGCGATGGCGAAACTGAGGAAGGACAGGTGTGGGAGGCTTCCATGATGGCGGGCTTTAAGCATCTTGATAATCTCGTAGTGATAGTGGATTATAACGGAATGCAGATAGATGGAAAGCTGGAAGAGGTATGCTCTCCGCTTCCGCTTGATAAGAAATTTGAAGCGTTTAATTTCCATGTGATAAATGTGGAGGACGGCAACGATATGGCGCAGCTGCGCGCAGCATTTGACGAGGCAAGAACCGTAAAGGGAATGCCTACAGCTATCATCACCCGCACGGTAAAGGGCAAGGGTGTATCATTTATGGAAGGCCAGGTCGGCTGGCACGGCAAAGCACCCAATGATGAAGAATATAAGATCGCGATGGCGGATTTGGAAAGGGTCGGTGAAGCATTATGTCAGAAATAAAAAAGATTGCGACCAGAGAAGCCTATGGAGAGATGCTGGCTGAACTTGGCGAGACATATCCTGAGCTGGTAGTGCTGGATGCCGATCTGGCGGCGGCGACAAAGACCAGCGTATTTAAAAAGAAATTTCCCGAGCGTCATATCGACTGCGGTATCGCGGAAGGAAATATGATGGGTGTAGCTGCGGGTCTGTCACTTGTGGGCAAGATACCGGTAGCGAGCACTTTTGCGATGTTTGCTGCGGGCAGAGCGTTTGAACAGGTGCGCAACTCCATCGGCTATCCTCATTTGAATGTGAAGATAGGAGCTACCCATGCGGGCATCACAGTTGGAGAGGACGGCGCTACCCATCAGTGTAACGAGGATATCGCCCTGATGCGCACGATACCCGGAATGGTCATCTTAAATCCTGCGGATGCTGTAGAGGCGAAAGCGTGCGTGAAGGCGGCGGTTGAATATGAAGGTCCTGTTTACATGCGTTTTGGACGCGCGGCAGTTCCGGTGATCAATGACCGCCCTGATTATCAGTTTGAGATGGGCAAAGGCGTGCTTCTGCGCGAGGGTACGGATGTGACGATCGTGGCGACGGGAATAATGGTAAATTCTGCTCTGGAAGCTGCGGAGAAGCTGGCTGCGGAAGGAATCAGCGCGGAAGTTATCAATATACACACGATAAAGCCCCTGGATACAGAAATCATTGTAAAGAGCGCAAAAAAGACCGGAAAAGTAGTGACGGCAGAAGAGCATTCGGTAGTCGGCGGTCTTGGCGGCGCAGTGTGCGAAGCTCTTTCTGAGCTTTGTCCGACGCCTGTATGCCGTATCGGCATCAACGACGTATTCGGAGAATCCGGTTCGGCAGCGGCTCTGCTGGTAAAATATGGTCTGGACGGCGAAGGTGTTTACAGCCGTGTGAAAGAATTTGTGACCCGATAAGAAAGGAGATTTCATGGAGAAGATTCTGGCTCCGTCGATTTTGGCGGCAGACATCATGAAGCTGGGAGAACAGATTGAAGAGGTAAAACGGGAGGGGGCAAAATATCTGCACATAGACGTGATGGATGGCATGTTCGTGCCGGCGCTGTCATACGGGATGTGCGTGGTGGAGTCCATCCGCTCATCCTGTGATATGGTTCTGGATGTACATCTGATGATCATTGAGCCGGAACGCTATGTGGAAGCCTTTGCAAAGGCAGGAGCGGATATTATCACGTTTCATCTGGAAGCCTGTGCAGATGTGAGAGGAACGATAGATCTGATACACGGCGCAGGCTGCCGGGCAGGTATTTCTATCAAACCGGGAACGGAACTGGAAGCGGTGGAGGAATATCTGGACTGTATAGATCTTCTGCTTATCATGAGCGTGGAACCAGGGTTTGGCGGACAGAAATATTTCCCTGAGTCAACGGGACGTATTCGGCGTGCGGCGGAAATGATAGCGGCGTGCGGACGTCAGATAGAGCTGGAGGTGGATGGCGGAATCGGACCCGCCAATGCGGAAATGATACTGGATGCGGGCGCTGATGTGCTTGTGGCAGGATCTTCCGTATTTAGAGATCCCGCTAAAAATGCAGCGGCTATCATGGAAGTGATAAACCGGAAAAACGGGGAAGCATAATAGAATACGGGGATAAAAAATAAGAATGAGGCGGGAAAACCTCATTCTTATTTTTTTGAAAATCTTAGATTTTCTTAACCTTTCCGTTGCCAAACAGTACGATGTTGTGACCGTCTTCTTCTGCGGGGCAGGAAAGCTCGAATCCATGAGAAGTAGTTTCAACAGTATAAGTAAGGTCGTCTCTTACGGAAACATTTTTCTCGTTCGGGGCGTATTCCTTCAGGATTCCTTTCAGAACTCCAAGATCGGCGGTATAGCTGCCGTGGAGGTCGAAATGAATCTTTTCCGCATAGTACAGCTTGCGGAGCTCCCATTTGCGCTTTTCATCCTCGGGGATGGCAAAGGCTGCGTCATCCGCATCTGCATCAGCGAAGAACAAAAAGCCCCACAGCTCGGGATAGTGGATATTTATCACGCCGGTAGGTGCCCATACCCAGTTGTCCTCAGGGAGCGGCCTGCCGTTTTCTCCGGTGCGCTTATGGAAGGCGCTTTCTTCAACGTCTACTTTCCACTGGACGCGGGAGAAGTTCAGGCGGTAGAAATCGCCGGACTTCGGAACGGGCTGGTTGGGGATGCACTCATTTAAAGAAGCAAAGGGGATAACGACCTCAACGGACCAGAAGTTGTTTTTTGCGGAAGGGTCATTGATATCGCCGTCCACATGAACCGCTGTACGCAGGCCGTGATAGTCGAAGCCGTTTAAGGCATCGCCGCCGTCCCTGTATGCGATAGGGAGGAACAGATCCCATACAGTGTTCAGAACGTTCATTTCAAACTCATAATACTGCTGGGTATCTGAGTCAGGGTCGATGAATATTTCAAAGTCGTTGTCGTGGAAGATAACGGCGTCGCGCTGGGTGATGTGTCCCCAGATCTCATCGCCGTCAAGCTGTGCCCCGAAGTAGATGTTTTCGTCATCCCAGAGCATCTTGGCACGGGTGAGGAAACGGGGGAGGGGCATATGGCTGCCTTCGATATCCAGAAAGGCGTCCGTCCAGGGGGCGTTTTCCCAGAAGGGTTTGTCAAGTCTGCCGTCCAGCGTAAATTCGCCGGCAGCGCGGCGGCATACATAAACCGGAGGCTGGAAATCGACGGCAGGAATGGGGATGTTGATCTTGCTCATGGCATTACCTCTTTTCTGCGCGGTTGGAAAACGGCGCTGTTATTACGGACATTATACCATTGTGCAATCAGATGTACAAGCGCGGGAACAATATTAAAAATGAACAAAAGTGAACAAAATGAAAAAGCGTTAAAACAACTTTAACAAAAAATAACCATTAAAAAGCGATGTTGAATGTGAAAAAAGTATAAAAAGAAATAAAAACATTAAAAACATTGACAACGAGAGGCTGGTAGATTATTATTTATACATAATAATTTCACATGAAGGATTAAAAAGATTTGACACTTTTTAATACACTTTTGAAAAAAGAGCTGAATCCGCTCAAAAAGAAATGTTCACAATTATGTTCATCAACCATAAACGTGACGGCAGGGCGGATAAGTAATACAAGCAGCACCAAAGAAGGGAGAAGTGTATGAAAGCAAAGCAACCCAAAAAGAAAGGGAGCACAAAGCGGGCGTTTAAAAGAGACCTGTCTCTGTACCTGTTTTGTATCCCCGGTATCATTCTGACATTTATTTTCAGCTACATTCCGATGTACGGCGTGCAGCTGGCATTTCGTCGTTATAATGCGAAAGCCGGCATTTGGAACAGCCCGTGGGTAGGAATGTACTATTTCCAGAGATTCTTCGATTCTCCGTATTTCGGAATGACTATCAAGAATACCCTGATTCTGAGCCTGTACGGACTGCTCGTTTCGTTCCCGATTCCGATCATCCTTGCGCTGATGCTGAACTCGTTCCGTCACAAGAGATACCGGAAGGTGATCCAGACTGTAACCTATGCGCCGAACTTTATTTCCGCCGTGGTTATGTGTGGTATGATCATCCTGTTCCTGTCTCCGTCCGTCGGCGTTATCGGCAACGTTATCAAGATGTTTGGCGGCGATTCCGTCAACCTGATGGCGAAGAAGGAGTACTGGCGTCACATTTATACGTGGTCGGGCGTATGGCAGACGATGGGATGGAACTCCGTTATCTATTTCGCGGCTCTGTCCGGTATCAGCCCCGAGCTGCATGAGGCGGCGAAGGTTGACGGTGCAACCAAGTTCCAGCTTATCCGTTTTATCGACTTGCCTTCTATCCTGCCGACCGCAACGATCCTGCTGATCATGAACTGCGGAAGCATCCTGTCCATCGGATTTGAGAAGGCCTTCCTGCTGCAGAATGACCTGAACCTGCAGGTATCCGAAATCATTTCCACTTATGTGTATAAGGTCGGTCTGATAAATAACGATATGTCATACTCCACCGCAATAGGTCTGTTCAACACGATCATCAACCTGATCATGCTGGTTATCGTGAATAAGGCAGCGGATAAGTTATCCGGCAACAGCCTGTGGTAAGGAGGAGCGAAAATGAAAAAGACAAGAGAAATGGAATTTAATTCCAAAAAGAAAATCAAACGCTGTCGGGAAGACGTCATTTATGATACTGTCATTTTTATCATCCTGACACTGATATTGTTCATCGTGGCTTATCCGCTGTGGTGGGTTATCATCTCCTCCATCAGTGACCCGGCTGCGGTATCCGCCGGTAAGGTGCTCTGGAAGCCCATCGGCTTTACCTTAAAGGGTTATGCGGAAGTGTTTGAAGACAAGCAGGTTATGACCGGTTTTGTAAACGCTATCGTTTATACATTCTGCGGTGTTATTGTAAACCTTGCGGTTACGCTTCCTACAGCATATGCGCTGTCCCGTTCCAAATTCGGCGGTAAGAAGATCATCACCCTGTTCTACATGGTTACGATGTTCTTCAGCGGCGGTATGATACCTACCTATCTGGTTGTTAAGAATATGCACATGCTCAATACTATGTGGGCGCTGATACTGCCCGGATGTCTGAGTGTGTATAACATGATCGTTGCCCGTACCTTCTTCCAGACAAACATTTCCGAAGAGCTGTACGAGGCTGCTGAAATCGACGGATGTACGCAGGGACGCTTCTTCTTTGCGATAGCCCTGCCTCTGTCCGCAGCGATAACAGCTATTCTGGTGCTGTACTACGGCGTAGGTCACTGGAACTCCTACTTCTCCGCATTGCTGTATATCTCCGATCAGAACAAGTACCCGTTACAGCTGGTGCTGAGAAATATCCTGATAACGAATCAGAATGCATTGTCTCAGGCGGCAACGACCGCGGAGGCAAGAGCTGCGCTGAGAGAGAAGCAGCAGCTGCTCGACCTGATGAAGTACTCCCTTATCATCATCAGCTCGGTTCCTGTCCTGATACTGTACCCTTTCATCCAGAAGCATTTCGTAAAGGGCGTTATGATCGGTTCCGTAAAGGGCTGATACAGAAATTCCATTGTTGCTGTGACGGCATATGCTGCCTGCTGACAGGATATGCCGTTTAAAAAGAAGCATAAATTTTTTAGGAGGAAAAGTAACATGAAAAAGAAATCAGTAGCATTACTGCTTGTTGCAGCAATGTGTGCGGGTTCCCTTGCAGGCTGCGGCGGCAGCGACAGCGCTGATAAGGGCACAAGCGGAGCAGCAACTCCTGCAGCGGAGCAGACAGTTGATGCAGATGGCAAGGTGGACGGCTTAATGTATGCCGAGGGTCTGCCGATCGTAGACGAGGGCGCTTACAACTTTTCTATCTTTGTAGACGACAGCAGCGCTACAGGCGAATTCGTTATGATGCCTATCTTAAAGGAGCAGACAGGTGTAGATGTTGAGCTTCGCCTGTTCCCTTACGAGACTGCTAAAGAGCGTCTGAACTTGGACTTAAACTCCGGTGACTATGCAGATGTTATCGGCGGCTGGACACTGTCTGACAGCATGATTCTGACATACGGTGTAAATCAGGGTGTATTCATCCCTCTGGAAGATTACTTCGAGAAGTACTGCCCGAACATCACAGCAATGCTGGATCGTCCCGGCGTAAGAGAGAAGATGACGGCTCCGGATGGCCATATCTACGCAATCCCTTATGTTGTAGACGATACGACTGTTGGTTATACACCTTTCATCAACACTGACTGGCTGAAGAATGTAAACATGGAAATGCCGACAACAACAGAAGAGTTCGAGGCAGTTCTGCAGGCATTCAAGGATCAGGACGCAAACGGCAACGGCGATGCAAGCGATGAGATTCCGTTCTCTGCTGACCCGAACAACAAGCACATCGAAGCTATGACCGGTTGGTTTGGCCTTCCGATGGACAAGACCGGTATCGGTATGCTGAATGAAGAAGTTACTTACGGCGGTATCAGCTCTACCTACAGAGAGTTCCTGACATGGTTCAACGGCCTGTATGAGAAAGGTCTCGTTGACGTAGAGCTGTTCACACAGGATACTTCCACATGGGAAGGTAAAGGTAACCAGGATATGTACGGCGTTTCCATCGCTTACGGCAGCAACGAGTTCTCCGGTATTCCGCAGAGCCCTGAGAAGCCCCCGTATGATGTACTTCCTGTCCTGAACGTTGAGAACGGCGGTAAGTGGCTGAGAGACACGCAGGGAACAAACACCTACAGAACACAGGCTGTTATCACAGACAACGCTGAGCATCCTGAAATCATCTGCCGTTGGTTCGACAATGCATTCGCACTGGAGAATGGTATCGGATGTAACAAAGGACCTGTAGGCAAAATCGTAAACAAAGAAGATGACGGTTATCATGCAATCGATATGAGCACTCTGTCTGAGGAAGAGCAGGAGCAGTATGCATGGAGCAACCTGTGGCCTCAGGCTCTGCCGAAGTACCTGCCCGAAGGCTTCGAGTTCATCGAGGAGAATCCGAACTACGACGAGAAGGAAGTTGTAGAGCAGACTTACGAAGCAGACCTGACTGAGAACGTTATCCCTTCCTTCTGGGTTGACATGGACAAGGTAGACGAGTATTCCGATATCTCCACAGCTATCTTAGACTACTTCGAGCAGCAGCAGGCTATGTTCGTTACCGGCGAGCTGGATGTTGAAGACGACGCTGCATGGCAGGCATATGTTGACGGCATCAAAGCACTCGGTCTGGAGAACTGGCTGAGCATGCAGGGTATTGAGAACATCGCTGAGTAAGACACGGCACAAATAAACGAAGAATAATTATACGCGCATAAGTGTGTGAAGGTAAAAAGGCATATTACGCTGTATGGGTAATATGCCTTTTTCTATCTTAAAACGAGGAGGACAAAATTATGATGCAGGATTGGTTCCGGCAGGCAAAGCTGGGTATTTTTATTCACTATGGTATTTACGCGGTGGGCGATGTTTCCGAGTCCTGGTCGTTCCACAACGGCAATATTTCTTATGAAGATTATATGAAGCAGTGCGAAGGCTTTACGGCATCCAAATTCGATGCGGATAAGTGGGCGGAGCTGTTCAAAAAGGCGGGCGCACAGTATGTTGTCATGACATCAAAGCATCATGACGGCGTGGCGCTGTTTGACACGAAGTACAGCGATTTAAGCGTTGTGAAAAAGACTCCTGCGGCAAGGGATCTGGTAAAGGAATATGCGGATGCGATGCATAAAGCAGGATTGAAGACGGGTATCTATTTCTCTCTGATAGACTGGTCTGATCCCCGTTACAGAACGGTATATCCGGAAGGCTCCAAGCCGGAAGACTGCTTAAAGGACGTATTCGGTTCTCCGGCAGGCGGCCCGGAAGACCCTGAGAAGTGGCAGGAGTTCCTCGAGTTTAATAATAACCAGTTAAGAGAGCTGATGACAAACTATGGAACGGTTGACCTTTTATGGTTTGACGGTGACTGGGAGCGCAGCGCAGCTCAGTGGAAGATGCCGGAATTCAGAGAGTATCTGCATAGCTTAAATCCGAATGTCATTTTAAATTCCCGTATGCAGGGCTATGGTGATTATGAGACACCTGAACAGGGTATCCCGCTGTATGGTCCCGAAGGCGTTTGGGAATTCTGTACAACGATGAACGATTCCTGGGGCTACCGTCCCAGCGACAACGATTACAAGACGAGCGGCCAGATTGTCCGCATGTTCTGCGACTGCATCACGCTCGGCGGAAAGATGCTTTTGGACATCGGGCCAAAGGAAGACGGAACGCTGGATGAGCGTCAGGAGAAGATACTGTTAGATCTGGGAAGCTGGATACATGACCATGAGGAAGCGATATTCGGTACGGAAAAGGGCCTGGTATACCAGCAGTTCTTAGGCGGCAGCACGCTTTCCGCAGATAAAAAGACGATCTATCTGTTCGTATATGATAAGCCCACAGAGGCTCTGTGCTTAAAGGGCGTAAAGACTCCTGTGAAGAAGGTGAGTGTTCTGCATACAGGCCAGGAGCTGAAATTTACCTATACAGGTTCCCTGCCGTGGAGCGGCATTCCGGGTACATGCTGGATCTGGGCACAGGACATGGATATGCATGAGTTTGCGACTGTCCTGAAAGTTGAACTGGAAGGTGAAATTACCTACAATCTGGGTCATGGCGAGGTCGTAACGAACAACGACTGATAAAATCAGGGAGAGTGCTCGTTCGGACGGCATTTTCCTGACATAAGAGAATGCATGCAGCGCGCGGACGGGACAAAAAGGAGACCTCCGCGCGTTGTATGGAAGATGGGGAAGGAAACGAAAAAAGAATGAACAAAGTGATCGGATATGTAGGCACAAAGCATCTGGCACAAATGCGGGAAGAGGACATCAGGAGCCTCGATGTGGTCAACATTGCATTCGGACATATCGTGGACGGCAGGACCGTATGGGAGCATCAGGATGTAAAGCCTGTCCTTGCGCGCATCCGCAGCATAAATCCGCAGTTGAAGCTTGTCCTGTCTGTGGGCGGCTGGAGTGCGGACGGATTTTCTCAGGCTGCATCCACGGAGGAGAGCCGCAGGCTGGCGGCAGATACCGCAAAAGAGATAATCGCGGAATATGGTCTGGACGGCATCGACATCGATTGGGAATATCCGGGGACTTCCGTTGCGGGGATAGCATCCTCTGCGGATGACAAAGTAAACTTCACGCTGTTTCTGGCAGCGTTGCGTGAAGCGATGGACAGTCTTGGCAAAGGGAAAATAGTGACTATCGCGGCAGGCGGGGACAGCTATTTTACAAGGCTGACCGAGATGGACAAGGCGGCAGAGTATCTGGATTATGTCCAGCTCATGACCTATGATTTACAGGGCGGCTTCCAGAAGGTGACAGGACATCATGCGGCGCTGTATGCGGGCGGCAGAAACCTGTTCGATGCCTGTGCAGATAAGGCGGTGCGCGCGTTTATGGAAGCGGGCGTTCCGGCTGAAAAGCTTGTCATTGGCATTCCGTTTTATGCCCGGAAATGGGAAGGAGTGCCGGACGTGCGGGAAGGTCTGGGCGTGGAGGCGCAGACGGTCGGCGGCTTCGGCGCAAGCTATGGCGAGCTGCTGGAGGAGTATGTGGGCAAAAACGGTTTCGTCCGTTACTGGGACGACGAGGCGAAAGCTCCGTGGCTGTTCGACGGAAAAACCTTTATCAGCTATGAGGATACGGAGTCTATGGCGGAAAAGATTGCCTATGTAAAGGAAAAAGGTCTTTGCGGCGTGATGTACTGGGAGTATGGATGTGACGCGACCTATACGTTAACGGAGTTTTTGCGCAGGGAGATGGACCGCGCATAAAAATACATTTGTATAAAAGGAGGAAGCTATGGTTTCAGAACGTTTGCGGGAATATGCGGAAGCGCATTATGAGGATAGAAAAGGATATTTTGCCCCGATATCGGCAAGGCTTGAGGAAGGACTTTCAGGCTGTACGCCGGATGAAGCTGTCCTGATGAAATTCTTTTACGGAACAATGCCCCTGCGCGATGCAGCGGAGTATGATTTTGATGTGTTTTTGACATATGTTCGTCATGCGCTGTGGCTGCGCGAAAACGTGGAATGGTGTAAAGAGCTGCCGGAAGAGCTGTTTGTGCATCATGTGCTGTATTACAGGATCAATTCCGAGGATATCAGCGACTGCCGTGCATTTTTCTATGAGCAGTTAAAAGACAGGATAAAAGGACTGTCTCAGAAAGAGGCTGTCATCGAGATAAACTATTGGTGTGAGGAACATGCTGTTTATCAGTCTACGGATTCCCGTACCGCTTCTCCGATGACGATGTATCGCTGTGGAAAGGGGCGCTGCGGTGAGGAATCCACCTTTACGGTAACGGCGCTCAGGAGCGTCGGTCTGGCTGCCCGTCAGGTATATACGCCCCGCTGGGCGCACTGCGACGACAACCATGCGTGGGTCGAGGTCTATGTGGACGGCGAGTGGCATTTCCTCGGCGCGTGCGAGCCGGAGGAGGAGCTGGACAGAGGATGGTTCGTAGGGCCTGCGGGACGTGCGGTGCTCATCCACAGCCGTACGTTCGGTGATTTTGCGGCGGGCGAGTCCGACGAGATGATAGGCAGGGAAGGTCTGATGGTTTACCATAACCACACCTCCGCCTACACAAAGGCACGCCTTTTGACTATCCGTGTAAAGGATGCGGAAGGAAATCCGGCTTCCGGCGCAAAGGTATATATCGGCGTGCTGAATATGGCGGAATATTTCCCGGCGGCGACAGTTATCGCAGACGAGGCGGGCGAGGTAAAGATTACCCTTGGCCTTGGCGATGTGCTGCTGCATGCGGAAAAGGACGGATTTTTTGCGGAGAAGGAAGTGGACGTGCTGGAGACTGCGGAAGCAGAGCTGGCGCTGACGCTGCCCGGCGAAAACCGTGAAAAGGCTGCCGGACATACGGGCGTACCCACATGGGCTGCCGAGGGCAGGGTGGAGAGCCTTGTATGCGCTCCGAAGGAGTATATTGTGCGCGAAGGCAGGCTGACGCCCGAGCAGGAGCAGGCTGGCGCTGACCGGAACGCTGCTGCAAACCGGATGCGCGAGGAGCGCTTTGCGGCTTACGGAAACGAAGAGGCAAAGGCGCATCCTGCGGAGGAGGAGATGATACGCATCGCGGGCGAGAACTGCTCCGAGATAGTGGCATTTCTGGAGAAGGATGAAAATCCTGACCGCGCAAAGCTTCTGCACAGCCTCGTTCCGAAGGATTTCAAGGATTTAAAGGCGGCGGTGCTGGAAGACCATCTGGATGTGGAAAGAGACGGGCTGCCGGAAGAGGTTTATGTAAATGACCTGCTCTGCCCCAGAATCCTGCTGGAAGAGCTTCGTCCTTATAAGAGCTTTTTGCGCGCGTACTTCACGGAGGAGCAGAAGAAGGCGTTTGCAGAAGACCCGGAGCGTATCTGGGACTATGTGGAGGAAAATATCCACTATGCGGCGCAGGAGGATTATGATACCGTCTGCACGACTCCCGTGGGCTGCCTGACGCTCATGCAGGGCAGCGATATTTCCCGGAAGATTCTGTTTGCAGCTATCTGCCGCAGCTTAAATATCCCGGCGCGCATGGACAGAAGCGTGATGCTCCCCGAATACTGGAAGGACGGAAGCTTCCATACTCCTGCAAAGCTGTGCCTGAATCAGGATGCGGCGGAAAAGGGCACGCTCGTATTAAAACGCGACCCGGAACTGAAATGGAACTATTATCAGGGCTGGACGATCGGACGCCTTGAGGATACGGAATTTATCACGATGGACTTCGAGGGGCTTCCTTTTGAAGAAGAGACGCTTTCCCTGTCTCTGGAAGAGGGCGTTTACCGTCTTGTGACCGTAAAACGTCTTCCGAACGGCGACCAGCGCAGCGCATATGAGATATTTGAGGTAAAGGCAGGACAGACCGTGACGGTCGAACTGGTCGGCTGGGAAGGCAACGGCCTTGAAAATCTGGAGCGCCGTCCGCTTGGCCATATCGTTTTGACAGACGGAGAGGGCGCAGAGCACAGTATGGCTTCCCTGACGGAAGAGAAGGGCTGTATCCTTGCGTTCCTCGGTGTGGGCGCAGAGCCGACAGAGCATGTGCTGAACGAGCTTCTGGATTGTGAAAAGATATGGAATGAGACGGGCTGCCGTCTGATGGCTGTGCTGCGCAGCAGGCAGGAGCTGGAAAACATTACCCTGAAAAAAGTGCTCGGCAGACTTTCCGGAATTTCCCTGTTCTATGGGGATGGCGAAGGATGCAGACAGGTTGCGGAGATTATGGATACGGACGCTTCCAAGCTGCCGGTGATGACTGCAGTCACAAAGGGAGCGGACGGCATTTATGCGTGCGCCGGTTATAATGTCGGTAGCGTTGAGCTGATGAGAAAGCTTTTGGCTGAGCAGGAGAACTGATATGAGGGAAAAGAAGCTTCCTGAGATAATCGTATTGAATTTGATCGGTATTTTTCTGTACACGGTGGGGATACGCTGCTTTGCAGCGCCCGCCGGTATCGCGCCGGGCGGTTCAAGCGGTATCGCGATCCTTGTAAACTATGTGACAGGATTTCCTGTGGGTTTGTTCACATCGTTATTCAGTCTGCCGATACTGGCGATCGTCTGGTGGAAAAAGATTTTCCCGCCGGTATTTGCAGTGCGTGTGGCGTGCAGCATTATCGGGCTGTCTGTGATGACAGATATGCTGGAGCCGATTTTGCCGAAATTCGGCGACGATCCGCTGTTGGCCGCTCTGTTTGCGGGAGCCTTCATGGGGCTTGGACTTGGCCTTGTGTATCTGGGCAACTCTGATACCGGCGGCATCACGATGATAGGACTTATTCTGCAGCGCTATTTTCCTCAGTTAAAGGTGGGGGCTCTCGTGTCGTCCATCAACATTTGTATTGTGCTGGCGTCTGGCCTGGTTTATCATGATATCCGCAATATTTTGTATGCGGCTGTAACGGTATATGTATCCGGGCAGTTTATGGATATGCTCGTGAACAATTCCAACTCCAAGGACCTGATGATCGTAATGAGCGAATGTACGGATAAGGTGCGCTGCGTCTTTTTGGAAGAAAAGAAGGGAATTACCATCTTAAAGGGCGAGGGCGGTTATACGAGCGAGACACAGAGGGTGATAATGGGTGCAGCGAGCCGCGCAGACTGTGCACATATCCGTCAGCGGATACAGGAGGTGGACCCGCACGCCCTTATCATTGTGGCGGAGGCCAACAACGTGATAGGCAAGGAGTTTGGACGTCTTCTGTAAGACTGCTGTGTTTTACTTGAATATAAGAAGAAAAATCCGGAGGAAAAGAGAAAATGCTTGTTTTGACGGAAAAAAGAGACCAATCCTGTTATATGGACTTTGTGTGGGAGGAGGATCCCCACATCCGAAGCTATCGTCTGGGATTGGAAAAACTGTTCCATGGGAAATATCTGGAAGTGATGGCGCTTCCGCTGGACGGACAGGTCGTTATTCTGGTCGGCTGCGGCAAGGAAGAAGAGCTTGGTATCCTTCAGGTAAAGGAAATAATGGCGGCAGCGGCAGCAAAGTGCCGCAGCCTGAATATCAAAGCATGTTCCGCCGATCTGACCTGGTTTGCAGAAAAGCTGGGCAGAGATGCCGTAACAGCGGCAGCACTGGGCTTGGGACTTGGCGGTTATCCCTATGGATGGGGAGATAAGCTCGCCGACGCTGAAGGGTGTAAATTTGAGGCAATCGTACACGACGAGTACCGCGACGCGTGGGACGAGGGCATGGAATTGCTTTCCGGAGTGATATTTGCGAGGAATATGGTAAATACGCCCGGAAATCACCTGCGTCCGATGGATTTTGAACGGGAGATAAAAAAATATATGGAGGGGACGGGCATAGAGATGGAAGCGCTCGTGTACGGCCAGCTTCGCGCATCCATAGGGAACGCGCTGGCGGGCATAGGCGGCAGCAGCGAATATCCGCCATGCCTTGTCGTTCTCCGGTATAAAGGCGATCCCGACAGCAAAGAGGTGTACGGTCTGGTCGGAAAAGGGATTACCTGCGATACAGGGGGATATTGCTTAAAGGCTTCCGGTTCCATGGAGGGCATCAAGAGCGACATGGCGGGCGCGGCGGCAGTGACGGCGGCAATCCATGCGGCGGCAATCCGGAAGCTGAAGGTGAATATCACTGCCTGTCTTCCTCTTGCAGAAAATCGTATTTCACAATCGGCGCTTTTACCCGGGGATGTGATAACCGGGTATTCGGGCAAGACGATAGAGATTTTGAATACCGATGCGGAAGGAAGGCTCGTGCTGTCCGATGCTATCAGCTATGCGGTAAAGGATGAGGGCGTTACGAAGATACTGGATATCGCAACGCTGACAGGCGCAGTGGCGAATATGCTTGGCAACACATGTGCGGGTGCACTTTCTGATAACGACGAATTTTACGGACTGCTGGAAAAGGCGCTGCCTCATTCGGCGGAGCGTTATCTGCGTATTCCCTACGGGCCGGAGCACGAGAAGATGATAGACAGCAGTGTGGCATTTGTAAAAAATATGGGCGCAAGCTTTTGCGGCACGATAACGGCCGGACTGTTTTTGCGGCGTTTCTGTGAAGGAAAGCCGTGGATACATCTGGATATCGCAGGAACCGCATGGTGCGGCAGTCCTACCTATGCCTTTGAGAGCACCGGTGCGACCGGCGCGGCTGTCACAACCCTGTATTATATGATGAAGGAAGCGCAGACTGCAGGCTGAATGAAGATATTCTGTACCTGCGCGCGGCAATACCGTATTTTCAATATGAGATTCCGGCAGGTGGACGGAGATTGAAATTTTTGCGGAAGGGATCACAAAATAAAAGAGGTTAAAAGCAATGAAAAAAGTATTGGGTTATGTCATTCAGGATTCCGTTGTGACTAAGGAACAGGCAAATATTCTTACCCATATCCATGTGGCATTCGGTAATCTGACGATGGAGGGAGACATTGTTTTCGACTATCATCCGTTCCTGAAGCAGATGGATCAGGTGCGTACCTGGAATCCTGACATTAAGATAGTTCTGTCGGTCGTTCCTAAGGAGCCGGATGCCTTTACGGTTGTGAGCGCTTCTGAAGAGCTTCGTGAAAATGTGGCAAAGACCTGCGCGCGTCTCGTATCGCAGGACGGATTTGACGGGGTGGATTTTGACTGGGAATACCCGTGTGTCCCTTCAAACGGCATGAATTGTACGCCGGAGGACCGGCATAATTACACGCTTTTATGCGAGGCGGCAAAGCGCGGGATGGAGTCTGTCGGAGGCGGGAGTGTTTCCGTTGCTGCAGGCGCAGACCTGTATTATATCGACAGCATAGAGCCGGAAAGGATGGCGGAGGTGCTGGACTATGTGTGTCTGATGACCTACGATTTAAAATGCGGATTCCATGCACTTTCAGGACATCATACGGCGCTGTATTCTTCCACGGGCGATGTTTTCAGGAACAGCTGCGATCAGGCACGGCGCCTGTTTGAAAGCGCCGGTTTCCCGAAGGAAAAGCTGCTGATGGGCGCGGCGTTCTATTCCAGAAAGTGGGAAGATGTGCCCGACCGTTATCACGGATTTTTGCAGCTGACAAAGACCGGGGGCGGATATGGTCCCAACTACGATAAGCTGGCGGACGAGTATATCAACAAAAACGGTTATGTCCGTTATTGGGATGATGAGGCGAAGGCGCCGTTTCTGTTTAACGGATCGACGTTCATCAGCTATGACGACGAGGAATCGCTGGCGCACAAGTGCGCTTATGTGAAGAGGGAAGACATCGGCGGCATTTTCTACTGGTGCCACAGCGGGGACACAAAGGGGGTTCTGTTAAGAAGGATAGCAAAAGAGCTCGAAGAATAAAAAGGCATACATAAAAAAAGAAACCGTCCCGGCAGCGTTTATATCATGCGCTGACGGGACGGTTTCTTAATTCTTTCTGTAGGCGGGGTTTTTTGTGAATTTCATAATGACGCGGACAGGCGGGGATGATACACTGGAAACATCGGAAAAGAAAACAAAAATGCGGAGGTACCCTGAGATGAAAAAGAAGATGATGCCGGTATTGGTCGCGCTCGGGCTGATCGTTTTGATCGTGGCGGCGGCAGGAGGCGTTTTCTTATATCAGAGATATTCCTATTCTAAGGAAGAAGCGGATTTGAACGTCTATTTCGGAACAGGCTCGCCGGAGGAGATGGCGATCGTGTTAAACGATGGGATGACGGAGGAGAAAGGGCTCTGGAAGGACGGGCACTGCTATCTGACGCTGGATGCGGTGCATGAGCTGTTAAACGGCAGATTTTATGCAGATGATAATGAGAAGCTGCTTTTGTATACGCTGCCGGATAAGACGGACAGGATAGGATTTGGAGAGAGCACCGACGAAGGCTATGCGGCGGCGTTTGAACAGGACGGCAAGGTATGGCTGGCGCTGGACTATGTGAAACGCTATACCGATATGGAATTTACGGCGTATACGGAGCCGAACAGAGTCGTGGTGACGACCTCCTGGGAGGAACGTCAGACCGCAGAGGTTAAAAAGGATACAGCGCTGCGGGTACGCGGCGGCATAAAGAGTGAGATACTTATCCCATTGGAAAAGGGGACGCAGGTGACTGTGCTGGAGCAGATGGAAAACTGGGCGAAGGTTCAGACACAGGACGGTTATATCGGGTATGCAGAGCTGAAACGGCTGACGGAACAAAAGCCATATACTCCTGATAAAAATACAGGGTATACAGAGCCGGATTATACCGGTAATAAGCGGGATCACAAGATAAATCTGGCATGGCATCAGGTGACTACGGAGGCGGCAAATGCCACGCTGGCGAGCTATATGAGCGGCGTGACGGGAGTGAACGTCATCTCCCCCACCTGGTATTCCCTTTATGACAATGAGGGGATTCTGGATGGCATCGCAAGCCCGGAATATGTACGGCAGGCTCACGCAATGGGACTTGAGGTATGGGCGCTGATCGATGATTTCACGCATCGGACGGATAACGGCGTCGATCCTCAGCTCGTGCTTTCCTATACAAGCAAGCGGACAGCTATCATCGACATGCTCATGATAGAGGCGGAGCGCTGCGGCTTTGACGGCATCAATGTGGACTTTGAGAAGATAACGGACGAGGGCGGGGAGGATTACATCCAGTTTATCCGCGAGCTGTCGGTGGCATGCCGCCAGAGAGGACTTGTGCTGTCGGTGGATAACTATGTACCGCGCAATTTCAATGCCCACTATGAATGGAAAGAACAGGGAGTCATGGCGGACTATGTGATAATCATGGGCTATGACGAACACTGGGGCGGTTCGGAGGTGGCAGGTTCCGTAGCATCTCTGGGCTATGTGACCGAAGGCATCGAAAAGATGGTGGAGGAGGTACCTGCGGATAAGGTGATAAATGCAGTGCCTTTGTATATGCGGATATGGACGACGGATGGGAACGGTGTAGTGACGAGCAAAGCGGTAGGTACTCAGACAGCTTATGATGTGCTGGCGAAAAACGGTGTGATGCCTGTTTGGGACGAAGTGACGGGACAGAATTATGCGGCATTTGAGACGGCGGACGGGCTTGTTCAGGTATGGCTGGAGGATGAGCAGTCGCTGGCAGCAAAGGTCGGCGTGATGAAACAGCACGGACTGGGTGGCATTGCGGCATGGAAGCTGGGATTTGATGAAAGGCGCAAAAATATCTGGGGCGTCATAAGTGAATTTTTAAATGAATAACGGCGGGAGCGGTTCCATACAATGAAAAAAAGGCTCTGAGGTTTGTATGGGACAGAAGACTTTCCGGGAATTGCTCAGATTACTGACGGCGGTGCTTTTTTTCACCGCCGTTTTTTTTGCAGGGAGACAGGCTGCGGTGCTTGTGGACGGAGATGCAAGGCGTGAGGAGGATGAGGGAGGATATAAGTACTGTGTGGTAATAGACAGCGGGCACGGAGGAAAGGATCCGGGAAAGATAGGTCTAAACGGGGAAAAGGAAAAGGACATCAACCTGGCGATAGCAAGGAAGCTTGCATCTTTGCTGGAACAGGCGGATGTGAAGGCGGTAATGACAAGGACGGGAGATGCAGGGCTGTATGACGAGGACGCATCCCGTAAAAAGGTACAGGACATGAAAAGGCGCATCGAGCTGATGGAGGAGACGGCCCCGGATCTGGTCGTGAGCATCCATCAAAACAGCTATCCGGATCCATCGGTAAAGGGGGCTCAGGTCTTTTATTATACGGGAAGCAGCGAAGGGAGGGCGCTGGCGGAGCGCATACAGAACAGACTATACAGGCTCGACCCGTCGAACCGCCGGGCGGTAAAGGAAAATAACAGTTATTATCTTCTGAAAAAAACGACCTGCCCGATCGTGATAGTGGAATGTGGATTTTTATCGAATCCGAAGGAGGCAGAGGCACTATCGGACGCTGTGTATCAGGAGAAAGCGGCGTGGCAGATATGTATGGGAATCCTGCAGTATCTGAAGGCGGGAAAATAAAAAAGGACTTTGCTGAACGAAGGAAATAGGAATAAACCGGTCATATCTGGAAAAACTAAGCATGAAGGAAGTCTGAATGTTTAGAAAGGATGATCGGTATGAAAAGACGAAAATCAGGCGGCAGTTATCGTAGGGAAAAGGCTGTCATGGTCGCTTCCACTGTGCTGGTACTGACGGCGATGACAGTAACGGGAGTGTATGTGTACAGCAGCAGACCGGAGGAACCGGAAGGGAATGTAGTCGATTTTTCGGCGCTGGAGCAGGAGACAGAAGAAGTGGCGGAAGCGGAAAACAAATCGGCAAAAAATCTGACGAGCGGGGAGGGGGACAGCGGAGAACTGGATTACGATCCCTATTATGCACAGCAGGATGCTCTTCTTAGCGGACAGGCAGAAGATTCAGGAGAAAAGGAAACAGGAGAAAATGGGGGTACATCAGAGACAGAGAGCACGGATGCGCCCTATAATGTAGGATATGCAGAGTTCGGGACCGGGGCAGACATCGGTGACAGGCAGGAAGGGACAGGACTTGCGGAGGGAGAAGAGGCGCAGGCGGAAGACGCGGTTGCAGACAGCGAAGGCGGAGATGCGCTGGAGGCTGTAGCGGATGTGGATAAGGAAGCGGCAAACCTGCATTTCGGGCAGGACAGCGCCCTGACATGGCCGCTCGTGGGAAATGTTCTTTTAAATTACAGTATGGATAAAACGATTTTTTTCCCGACGTTAAGGCAGTATAAATATAACCCGTCTATTGTGATAAGTGCAACGCAGGGCGCGGATGTGGGCTGTGCGGCGGACGGTATCGTGGAATCCGTTTATCAGGATGCAAAGACGGGGATGACTGTCGTGATGCGGCTCGGCGACGGTTATGAGCTGACTTACGGACAGCTTCAGGAGGTGACCGTAGAGGAAGGGGATTATGTGGAGACCGGGGCATATATCGGAAAGGTGGCGGCTCCCACAAAGTACTACACGGCAGAAGGGACAAATGTATATTTTAAGATGACAAAGGATGGTGAACCGGTCAATCCGATGAACTATCTGGGATAAAAATAAAAAAGAGGACGAATGTCCAAAAAGTGACTCCTTATTTGGGACTCATTTTTTGGACATTTTTGTTATAATGATATGGACGGTTGCTGATAACCGATATTATTCTGACATGACTTATCTTGTAATTCTATTTCTTTTTATCAGATTCTTTTATTTTCCAAAACAAGATTGCGGGCATGCGGACAGGTTTCGAAGGGATATTTGTGGCGGAACGTCACAAATAGAGCAGGAGGCAGAATGGAGGTTATATAATGAACGAGGCTGAAAGGATCGAGTCTGCCAGACGTTTTCTGGAGGCGAAGATAGAGACGGAATTTTCCTATCCGTTTCAGGTGACCTATGAGGACGGGCATTTTATGTTCACCTTAAAAAACGGGAGGACGGAATGCTGTGCAAAATTAAAGCAGACGCAGGAGCTCATCGAACGGCTCAGCGAAGGGAGTACCGAGGAGCGTCAAAAGGAGCTGGACAGGCTTTACGAGGTGTTGAAGGCGGCGGTCCGGGCGCAGGAGACAGCCGTCTTTTCAAAGGACAGCGAATTTGAAAAGGTAAAGGACAGGCTGATACTGCGTCCGTTGAATTATTTCTTTTTTAAAGACAGTATCGGGGATGTGCCCCATATACGGATAGGAGACATCGCTCTGGTGCTGTATGCGGTAATGTCGCATGTGGGGGCGGATTATTTTACGGCGAAGATGCACCGGGAGCAGATAGCGCACTGGGGGATACCGGAGGATGAGGTGCTTCAGACAGCGCTTGTCAATACGAGTTTTTTATATCCGCCAAGGCTGTATTCAGTGGAGGATATGCTTGCGTGGGACGGGAAACGTCGTACAGACGGCAGATTTATGGCGGATGGGGAAGCCGGAAAGGTACGACGCGGGATGCGCGGCTACATATTGACGAATACGCTGGAGATAAACGGGGCTGTTGCGATATTTTATCCGGGAGTGGCGCGGCGTATTGCGGAAATAGCGGATGGGGATTTTTATATTGCATTTACGAGCATTCACGAGGCTCAGATACATAGTGCGGGAATGATACCGGCAGATGTAGTGGAGCGGAGCCTGAGGGAGACGAACAGGCATTGTAACCCGGAGGAAGAGGTACTGACAGATCAGGTATACTGTTATCGCGCTGAAAAAGGAAGCTTCGGAGTGATAAGAGACGGGGAATTTCTGGAGGTAAAAAGAGATGAATAGGAAAAGAGATTTTATCCACTTTTGCAGTGCGGAAGCGGACAGCGCATATGCGGTCGGGCTACTGCGAAGGCAGAAAGAGGTGGGGACACTGACGCATCAGGAGGAGCGGATGCTCATTTTTATGGAGCGCAGGATGTCAGAGAGCACGATATATCTTGCCCCGGCGGTGATATATGCGGCAGCGAACCAGAAAAACAGCTGCAGCTGGCTGGAACGCCAGGATGAGGAACGTAAAAAGGAATGGTATCAAAAGGGGGTGCAGTGGATGCGCCGGTACCCGGCATTTTTAGAAAGGTTCGGCTGGAAGGAGCGGTATTTTGCCATTATTGCGGCTGGCATCATCGCCGGGCTGGAAAGTGACGGGGGACAGGAGGACAAGGAGTCTGTCTGTCATTTTGTGCAGGGGAGCTGGGGGCTTTTGTGGAAACGGATGAGGAGATGCGCGCGGCTGACCGTTTGTGAGTGGGAAGAGATGAAAGAGCCCTGGAAGGATTCCAGAAGGATGGATAGCGGGATGTCGGGGGTTTTGCTTTTTATGGCGGGACTGCAGGACAAGGAGTTTGAAGAGCTGGACCGTATGTGGGACAGCATCCTGGGACTGCGGGAATTTTGCGGAGAGTGTCTCCGGGAAAAGCCGTCCCTTCCGGCGAATGGAAAAGAGACATTTTATCCGGATGATGAGAAGCTGAGTTGGCTTCTTTGCAGATTTCGCAATCCCCAACGTCCGGCGTATATCCATGAAAAAAGGCGATTTTCCAGCGAATGGCTGGACAGTTTGTATGAGGTGATGGAGCTGGCCGGGCTTCCTGCCGGCGCATGTGAGACGGCGAGCCTGTCATGTCAGGAGATAAGCCGCCTTGTAGACATGATGGGGGAGAAACGGACGGAGCGGCAGTATATGACGTTTCTCATACTTTACTGCGTGTCCAGAGAGCTGGCACAGGCGGGACGTGTCGCAGCGGCGGTCATGCAAGATAGACGAACATGAAGATAAAGTGGCAGAGGCTCCCCGCCATCACGAACAGATGGAATATTTCGTGGGAACCGAAAAATTTATGTCTCGCATTGAAAAAAGGCAGTTTCAGTGCATAGATGATGCCGCCGATAGTATAGATAACTCCGCCGGAAAGAAGCCAGAGAAAGGCAGGAAGAGGAAGCAGGCTCCAGAGCTTCCCGATGACGGACAGGCAGATCCATCCCATGGAGATATAGAGTATGGAGGAGAACCATTTCGGACAGTATATCCAGAACGCTTTGATCAGTATCCCGGTCAGGGCGATGCCCCATACAGCTGCCAAAAGGAGAAATCCGACCGTGCCTTTCAGGGTGATTAGGCAGACGGGAGTATAGGTCCCGGCGATCAGAATGAATATCATCATGTGGTCGAGTTTTTTAAAGGCGCATAGAAGCCTTCCGGAAACATTGACCGAATGATATAGCGTGCTTGCCCCATACAGCAGTATCATGCTGCATATAAAAACGGACATGGCTGCAAGGCTTGTCGCATCGGAGCGGAGAGCTGAGCGCACAAGCAGGGGGGCTGCGGAAAATAATGCTAGCAGCATAGCGATAAAATGGGTGATAGCACTTCCGGGTTCACGGATTTTCAGAGTCATAACACATACCTTCTTTCGATAAGTAGTTTTAAAAACTACATATAACATATGTGTATACTACATAAAAAGCATCAAAAAGTCAACAGGAAAATGAGAGGAATAAGGATAGAATCATTTGAACGTTATTGTTCACGACAGCCTCAAACACTTGCTGTTTGAGGCGTAAGAACGTGACTTAAAGGTAGGCGGATTTCTTTTGCGCAGAAAAAATTTATCATTCAGTCCTCTTCGATGATCTGAATTTCAAGAAAATCAAAATCGATGTGCTCTATAAAAGAATCCTGACGGAAACGGGTTTTGGAATGGCGCTTAAAATCCTGGACATTGGTGTCGAGCCATACAGGCTGTCCCAGATCGAACTGCATACAGACGTTTTCCAGAGCGGCAAATATTTTGTGAGTTCTTGTATCGTCTTTATCATCGTATATTACGGTATCGGCGAGCATCCGGTTGTCTTTGAAAATTTTTGCCCATAAACGAAACATGACTTTCTCCTTTCTTATCGTATGAAAAATACGATGATGTATATTTGTGAAAAATGCGGAAATGCCGGACGGCAACCGTCCCGGCACACATTTTTTCATAAAGTATATCATAAATTTCAAAAGTTGTGCATATACATATTCTTGTGGCGATAGGAGCGGATTTCCTTAAAGTTTTGTGAAATCCGTAAATCCCCTACAGTTCTGTGTTATAATAAAAATGTCAAGGCGGGATGAGGGTATGAAAGGGAGAAGGGCAGAAATTATGGAATTTATGTTGGATGCGGAAAGCCAGATTATGAACTGGCAGGAAGTGATGCTCGTATATAACGCGGCCTTAAAACAGATAAATACAAAACTGGAGATTTTAAACGATGAGTTCCAGCATGTACATCAATATAATCCGATAGAGCATATTAAATCGAGGATAAAGACCCCGGAGAGCATTGTGAAGAAGCTGCGGCGTCACGGCTATGAATCCACGATAGAGAATATGGTGAAATATGTGAACGATATTGCGGGAATCCGCATCATCTGTTCATTTTCTTCCGATATATATCAGATTGCAGAAATGATCCGTCATCAGAATGATATTCATGTGGTAGCGGTAAAGGATTACATCCAAACGCCGAAAGCGAGCGGATATAAAAGCTATCACATGCTTGTGACCGTGCCGGTGTTTTTATCCGATCGGACGAAAGATGTGAAGGTGGAGATTCAGATAAGGACGGTCGCAATGGATTTCTGGGCAAGTCTGGAACATAAGATAAATTATAAATTCGAGGGCAATGCGCCGGAGCATGTGAAGCAGGGGCTGATAGAATGTGCCCACATGGTTTCCGAGCTGGACAGCAGGATGGAAGGGCTGAATGAAGAGATAAAAGCGAGCTCGGCGTTTGACTGAACTTTGTTATGGAAGCGTGACCATTCAGGCATGTTTATTCACGAAATGCCTCTTCGGGGTTTTGACTGCCGTACCGTTACCGTATAAATGTTAAAATTTTCTGAATCCCCTTTTCAAGCCCTGCTTTTTACGCTATAATGGACGCGGACTATCGGTCAGTACGGATAAAAGTGCGCGTTTACGCGTGCTGATGTGATTAACATATAGCAGAAGTGGGAATGATTGAAACGCGGGCGCGTTTTGAAAGGGACGAAAAGGAGATTGAGCATGCAGTATACAGATATCGGTATCGATTTGGGAACAGCCAGTATTTTGGTATATATCAGGGGCAAGGGCGTTGTTTTAAAGGAGCCTTCTGTCGTGGCGTTTGACAGGGATACCAATAAGATCAAGGCAATCGGCGAGGATGCGCGCCTGATGCTGGGACGTACTCCCGGCAATATCGTGGCGGTACGCCCGCTGCGTCAGGGCGTCATTTCGGATTATACCGTGACTGAGAAGATGATGAAATATTTTATTCAGAAGGCTCTCGGCAGAAAGACTTTCCGCCGTCCCCGCATCGCGGTATGCGTACCGAGCGGCGTGACAGAGGTAGAGAAGAAGGCGGTAGAGGATGCCACATATCAGGCGGGCGCCCGTGAAGTATCTATTATCGAGGAGCCCATTGCGGCTGCGATCGGTGCAGGCATCGATATCTCCAGACCCTGCGGCAATATGATAGTGGATATTGGCGGCGGGGGCCCCGGGAATTTTGGATTCCTT
>UQDA01000018.1 GCA_900539715.1 uncultured Lachnospiraceae bacterium | reverse complement strand
ACGTTTTCCTAATTCTTTCAATAATTTATTTGTATTTTGTTAAAAATATTTAATTTTACAATATATATTTTGTATATTTTTTACAGTTGTAACGTTTCACATAAAGGAATATACTAACACTAACTGATTTTAAAAATCCATTTTTTTCCCAATAATTAAAGTAAAACACTATTAAAAAACTAAATCAAATCATCTCATTCGGAGGATTTTTCATGAATAAAAATAACGCTCCTACCATGAAAGATGTGGCGCGCGAAGCCGGAGTAGCTCTCGGAACCGTTTCCAAAGTTATCAATGGTATTCCCGTAGGCGAAGAATATAAGAAAAAAGTCGAAGCTGCCATCCAAAAACTTCATTATGAAGTAAATACCTATGCCCGTGGATTAAAAGTCCAGAAATCAAATACGGTCACTCTCATTATTCCGGATGCCTTAAATCCTTTTTATGCAGCTCTGGCACACCATATTGAGCGTTGCCTTTATGAAAGCGGACACTTTATGGTTTTATGTTGCTCTGAGGGCATTCTGGACAAAGAAATTAATTATCTCAATATGGCATGTCAGAACCAGTCTGATGGAGTGATTGCCCTTACCTATAATGACATTGGCGCATATGTTCCGCGCACGCTTCCCCTTGTTTCCTTTGACCGAATCTACAGTAACGACTTTACCCCGCGCGTGGCATGCGACAACTTTGCCGGCGGAATGCTTGCCGTTGAAAAATTGATGGAATTTGGGTGCCGACAACCTGCTTTTATTACTTTTAATTCTCCCTATCCTGGAGAAGCAGACAAACGTCTCGATGGCTATCTTCATGCTTGCGAGCTTCGCCATCTCCAGCCAATGACCCTTGTTAAAAAAAGTGGAACTGATTTTGAGCAATCCATCACAAATTTTATTCTCTCCCATCGCCACCAAAATGGAAAACTTGATTTTGACGGCATTTTTGTAAATACCGATTTAAATGCACTCTCCACTGCACATATTCTTCAAAAACACGGATATAGTATCCCTGACGATGTCCAGCTGATTGGATTCGACGGTATTCCAAAATTCGGCGATCCTAATCAGGGACTTTTCGTATCAAGCATATGCCAGCCAATTCCCGAACTCGCCAAAACTTGTGTGAATCTCGTTCTGGCAAAAGAAAAAAAACTTGTCCCAAGCCTGACGCTCCTTCCTGTATCATTTCAATCAGGTGGCACAACAAAAGACAAACATATTTGATTTACAGAATTAGAAAAACCTCAAACACCAGTATAAATCAGAATGCTGGTATTTGAGGTTTTTCCTATCAAAAAATACTGCTCCTAAAAATATCTTTTTATTCGTCCTCTTCCGTTTCCTCAGGCATCGTCACATGCTCCTGTGCCTCTTCCGCCTGCTCTTCTGCTTCGATTTCTTCTGCAGCCTCATCCACGTCGTCGAACTCCTGATTTCCATCAGATACCTTCTCGCGCACCTTTGCAATCTGCGCCACGGTCACGCCATCATCCAGATTGATGAGCTTCACGCCGGAAGTTATCCTTCCGAGCAGGGAAACCTCTTCCATGCGGATTTGGATGATGATGCCCTCTGTGGTTATCATCATAATCTCATTTTCATCGGTAACTGCCTTCACACCTATCACATAGCCCGTCTTGTCTGTTACCTTATAGCACTTCACGCCCTTGCCGCCGCGGTGCTGAACGGTAAACTCTCCCAGCTCGGTACGCTTGCCCATACCGTTTTCAGAAACGATCAGCAGGGAATCGCCCTGATGGTCGAGCTGCATTCCGACTATCTCATCATTATCCGTAAGCGTCATACCGATAACGCCCATGGAGGTACGTCCCGTATTTCTGACGTCCGTTTCCTTAAAGCGGATACACATACCGTATTTGGTCACAAGGAATATCTCACTGTCTGCCTTTGTAACCTTTACTTCTATCAGCTCGTCCTCCTCGCGCAGGTTTATCGCTGCCAGACCGTTTTTACGGACGTTGCTGTATTCCAGAATGGGCGTCTTTTTCACGATACCCTTTCTCGTCACCATGAAGAGATTTTCGTTTTCCTCGTATTCCTTAACGGGGATGATAGCGGAAATCTTCTCCTCAGGGGCAAGCTGCAGAAGGTTGATGATAGCCGTTCCGCGCGCCGTCCTGCCCGCTTCCGGTATCTCGTATGCCTTTAAGCGGTATACCCGCCCGAAATTCGTAAAGAACATCACATAATGATGCGTCGTCGTCATCAGCAGGTCTGCAATGAAATCCTCTTCTATCGTCTGCATTCCCTTGATGCCCTTGCCGCCCCTGTTCTGGGACTTGAAGTTGTCAACGGTCATACGCTTGATATACCCGAGGTTTGTCATGGCGATGATCGTATTCTCTCTGGGAATCATATCCTCCATCGAGATATCAAACTCGTCATAACCAATCTTGCTCCTTCTGTCATCGCCGTATTTTTCACGGACGATCAGAAGCTCTTCCTTTATCACACCCAAAAGCCTCTTTTCATCGGCAAGGATGGCTTTTAATTCCGCAATGCGTATCAAAAGCTCCTGATGCTCCGCTTCAAGCTTTTCACGCTCAAGGCCCGTCAGCGCGCGCAGACGCATGTCAATGATAGCCTGTGCCTGAATTTCCGTCAGGCCAAAACGCTCTATCAGACGCTCCTTGGAAATCTGCGGCGTCTGGCTGCTCCGGATGATATGTATCACCTCGTCAATGTTATCCTGCGCAATGAGCAGACCCTGTAAAATATGGTCTCTCTCCTCAGCTTTGTTCAGGTCGTACTTCGTCCTTCTCGTTACAACCTCTTCCTGATGGGCGATATAACATTTGAGCATCTCCAGAAGGCTTAATACCTTCGGCTCTCCGTTTACCAGCGCAAGCATGATAACGCCGAAAGTATCCTGCATCTGCGTATGCTTATAAAGCTGATTCAATATCACATTCGCATTCGCATCCCTGCGCAGCTCTATTACTACGCGGGTACCTTCGCGGTTGGATTCGTCACGCAGGTCGGTGATGCCGTCAATCTTTTTGTCCTTGTGCAGATCCGCAATCTTTTCAATCAGCTTCGCCTTGTTTACCATGTAAGGAAGCTCTGTCACGATTATCTGGCTCTTGCCGTTTGGCAGTGTCTCAATATTCGTCACCGCACGCACACGTATTTTTCCGCGTCCGGTACGATATGCCTCCTCTGCGCCGCGGATCCCTAAAATAAGGCCCCCTGTAGGAAAATCAGGCGCTTTTACGATGCTCAAAAGCTCCTCTATCTGCGTATCCCTGTCCTCTAAAATGCGGTTATCCATTATCTTTACAACCGCATCAACAACCTCCCTGAGATTGTGCGGAGGGATGTTCGTCGCCATACCGACTGCAATACCTGAAGTCCCGTTTACGAGCAGATTCGGATAACGGGACGGAAGAACGACAGGTTCTTTTTCCGTCTCGTCAAAGTTCGGCTCGAAATCCACCGTATCCTTGTTGATGTCTGCCAGCATCTCCATTGATATCTTGGACAGACGCGCTTCCGTGTAACGCATTGCCGCAGGACCGTCTCCGTCCTCCGAACCGAAGTTGCCGTGACCATCCACAAGCGGATAACGGGTATTCCATTCCTGCGCCATATTAACCAGCGCACCGTAAATGGAGCTGTCTCCGTGGGGATGATATTTACCCATCGTATCGCCGACGATACGGGCACACTTACGATGCGGCTTGTCAGGGCCGTTGTTTAACTCTATCATGGAGTAGAGGACGCGTCTCTGCACCGGCTTTAAGCCGTCTCGTACATCGGGAAGCGCACGGGCGGCAATGACGCTCATGGCGTAGTCGATGTAGGATTCCTCCATCTTTTTTTTCAGATCGACTTCTTCTATCTTGTCAAAAATATTGTCTTCCATGCCTTATCCTTCCTGCTTAAATATCCAGATTCTTTACGAATTTAGCGTTTTCCTCTATAAATTTACGACGCGGCTCTACCTGGTCACCCATCAGTGTCGTAAATGTCAGATCCACCTCGGATTCCGTTTCTTCATCCATGCAGACCTTTAACAAAATACGGCGTTCCGGGTCCATCGTTGTCTCCCAGAGCTGCTCTGCGTCCATCTCTCCAAGACCCTTGTAACGCTGGATCTTGTTGTTCTGATCGCGTCCCACCTCACTGATGATTTCAGCCAGCTCTTCGTCGCTGTAGGCATACCAGACCTTTTTATTTTTTTCGAGCTTATACAGCGGGGGTTTTGCAAGATAAACATGTCCCTGCTTGATCAGCTCCGGCATAAACCGGTAAATAAACGTCAGCATCAGCGTGGCGATATGTGCTCCGTCCACGTCGGCATCCGTCATAATGACTATCTTGTGATAACGCAGCTTGGAGATATCAAAATCTTCATGTATCCCCGTACCAAACGCCGTTATCATCGCCTTGATCTCCGCATTGGAAAAAATCTTGTCCAGACGCGCCTTTTCCACGTTCAGTATCTTTCCTCGTAAAGGCAGGATAGCCTGCGTTGCACGGCTTCTCGCTTTTTTTGCGGAACCTCCTGCGGAATCTCCCTCAACGATATATATCTCGCAGTTTTTCGGATCCTTATCAGAACAGTCTGCCAGCTTTCCGGGAAGGGTCGTGTTTTCCAGAGCCGTCTTTCTCCTCGTCAGATCACGTGCCTTTCTCGCTGCTTCCCTTGCGCGCTGCGCCATGATGGATTTTTCAAGAATGGTCTTTGCAACCGACGGATTCTGCTCAAGGAAATATGTAAGCTGTTCGCTCACAACGCTGTCCACGGCTCCTCTCGCCTCGGAATTTCCAAGTTTCTGCTTCGTCTGCCCCTCAAACTGAGGATCTTCTATCTTGACGCTGATAATAGCCGTAAGCCCCTCGCGGATATCATCACCGGACAGGTTTGGCTCGTTGTCCTTTAACAGCTTATTGCTTCTGGCATAGTCGTTAAACGTCTTTGTAAGGGCATTCCGAAATCCTATCAGATGTGTGCCGCCTTCAGGCGTATTGATGTTGTTTACGAAGGAAAAAACGCTCTCGTTATAAGAGTCGTTATGCTGCATCGCAACTTCCACATAAACGTTGTTTTTGCTGCCCTCAAAGTACATCACCTTATCGTAAAGCGGCGCCTTGCTGCCGTTTAAGTAGGTGACAAACTCCTGAATGCCGCCCCCGTAATGAAACACCTTCGTATAAGGCTCTTCGCCCCTGTCATCTGTCAGGGAAATTTTAAGCCCCTTTGTCAGAAACGCCATCTCGCGCAGACGTGTCTTTAAAATATCAAATTCATAGACTGTCGTCTCTGTAAATATCGTTGCGTCGGGTTTGAATGTAACCTTCGTTCCGGTCTTTGAACTGTCACAGGTACCTATCTCCTTTAACGGATAGCACACATGCCCGCGTTCATAACGCTGCCTGTATATCTTGCCGCCCTGGCTTATCTCTACCTCCAGCCAGTCGGACAGCGCGTTTACGACAGATGCGCCGACACCGTGCAGACCGCCGGAAACCTTGTATCCTCCTCCGCCGAATTTGCCTCCTGCGTGCAGTATCGTAAATACCACTTCCACAGCGGGAATGCCCGCTTTATGATTGATACCTACAGGAATACCGCGCCCGTTATCGATAACAGTCACGGAATTGTCTTTATTGATGATTATCTCGATATGGTCGCAGTAGCCCGCCAGCGCTTCGTCCACCGCATTGTCCACGATCTCGTAAACGAGATGATGCAGACCTCTGGAAGATGTAGAACCGATATACATACCCGGCCGCTTACGAACTGCTTCCAGACCTTCCAGAATCTGAATTTGATCTGCTCCGTATTCAACGCTCATTTATAATTCCTCCTTGTTTTCGGAAGAACAGACTTCCCGCCTGCTTCCTGTTTCTACCGTCCCGTTTGATACTTTGAACACCTTGTTTATCTCAAAACGGTTATTCACAAAATCATCAAGTCCCGTACAGGTGATGATTGTCTGAATATCCCCGATGCTGTTCAAAAGATAATTCTGCCTGTTGCTGTCCAGCTCCGAAAGCACATCGTCCAATAAGAGCACCGGCGTGTCCTTCGTCACTTTTTTCACGAGCTCTATTTCTGAGAGCTTTAAAGACAGCGCAGCCGTTCTCTGCTGCCCCTGCGAACCGAATTTGCGGATATCGATTCCATCTGCCACAAATGCGAAATCATCCCGATGCGGCCCTGCAGACGTCATTTTCAGCCTGATATCGCGGTCCTGACAGCGTGCTATCTTATCAGCCAGTTCTCCCGGCGCTGTGTCCGGCTCATAAACGATGCTCAGATGCTCCCTGCCGCCTGAAAGCTTATGATGTATTCCGGCAATGATATCGTTTAACTGCTGTGCGAAAAGAACGCGCCTTTCGATTATCTTTTCTCCGAAATCTGCAAGCTGTTCGTCCCACACGGACAGTATATCTCGCATTGACGAGTTATTCCAGATATCCTTCAGCAACTTGTTCCTCTGGTTCACTATCCGGTTATACTGATTCAGGTTATAGAGGTAAGATGCGTCCAGCTGGCACAGCTCCATGTCCATGAACCGCCGTCTTTCCGCCGGCCCGTTTTTGATGATCGCCAGGTCCTCCGGGGAAAAAAATACCACGTTCATAATGCCCAGAAGCTCTGCCGCTTTTTTTATCCTTGTCCCGTCGATGGCTATCCCTTTGGATTTATTCTTTCTCAGGTGCATATCAATGCGTATCTCTTCGTCCTGCTTTTCCAGATATGCCCGGATATGCGCCTCTTCCTGACAAAAATTAACGATATCCCGGTCTTTTGTCCCTCTGTGGGATTTGGTCGTCCCGCAAAGATATATCGCTTCAAGTATATTCGTCTTTCCCTGAGCGTTATCCCCATACAGGATATTCGTCCCTTTGTCAAATGTGAGGTTTAAAAAACCATAATTCCGGAAATTTGATAATTCCAGTGATCTTATAATCATAATTTCGTTGCTTCCTATTCGGACCCAGCGGATTTTATCGTAAGCTTCTGCCCGTCATATTCCACCACATCTCCGTCCACAAGCTTCTTTCCGCGTGCGGTCTCCGTTTTTCCGTTCACTTTAACAAGCCCGTCCTGAACCGCAAACTTTGCGTCCACACCGGATTCCACAAATCCGGCTGCTTTCAGCGCCTGACCCAGCTTGATAAATCCGTCTCTTATCTCAAATATCTGCATATGCGCTCCTTTTTCCATTTATCCACAGTACCAATGCGTTCCCTGTTATCCACAGCCGGTCAGGCTGCGGTAAAGTTCACCGGAAGGATGAGATAAATATAGCTGTTCTCATCATTGCGGATGAAACACGGCGCTTTCGGATTTACAAGATATATCGTAACCTGTTCGTCGTCGATGACACGAAGTGCATCGATCAAAAACCGGGGATTGAAACCTATCATCAGGTCTTTGCCCGCCTTTTCGATATCTATCTGCTCATTCATGCTGCCGATAGCAGAATTGATCTTTAATTCCATGGAACCATCCGTAATATTGATGATGATAGGCTTCTTTTCACCTTCTTTTACGAGCAGCGTCGCACGGTCAATACAGCTTAAAAATTCTTTTTTGTTGATCGTCACCTTCGTTTCATAATCGCTGGAAAGCATCTGATCGATGCGGAAATATTCTCCTTCGATAAGTCTTGAAACGACTGTTGTAGAATCAAATTCAAACACAACGTGATTATCCGTAAAGAAAATAGACACGTCTCTATCCGTCTCGCCGGATAAAATTTTGCTTATTTCATTCAATGTCTTACCCGGAATAACAACTTTTTTCGGAGTATAGGCATTTTTCAGCTGTATCTTACGGATGGAGATACGGTGTCCATCCAGAGAAACCACTTTCAGTTCGTCACCGTTTATCTCAAAGAGTTCTCCTGTCATCAAACGGTTATTGTCATTATCAGCAATGGAAAAAATCGTCTGTCTGATAACTTCTTTCAGGGTAAACTGAGAAACAACGATGGAATCGTTCCGTTCAATTTCAGGCAGATAGGAAAAATCCTCGCCTGATTTACCGGAAATATTGAATTTGGCTTTTTCACAGGTAATGACAGTCTGGAAATTGCCGTCAGATGTTATGGTGATATTGCTATCAGGCAGTTTTCTGACTATTTCCAAAAAGATTTTGGCATCAAGAGCTATGGTACCGGGTTCTTCAATCATGCCGGCAACAGTCGTTTCGATGCCGAGCTCCATATCGTTGGCAGTCAGCTTGATGGCTCCCTGGGTACAGTCAACCAGGATACATTCAAGAATAGTCATTGTTGTTTTGCTGGGTACAGCTTTAGAAACAACCTGAAGCCCGTTTAGCAGTTCAGCTTTGGAACAGATAAATTTCATATTGTGAAAAACTCCCTTCTTCAAAAACCGTTCTCAATCCACTTATCCACATCCTGAAGGTATGCGAAAGCCTTTCCGGCAGCAGAGAGCCGCAGGCGCGTGAACAAAGAAATAAATATTAAAATTCGTAATCTTTCTTAATAAGGGTTGTTGATATGTGGATAACCCCTCCCATTATACTATTTATAAGGGAAAATGGGAACGGGTAACTTGTGTAAAACCCTTGGATAACTATGTGGAAAGTGTGAAGTTATACACATATCTTCTTTTTGATAGTCTCTATCTTACTGCTTAATTCATCGTTGGATTTTAATTCATCCTCAATCTTATTCACACCGTGGATAATTGTAGTGTGGTCTTTTTTGCCGAGCAGCTTGCCAATATTGACATATGAGGTATCGGTCAGCTTGCGGCATAAGTACATGACAACCTGCCGGGGCTGTACGAACTCGGAGTTACGTTTTTTGGATGTAATATCAGCTGGAGAAACGCCGAAATGCTCTGCGACTACGTCGATGATGAGTTCCGGAGTGATTTCCTTGGGTTTATCGGGATTGATAATGTCCTTTAAAGCGTCCTCAGCCAGTTCCATTGTAATCTCAGACTGGTTTTCAATCTTGGATTTGGCGATGATGCGGTTGAAAGCGCCTTCCAGCTCACGGATATTGCTCTTGATATTGGTAGCGATATATTTAAAAATCTCATCGTCGACAGGACGGTTGTAATATTCCGCATTTTTGCGCAGTATTGCCATACGGGTTTCGTAATCAGGCGGCTGGATATCAGCGATAAGCCCCCAGTCGAAGCGGGAGCGGAAGCGTTCCTCCAGAGTTTCCATTTCCTTCGGCGGTTTATCGGAGGACAGCACGATCTGTTTGCCCGCAGAATGAAGTACGTTAAAGGTATGGAAAAATTCTTCCTGCGTACTTTCTTTTCCTATTATAAATTGTACGTCGTCTATCATGAGTACGTCTACCGTCCGGTATTTCTCACGGAGCTTGGTCATTGCGGTTGCATTACCGCTTCGGATAGATTCGATAACTTCGTTTGTAAAGGATTCGGAAGTTACATAAAGGACCTTCATAGTAGGGGTCTGCTCTAATATGAAGTGACCGATGGAATGCATAAGGTGTGTCTTACCGAGACCTGCGCCGCCGTAGATAAAGAGCGGATTGTAGGCATTTCCCGGAGATTCTGCAACGGCAAGGCAGGCGGAATGGGCGAATTTGTTGTTATTACCCACGACAAAAGTGTCAAATTTGTATTTAGGGTTTAAATTCGCCTGTTCATAATTGATATTATAAATATTGGAGGCAGGCGATTTAAGATCGGTATCGCTGTCTGCCGTCTTTTCTTTTTCCAGGATAAAGGCAACGTCATAATCATGATCCATCATTTCGGAAATCGTTACCTTAAAATAATTGCTGTACTTGTTAGAGATATAGTTTAAGGCATGAGCCTGTCCGGTAGGTATCTGAATATAGACAGTATCATCCTTTACGTCAGAAAACTGCAGGGGTTCGATCCATGTATTATAAGAAATGTTGGTAAGGTCATATTCTGTGTGGATTGTCTGCTTGATCATCTCCCAGTTTTCCCCAATAAAATGCATAAGAAGGCCTCCTCATCTGTGAACAGTTGCGTTATAAACCCGAAAAAGGGTATAAAATCCCCTTTGAGAATTATTCTATTCTATCATAAACGAAATGAATGAAAATGGCAAATGTTAATTATCCACGAAAAGCTGTCCACAAACACTGTGGATATCCTCAGAAGAGAACTTATGCAGGTGGATAAGCATGAGGATTTTGTGGATAAGTGGAATTCACATATTCACATTGATTATTAAAGGGTTTTTATGAAGTTGATGAGGATAATTTTGAGGTTATCCACAAGTTATGCACATTTTGTGGATAAGAGTATGTTGATCTGTGGAAGTGTGGATTGCGAAATCCACAAATGTGGAGAATCAATATATTGTGGAAAAAAATTTTTTACAACAACAATATATTGTATTGTGGAAAATCACGATTTTTTAAGTTTTTTTTGTGGAAATTTATATGGGTACAAAAATTTCTCCAAAATACTGAAATTGCTTGACTTATAGGGGGTGACCTTATATAATGATAGCGATATTTTCCGATACATGTCATAAATATGCCCTTATATGGAAGAGGGCCTGAAAGGGAGGTGGAGCTTTCATGAAGATGACATTTCAGCCTAAGAAGAGACAGCGCTCTAAAGTTCACGGTTTCAGAGCAAGAATGAGCAGTGCTGGCGGCAGAAAGGTATTAGCAGCCAGAAGAGCAAAAGGAAGAAAGAGATTATCCGCATAGGTCACAGTTTTGTGGCCTATTTTCCTTATTTTACAGAAAAATCACTGTAAAATAACACGCATGGAGAGAATTCATGAAATTTACGCAGTCGTTGAGAAAAAACCGGCAGTTCCAGGAGGTTTACAAAAAGGGCGTTTCCCGCGCCAACAAGTATCTGGTAATGTATGTATTGGAGAATGATCAGGAAGAAAATCTTCTTGGAATCTCAGTGAGCAAGAAAGTCGGCAACAGCGTTGTAAGGCATCGCGTAAAAAGGCTCGTGAAAGAAAGCTATCGATTACATGAGGATATATTTAATAGTGGTTTAAATATAGTAATCACAGCGCGGGCTTCTGCAGCCTCCATTCATTTTGCACAGATGGAGAGCGCAGTGTTACATCTTGGAAAGCTTCACCATATTATCTGCGAGGATGCGGATAAAGAGCATCAGACTGATAAAAAGCATCAGCTTGATAAAAAGAGTGAAGCATAGCAATCGGAACGATTATGATGAAAACTATTCTGATCGCAGCGATTAAATTCTACCGGCGGTATCTGTCTCCTTTAAAAAGGACCAAATGCCCATATTTTCCAACCTGTTCGGAATATGGACTGGAAGCGGTGGAAAAATACGGAGCCCTGAAGGGAGGCCTGCTTGCCGTCTGGAGGATTTTGAGATGCAATCCTTTTTCCAAGGGAGGGTATGATCCGGTCCCGTAAACCGGAATCAAAAAGCAGGAGGAATTATAATTGAATGCGATATTATTGACACAGTATGACGGAATGATTCTGGGACCTATCGCAAAGGTGCTCGGGTTACTCATGAACGGAATATTCTGGGTGCTGGACAAGATAGGAATTCCGAATATCGGTCTGGCGATCATTCTGTTTACCATTGTTATTTATGCACTGCTGACGCCTTTGACGATAAAGCAGCAGAAGTTCTCAAAGCTGAGCGCTAAGATGAACCCTGAGCTGCAGGCGATACAGAGACGTTATCAGGGCAAAAAAGACAATGATTCTATGCTGGCTATGAACCAGGAGACAAAAGCGGTCTATGCAAAATACGGCGTTTCCCCGACGGGAAGCTGTGTGCAGCTTTTGATACAGATGCCTATTCTGTTTGCTCTGTATAGGGTATTTATGAATATGCCCGCTTATGTAGGACAGATTAAGGATGCTTTTTATCCCATGGTCGAGAAGCTGGCGAATGCGGCAGGAAGTATTGAATTTATCAGTAATACCAAGAATTTTGCGAATGCGGGTATGTTCCTTCCGCAGTTCCAGAATGAATTATTTACATCCGGGAATATGCAGTATATCCAGAACACCTTCATCGATGTGCTGAATAAAGCATCCAGTGCAGAGTGGAGAAGTCTGGCAGATCATTTCCCGAGCCTGTCCAACGATATTCTGACCACAATGCAGGAGATGGATCATTATAACAATTTCCTCGGTCTGAATATGGGTAACTCGCCGTCTTATATGGTAAGCGAGGCACTGGCATCGGGCGCATGGCTGATGGTAGTCGCAGGCTTTGCAATTCCCGTTTTATCCGCTGTTACACAGTGGCTGAACGTAAAGCTGATGCCTCAGGCCGATACAGGTTCTGAGAATAACAGCATGGCTTCTTCCATGAAGGTCATGAACAATGTCATGCCGATCATGTCTGCGGTATTCTGTTATACGCTGCCTGCCGGCATGGGTCTGTACTGGGTGGCAGGTTCTGTTGTCAGAAGCGTGCAGCAGGTGCTGATAAACAAGCACATCGACCGTATGGACATCGACGCGGAGATAAAGAAAAATACTGAAAAGTATCATGAGAAGCTGAGAAAGCAGGGCATAGATCCTGAAAAACTCAACAGCTATGCGACGATGAGCACGAAAAACATGAAGTCGGCGACTCCGGCACCGTCTCGCGCCAAGGCTTCTGCAATGACACAGGAGCAGAAGGAAGAGGCGATGCGTAAGGCAACGGAGTATTACAACAAGAATGCGGCTAAGCCCGGAAGTCTTGCGGCAAAGGCGAACATGGTGCGGGATTATAACGAGAAGAACAACAAAAAATAGGAGGGGTAAGCATGGAGTTCCAAAGATTTTCGGCAAAAACAGTCAATGATGCAGTGACCGCTGCATGCCAGCAGTTTTTAGTGACGAGCGACAAGCTGGAATATGAAGTTTTGGAAGAGGGTTCCACCGGTTTCCTTGGATTCAATGCGAAGCCGGCAGTGATTCAGGCGCGTATCAAGCTTACGGTCGAAGACAAGGCTGTCGGATTTTTAAATGAAGTATTCGCCGCGATGAAGCTGAATGTGGTGATAGAAGCGGTTTATAACGAACTGGACAAGCAGCTCGACATCAATCTGAACGGCGATGAAATGGGTATCCTGATCGGTAAGCGCGGTCAGACCCTGGATTCTTTACAGTATCTGGTTTCCCTTGTGGTGAATAAGGAAGCGGAAGAGTATATCCGCGTGAAAGTGGATACCGAAAACTATCGCAAGAGACGCAGGGAAACACTTGAGAATCTTGCAAAGAATATCGCTTATAAAGTAAAACGCAGCAGACGCCCGGTAGCGTTGGAGCCGATGAATCCCTATGAGAGACGGATCATCCACTCTGCGCTGCAGAATGACAAGTATGTAACGACCCATAGCGAAGGTGAAGAACCTTATCGCCATGTTGTTGTTACTCTGAAAAAAAGAGAAGAGCGCATGTAAGCGTATTTGAAAGCAAGCTCCCTGCCAGACGGAGGATACCGTGTGGCAGGGAGCTTTTTTGTTTGACAGGGAAGATTTATTCCTGTCGAATAAAAACTCGCTTATGTTTACCCGGTGCAGGTGTGTGCTAATGCGCGCACTTTTTATACCTCCTTTTTGTGAAGTCAAAAAAAAGAATGACTGTATAGAAAAAGAATGCTATAATTCATGAAATGGAAAGTTCATAGTTTATTGTTCACATCAGCCTCAAACGCTTGCCGTTTGAGGCATGAAAATATGATTTAGGGGTAAGCGGGCTTTTTTACGCACTAAAATTTTCAATAGGCCCGCAACTGCTATGGCTCACTGAATTGCCGGTGAACAGCAGCAGTGCATAAGGAAAGGTGGACGAAGAGTTGATAAAATCAGATACGATCGCAGCGATCGCAACGGCGCTTTCGGATTCGGGAATCGGTATTATCCGGGTGAGCGGACCGGATGCAGTAGAAATTTCAGATCGCATATTTATAAATAAATCCGGAAAGCATACGATGAAGGAATGGGAGAGCCATACGATTCATTATGGTTTTGTGGAAGAAAACGGAGAGATCATTGATGAGGCAATGGTGTCTCTTATGCGCGCGCCCAGAAGCTATACAACAGAAGATACCGTGGAATTTAACTGCCATGGAGGAGTTTTACTCTTACGCAGGGTGCTGGAAGCACTGCTCCGTGCGGGAGCCAGAATAGCGGAGCCGGGAGAATTTACGAAGCGGGCATTTTTGAATGGACGAATCGATCTGTCGGAGGCAGAGGCTGTTATGGACTTGATTCAGGCAAAAAACAATTTTGCATTGAAATCATCTGTCCGTCAGCTCCGTGGTTCGGTAGCAGAGGAGATAAGATGTCTTCGTGCGGCAATATTATACGAAATTGCGTTTATTGAATCTGCGTTGGACGATCCGGAGCACATCAGTACGGAGGGGTATCCGGAGAAGCTTGGCAAAATCGTAGAGGAGCTCCTGGGGAGGATGAACAAGCTTCTTGAGTCCGCAGAGGACGGACGATTGCGGAAAGAGGGAATAAATACCGTTATTGTCGGAAAACCGAATGCGGGGAAATCTTCTCTTTTGAACAGGCTTGTGGGAGAGGAGAAGGCGATAGTGACGGATGTTGCCGGGACAACCAGGGATGTTCTGGAAGAATCGATACGTCTTAAGGGGATAAGCCTGAATATAATCGATACGGCAGGTATCCGTACAACGGAGGATACAGTTGAAAAAATAGGAGTTGAGCGGGCTCAGAAATATGCTTCTGAAGCAGATCTTGTTCTTTATGTGGCGGATACGTCAAGAAAGCTGGATGAGAGCGACTATCGTATCATGGAGCTTTTACGTGAAAAGAAGGTTATTGTTTTGTTCAATAAATCAGATTTGGAACCGGTTTTGACAAAGGAGAGTTTTTTGGAGGCGTTCGGCAGGAACGATGTTCCTGTGATATTTACGTCTGCAAAGGAAAACAAAGGGATAGATGTATTTGAGGAAACGCTGGAGGAGCTGTTTTTCCATGGAAAGCTCCCTTCGGATAATGAAATCGTGCTGACAAATATGAGACACAAGGAAGCGGTACAGAATGCTTACAATAGTTTAAAAATGGTGCAGAGAAGCCTTGAAGATGAAATGCCGGAGGATTTTTATTCTATTGACCTGATGAGCGCATATACATCGTTAGGATATATTATAGGCGAAGAGGTCGGAGATGACCTTGTAAATGAGATTTTCTCAAAATTCTGTATGGGAAAGTGACGGAATGGAGGTTTAGATAGATGGCACAAATCAGGGAAAAAGTAGATGTGTGCGTGATAGGAGCAGGACATGCGGGCTGCGAGGCGGCGCTGGCATGCGCGCGGATGGGACTTGAAACTGTGATATTTACGGTGAGCGTGGACAGTATTGCGCTCATGCCGTGCAATCCGAATATAGGAGGATCTTCCAAAGGACATCTTGTAAGGGAAGTAGATGCTCTTGGCGGGGAAATGGGAAAAAACATAGACAAGACATTTATTCAGTCCAAAATGTTGAACGGCTCTAAAGGACCGGCGGTGCATTCACTGCGCGCACAGGCGGATAAGGCGGAATACAGCCGCGCGATGCGAATGGTGTTGGAAAATCAGGAGCATCTGACCATCAAACAGGCAGAGGTATGCGAGCTTTTATATGAGGAAGCGGAGCGTAGGCCGGACGGTTTTATACCAAAAAGAATAACGGGCGTAAAGATTTTTACGGGTGCAGTTTATGAAGCAAAGGCTGTTATTTTGTGCACCGGGACATATTTGAATGCAAGATGCCTGTGCGGAGAGGCTATAACCCAGACGGGACCCAACGGGCTGCAGGCAGCAAATCATCTGACGGAAAGCCTGCTGAAAATGGGTGTTTCCATGCGGCGCTTTAAAACGGGAACCCCTGCGAGGATGGATAGGAGAAGCATTGATTTTTCAAAAATGGAAGAACAGTTTGGAGATGAACGTGTCGTTCCGTTTTCATTTTCTACGGATCCGGAGAGCGTTCAGATAGAGCAGGAGTCCTGTTGGTTGACATATACAAACGAAAAAACGCACGAAATTATCCGTGCAAATTTGGACAGAAGCCCAATCTATGCGGGTATCATCGAGGGGACCGGTCCAAGATATTGTCCGTCTATCGAAGACAAAGTGGTAAAGTTTGCAGATAAAGAACGCCATCAGGTATTTCTGGAACCGGAAGGCAGGTCTACCAATGAAATGTATGTAGGCGGGATGTCATCCTCTCTTCCAGAGGACGTGCAGTTATCGATGTATCGTACAGTCCCGGGACTGGAAAACTGCAAGATAGTGAGGAATGCTTACGCAATAGAATATGATTGTATCGATGCGCGCCAGCTTTATCCCACTCTGGAATTTAAGGATATCGAAGGACTCTTTTCGGCGGGGCAGTTCAATGGAAGCAGCGGTTATGAAGAGGCTGCGGCGCAGGGAATACTTGCAGGGATAAATGCCGGATTGAAATGTCAGGGAAAAGAAGAAATAACAATAGACCGTTCGGAAGGGTATCTTGGTGTTCTGGTGGATGATCTTGTGACAAAAGAAAATATGGAGCCTTATCGAATGATGACATCGAGAGCAGAGTATCGCCTTCTTCTTCGTCAGGACAATGCGGATATGAGATTGAGAAGGAAAGGATATGAAGCGGGACTTATCACAAAGGAGCAAATAGAGTGGCTGGGAGAAAAACGCAGCCTGATAGATGCAGAAATCAAAAGACTAAAAAAGACTGTGATAGGAGCATCTGCCAATAACCAGAAATTTTTGGAGAGGCAAGGGAGTACTTCTTTGAAAACAGCAGCAACCTTGGCTGAGTTGATGTGCAGGCCGGAACTTTCCTATGAAGTATTGTCTGAACTTGATACTGAGAGAAAAGAGCTTCCGGCTGAGGTTATAGAGCAGGTTGAAATTGAAATTAAATATGAGGGCTATATCGAACGTCAGCAAAGACAGGTAGAACAGTACAAAAAGATGGAGAAGAGAAAAATTCCTGAGGATATTGATTATGATGAAATTTCAAGTTTACGGCTGGAAGCAAGACAGAAGCTGAAAGAATTCCGTCCTATATCAGTTGGACAGGCTTCAAGAATTTCAGGTGTTTCGCCGGCAGATATTTCTGTGCTGCTCGTTTATCTGGAACACGAAAGACGTAAATAGTATAAGATGATTGGATCGTAAGCTGTCGTTGGATGGCAGAACTGAAAGGAGAACGGTTGTTCTATGAACAATTTGAATCAATTTGAAAAATATCTGGAACAGTTTCAGATTACGCTGAACGATAAACAGAAAGAACAGTTTTTAAAATATTATGAGCTTTTAGTAGAGTGGAATGGTTTTATGAATCTGACTGCAATAACAGAGTTTGATGATGTAATGAAAAAACATTTTGCAGACAGCCTTTCTATTGTAAAAGCATTTTCAAAAATCAGAACAGAAAAGTTAAAAGTAATAGATATTGGAACGGGGGCAGGATTTCCGGGAATTCCATTAAAAATTGTGTTTCCACAGATTGAGCTTACGCTTTTAGATTCCTTACAGAAGAGATTGAAATTTTTGCAGGAAGTTATCGATCAGCTTGAGCTTGGTGAAGTGGAGTTAATACATGGAAGAGCAGAGGATTTTTGCAAGCCTTCTATGAAAAGAGAACAGTATGACCTGTGTGTATCCAGAGCGGTGGCAAATCTTGCAACGCTGTCTGAACTTTGTCTTCCTTATGTTAAAGTGGGAGGGAAATTTATTCCTTACAAATCTGAAAAAGCAGAAGAGGAAGTGAGGGAAGCTCAAAAGGCAATTACATTACTTGGAGGGGAAGTTAAAGAACAGATTGGATTTGAACTCCCGGAGAGTAACATTGGAAGAACTCTTGTTGTGATAGAAAAGAAGAATATAACGCCTAAAAAGTTTCCGAGGAAAGCAGGAATGCCGGCAAAGGAACCTATTCAATAAAATCTTAGGACTTAAAATAATATTCATCATAAAAACTATTTTAAAAGCGAAATCTTATAAAAAACGTTCTGAAATTCAGTAAGACTGATTTAGTCAATGACCCTTTAAAGCCAGTAGTTATGCAGGAATGTTTCACGTGAAACATTCCTGCATAAAAAATGACGTTCAAATGTTTCACGTGAAACGTTGACTAAAATAGTCGTGACAGAAAATCTATATAAATTCCAAATTTTAATAAGCTAGCGAATAATTACAAAATGATGTTAGGGCGGGAGAATGAGCCATAGAGCCGCCCTTGTGTAGGCATATCGCATTTCATAACTTTTGACTCTGATATTATAAAATAAAAAAGATAAATTTATAGATATTAGCAATGGTATTATCTGAGAGGAAATGCTATAATGGAGAAAGTTCAGAAAATAATTTAAAAGATTCGGTCAGTGAGACGAAAGGTGCAAAAGAGAATGGGAAGAGCAATAGCAATCGCAAACCAGAAGGGCGGAGTCGGCAAGACAACAACCGCAATCAATCTCTCGGCATCTCTGGCTGCAAAGAAAAAGAAGGTTCTGGTAATCGATATGGATCCGCAGGGAAATACCACCAGTGGATTCGGAATTGATAAAAATTCTCTGGAGAATACAGTATATGAACTAATGCTGGGTGAATGCTCGGTTGAAGAGTGTATGCAGAAAGAGGTTTTTAAAAATATATCGGTACTTCCCTCGAATGTCAACCTTGCAGCAGCCGAGATAGAGCTGATAGGGGTAGATAAAAAAGAATATATTTTAAAAAATGAGGTGGACTGGGTAAGAGAGCAATATGATTTTATCATTATCGACTGTCCCCCGTCGTTGAGCATGCTGACAGTAAATGCGATGACAACAGCTGATACAGTGCTTGTTCCGATTCAGTGTGAGTACTATGCGCTGGAAGGATTAAGTCAGTTGATACATTCTGTAAATCTGGTGCGGGAGAGATTAAATCCTACATTGGATATCGAAGGTATTCTTTTTACAATGTACGATGCAAGAACGAATCTTTCCATGCAGGTAGTTGAAAATGTAAAAAGTCATTTAAATCAGAAAGTATATAAGACGATGATTCCCAGAAATATAAGACTTGCTGAAGCACCCAGCTATGGAATGCCGATCAATTTATATGATGCCAAATCCACAGGAGCTGAAAGTTACATGGCGTTGGCGGAAGAAGTTATAAAGAGAAAGGATGTATGAGGGAATGGCAATGAAAAGAGGCCTGGGAAGAGGGCTTGATTCTTTAATTCCGGCTGATGTGATGCTTGAACCGGAAAAGAAGAATTCTGAGAAGAAAGAAAAAGGAGATGGCGCAACTCTTGTTAAGATTACAATGGTTGAGCCAAACAGAGAGCAGCCACGTAAGAATTTTGATGAAGATTCTTTACAGGAGCTGGCGGATTCAATCAAACAGTTTGGACTTCTTCAGCCAATACTTGTCAAGGACAGGGGAGAATATTATGAAATCGTTGCCGGTGAGAGGCGTTGGAGAGCTGCAAAACTGGCAGGATTAAAGGAAATCCCGGTCATTATCAGGGATTTAACAGATCAGGAAATTGTTGAGATTTCCCTGATTGAGAATATTCAGAGAGAAGATTTGAATCCTATCGAAGAGGCTCAGGCATATAAAAGGCTTCTGACAGAATTTAATCTGAAACAGGACGAGGTTGCAGAAAGAGTTTCTAAAAGCAGAACAGCGGTTACAAACTCCATGCGTCTTTTAAAACTGTGTGACCAGGTACAGAAGATGGTCATAGACGATATGATAAGTACAGGACATGCGAGAGCATTGATAAGTATTGAAGACCCGGAAGAACAGTATTTAATAGCACAGAAGATTTTTGATGAAAAGTTGTCTGTCCGCGAGGTGGAGAAGCTTGTAAAAAATCTGCATAAGCCCGAAAAGCCCAAAAAACAGGAAGATAAAACACTGGCTGCTATTTATGAGAATATTTCGGATAGATTGAAACAATGTCTGAGCACAAAAGTATCCGTCAGCGCAAGGCAGAATGGCTCCGGAAAAATCGAAATCGAATTTTACGGCCATGAGGATTTGGAACGGCTTCTGGAAAAAATCACAGGATAAAGAAGATGCCGCATAAGCGGCGGAATGCGAGGAAACGATGAAAAGTCCATTGATGGAATATCTGGGTATCGCCGGAATGGATATTGCATGGCTCTTTATCGCAATATTTATTCTGTTGATCGCCATAATGGTCTTGCTTATTGTACAGCTGACAAAGTATAATAAGTTGAAGAAACGGTATGAACGTTTTATAAAAGGCAAAGATGGAAAAAGTCTGGAAAAAGAAATCATTGCCTTATTTGAAGATAATAAGCTGATGAAGGCAGAGAGCGAAAAAAACCGCAAGGATATCAGAGATCTTAACAGAAGGATAGAATACTGCTATCAGAAGGTCGGACTTGTGAAATATGATGCTTTCAGCCAGATGGGTGGAAATCTCAGCTTCTGCCTGTGTATGCTGAATGATAAAAATAGTGGTTTCATTTTAAACTCAGTGCACAGCAGTGAAGGCTGTTATTCTTACACAAAAGAAATCAATAAGGGCGAATGTGAGCTGGCTCTTGGAGAAGAAGAGAAAAAAGCGCTGGATATGGCAATAAGATTTTAAGGAGGAAGAAACGATGATCGATATTAAATTTTTAAGGGAGAATCCTGATGCGGTAAAAGAAAATATCCGAAAGAAATTTCAGGATGAAAAGCTTCCGCTCGTTGATGAAGTGATAGAGCTGGATGTGGAGAGCAGAAGCGTTCAGAAAGAAGCGGATGACCTGCGTGCAAACAGAAATAAGATTTCCAAAGAAATCGGAAAACTGATGGGACAGGGTAAAAAAGATGAAGCGATGGCGATGAAGGAACAGGTCAACGCCGATGCAAAGCGTCTTGCAGAGCTGGAAGAAAAGGAAAGCGAACTGCAGGAGCGGATAAAGAAAATCATGATGACGATTCCGAACATCATCGATCCTTCCGTGCCTATCGGTAAAAACGATACAGAAAATGTAGAAGTAAAAAGATATGGCGAGCCTGTCGTTCCGGATTTTGAAATTCCTTATCATTCGGAGATTATGGAAAGCTTCGATGGTTTGGATCTGGACAGCGCGAGAAAGGTTGCAGGTAACGGCTTCTATTATCTGATGGGTGATATTGCAAGACTGCACTCTGCAGTAATTTCCTATGCTCGTGATTTCATGATAGACAGAGGATTCACCTATTGCGTTCCTCCTTTTATGATAAGGAGTAATGTTGTGACAGGTGTTATGAGCTTTGCGGAAATGGATGCGATGATGTATAAGATTGAGGGAGAGGACCTTTATCTGATCGGTACTTCCGAGCATTCCATGATTGGAAAGTTTATCGACACCATCATTCCGGAGGAAGAGCTTCCCAAGACACTGACGAGTTATTCTCCCTGTTTCAGAAAAGAAAAGGGCGCTCATGGTCTGGAGGAGAGAGGCGTATACCGCATTCACCAGTTTGAAAAGCAGGAGATGATAGTTGTCTGCAAACCTGAGGATTCCATGATGTGGTTTGATAAGCTTTGGCAGAATACAGTCGACCTGTTCCGCTCTATGGATATTCCGGTTCGTACACTGGAGTGCTGCTCCGGCGACCTGGCTGACTTGAAAGTGAAGTCTGTAGACGTTGAGGCATGGTCTCCCAGACAGAAGAAATATTTTGAAGTAGGAAGCTGTTCTAATCTGGGAGATGCACAGGCACGCAGACTTAAAATCCGTGTTTCCGGTGAAAACGGAAAGTATTTTGCACATACTTTGAATAACACGGTTGTAGCTCCTCCGAGAATGCTCATCGCATTTTTAGAGAACAATCTGCAGGCAGATGGTTCTGTCCGTATTCCTGAGGTGCTGCGTCCTTACATGGGCGGCATGACGGAAATCCGCAGAAAGAAATAATTTTATGTAAACTTTTAAAGCGGTTTGGCTGTAGCTGCTTGCAAATGGGCGCAGCTGAACTGCTTTTTATTCAATGGGAAAGTTACTTTCCTATCGAATAAAAAGCAGGATGCTTTTTTACAAATCAAAAAACGAGGTGAAATTCTTGCATAAATATTTAAGAGCAGTTGGCTTTAGTGAATACACAGAGAAAAAGCAGATTCAGAGTCTGGTAAAGGAAATCATTGTTCATGCAGATGAAAGAAGCTGCACGACACTCACTGAAAAAAGCCTGATAGCTGAATTTGACAGGAATTTTGCCGAGGATATCGGGATTGCGGTGTGCGGGGAATTTGATGACGAAGATAATTATACATTTGACTACTATTTTCCCTATCTGCGGTCAGAAACAGTGAGCTCGGGAGAGGATATCTCCATTGAGCGACATGCGGCGAAGGAATCATATGCAGGGATATGCGACGATCCGAGAGTAGGGGTTTCTCTTATTTTTTATTTACAGAATATGATTCCTTATCTGAAGCTGCAGGGAGAGGGCAGATTGCCTATAAGAGGAACGTCTCTGAATCTTTCGGCATTGTCCTGCCACGGTACTATTATGATGCCGATACAGAAGAGCGAAAGACAGAAAAAGAAGATTGCAAGGGATACTGTTGAGCGCAACCGTCTGATACAGGCAGCGCGCGGCGGTGACGAAGAAGCTATCGAAAATCTGACGCTTGAGGATATGGATACTTATACCGCAATTTCCAAAAAAATTCAGAAAGCAGATATATTCAGCCTTGTAGATACTTATTTTATGCCGTACGGAGTAGAGTGCGATCAGTATTCGATTCTCGGAGAGATTACGGACATGAAGCGGGTAAAAAACAGCATGACCGGAGAAAACGTTTATATTTTAACGGTTTGCTGTAATGACCTGAATATGAAAGTAGGTATTAACAGCATGGATCTGATGGGAGAACCGGCTGTGGGGAGACGTTTTAAGGGCAGTGTGTGGCTTCAGGGATATGTGAACTATCCGGATGCGTAAGGATGCGAGTCACCCGTTCTTGTTGAGGGCAGCTGTGATATAGAGAATCTGCGGCTTGAGCATAAATGATTTGACAATTATAGAGGAAGCCGATATAATAGAAGTGTTAGGGCACTTCTGTATATCGGCAGGAGAGAAGCCTGTAAATAGTAAAACTGTTTCCGTAGTTAAATGGATATAACAAGCGCCTCCTAAGCGCTAGTTGTGGGTTCGATTCCCGCCGGAAACGTACGTTTGAGCAGTGATGATTAGTAATAATCGTTGCTGCTCTTTCGATTTTAGGAGCAGTTTCGGGCAGTGGGGAGATAACGCGCTGATCGGGGTAAAAAGAAGTGTAAGCACATTTATTTTAAACAAAAGGAGACAACAATGGGTAAAATCAAAATCATTAAAAAGAACGATGAATTTTCTTCAGAATACGAGATCGGAGATGTTTTTGAGACGACTGGGACATGGTATGGCGGCGTCCATATCGAAGGAAAATCAGGAGTGCCGGTTTCGCTTGACCGGGAGGAATATGAGGATTTGGATGCGCCGGAGAGGATGGAGAAAAAGAAAAACGCCGGTACATCGTCCCTGAAAAGAGACATTCGCACCGGCGATATTGTAAAACATTTTAAAAGAGAGTGGGAGCCGCAGGAGAGCACGAAATATCTTTATAAGGTGCTGGCGGTCGCAGAGCATACCGAAACAGGTGAAATGCTGGTAGTATATCAGGCTCTTTACGCTCCCTTTAAAATCTGTGCACGCCCCTATGAAATGTTTATGGGGGAAGTGGATCGGGAAAAATATCCTCAGGTAAAACAGTGTTATCGTTTTGAAAGGCTGGAAACAGAAGAAAACTGACTGTTGTAAAGCGCAGCGTATTTCCCGTTTTTAGCCATCAGCTCGTCATGGCTGCCCATTTCCTTGATGTCTCCGTCTTCCATGTAGAGGATGATATCCGCATCCCTGATGGTAGAAAGACGGTGGGCGATAACGAAGCTTGTGCGTCCCTTCATCAGCTCTGCCATGGCATGCTGGATAAGGGCTTCCGTATGAGTGTCGACGTTGCTGGTCGCTTCATCGAGTATCATTATCTCGGGGGTGGCGGCGAGAGCTCTGGCAATCGTCAGAAGCTGGCGTTCTCCCTGAGAAATGTTTTCTGCCCCCTTGGAAAGAATCATGTCGTAGCCGCCGGGCAGCGTTTTGATAAAGCTGTGAGCGCATGCTGATTTTGCGGCGGACAGGATTTCTTCAAAGGGCATATTTTCTGAGGAGTAACCGATATTGTCACGGATGCTCCCCTCGAACAGCCAGGTGTCCTGTAAGACCATGCCGAAATGGCTTCTGAGCTCGGCCCGGGACATGTCCCGTATATCGATGCCGTCTACAAGGATAGAACCGCTGTTTATCTCATAAAAGCGCATCAGAAGGTTGACGAGCGTCGTTTTTCCGGCACCGGTAGGTCCGACAACAGCAGCTTTCTGACCGGGCAGGATGGAGAAGCTCACGTCTTTCATCAGAGGACGGTCCGGTGTATAACCAAAGCTTACATTTTGGAACGTTACAGTGCCGGAGGCCTGTTCGGGAACGATACAGTTCTGAGGATCCGGGATGACTTCCTCTGCATCGAGCAGTGAAAAAATACGGTTTCCTGCAGCGGCTGCGGCTCCGAAGCTTCCGGCCATTCCTGCAAGGGTAGAGAAGGGCTCGGCAAATTTTCTGGTATATTCCAGCATTGCCTGTACGTTTCCTACGGTGAGGATGCCACCGATTGCGCGGAAACAGCCTATTGCGGCACAAAGTACATATCCGAGGTCGTTGACGAGCGTTGTGACGGGAGTGACTGCGCCTGCGGTGGTTTCGGCTTTCCGGGAGCTTTCCCGAAGCTTTTCGTTTAAAAGACCAAAGGCTTTGGAGGCTCTTTTTTGATAGTTAAAAGTCTGTACGACCTGTTGACCGTTATACATTTCTTCTATATATCCGTTCAATGCTCCGAGAAGCTCCTGTTGTTGCCCGTAATATTTTTCGCTGGCCTTCATGACGCGGGCAGCACTCAGCAGGGAGAGCGGTACCATGATGACAGGGATGAGAGTCAGGGAAGGGCTGATAGCGAGCATCATGGCGAGAATGCCTATGGCTGTGATAACCTGTGTGACGATAGACGTCAGGTTCTGGCTCAGAGCATTATTCAGAGTATCGACATCATTTGTGATGACGCTGAGGATATCGCCGTGCGTATGGGTGTCGTAATAGTTGAGCCTGAGCCGGTGCATTTTTGCATCGATGTCGGAACGCAGCCTTTTCATAACGTCAGCGGTGAGTTTTGCCATGGAAAAGCCTTGCAGGACGGAAAAAAGCTGTGAAACAAGATAGATGAATACGAGGCCCAAAAGCAGTGCGAGGAGGGTCTGCCAGTAAAAAACTCCGTCGCGGATGCTGTCAAACAGCGTCGTTGTCACTTTGCCGATGAGAAACGGTGCGAGCACCATGAAGGCAGTGCTGACGGCGGCAAAGATAAGGGTAAAAAAGAGTCGCGCCAGACAAGGCTTTAAGTAGGAAAAAAGCCGTTTCCATATCGCTTTATTTTTCATGAAAGATTCTCCTTTCCAAGCTGCAGTTCCGCAATCTCCCGATAAACAGAACAGGTTTTGATGAGCTCGTCATGAGTTCCCTGGCCGATGACCTGTCCATCGTCAATAACGAGGATACGGTCGGCATCCAGAATGGTGCTTATTCTCTGGGCTACCATGATGACTGTTGCATTTCCGATATTTTCTTTCAGACGCTTCCGCAGGACCTGATCGGTCTTCATATCAAGGGCGGAAAAGCTGTCATCAAATACATAGATTTCAGGCTTTTTCATAAGAGCCCGAGCGATCGCCATACGCTGACGCTGGCCTCCGGATAGATTGGAGCCGCCCTGGGCGATGGGATCGTGGTATTTTTCTTTCTTTTTCTCAATAAATTCATCCGCACAGGCAATGTGGGCGGCGTGTTCCCAGTCGGATAAAGTTCCGTCCTCGCTGCCGAAATTCAGATTGGAGGCGATGTCTCCGGAAAAAAGTACGTTTTTCTGAGGAACATATCCGACGATGGAACGAAGGTCGGATATTCGGTAGTCGCGGGCATTTACGCCATCAATGAGCACTTCTCCGAAAAGCGGATCATACAGGCGGGGGATAAGCTTCAAAATACTGGATTTTCCGCGTCCGGTGCCGCCGATAATGGCTGTGACTTCGCCGGGACGGGAAGTAAAGCTGACATCCTTTAAAATCGGCTCATCGGCGCCGGGATAGGCGAAGGTAACGTGCCGGAACTCAAGGGTGGAACGAAGAGGGCGTTCTTCAAAGGCAAAATCGCCGTCCTTTACGGAAGAGGACGTTTCCAGAACCTCTGCGATGCGCTTTGAGCAGGCGTAGGTTGTGGGGAGCATCATGATGACGAGAGCGAGCATCATGACGGACATGAGAACCATGCTGATATACTGGCTGTTTGCGACAAGAGAACCGACCTCCATCGCGCCGGATTCCACATAAAATGAGCCGAGTCCCAAAACTGCGGCAGTGGTCACTCCGAAAATAACATTTATGGCTGGCATCAGAAGGCTTGTGATGCGTCCTGCAGTCATGGAAGTGTCCGCATAGCCGTTGTTTAACTCTCCAAACCGTTCCATTTCGGTTTTCTGTTTATTAAATGCACGGATGACCCTGACGCCTTCCAGAGATTCGAGGAAAAGGCGGTTGATGCCGTCGAGCTTTTGGCGGAGCAGGACGGAATAGCGGGAAGCCGCAGCTACGACTGCGCCCAGAGCCAGAAGGAGCACAGGGATAGCGATGGTGAGCACTGAGCTGACTTTTCCGCCGGTCGCGGCTGAAAAAACGAGTCCTGCGGCAGCCATCATGGGAGCGAGAATGCCGATACGCAGCAGCATCGTCAAAAAGTTCTGGACGTTTGTGATGTCAGAGGTGCTGCGGGTTACAAGGCTCGCTGTTCCGAAACGATCCAGCTCGGCGCAGGAGAAGCTCTGCACCTGTTCAAAAACCTCCGACCGCAGCTTTGCGGCAAAATCGGTAGAGATACGGGATGCTATCTTTACGGAAAGGAAGTTGATGATACAGGCAAAAAAGGTGATGACTGCCATGATGAGGGCGAGTATCAGTATTGTCTTTTTGGCAGCATTGTTTACGCCGCGGTTTATCATCTGTGCGAGCAGGGAAGGAAGGAGCATTTCCCCGACCGCGGACAAAAGAATGAGGGCGGACAGACCGAATATCTGTCGGCCGCTGATGGTCACTCTTGAAAAAAGAGTTTTCATAATGAATTTACCTCCTTACTGAAATTCTTCAACTGTTTTGAATGCTAATCTATACAGCCGCTGTAAAGTCAAGGGAAAATAAAAAATATTTTATTTTATGCAAACTTTTTGGAAACCCGGAACATCTTAATGTTACAAGTGCGAAAGAGAGGATATGACATGAAGAGAAAAAAACGGAGAAAAAATATGATATGGCCGCTTGTTTTAGTGTTGGCGGCAGGCTCGATATTGCTTGGCGTTCTGTTCGGGACGGACAGGCTGGAGGCAGGACAGAAGGCGGCGGAGCAGACAGAAGTACAGGCAACGGAACAGTCAACAGAGCAGGCGGCAGAGCGGGAAGAAGGGCAGACAACAGAGCTGATGACAGAACAACCAACAGAACAGACGGCTGCTTTGGAGAGTGAAGAGCGAACAGATAACGCTGTTTTTGAGAATGGAGAGAGCGTGAGTCAGGCTGCGGTGGGATATGATTTTTCAACGCCCGTACCGGAAGCGCCCAAGGTGGACAGCACATGGTTTGACGGCACGGTATTTATCGGGGATTCCCGGACAGAGGGGCTGATACTGAATACAGGGCTGAATAATGCCATAGAATATACGCACAAAGGTCTGATGGTCGATACGGTGTTCACAAAGCCTGCGGTCAATATAGACGGGACGAAGGTAACGGTCATGGATGCGCTGAAAATGACGCAGTTCGATAAGGTCTATATCATGCTTGGCATCAATGAGACAGGATGGCCGTATAAAGATGTTTTTATCAATAAATACGGAAAGGTCATCGATGCGGTAAAAGAAATAAATCCCGGGGCACAGATTTATGTACAGCAGATACTTCCGGTATCAAAGGAGGTATCCGGGACACACAGCTATATCAAAAATGAAAAAATCGCAGAGTATAACGAGCTCCTTCAGGAGATGGCAGAGGAGAAGCAGGTGTATTTTGTTGCGGCGGCAGAGGCGGTTGCCGGAGAGGACGGGACACTGCCGGATGACGCTGCAACAGACGGGATACATCTGAAAAAAGAATATTGCGTAAAATGGCTGGATTATCTGGAAACGCATACGGTACAGGCGGAATAAAGGAAAGGGAAAGAGGAAGATGAAAAAAATAAAGGTTTTGATGATAGTCGGAATGGTGTCTGTGATGCTTGCGGCATGCGGCGGACGGGAAAATGAAGGGGGAAATGAAATAAATGCCTCTGTAAGCGCGTCAGAGGCGCAGCAGGATGATTTAAGCGCAGCAGGCGAAGAAGATGGCGCGGGTGCACAAAACGGCGAAAAACAGGACGACAGCGCGGTTCTGAATGCGGCGGCAGAGGAACTTTTGAAAAATGCAGGTTTTGAGGACGAGCTGAATCCGGCAGATGGGGCGACCGTTGAAAAGCTATACGGCATCGGCAATGCAAAGGAGGCTGTCGTCTATCTCAGCAGCGGCGCGACGGCGGAGGAGATAGCGCTGTTTTCGTTTGAAGCGGAGGAGGACGCAAAGCAGGCGGAGGAGCTTGCAAGGGCGCGGATTCAGGAGCAGAAGGAGAGTTTTGAGTCTTATATTCCTAAAGAGGTCAAAAAGCTGGATAACGCAGTGATAAAACGTTCAGGAAAATACCTTGCGGTATGCGTCGCCGATGGAAAAGAAGCGGGAGAGATACTTTCAAAATATTTCTGAGGAGGACGGGAAGTTGGTATTTTCCAGCACGACGTTTATTTTCTTTTTTCTGCCCGCAGTGCTGCTGGCGTATTATATTTGTCCGAAAAAGCTGAGAAACGGCGTTCTGCTCTTTTTCAGCCTGATATTTTATTCCTGGGGAGAACCGGTTTACATCGTTATCATGCTCTTTTCGACGGTGTTTGACTATATAAACGGAATATTGATAGGAAATTTCAAATCTAAGCATGTTGACCGCTGGGCGACGGCAGTGCTCGTGAATTCTGTTGTGATAAATCTCGGCATTTTGTGTTTTTTTAAGTACGGGAATTTTTTTCTGGACAATGTAAACAGGGCATTTCATACGTCTGTTCCGCTTTTGGACGTTGCGCTGCCGATAGGGATTTCGTTTTATACGTTTCAGACGATGTCCTATACGATAGATGTGTACCGGGGCGATGCGGCGGTACAGAAAAATATCGTCAGTTTCGGCGCGTATGTGACAATGTTTCCTCAGCTTGTGGCGGGGCCCATCGTACAGTATAAGGATATAGACCGGCAGCTGTCGGACCGCACGGAGACGGCAGAGGGCTTTTCTTATGGAATACGCCGCTTTATCGAAGGGCTTTCCAAGAAGGTGCTGCTGGCAAATAATATCGGAAGAGTGTGGGAACAGATATCTTCACAGAGCCCGGCGTCGCTCTCGGCAGGAGAGGCGTGGATAGGAGCGGCGGCGTTCTCGTTTCAGATTTATTTTGATTTTTCAGGATATTCAGATATGGCGATAGGACTGGGGGAAATGTTCGGTTTCCATTTTCGTGAAAACTTTGCCCATCCCTACTGTTCCAAAAGCATTACGGAATTTTGGCGGCGGTGGCATATTTCTCTGGGAACATGGTTTCGGGAATATATCTATATCCCGATGGGCGGGAACAGGTGCGGGATGATGCGTCAGATATTGAACATTTTGACTGTATGGTGTCTGACCGGATTCTGGCATGGAGCCAGTTGGAATTTCGTTTTATGGGGCTTATATTTTGGCCTTCTCCTGATGGCAGAAAAGCTGTTTCTGGAAAAGCTGCTGCGAAAAATCCCTGCATGGGCATCGCATATTTATGCGGTTGTTCTGGTAATGATAAGCTGGGTGATATTTGCGTTTGAAGATGTGTCTAAGGCAGGATTATATATAAAGACGATGTTCGGCGGCGGACAGGCGGGGATATGGAACGGGAACGCTTCCTATTACCTGTCGGCGAATGTGCTCCTGATAGCCGTATGCGCGCTGTTCAGTATGAATATTGCAGGATATATGAAACGGCTGATAGAGGAGATGAAAATATGCAGGATGGAAAAATGCCGGGGGAAAAGGGGCGGAAAAGCGGCAGCCCTGACAGCACGCTGCGGGGCTGTGTTCGGGATAGCGGTCTTTGCAGTGATGTTTTTACTCAGCGTATGTTTCCTGATAGGGGACAGTTATAACCCGTTTTTATATTTCAGGTTTTAGAAGTTTTGATTTTATTTGGAGCGCATGATGGTGTTCCGGAATGGGAATTGAGATGAAGAAGATAGGAAGAAACGCCGGGATAGCCTTGTTTTTAGCGGCTTTGTATACTGTTCCGGTATGTTTTGCGACTGGAGCCGATAGGGAATTTTCAGAAAACGAAAACCGTTATCTGGAACAGAGGCCGGAGCTGTCCGCAGAGGCGGTGGTATCCGGGGAATATATGAAGGCTGCGGAAAAGTATATAAGCGACCAGTTTCCGGCGCGGGACAGGTGGATTTCTGCAAAGTCGGATTTTATGCGGCTGACAGGTGCGAAAGAGGTGAATGGAGTTTATCTGGGGGAGGAAGGCTATCTGATAGAAAAATGGCTTCCGCAGGAAATAGATATGGAGCAGCTTGAAGAAAATATAACAGTTTTGAATACTTATGCAAAAATGTATCCGAAACAGAAAATATCTGTAATGATCGTTCCAACAGCGGGGGCAATATTACATGAAAAAATGCCTGAAAATGCGCCTTATATAAAGCAGGACAGGTTAATGGAATTTGTAGAACGTGAACTTTGTGATATGGAGTGGGTTAACATAAAGACAATACTTGAAAAAGATGCTGAAGAAGGGATTTTTTATAAGACCGATCATCACTGGACAACGTACGGGGCATTTCTGGCGTATGGGGAATGGAAAAAAAACAGGGGCGAGGAAGTGCGGGAGGAACAGTTTGAGATTGAAAGGGTATCGGAGAGTTTTCAGGGTTCACTTTATTCCAGAGTGCTCGGAAGCGGCTGCGCAGAGGATACGGTAGAGTTGTATCGCAGGAAGGAGGAGGTCCCGTATACGGTGAGCTATCAGTACGGGAAGGACGTGTGCAACAGCGTTTATGCGATGGGAAATCTCAGGAAGAAGGATAAGTATCAGGTGTTTTTAAACGGAAATCACCCGGAGCTGACGATACGCAGTCAGAACCGGAATGGAAAACAGCTGCTTGTTTTTAAGGATTCCTTTGCGAATGCGTGGATTCCTTTTGCGGTAAACGATTTTGAGAGCATCCATGTGATAGACCCGCGGTATTTTAACGGAAATATCGAGGAGTATATCACGGAAAACGGGATTACCGAAAGCCTGTTTTTGTATAATATCAAGAATTTCTGTGAGGATAAAAGGCTGGCGAAGCTGTTTTGAGCAGACGGCAGCAAAGCTACAGAGAAAATTGAAAAGGGCGGGAAAAAATGATAAAATCTAAAGGAACCCTTACCCACTGAGGGCAACCGGAACTCTGATATTTTTGCGGGAGGAGGAACATATGGAATATACGATTTCAGAATACATGAGCTATGATGCGGAAGAGATAAGATTTCTTTATGAAAGCGTTGGATGGATGAATTATACGGCGCGTCCCGAGATGCTGAAAAAGGCATTTAAAAACTCATTAGCTGTTTTGGGAGCGTATGAAGAGGATAGGCTGATAGGCATTATCCGGGCGGTAGGAGACGGGGCTTCCATCGTCTTTATTCAGGATTTGCTGGTGTTACCGGAGTATCAGCGAAAGGGAATCGGCAGTGCGCTTTTGAAAAAAGTGCTGGATCGCTATAATGGGGTATACCAAATCGAACTTATGACAGATAACGAACCGGAACGGATTGGATTTTACAAGGCGGCAGGCTTCGTAAAGGCAGACGAAATCGGTTGCTGTGCATTTATGAAAATGTTTTTTCAGTGAATAAAGGACAGATAGAATATCGCAGTATTGGCGGGAGAGTAAAAAAGTAACCGGAGGAAAACAAAATGACCATGCTGTCCGTTTTTTTATCGCGCTCGGTCTGTCTATGGATGCCTGCGCGGTATCGTTTGCGAAAGGCATTACCCTTCGCAAAAATGTGATCCGCTACGGTGTGATATTCGGCATCGCGTTCGGCGGCTTCCAGGGGCTTATGCCGCTCATCGGCTGGTGGGCGGGAACGCATTTTGAAAGTCTTATCACATCAGTGGATCACTGGGTGGCGTTCATCCTGCTCGGAATCATCGGTGTCAATATGATACGGGAATCCCGGGAAGAGAAGGAAGAAGGGGAAAAATCCGCAGTCACGGAATTTATCCCCGGAAAAGAGATTCTGGTCATGGCAGTGGCGACGAGCATCGATGCGCTGGCAGTCGGTATCAGTTTCGCCTTTTTGCAGGTGGATATCGTTCCGGCAGTTTGCCTGATAGGGCTCATCACGTTTGTAATGAGCTTTGCAGCGGTGATATTAGGCAACCGGGTAGGTGGAAAGCTTGGCAAATATGCGGAGCTGACAGGTGGGGTAATACTCATCCTGATAGGTACCAAGATTTTGATAGAGCACCTGACCGGAATGTAAGGATATCCGCCGTCCGCTTTTTATATTTGGGACGGCGGTACTTCTGCCGCTTCCCGGTATTCTTTTGGAGTCATTCCGGTATACTGCTTGAAAACTTTGCTGAAATAGCGCGGATTATCGTATCCGGCCATAGCACATATCTCAATAATCTTACAGTCGGAGGAGCGCAGCAGCTCCTTTACTTTTTCCATGCGTACCTCCGTCAGATATTCTACAAAATTTTTCCCTGTTTTCTCTTTAAAAAGCCGGCTTAAATAATTAGGATGAAGGAAAAACTGTTCCGCAAGGAAATTCAGTGTGATATTTTCGCTGTAGTGCTGGCGGATATAGAGCTGTATCTCGCGGATGGCTCCTTTTCCGAGCGCCTGATCGTCGAAGCGGTCGAGCATCCCGATGAGCCAGTTTAAGTATCCTACAACGCAGTCGGCGCAGCCCTGACAGCCGGAGCACATAAGAAGCTGTCCGAGGGCGTCGTTTAAGCGGGAATGAAGGTCTTCGTCGGGCAGATGAAGTCCCTGCAGATAGCTGTTTAATTCGATGAGAAAGCGGATGCACGAGGTCTGATACTGGGTAAGGCTGATTTCCTGACGCAGGGTAGAGGCGAGCGCTTTCTGGAGCATGGAAACGCCCTGGCGGCGGCTTTCCGGGTCGGAAAGACAGCGCAGCAGGTCGGGCAGGATGTCCTGCAGATTTATGGAAGCCTGTGAAAAGAGCGGTTCGATATTTTTGTAAAATACCGCACCCTCTTTGGCTCCGGCGCGGCGGTATCTCTGCGCGCATCCGGCTTCTTCCCACGCTTCATGGAGCTGTCGGATGCCGGATTTCTGTTTGCTGACGCCCAACGCCCAGTGAGAGAAGACATCGCCGAACTGTTCCAGCATGGCGATGCAGGAGTCGAGGGCTGTATCGGACGCACACGGCAGGATACAGAAGAGGGAAAAAACCTCGTCGTCCAGAAGGACGGAGGAAGGAACGAGACCTGAGACAGAGCTTTTCATTTGTGTCTTTTTGGTCTGTATCTCTGTTTCTGAAAGGCTCCGGTCGAGCAGGCTCATGGAAATCCCATACCATGAATTGAAGGCCGGAAGGTCATATTTGGCGGCGCTCAAGTCAGAATATCCCCGTGCTGCGGATAACAGGAGGGCTTCCAGACGGTTCGTGCGTATCTGCGCTTCCTGTTGCTGCTGCTCGAATTCTGCGCGGAGCCGGTCCAGAAGCCGTTCCATTTCATGCAGGTCAACGGGCTTTATAAGATAATCGGAAGCGCCGTACCGAAGTGCTTCCTGCGCATAAGAAAAGTCGGCAAATCCGCTTAAAATAACGGATTTTATTTCAGGATATTGCGTCTGCAGTATTTTTAAAAGGTCGAGTCCTGTTTTTCCGGGCATTCGTATATCCATGACTGCCACGTCTATATGCAGCTTTTCTACCATGGAAAGAGCATCGTCCACATTGTTTGCGGTGCCCGCAACTTCAAAGCCGTGCTCCTGCCATTTGACGAACTGGGCAAGGCCGCGGCATACGATTTCTTCATCGTCTACGATCAAAACCTGATATATCATGACTGTTCAAAGCCTCCTGTGCTGTTTTCCATATTTTCGGAACTTGTCCGGGCCGGGATAGTAATTTCTATCTGTGTGCCGACGCCCGGTGTGCTGGAAACGGAAACACCGTATTGGGGTCCGTAAAAAAGGCGGATACGTTGGTGAACGTTAACGAGCCCGATGCCTTTTTCAATGGTATCGGGAGTTTCCTCCTGCAAAAGAGCGCTGCGCAGGGATTGAAGTTCGTCCGGGGTCATGCCGCGCCCGTTGTCTGTTATGATGATATGAAGGTCTCCGGCATTGCGGAAGGAACGGATGCAGATGCCATAGCCGCTGCTGGCGTCTCCAAAGGCATGGACGACGGCATTTTCCATGATGGGCTGGAGCATGAATTGCGGGATATACAGATCCTGCGTATCATCGTCTGTTTTGACTTCCAGGGAAATTTTATCTGCATGCCGGAAGTTAATGACCTCCAGATAGGTCGAGGCATGTTCAAGTCCGTCACGCAGCAGGATGGTATTGCTGCCGGTGCGCATTGTCATGCGGCAGAGGCGGCTGAAACTTTCAATCATTTTTGTGACGCGGCTTTCCCCGTTTGCCTCGTACATCGCTTCCCAACGGATGATGTCCAGAGTGTTGTAGAGAAAATGCGGGTTTATCTGCATGAGCATGGCGCTGAGCTGGGCATTTTTCCAGCTTAGAAGCATTTTCTGGCGGCGTATCTCAGAAACGTAGACCTGATCGATGAGCTGATTCGTCTTTTCTGCCATGTCGTTAAAGTTGTCTCCGAGAATGGTTATCTCATCGTGGCCAGAATTTTCATAGCGCGCCGTCCATTTGCCGTCGGCAGTCTTGTGCATGACCCGTATGAGCTGCCGCACAGGCTCGGAAATGCTGACTGTGACATAGTAGGCGAGGATAAAGCCGGCGATGACGGTAAAAAACAGCACGATAAGGCAAAGGTCACGGATATGATAGGAATTTTTCAAAAGCACATCCAGATCTGCGATGTAGGAAACGAAAAGCCCGGTATTTTTGACCCGCTGATAGGAGAGCAGGATGGAGCGGCTGTCGATATGGGTGTGGAGTACGTCCTGGTCACCGGACAGCATCTGAGCAAAAAGGCGGGAATCCTGTGGGAAGGAGGGAGCCTGAATGCTGGGAGAGTACCAGGAAAGCGCGCCGTCCTCACCGACGAGGAATGTATTTCCGCCTTCATAAGCATAGGAGTGATAATCGCGGATGCAGTCGGAAAAGGCATTTAAGTCGATGTTGAAAAGAAGGACACCCAGAAAATGCCTGTCGGAGGGCTCATAAACGGCGACGGCCATCGTGATGATATTTCCGAAGCCGTATACGCTCTGTTCGTCCCGGTAAAAAATACCCGATTGTCCATGGCCATCCAACCAGATGGGATACCCGTTTTTTTCCTGAGGCATCCGGTAAAAATCAGTTTCATAAAAAGTGTCAAGGTCGCGTATGAGACCGCCCCTGCGAAAGCCGTTCTGTTCGACCATGCGGTACTGGCGGTAAGGGGTGATGAACTGCACATTGACGATATGTTTTCGGTTTGAACGCAGGTTATATAAACTGTTTTCGATGATAAAAGTATTTTTGTCGCTTTGCTGTACAGAAAGGGCTTTGTCGGAAAGACCGGAGTTCTCAACGAGCGCCTGTATTACTTTGGGATCATTATAAAAGCGCAGGGCGATATCCTCATATTCTTTCATTTTGTCTTCAATCTTCAGTGCGACGTTCTGGACAAGAAGGGAGGTATAGCGGTCGATGTTCCTGTTTATCTCAGCGGAATATTGGCGAAAGGTAAAAAAGGTCAGGAACAGGGCAGTGAATAAAAGCAATATCATAAAAGAGATGATGAGCCGGGGGAAGATACCGACTTTGCGAAGCTGCTTTTTGAGAAAGGCGTTCCATTTTCGTTTCAGTTTTAAAAAAGGATAGATAAGTTTCACAGTATTCCTCCCGTTAAAAGCGATAGTTTACCCTTGTATACTGAGTGTATTATATCATTTTTCAGGGGACAGAAAAAGAGGCGCCGGTATAGTTTGGCGCCTCTTTTGATATAGGGAGAAACTCATTTTTTGTTAGCTTCATTAAATGCAGGGAGAGCTTCTGATTCACACTGCTTCTGAGCCTCTGCGAATTCTGTTTCAGGGTCTGCATTGGGGTCGGTCAGTATCTTCTGTACGGCGCGGTCTACATATGAACCAAAATCAGCTTTGCCGTAGAACTCAAGGCGTCCAACCTTCTTTGCACCTTCCAGAACTTCAGTATATTCTTCCGGGAACTCATAGAAGTCAGTTACGCTCATATCATCGCGGGGGATGATGACCGGACTGGGAGCGCCCTTGGTAGCAAGGTTCTCAAAGTAGCCTTTGAAGAAGTCTGCGGAGTTGTAGAATTTGATGTACTCCCATGCTGCATCCTTCTTTGCCTGGTCGGATTTCGCGTTGATAACGTAGGTGGTACCTGCGATAGCGGTCGTCTGCTCGCCGGAAGGACCAGCGGGAGGCAGGCACAGGCCGATATCATCGGGATCCATGCCGTTGGAAACGGCGTCTGTTACCCAGTCGGCAGCGAAAGGCATCATGCCTATTTTGCCAAGTGCGAAGTTCGTTGTCAGGTCGCCGAATTTTAATGTCAGGTCGCTCTGGAGAACGCCGTCACTCTTTAATTTCTGGTAATATTTTGCAGCTTCGATGACAGCGGGGTCGGTAAAGGTCAGCTCTGCGGTGCCGTCTTCATTCTGCTTTGTCAGGTCGCCGCCTGCCTGCCATACATAATACTGGAAGAACCATTCGGTCCATTCTGCAGCCAGAGTCGCATATCCTGCAACCTGATTGTCAGGATCGTTTAATTTCTTCGCCATTTCGAGCGCTTCGTCCCAGGTCTTGGGAGGCTCTGTCAGTCCGGCTTCCGCAAAGAGGGCTTTGTTGTAGCCGAACAGCATCGGTGCAACGCTGTTTGGGATGCCATAGATTGTGCCGTCCTTTGTGAACATGTCAACGTATTCTTTTGTGAAGCTGCCCCATTCGTCCCAGTTCTCAACATAGCTGTTGAGCGGCTCGAGGATGCCTGCGGACATATAGGAATCCATCATGGTGAAGGAACAGTTGATAAGGTCGGGAGCGGTTCCGGATGCAACGCCCTGATAAAATTCGTTTCCGGGGTCGCCTTCTTTTACGACTTCATTTAAGGTAATCCAGGGATGCTCCTCTAAAAATTTCTCCTTCATGGAGAGGGAGAAGTCATCTTCATTACGGCTTGTTACCCACAGGGTCAGTTCAACTGGCTCGTGTTCGCCGGTGTCGGCTGCTGCTTCAGAGGAAGCGGCTTCGGTAGGAGCTGCGGCATCCTCTGATGCTGCAGGCTGTGCGGCTGCAGGCTGGCTTTCTGCCGGGGCAGGCTGTGAACCGCACCCTGCAAGAGCAGTAGCTGCCATCGAAAGACAGAGCAGTGTAGATAATAATCTTCTTTTCATATGAAAAACGTCCTCCTTTATAAATTTCCGACGCCCTCCCGCGCCGGTTTTGATACTGTTATATTAACAGAAATCATGCTTTATGGAAATGTACCAAATTTAACGGGTTTTACTATAAAAAGGTCACATATTTTAAGGTCATCGTAAGATGAGAGAAAAGGTTAAGATATGTGACATGGAGGGATGATGCGCTTATTTTCAACAAAAGCGTCTGATTTTATACTGAAAGTAAATCTGATGCAAGGAGGTAAGCTTTTACATGAGCTATAAGATGAAAAAGAAGATAATGCCGTGGTGTATCCTGCTGATACCGATGGCGTGTACGGTCTGGCTGAAATATTATCCTATCCTCAGCGCCTTTTACATTTCCATGTTTAAGTATGACCCGATCAACCCTCCGGGGAAATTCGTGGGGCTTGAAAATTACAAAGGGATGTTCCAGATGCAGTTTTACTGGGATTCGTGGAAAAACACATTTATTTTTCTGCTGCTGCAGCTGGCAATGTGCTTTTTTATACCGCTGATACAGGCGCTTTTGCTCAACGAGCTTGTAAAACTCCAGAAATGTCTGACAACGCTTTACATCCTGCCGGCGCTCATCCCGACTTCCGTAAACGTTATTATATGGAAATGGATATGGCACCCGGATTACGGCGTGGCAAATCAGATAGTGAAGTTTTTCGGAGGAGAGCCTCAGGCGTGGCTGAGCGATCCGAATCTGGTAAAGTTCTGTATTATCTTTCCGGGAGTTCTCGGAGGCGGTCTGACAGTGCTTTTATATCTGTCTGCGATACAGGGCGTGTCATCGGATATCATGGAATCGGCGGCACTGGACGGATGTACGGGATTTAAACGTATCTGGTATATTATCCTGCCTAATATTTCCTTTATGGTATTTATTCAGCTGATCATGTGTCTGATAACGACGATGCAGCTTCTGGATGCACCTTATATGTACGCTTCGGGCGGACCAAGCGGAGCATCGACAACGCAGGGTATTTTCATTTATAACTCGTTTAATCAGGACCTGAACTATGGAAGAGGTTCGGCGGCATCAGTCGTGCTGATGTTTGTTATAGCGATCCTGACGATGGTCCAGATGCATTTTGAAAAGTCGGAGAAGGGATGAGGGATATGAAAAAAGCAGAGAAAAAAAACAGGATCCGCTGCGGCAGGTCGGAACGCGGACTGAAGATAACGGCAGTAGTGATTTCCCTTCTGTTTGCGGCGCTGATGGTCTATCCGATGCTGTTTGCAGTTTCAAGTTCTATGAAGGATAATGCAAAAATATATGAGGTTCCGCCGAAACTCTTACCGGCATCGGCAAACAGTCTGTCAGTTGTGCTGGATTATTCCGGAATGGAATTTACAGATGACAGTCAATTCAAGGACACCGTTTTACGGGATAATATCCTGACGATGTTCGGGACGAATTTCAAAATGGCGGACGATTCCATCATGGAGATCCATGTGTATGGCGTAAAGGACGGAGTGACGGTATTCCATTCCAGAGCGCATCAGATGAAGCTCCAGATGGAACGGGATTATGGCATTTATAAAAGCACTGCCATTAAGAGCGAGGTGCTTTTGCACGGCGACCGCTATGTACGCGCGGCAGAGTCCATAGGATATGAATTTGATACAGCAGGTATCGGCAAGGAGCCGCCGCAGGGGCTGGATAACCGGTTTGGAGAAACGGTTGCATCCCTGCTTTCTGAAAAATACCAGACGACAGGAAGGCTGGCGAGCGTGGGGGATAAAGTAAATAATCTCCTGAATCTGGAAAGTTTTAAATATTATCTTCAGATGCCGGCTTATATCTATCCGAAGAGCGAACGGATAGTGAAGCTTGGATTTATGACCTTCGTTTTAAACAGTATTATTGTGATAGGATTTGCGATGGTCGCTCAGGTCATCCTTTGCTCCGTCTGCGCGTTTGTGATAAGCAGACAGCTTTCAGAGCGGGCGGGAAAGGCGGTTCTTCTGTTCTTTCTGGGAGGAATGATGGTGCCGTTTGCGAGTATCATGCTGCCGCAGCTCATCATGTACCGGGAAATGGGAGCGTACAACAACTATGCTGCGCTGTTGCTTCCGTTCCTGTATCCATATGGATTTTATGTATATCTTTACAAAGGATTTTTCGATCAGATACCGGGAAGCTATTTTGAAGCGGCAAAGCTGGACGGCGCAGGAAGCTTTTACCTGTATAAAAGGATATGCATGCCGTTGTCAAAGCCAATCATTTCTTTGATAGCGCTTCAGACGTTCATCGGAAACTGGAACGATTTCTTCTGGGCATGGCTGGTAACGGAGGATCAGAAGCTGTGGACGTTGAACGTGGCTCTTTATAATATTTCCAACAATGCGGGAACAAAGCAGAATGCGTTGATGGGACTTGCAGTCGTAACCGTTATGCCGGTCATCCTGTTGTCGATTTTGTTCTCGAAGCAGTTAAAACAGAGCATTGTGGCGTCCGGTGTAAAAGGCTGAGGACAGTGTGGATAACCGAGGGGGAGTTTCCTGTTTATGTGGAAAAGCTGTACAAAAGGAGGGCTATAAAGAATGACGAAAAGAAAGAAGGCGGTAATGAAAAAAGTGGCGGGAGGCGCAGCAGGGAGGGGCACCGCGCCGGACTCCACTGGGGGGAGCCGCAGCAGGATGCGCAGCGGCGCTGCTTTTGGTCGGGGGACCAAAGCTGGCGGTAAATGCTGCGCCGCCCGCAGGGGGGAACTGGACACTTTTGCCTGCGGCATCGGATGAGTTTTCGGGGAGCGGGTTGGACAGCTCAAAGTGGAACAACGGCATCTGGTATGATGTGACGGGCGAGCTGGCGTTTTCTCCGGATAATGTGAAGGTGGAAAACGGAAATCTGGTGCTGGAGGCAAAAAAGGAAGAGCGGAACGGAAAGCTGTTTACTGCGGGGGCAGTGGAGTCAAAGTTTGAAGTGCCGGGAACGGACAGTTATGTGGAAGTGAGGGCAAAAGCGCTGGATAAGCGGGCAAACGTGCTGAGTGCCATATGGATGCAGTCGTCGCCGTTAAACTGGGCGATGAATCCGAACCCTGAAATCGATATAATGGAAACGTTTGATTACTCAAAGCTGACGAGCACACTCCATATCTGGAAACAGAGTCCGTCCGTTCATTTACAGGTGGGACAGAATAGATGGAACACGGGACTTGCGGACATCAGTGCGGATTACCATACCTACGGGCTGGAGCGCAGCAACGGCAAAATGAAGTTTTATTTTGACGGAAGGCTGGCATGGGAAAGAAGCTCGTCCTGGGATTCATTCGTTGAGCTGTCGCGGCATATGGTATTGAGCCTTGAAGGGCACCTGGGACATCCCAACGAAGCATTTCTGCCATCTCCATTTCTGGTTGATTATGTGAGGACGTATTATAACAGTGATTTTGCGGGAGCCCCGACAGACGGAGTCTATCATCTGGTGAACGCAGAAAGCGGCAAAGCGCTGGCGGTCGTACAGGGGAACGATGAAAATGCGTCGCAGCTGATACAGACATCCGGCAGAGGCAGGGAAACGAGCTGGCTGTTAAAGAGAAACTATGATGGAACATATAGTATTTTGAGCAGGCAGAACGGAAAATCAGCAGACCTGACGGCGGACCGGAATGTGACGGAAAACGGGACGGCAGTCACGCAATACGATTATCACGGAGGCATCAATCAGAAATGGTATGTCGTGCCGACAGAAAATGGAAGATTTAAGCTCATTTCCGCATTGAGCGGAAAAGCGCTCTGTGTAAAGGACGCTGCGGTTTCCGACGGCGCACCGGTTATTCAGTGGAGCTGGGAAAATCCGTCGGTGCTGAATGATGAGTGGGTTTTTGAAAGAGGATAAAAATATAGACGAAAAAGGGACATCAGAATGCGCGGGAGGGCGTTGAAGATGTCCTTTTTTTAACCGTTGCTTTACGAATGGCCTGAAAGGCGGTATACTTGCCTTAACCGGGAAGAGAAAAAGAGGAAGCTGTAATGGAAGAAAAAAATTTGGAAATACAGGGACAGAATCAGGAGATTCCAGAGGAAACAGAGGAAAAACAGTTTGAAGCAGCCGGGCAGGAGAGCCTGCCGGTGTCCGCAGCGGACGCATCTGCCTCCAACTGGCGGCAGAGCCGCGATGCGGGAGCGTTGGCGCGGGAGGCGCTGAACAAAGAGGAGGATGCAGAGGCTTTGCACGAGGAAGCCCCTGAGATCCGGCTGTCCCGCAGGGAACAGCGCAGGCAGGAGCGGGAAGAGGCGCGCCGGCGCAGGGATGAGGAAAAACAGGATAAAAAAGACCGCCGTACACAGGCGCGGCAGGAGCGGCACAAAGAAGTGCGGTTTTTGTGGCGCACGGTCGAATTTGTGATGCTCGTGACGTTTGTCGCGCTGGCTATTGACCAGGCGGGGCTGTACGGATTTTTATTTGTATGGCTGTTCATCGCGGTCGCAGCGACATCTCTTGTGCTGCTTCTTGCGGGCGTGGCGCGCGCGGTTGCCAAAAAGCGGACGGGAATCATTCTGCTGACGGCGCTCATCGGGATTATCGGTAGCATAGCGTGGTTTATTTTTCTGGTGTCCTCCCGGGGGATAGGGATAGGCACGTTTTAAGGCTGCTGCATCCGGCGGCAGGGATTTTCTCTGCGGCAGGATTCCCGGTCCAAAAGCTCTTTTAAAATCTGTACATGGACCTGCTCATCCAGAATGATGCGGTTTAGCAGGTCTGCGATATAGGCGTCGCGGATGTGGCACGCCTGAGAGCGGTACTGCCGGATAGTGTCCTGTTCAGTCTGGAGCGAATGTTCGAGTATCGGGATGGGTTTGCATAAATAGCGCCCGCAGGCGGGAGACCAGTAGCAGGGACGGTTTCCGGACTGAGACCAGAGCCGGGGGTCGGCGCCCAGCAGGAATGCCAGATGTAAAAAAATGTCCAGATGATGCATTTCGACGACTGCCATTTTTTTTAAAGCATTGGATATTTCAGCGGCATTTTCGGAAAGGACGACTGAATCATAAAGGTACATGCTTATGGCGGTCATTTCTGAGTTGCAGCTGGCCGCGTTGGCGAGCATCTGGGCGGCGTATTCGGGGTTGGGACGTTCTACCTTTAAAGGCGGATACGACGCAGGGTCGGAAAAAGAAGTGAAAGTGAACATAACAGATTCCTTAAAAAGCGATTTATCTATATATAGTCGGATAAGAATAAAAATATGTCCGGGAACTGCAACCGGACAGGGGGAGAATGCGTTGAAAAAGATGAGGAGGAGTTCTTGATGGAGGACGGAAAAATTATCGACCTTTACTGGGAGCGCAGAGAAGAGGCGATTACAGAGACAGACAGAAAGTATGGGAACTACTGCCGCAGCATTTCAATCCATATTTTACGAAATGATGAGGACTGTGAGGAATGTGTCAATGATACATGGATGCGGGCATGGGATACGATGCCTCCGAAACGTCCCGACCATCTGTCGGCATTTCTGGCAAAGATAGTACGCAATCTTTCCATCAGCAAATACCGGATGAACCATGCGCAGAAGCGTGGGAGCGGGGAAACGGAGCTGCTTCTTATGGAACTGGAGGAATGTCTGCCTTCCGGTAAAAGTGTGGAAGAGGAGATAGAGGGCAGAGAGACTGCTGCGGCTATCGACCGCTTTTTGGCGGAGCTGGATGCAGAGACCCGAAGGATATTTGTGCGCCGTTATTTTTATGCGGATGCGATAAAAGAGATTTCGGATGCTATGGATATAAGCGAAAGTAAGGTGAAGTCTCAGTTGTTCCGTCTGCGCGGCAGGCTGAAGAAACATCTTGAGAAAGAGGGAATCGAGCTGTGAAAAGAAGCGGGAAGCTTTTGGATGCGATTGGATATATCGATGACAGATATATAATGGAGGCGGCGGATATTACGTCGCAGAAGGCGGCTGAAAAGCCGGGGAAAAAGGCCAAGACGGTTCCGATGCGCTGGCAGAAGAGGGCAGCGGCGTTTGCAGGGCTGGCGGCGTGTCTGGCAGTCGCCGTATGGGTTATGGACGAAGGGGCGGCGATCGCTCCCTTTGAGGCAAAGACAGAGGATATCGCAGCGCCGGAGGCGGCAATGGATTCAGGTGTGGAAGCAACGCCCAAAATGGCGAAGGAGATGCCCGAAGCTGCAGAGCCGTCTGCCTATAGTGCGGAGAAAAAGATTTCAGATACCGAAGACCGGATGCTCGGGGGGGGACAAGAGGAATCTCTGCGGAGTGTGCAGACAGAAACAATGGAAATTCCGGCGGCAAAGGTGTCTGCTTCCGGGATACAGGCAGCTGACGGGACGCTGACCTGTACGCTGATAAGTGAAGATACGGAGAATACCATTGTTTTCGGTACAAGATATTATCTGGAATGTCTTACGGAAGACGGATGGCAGGAGGTCGCACCGGTAAAAGAGGTTAACTGGGATGATCCTGCATATGAGCTTAAGCCGGGTGAGTCTTTAGAAAAGAGCTGGAATCTGGAGAGTATTTACGGGCCGCTGGAAAGCGGACAGTATCGGATAGGCATCCCCTGTGAGGAACATAATAAAGACGGCGCGGGCGCAGCTGTCATTTATGTGGAATTTGGAATATGAATTCAGCGATAAAGGACCGGACGGAAGCTATTCTGTCCGGTTTCTTGATTTCATAGGGAAGTTTATTCTGGAAAATAAAAACATGATTATGTGAACCCGCACGAAGGAGAAACTGTGTTTCTCACGGTATATATTTTCTGGCGGCAGAATTTGAGCGCAAAGGCACACACTTTTTTTGAGGTATTTTTTGCAGAGGGTCTAGACTTTTTTGGAAAGGAGAGCGTCTATATGATGAAAAGAAAAGAAAGGGGCATGCAGACGATGGCACAGGATATCTATGACCGGACCGTTTCCTATATCCTGGAAAATCAGGAAAAATTTTACCGGTTGGCATATAGCTATGTAAGAGATAAAGACAGCGCATTGGATGTGGTTCAGAACGCCATCTGTAAAGGACTTGAGAAATGCTATGACCTGAAAAATCCGGATGCGTTAAAAACATGGTTTTATCGCATTGTAGTGAATGAATCGATACAGTACATCCGTAAAAACCGCCGTGAAACAGTCAGCGCGGACGGAGAGCTTCCGGAACAGATATACAGGGAAGAGGCATTTGATAAGGATCATGAAGTCTATGAGGAGGTATTAAAGCTTCCGGAACAGATGAAGACGATAGTGATACTTCATTTTTATGAAGGGCTGACGTTAAAGCAGATATCAGAAGTTACGGGAGTGAATCTGAGTACGGTAAAATCGCGTCTTTACAGCGCATTGGATCGGATGGAGAAGAATTTAAAGGAGGCGGCGGTATGAGACCGGAGGATGGCAAAAAAGCATACGACAACATTGAAATCCCCGAGGAGCTTTCCGAGGTGGTGAATCGGGCAATAGCTTCTCAAAAGAAAGAGGAGATACGTGAGAAAATCAGAAAGAAAAAGCAGAGGGACAATACGGTGCGCATATTTCGTTATGTGGCATCCGCCGCAGCGGCATTCATAGTGTGTATGACGATAGGCGTCAATACGAGCGAAGCATTTGCGAAAGAGGTCAGCGATATTCCGGTGCTTGGTTCGCTGGCAAAGGTGCTGACGATACGATCTTATCACGGAACGGACGGGGATTTTGAAATCGATATGGAAGTGCCGGAAATTCAGAAAGAAACGGTTTTGGAAACAGATCCTGCTGCAGATATGACTGAGGAAACAGAAAAGGCAGGGACGGAAAAAACATTTACAGGCGATGTCAACGCAGAGATTGAAAAGATAGTGGACAGCTATATGGATGAAGCGAAGCAGGAATTTGCGGATTATAAAGAAGCATTTTTTGCCACCGGAGGTACGCAGGAGGAATGGGCGGACCGGAAAATGGATATCGTGGTAGATTATGATGTGAAGTATCAGCAGGGAAACATCCTTTCGCTGGAGCTGATAACCGCAAAGGGCTGGGTATCTGCGCAGGAAGAACGTCATTATTATAATCTGGATCTGGCAACAGGACAGCGTCTGACACTGGAACAGCTTTTGGGAGCTTCCTATATTGAAGAAGTCAGCGCAAGTATCAGGCAGCAGATAGAAGAACGGATTGCATCAGACGACTCATTGGCATATTTTGGATATGGCAGTATGGCTGAGGATGATGCCTTGCTGGGAATAGAGGGATTTTCGACTATTGCAGAGAATCAGGATTTTTATATCAACGAAGCGGGAGAGGTCGTTATTGTGTTTGCAAAATATGACATTGCACCGGGGTACATGGGATTCCAGGAATTTACAGTAGGCAGGGCAAACCTGAACCCGGCAGATACAGAAGAAAAATAAGCGCCGCATGTTGTATCCGCGCCCTTTCTGTGGTAAACTAACCGCAGGGGGAATGGAATGGAGGAAACAGTATGTTTTTACTTTTAGCAGGCGGTTTATTGGTCATCTTATTCGCAGTAGTGATAGCGGTCGTTTCTTCGGTCGTATCCGCTGTGGCGGCGGATACAGATGATGCAGAAGATTAAATGATAGAAGGCACATCGTATGCGCTTTTTATCGTCATGAAAAAAAGGGGAAACAGGCGGGGCTCGTCTGTTTCCTTTTTGAATAAGAAGGAGAGAAGAAAATGGAAAGCAGACTGACAAATTCAGACGCAAAAGAAGTATTTTCATGGTTTTTAAAAATTTGCAGTATCCCGCACGGTTCGGGAAATGTGGGACAGATCAGTGATTTTCTGGCTGATTTTGCAAAAGAGAGGAATCTGGAATATATTCAGGATTCGGTAAAAAATGTGATCATCAAAAAACCTGCGACACCGGGGTATGAGCAGGAAGAGCCTATGATGCTTCAGGGGCATATGGATATGGTTGCCGTAAAAAAGCCGGACTGTACGAAGGATATGACGAAGGAAGGTCTGGATGTGAAGGTGGAAGGCGACTGGTTGTGTGCAGAAGGGACGAGCCTGGGCGGCGACGATGGTATCGCCGTAGCGTATATGCTGGCGATTCTGGATTCTCATGAGCTTGAGCATCCGGCTATCGAAGCGGTGATAACCGTGGATGAAGAAACCGGGATGGACGGAGCGCGTGAGATAGATATGAGCGTATGCCGCGGCAAACGCCTTCTGAACCTGGATTCCGAAGAAGAGGGTATTTTTTTGACGAGCTGTGCAGGCGGCGCCCGTCTGCACGGTTTTCTTCCGGTAGAATGGGAAGAACAGGAAGGCATTTTGTATGAGCTGAGTGTTGAAGGGCTTTTGGGCGGACATTCCGGCGGTGAAATCCATAAGGAACGGGGCAATTCCAACTGTCTTGCGGGAAGGCTTTTGTATGAAGCGCGCAAGGCGGCAGATGTGCGTCCTGCCGCGATGAAAGGAGGCCTCGCCGACAACGCGATACCGCGCCAGACGAAAGCGGGATTCTGGGTACGTAAGGAGGAGGCTGAAGCATTTGAAAAGGCTGCAGCGGCTTTTGAGGCTAATGTAAAAAAAGAGCTGGCAGTCAAAGATCCGGGCTTTGCACTTTGCATCGTTTCCAAAACAGAGGGCAGCTTTAAGGTACTGACAAAGGAAAGCGCTGAAAAAACGGCATTTCTGCTGCTGACGCTCCCGGCTGGAGTACAGTCCATGAGCGCGGATATCCACGGACTGGTACAGACCTCTCTGAATTTAGGTATCATGAAGCTGGATGAGAGCGGGCTTCACCTGGATTATTCCGTAAGAAGCGCCGTAGGAAGTGAAAAGGAGCTTTTGCTCGACCGGATGGAGGCGATACTCGCCAGCCAGGGCGCGGAGTGGGAGATTTCCGGCGCATATCCTGCATGGGAATATAAACAGGAATCCGCCCTGCGCGAGAAGATGGTAGCGGTATATCAGGAGCTGTATCATACGATGCCCAAGATAGAGGCGATACACGCAGGTCTGGAATGCGGTCTCCTTTCCGGCAAGGTGGAGGGGCTGGACTGCGTTTCCATCGGCCCTGATATGAAAGACATCCATACGACAGAAGAACATCTGAGCATCCCTTCGACAGAGCGTGTCTGGAATTTTGTGAAGGCTGTTCTGGCAAAAAAGGATTGAAGCGATGATTTTTGAAACACATGCCCATTATGATGACGAAGCTTTTGATACAGACAGGGAAGGATTGCTTGAGGAGCTCCCTGCAAACGGGATTTGCCGTGCGGTTAACGTGGCGGCAGATATCTCATCTGTAAAAACAAGTCTTGCACTGGCAGAACGCTATCCTTACATTCATGCGGCGCTGGGCGTACACCCGTCCAGCGTAGGAGAGCTTTCAGAGGAGAAGTTTTCATGGCTGGAAAAGCAGCTTTCGCATCCAAAGGCGGTCGCAGTCGGTGAGATAGGGCTGGATTATTATTGGGATAAAGAGGAAAAAGTGCAGGAAAACCAGAGAGAATGGTTTGCCCGACAGCTTGCTCTTTCCAAAAAATTAAAAAAGCCTGTCATCATTCATTCCCGCGATGCGGCAAAGGATACGCTGGATGTGATGACGGCACAAGGTGCCTCTGAGCTGCGCGCGGTGATACATTGTTATTCCTATACAAAAGAGACGGCGCGGGAATTTTTGAAGTGGGACTGTTATTTCGGGATAGGCGGTGTGATCACCTTTAAAAATGCAAAGAAATTAAAGGAGGCGGCCGAATATATTCCGCTGGACAGAATACTTCTGGAGACCGATTGCCCGTATCTTACGCCTGAACCGAACAGAGGCAGGCGCAACAGTTCACTTTACCTGCCTTATGTGGCAGAGGCGGTCGCACAGATAAAAGGAGTGAGCCGCGAAGAGATAGAAGAGGTCACATGGCGCAATGCGTGCCGCTTTTTTGATATGGACGAGAAAGGAAACTGACGATGGCGACACTTGGTATTCCATCCAATACCATTGCGGTATTGCAGAAATACAACTTTAATTTCCAGAAAAAATTCGGACAGAACTTCCTGATAGACACTCATGTTCTGGAAAAGATAATGAACGCGGCGCAGATAACAAAGGAAGACTGCGTAGTGGAGGTCGGTCCCGGAATCGGCACGATGACTCAGTATCTTGCGGAGCGGGCGCGACATGTCGTTGCGGTGGAGATTGACAAGGCGCTCATACCGATTCTGGAAGATACACTGTCAGAATATGATAATGTGGAAGTGCTCAACGAAGATATCCTGAAAGTGGATTTGAACCGTCTTGTGCAGGAAAAAAACGGAGGAAGACCGATAAAGGTTGTTGCAAATCTTCCATATTATATTACAACACCGATAATTATGGGATTATTTGAAAGCCATGTGCCGCTGCAGAGCATTACCATCATGGTGCAGAAAGAAGTGGCAGACCGTATGCAGGTGGGACCGGGCACAAAGGATTACGGCGCGCTTTCGCTGGCGGTGCAATATTATGCGAAGCCGGAAATAGTGGCGAACGTGCCGCCCAACTGCTTTATCCCGCGCCCGAATGTCGGCAGCGCGGTAATACGTTTGGACCGCTATGCAAATCCTCCGGTGGAAGTCGGTAATGAGAAGCATATGTTCTCTCTGATACGTGCATCCTTTAATCAGCGCCGGAAGACGTTGGTGAACGGACTTTCTAACGCTCCGGGACTGTGTGTTTCCAAAGAGGCGGTAAAGGAGGCGCTAGCGCAGATGGGGCTTTCCGAGACGATAAGGGGCGAAGCTTTGACGCTGGAGCAGTTTGCCCGTTTGTCGGATATTTTGTCCATAAAAGGATAAAGGCTGGGAACAAAAAGACGGGATGACCGTTTCAGAGAAAAGAAATGCCTGTCCGCGGGACGGCGGGCAGGCATTATGGAAGGAAGTCTTCAAAAATATACATTTGGAATGTCTTTTGACAGCTTGTCAGTTCCTGGGGCGAGCGTATCACCCATCCGGCGCAGTCCGATCCAAAAATCCTGCGGCATAATTGCAGGGAGGGGTCATTTTTGAAGCGCCAGTTATAGGAAATGAAATCAGGACGGCTGATAACATTTAAAACCATCTTTCCGAATAAAAACTGGAACGGATCAGAAGTATGATTTTCAATATTAAAATTAGTAGAGAGCTGCCCGCGGAATATCTGCGGGCGGTTTTTTCTATACCACAAAAGAGCGGCAGGATGAAAGGATTCCACACAGTAAGAACCCGTATAAGAGGAGAGCAGCGAGTCTATCTTTTGCGGGATGTTGAAATCAATCCGATCCATCTTTATCTCTACAAGAAGAGGAACACGTCCGGCGATGAGCTGCAGCGCTTCTTCAAAAGAAGGAATATGTTCAGAGCTGTCTGCCAGAGACAGCCTGCGAAGCTCATCAAAGGTCGTGGAGTCTACGCGGCGGTCGATGGAGCACATGCGGCTTAGTGTTGCATCATGAAAAACGACAGGGATGCCGTCTGCGGAAAGCTGCACGTCCATTTCGATGCCGTATCCGTTTTCAACCGCCCGTGAAAAAGCTGCAAGGGAATTTTCGGGCACGGATACATTGCCGTCATGCAGTCCGCGGTGTGCGAAAAAACAACCCCGGAAAATATCGGCATCCGGTCTGCGCATTCTGGGATGCAGCAAGAACAGGTAGAGCAGGAGAAGGATACAGATGATTAAAAGGAGAGTTTTCATAATATTTTCTTCCGTTGGTATTTGTTGTCGGTTTGTGCGATTATAGTATATGCTTTTCATGAAAAAATGTCAAAGAAACAGTGGCATGTATGGCAGGAATGGGTTACACTTAAAAAGTGAAAAAACGTAACAGATAAGGAGCGGTAAAAGATGAGGACAATACAGGTGACGGCAGTGCGCGATGCGGTACGCGACATGTGTATCGAAGCCAATTACAGCCTTTCTCAAGACATGTGCAGTGTATTTGAAAAAGCGCGGCAGGAGGAAAAATCTCCGCTGGGAAGGCAGATTCTGGATCAGCTTTCCGAAAATCTGGAAATTGCCCAAAATGAGGACATCCCAATCTGTCAGGATACCGGAATGGCAGTTGTTTTTATAGAAGCAGGGCAGGATGTCCATTTTGAAGGCGGAAGCCTTGAGGATGCGGTCAACGAAGGAATACGCCGCGGATATACGGAGGGCTATCTGCGTAAATCGGTAGTAAAGGATCCTCTGATCCGTGAAAATACAAAAGATAATACACCGGGCGTGATTTACTATAATATTGTGAAGGGAGACGGTGTAAAGATATGGGTTGCTCCCAAGGGATTTGGGAGTGAGAATATGAGCCGCGTTTTCATGCTTAAGCCTGCGGACGGGATAGAAGGCGTAAAAAATGCCGTTCTGACAGCGGTGCGCGATGCGGGACCGAATGCCTGTCCCCCGATGGTGGTAGGCGTTGGTGTCGGCGGTACGTTTGAAAAGTGTGCGCTTATGGCAAAGCAGGCGCTTCTGAGGACGGCAGGAGAGCATTCGCCTGTTTCATATGTAAAAGAGATGGAAGAAGAGCTCCTTTTGAAGATAAATCAGACAGGTATCGGCCCTGGAGGGCTGGGAGGGAGCACAACAGCGTTGGCGGTGAACATCAATACATACCCGACGCATATCGCGGGACTTCCGGTTGCGGTCAATATATGTTGTCATGTAAACCGCCATGCTGTCCGGGAACTTTGAAAAAGCAAAAGGAGGATTTTCTGATATGAAAAAACAGATCAGAGTGCCTATGACCAGAGAGGAAGCGGCATCCCTGAAAGCGGGAGAGTATGTTTACCTGACGGGAACCATCTATACTGCCCGCGATGCGGCGCACAAACGGATGCAGGAGGCTCTTGGGGCAGGAGAGGAGCTTCCCATTGATATAAAAGATGCGGTTATTTATTATATGGGACCTTCTCCGGCGCGTGAAGGCAGACCGATAGGTTCCGCAGGTCCGACAACTGCGAGCCGCATGGACAAATATACGCCTCAGCTGTTGGATTTAGGGCTTTTAGGGATGATAGGAAAGGGGCGCAGGAGTCCTGCGGTAAAGGAAGCGGTCATCCGGAATAAGGCAGTCTATTTTGCTGCGGTAGGCGGGGCGGGAGCGCTTTTATCAAAATCGATAAAAAAGGCGGAGATAGTAGCATATGAGGATTTGGGAGCGGAAGCTATCCGCAGGCTGGAGGTAGAGGATTTTCCTGTTATCGTATGTATGGATTCATCCGGCTCAGATCTGTATGAAACGGCAGCAGAGACATTCAAAGGAGAACTGAAATGAAACGGATTATTTTGATGGTACTTTATAATCTGCCGTTTGTGCCATACTGGTGGTGGCAGCTTTGCCGTATGGCAAAGCATCCGGAACGATATACACAGGAAGAACGATGGAAGGTGCTTCAGAAGATAGTGCGTCATGCCAATAAAGGAGGCCGTGTTAAAATAGAGGCTCATGGAATAGAAAATATCCCGCAGGAAGAAAATTTTATCTTTTTTCCGAATCATCAGGGAATGTTTGATGTGCTGGCGCTCGTGGAAAGCTGTTCGCGTTTTTTTGCAGTTGTTAATAAGAAAGAAGTGCGAAATGTGCCTCTGTTAAAGCAGGCATTTGCGATAACTGGTTCGCTTTCTATTGACAGGGAGGATATCCGTCAGTCTATGGGTGTAATAAATCAGGCGGCTCAGGCAGTCCGGGACGGAGTGAATTTTTTGATATTTCCGGAAGGAACGCGCAGCAGACAGGGAAACAGGACGCAGGAATTCAAGGGCGGGAGCTTTAAAAGCGCATATAAGGCAAAATGTCCCATTGTTCCGGTAGCTCTTATGAACGCGTATATCCCGTTTGACAGGAATACGATAGAAAAGGTGACGGTAAAAGTAGTATATCTGGAACCTATTCCATATGACGTATATAAAGGAATGAAAACGGTCGAACTTGCAGCGGAGGTACGACACAGGATAGATGAAGCGATAGCACGATATGAATTTGCTTGAGTATTTATGTGAAGTTGAATTGCTGTAAGACAAGGGGTGATAGTTACTGTTTGTCGGCAAGCTGGCAAACAGTAACGGATGATATGAGTTTTTGCAAAAAGAACTGCAAAAGCTCTTGACAGGCGGACACAGAGCTGATACAATAACTCATGCGTCAGGAAGTGACGTACAATTTCATATCGGCAGAGGCTTATTCAGAATATCCGGAGAAATACTCAAGAGGCTGAAGAGGCGCCCCTGCTAAGGGTGTAGGTCGTGTTAAAGCGGCGCGAGGGTTCAAATCCCTCTTTCTCCGTTAGCTCTGCCAGTGAAAAGAGAATCCTGCTCTTTGGGTTTCTTTTTTTTCGCTCCAGTACCAACTGTGCTGTACTGCAAGGTAAAAACTTTGTAAAAAAACAGCAAAAAAGGTATTGACAAAAGCGGGCATGAGATGATAAAATACATCTTACCGCAGGAGATGCGGAGCAAAAAACTTCTTCAAAAAAGAAGAAAAAAAGTGCTTGACAAAAGCGAACGGTTCTGATAAAATCAATAACCGTTGCGGC
>UQDA01000017.1 GCA_900539715.1 uncultured Lachnospiraceae bacterium | reverse complement strand
AAATGATACCTGCCGCAGCCAATATCCCCGCCTGTTTGACAAATGAACTGTTCTGCTTTTTCTGTGCGCCCATAAATTGCCTTTCTTTTTAAATATAGAAGGATGCCCGCCGCAGGCGGACCGCCTTATCCGCAGCCCTGCCGTACAGCCAGCATCCGTTATTCCCGAAAACAGGAAACATCCAAACCGCACTTCCCGTTATATTCAGTCCGACAGACAAAACGTGAACAGATAGTCCAAACGTCTCTCGACCAGTTCCAGCACAAAAATGTCCGGTTTCTGTTCTTCTACCATAGACTGCTCAAAAAATCCGTTCCAATGCGCCATATAGGTGTCCGCAAAGCTTGCCGCAACAGGTCCTGCCATCCCGGCGCCAAAAGAATCCCTCACCATAAACAGACGCCTCCGGTCCGGCGCGTCCGAATGATATACGAGCGCCGTTGCATCATCTATGGAAACCGCCTGCAGGTTGTTGTACGGATAACCTGTCACTACATAATTTTCCTCGGCAGGCATCTTTTTTTCATAGTAAGACTGCAGGTTCATCATCCTTGCAAGATCATATCCTGAAAAGCTGTCCTGTGCCAGAGTCATATCCTCCAGCGGAGGGATACCTATCCCAAGCTCTGAAAGCAGCTCTCTTGCCCCGATGTAGCCACCCGCCGCATTCCAGTGGGTATCATAGTGCCAGTACAGCGCCTGCTCATCCTTATGCGCTTTCATCTCTTCTTCCGGATACACCACACGGATATCCGTATTTTCCCGCAGATACCTGACAAGCTGCTGTGCTCTCGTCATCTCCCCTTTTTTATAGTAAGCTGGAAGATGATCCTCTCCATAGACTGTTTCCTTATTCGGTGCGATAAACAGTACAAACTCGCTCCCTCTGCTCTCCAGCCATTCCGCGGATACAGTCAGCTGGGAGGCTATCTGCACCAGCTCTTCCTCGGTAAAAAGATTCGTTCCCTTATAATCCTGTATATTGGATTCCATGCTGTAAAACAGCCAGTTCTCATCGCCCAGTACAACCTTGTCATTGATGCTCTTTTCCTGAAAAAGCTTCACGTCTGCCAGACTTGACAGCGTGATGAGCTGGCTGCGGAACGGAACCGATGCATTAAAGGCATTCTCTGCCGCCGCAGCATATTCCTGATAATTTTCTTTTGTCAGTTTCGGAAGCTCCGTTGATACCTCTTTTTCCGACGCCTCTGTCTGAAAATGCTCCTTCGTCACAGACCATACCGCTCCCGGCAGCAAAAGCAAAAGCCCGAAACAGATTATCCATGCCGATGCCATCCTTTTTTTCATATGTTCACCCTTTTTACGTTAGAAATTCAGATAGATAGCAGGACTGTACGTCCCGTTCACCAAAAGCAGCATTGACGCCGCTATCAGGAACATGCAGCAGATAAGCTCCAGAACGCCGCCCTTTAACTTCTCAGCAGAGGGACATAGCTTTTTCACAACAGTCTGTATCACTCCCATGCCGAGCACACCAACGACCGCCATCGCAATACACCGGTTGCTGACCAGCTCCTGCAGGGCAAAGCTGCTCTCTGTATAACGCCACGGCATCAGCATCCGCTTGATGTATTCCCATGCCGGTCCCAGATTTGCCACCCGGAATATCACCCAGCCGAAGATGACCACAAGCTCCGTATAAACATAGCGGAAAACGCCCGCCTTATCCAGAAGCTTCTTTAAGCCAAGCCGTTCCAGAATGATAAAAAATCCATGCAGCATCCCCCACACGATAAACGCCGTCGTTGCCCCGTGCCACAGCCCGGTCGCCAGAAAGACGATGCCCAGATTCAGATATGTCCGCATCTTCCCTTTGCGGTTGCCGCCCAGCGGGATATACAGATAATCCCGGAACCAGCTGCTCAGAGAAATGTGCCATCGCCGCCAGAACTCCTGGATGGAGCCGGACAGATACGGATAGTTAAAGTTTTCACAGATATCAAAGCCGAACATTTTTCCAAGCCCGACCGCCATGTCGGAAAAGCCCGAAAAATCATAGTATATCTGGAGAGAATATAAAAGCGCCGCACACCACATCAGCGCGCTGCTGATGCTGTTGATATCCTGTCCGTATATCTTATCCACACCTGCGCCAAGGATATTCGCTATCAGCACTTTTTTTGCAAGACCATAGGCAAAACGCCGGATACCCTCCGCCGTCTTTTCCATCGTTTCCGTCCGGTTTTTAAGCTGCGGCCCAAACTCCTGATACCGCGCTATCGGACCTATCGAAATCTTCGGGAAAAACGACATATACAACGCCATATCTACCGGATTCTTTTCCGCTTCATAGCGTCCCCGATACAGATCCGTCAAATATGAAATCGCTCCAAAGGTAAAAAACGAGATTCCGATCGGAAGCGGGATATTCCGCATTTCAAACCCGCTGCCAAACAGCCTGTTTATGATACGCAGGAAAAAATCAAAATATTTATAATAGCCAAGGAGCAGCAGATTTGCGGCGATGCCTGCCGTAAGAACCGCCTTTGCCCCGACGCTCTGTGCCCTCATCCTTCCCAGCCACAGCCCCACGCCGTAATTGACTGCGATAGACGCCAGCAGCAATAAAATATAGACTGGCTCACCCCACGCATAAAAAACAAGGCTCGCCAGCAGCAGCAAAATATTTTTTAATGCAGTTTTGTGCATGCATATCCTGTCCAGCACAAATATGAGCGGCAGAAACGCCGTCAAAAAAATCATAGAATTGATACTCATCGATAACGCTCCGGTGTATGGTCAGCATGCCTCATTCTTGAAAAAAGGGCATACTGTCGTGTGTATTATAGCATATAATCGGAAGCCGTGGGAAAATATTTTAGATTTCCACAGTCTTTCCCGCCGTCGGCTTCACTACCCGTATGTGCGGATATTCCCGGTCCATCAGCTTCTTAAAGCCCCGCGTATCCACGCTCTCTGATACCGGCGGGAACGCGTCGTCAAAATGGTCCAGCATTATCCGCTTAGGCATAAGACGCGCCACCACATCCAGCGCTGTGCTTTCCAGACAGGCGCTCCCCTGATAAGGCAAAAGCAGGATATCGGCTCCCTGCGGATATTCGATATCCTCCAAAAGCCCAAGACTGCCCATTACAAGCACCCGTTTTCCTTCCGCACATACCTCATATATCAGAGTCTGTCCTCCCTCCGGAAACTTCGGATGCAGATATGCCAACGCCAGCGCATTTTTCAGATGATGGAACAATCGTCCCGAAAACAGCTTCTTTACTCCTGCCGCCACTCCCGGCCGGGCATGCTTTCCTTCCCACACACGTACTGTCACACCGCCGATCCTGAGCACATCTCCCGGCTTTACGATAACCGCATTCCCGCTGTCCTCCACAATCTTTTCCAGCGTATCCGCCGCCTTCTGTCCGCAAAATACCGTAGCATCGGTACCGGTTTCCGTATCCAGAAGTTCCGGCACCTCCAGCAGATGATCCAGATGGCCATGTGTAATGAATATCGTGCTGTCATTCCTGAAATCATCGATGCAGTTTGGATTCTCACCGCCGAGTAACTGAACGAACGGGTCAAATAAAAGCCGTTCCCCTTCCGCTTCTATTCTGACGCAAGCAGTTCCAAGCCATGTTATCTTCATGATGTCTGTCCTTTCTTTTCCCTTATCCGGCTGTTTTTCCCAGCGCTTTCTCCATCTCTTTTCGCACAGCCTCTTCCATCAGCTCTGCCGCCTTCCGCCCCTTTACTCCTTCCGGGGGAAAAACCGGCTCCAATACAACAAGCTCCAGCCCGTCCCGGCATCTTCTCTCTGCTCTGTCGCGCGGATAATAACGGAGCAGACACGGAACTACCGGTCTGCCGTATTTTACGGCAAAAGTAAAGGCTCCCGGCTTAAATGCGCGCAGAGTCCTGCATCCGCTGACCAGCTCTCCTTCCGGATACACTTGTAAAAACTGTCCTTCTCCGAATGCCTTCTCTACGCGCCTGTAGACCGCTTTCCAACCGTCCAGCCTTTCCGGAAGCCCAATGCCTCCCATCAGCCTGACGATAGGACCTGCGACCGGCATCCTAAGATTGTCCCGGAGCGTTAAAAACTGCATCGTATGATTTCGAAAAGCACATGCGAGCATCACGCAGTCAAGCGTATGGATATGATTGCATACCGTCACACATCCTCTTTTCATCACTTCCTCCGGGATCCGCCCCACTACCCTCCATCCGTAGAGCACACGGAATATCGGCGGAAAAAGCCGCACAATGACCCATTTTAAAAACCGGTATGGTATCCCTTCCGGACGGAACTCATTTTCCTGTTCATTCTTTTTCCGCACTCTGCAGCTTCCCTTCCTTCTGTTTTCCCTCTGCGATAGCTTCTTCAAACATCTGCTCCGCCAGACGGATGCTGTTCTTCAAGCGGTATTTTTCCGCGCTCTGCGCATAGGTCTTTTCCATTTGACGCCTTATCGACGCATGCTCGTACCACCAGTCGATGCGCTCCGCCAAATCCTTCGCGTCTCCTGCTTTGAACAGACTTCTCTCATCCAGCGCAAACTGCGGTGTTGCAGACAACGGGGAATCTGCGATGACCGGAACAAGCCCTGCCGCTACTGCCTCCAGGCACGCTATTGCCTCTATCTCCACATCCGCCGCATGTACATACAGGTCACTCATCGCCATCAGCTCGCACAGTCTCTCCGTATCAAAAAATCCCATTACCGGCGGATTTTTCAGGGAGCGTCCCAGACGCTTCAGCGCCTTTTCCTTCGGTCCCTGCCCGGCAAGTACCAGCTGTATCTTATCGGAGTGGGCGGATTTTTTTACCGCTTTGATGAGCACATCCTGCCTTTTTTCCTCTGAATAGCGCCCTATCATCAGGATTACGAATTTATGGGCAAATCCGGCTTCTTTTTCCTTCTTTCTCGGATAAAACTGTTCTGACACACCGTTTGAGATAACATGCAGCTTTGCCCGATATCCATGCTCTCTGAGCTGTCCTGCGATAAAATCGCTCGGGCAGTGGATATGCGTGAACTGGTCGTAGAAATCATCACGAAACCACTGGTACAACAGCTCGTTCACCTTCTTGCTGTGCCCCAGATGGAGCGTGGATGTAATATTCTCCGGCTGAACATGGAAGGCTGCCGTCACAGGCTTCCCCATTTCCTTCGCCATGCGCACACCGACCCTTGAAAGCGCAAACGGCATCATAAAATGGACCACATCCGCCCATTCTATCGCCTGTTGCAGAGTTACCGGGTCTGCTTTCGCCAATACCATGCCCTGACTTTTGATAATAGAGTCCGCTATCGGAAAAAAATGAATCTCCGGCATAGGATATTTGCCTTCCGCAGCCTTTCCCGAAGCCGCCACACGCACTTCATTCCCATCCTCCTGAAGCGCCCTCGCAAACCTCTGTGCGCTCATCGTCGTTCCGTTATTTCCCTGATCGAACTGATCGATAACCAGCAAAATCCTCATGCTCTTCTCCCTTTTCCGGCTTTTCATGCTGCTGTGCCGGACTTTTTATTCCTGCGGCGCTTCTATAACGAAAAACCTGCTTCCGGTCACACGTTTGAACAGCTCCGGCGTGGATGCCGCCCCCGTATACCATTTTCCATTATAATAAATATCGTTCTCATAGGAGCCTACCGTCAGCTCGCTCCCATTCTGAAATGTAAATACATAGCAGGTATCCGGCTCCGCTTTCTGCTCTGTCGGGAACCTCCGCGCAAGCATCCCTGCCACCTCTGCCGCGCTCCTCATCTCTTCTTCATCCGTCAGGATGCGTTCCACCCCATTCTGGGTTACCTTGACAGCTTTGATATCCGTTCTCCGGTCGAGCGTCTGATTCATCGGTATCCCCTGCAACGCAAAGAAAATAACAAGTACGACCGACGCCCCGATGACCGTCGGTCGTAAAAAATGCCAGACCTTACGGATTCCCTGTTCCTGTTTTTCCATGATAATCTCCATTTCACACTTTTTTCAGGAAGAATACGCCCTTCCCGCAGCCGGCATGATTCCCGTCCTGCAGCCACTTCTTGTATCCCCGCTGCATACCGGTATCCTCCGCAAGCTCATCCGGCTTTCCTTTATAATCAAGATTGAAAATCCTCCACAGGTCACCATCCTGCTCGTATGTCTCATAAATATCATACTCGCTCATAAAGCGCACCACTCCGGAATCCGGCTTTAAAAACTGCTTATGAGGCGGATAAAGCATCCAGGATTCACAGCAGACCGCCACTTCCTCTCCCGGGAACGCCTCCGCAAAAAATGCCGCCGCCTGTCGATAGGAAGCGTGACACTGTTCCATGTCCAGCTTCCCGCAGGAAGGGATATGTACGTTGATGGCCTTTGTCATCCCCTCCGGCTTTTTCCTTCCCGCCTTCTCATACCCTTCAGGGAAATCCACCAGCTCAAACTGCAGACGTCCCAGGGCAAACCTTGTCAGTTCAAAAAATCCCGGAAACCATCTCGCAACAAAGCTTCCCCAGATTCCATACATTTTCCGGCACTCTAAAAGCTTCCACTGTAAATCCTTGCAGGAATCCCGCCAGATATCCAGACTTATCCCTCTTTGTATGTAAAGCTCCTTCAAATGCGCCGTCATGCACAAAAACAGTAAAAGCTGCGTTGTATAAGGATGAACTCCCACAGCATTTCCGGCATCCTCGGCCGCCTGAAGCGCCGCTGCGTAATCCATCTTTTCATCCTTATCGTACTTATCTATCCATGATAAAAACGCGGTTACAGCATCTTCCGCTTTTTCTTCCGAAAGGCCTGTCCGCTCCGTCAGCTTTTCCCATGCTTCTGAAAGCGCCTCTGTTCCTTCTTCCGGGAATCCCAGCTCCATGCCTGCCTCTGCAATATACTTCTTATAATCTCTCATCTTGAACGTTCTCCTCTCTTTTCACCGTTTTCTGACATTTTCATCCCCAAAAATGCCTCATCTGAGCAGCTTCAGTATTTCTTCGCGCGACAGCTTCTGTCCGCCAAACCCTTCCCCGCCCAGGATTTTATCGGCAAGCTCCGTTTTTCTCTCCTGAAGCTCCAGTATCTTTTCTTCTATTGTCCCCTTTGCGATAAGCCGGCAGACCGTCACCACATTTTTCTGTCCTATCCGGTGCGCACGGTCAGTCGCCTGATTCTGTACCGCCACATTCCACCACGGGTCAAAATGGATCACCACATCCGCAGCTGTCAGATTCAGTCCCGTGCCTCCGGCTTTCAGCGAAATACAGAATACCGGAACATCGTCCCGGTCAAAAGCTTCCACCATCTGCGCCCGTTTCTCCTTTGGCGTCGCTCCCGTCAGCATATGATATGCGATTCCTTCTGCCTCCAGCATATCGGCAAGCCTGTCCAGCATCGTCGTAAACTGGGAGAACAGCAGGACCTTGTGACCGCTTTCGACTGCGCTCCGTATCAGGTTCATCGCCAGCTCCTTTTTCGCCGACCCGCCTTCATATTTTTCATATAGAAGTCCCGGGTCACAGCACAGCTGTCGAAGCCTTGTCAGCTCCGCGAGTATCTGGAGTTTTCCGGTATCAAATTCTTCGTCCGTCTTTTCTTCCAGCATAAGCTCCAGCCGCTTCACATGGGCGTCGTAAAGCTCCTGCTGTTCACCTTCCATCCCGGCATATATATTTTCTTCCAGCTTGTCCGGCAAATCCTTCAGAACGTCTTTCTTCAGACGCCTCAGAACAAACGGATGTATCAGCTTTTGCAGCCGTTTTGCCGCATCCTCATCCTCTCCCGAGACGATGGGCTGTTCCAGCTCCTCCCGAAAACGCTGGTATCCATACAGATAGCCCGGCATCAGATAATCAAAGATACTCCACAGCTCGCTCAGTCTGTTCTCTATCGGAGTCCCCGTCAGCGCCAGTTTAAACTCCGCCCTTATCTTCTTGACCGCCTTCGCCGACTGCGTGCCGTGGTTTTTGATATACTGCGCCTCGTCAATGACCTGACAGAAAAAGTGAAGCTTCTCATAATATGCCATGTCCCTCCGTAAAAGGTCATAGGAAGTGATGAGCACATCCGGCAGCTCTCCTTCAAAAAACTCCCTGCGCTGCATCGCCGTTCCTGCCGCCACTTCCGCCCTGAGCTGCGGCGCAAACCGCTCCAGCTCCTTTTTCCAGTTATAGACCAGGGAGGCAGGGCACACGATGAGGCTGCAGCCCCGGTTTTCCGCCAGCAGAAAGGTTATTACCTGCAGCGTCTTTCCCAGACCCATATCATCTGCGAGAATCCCTCCGAACCCGTTCGCATGCAGGCCTCTCATCCAGCGGTATCCCTTCTTCTGATATTCCCGAAGCACGCCGTTTAACCCTTCCGGTATCTCATATTCCCGGTCCAGGCTGTCCTGCAGACATTCCACAGCCCTCCGGAATCCCTCATCCCGGATTACCTGCATCCCGCCGTTTTCAGAAAACTCTTCATCCAGATACAGCATCCTGTAGCGCGGGACTTCTATTTTATCTTCCAGAAGCTGCTTCTCCGTCAGCCCCAGCGCCTTTTTTGCTTCCAGCAGCGGATTCAGCGCCGCCCCCTCCATCTGCACAAAGCTGCCGTCCCTCAGCCTGTAAAACTTACGCTTCCTGTCATACCGCGACAAAATCTCCGCCAGCTTCTCTTTCGGCATATCCTCCGAAGTTATCGAAAGCTTCAAAAGGTCACCTCCCAGGGATATCCCGACTGATACGGACGGCGCAGGAATGATGCGAAGCTTTCTGAGCGCATCTGATATATAAACCTCGCCTATCTGCTGCAGCCGTTCCACTCCTTCTGTCAAGATTCGATATATCAGCTCGTCTTCCGCTGCAACCATGCTGTCCTGAGACTCATCATATGCATTGCAGTATATACCTACTGCTCCTGCCGCCCCCGATTCCGTCAGCAGATCACGCATCTCCGCATCCTTTTCCGGGGCGTAAATGCTGTACTCCCGTTCTCCGTACTCAGCCACCGCTCTGCAGGATATCATATCCTCCTGCGGGGTATCCAGATAAAATCTGAATTTCGGCTGTACGATTCCCAGTGCGCTTTCATCTATCCCGCTGACCCTGCATTCAAACCGCTCCTTTAAAACCGGCATGAGCTGTCTGAAAAATGCCGGAAGATCCTCTTTCTGGATAAATGCCTTTCTCCCCGGTATCCTGCGCATACATTCCAGAAAATCCCTGCCCCCTTCCAGTTCTTCATTCGTAATCCGGTATATCCCGTCCTCCCGAAAATAAACGCACCCCTTCTCTGTCTCATACCCCGGTACATTTTCCAGAGAAAGCTCTGCCCCTTCCCGGTTTCCATTCACCTCCACCGCAAGCTTCAGCGGTCCGGAAGCGACCTGCATCATCCCCTCTTTATCCTCTCTCCTGCACAGGAAGCTTTTCTGACCGACGGCATCCAGAAAATCATCCAAACCTTTGGCGTCCAGAGGCAGCGCGCGTATCTTCGGAAGTCCTCCCCGCATGCTCCACACATACGCGCTCTCCTGCTGATATTGCCGTTCAAGGCGCTGTGCCATCCTGACGATAAATGCAGCCAACGGCTTCGATTCTTCGTCAAAGCTTTCCGGGACATGTAAAAACTGCAGGCTCTTCCCGTATGAAACAGTCTCCTGATCCCTCATCGCGGTCATAAATCCAAAAATATCCTTCAGCACATACATCCTGTTGATCCCGATACGGAACTCAACCGTACATCCCATCGAAGTACATACCAGCTCCGGTTCCAGATGCACACTGCCGCAGGCTGTACCCTGAAACACCGGGAGAGCCTGCCTTACCGACTGCTTCCGTAAAAGTTCCTTTATCTGCCACGTCGTCTGCCGCCTGCGCTGTCTTTCCATGTCCCCCAGATAATCCGACAGGGATTTCTGTCTGTCCGCCGTCATATGCGGCTCGGATATATATTTGAGCAAAACGGCCGTACAGTGTTTGCATATCCCTTCGTAGGAATAGAACGCAGGACAATCGCACCAGCTGTCCTCCAAAGATCCCGATTCAAAATCGACCGTGAGCGAAACATCATATACATTTCCTGCGCTCCCCCTGACATCCGCAGAAATCCTGTCGTTATTCCCGCACCTTTCCACCTCGAATTTCGTTATCTTCCCGCGGCGGTATATATCTTCTCCCCGTGAAAAAGAATAGCCTGCCATCCTGCGAATTTTTTCCCTCGTGATCATCATGCCGCCTCCGTGATGTCAGTTCTCTGCAAAATCTCTTCTTTTCAGTATAACAGCCCTCCTTCATCTCTACAACCATAAACTCTCTTAAATCACAAAGGCCTGCTCTGCGCCGCATTTTTATGCCCCACGGAGCGGGTGCCCGAAGCTGATACAGACAGCAGTGCCTTTCCCTCTTCTTCAAAACAAAATGCCACATATGCCATCATCCTTCTCTGAAGCGCCTGAAATGCCTCTCTCTCCATCACTCTTCCCTGCTCTCCCTTTGTCACGACCATATCCTCCATACGCATCCCCAGATAACAGCTCAGCGCATAAAAGTTATCCAATGACGGCAGCGTCTTCCCCCGAAACCACCCATATACCGATTGAAGCGCTGCCAACCCCAAAAACTTCTGTACGTCCTTTGCCGTGCGACGCTGCTTTTCGCAGGCTTCTTTCAGCCGAAGCCCTGTTCTATGCACATCGATCACCGGATATCCCTGCATCTGTCCACATCCTTTCCTGCATCCACTGACATATCGTTCCCCTATTCCCCCAAATAGAAGTTGATATGATTATAACAGATTCCCCGCTCCAACGTCAGGTCTCTGCCTTTTTCCGTCAGATATTTTGTCTATAGAAAACTTATGGCATAGGGGGATATCCCCTATGCCATAAAAAAACCATGCCCGCCGCACAGCCATGCGGATACTCCTGCCCCGGCCGGGCCAAACCGTTCCCATGGATTTCAGTCCACACACCTGTGTGCAAACCTGCGTACTCGGTCAAAATCTATACTTCCGCATAATACCAGACTATGTAAGGATACCCGGACTTTTCGCCGCTTCCTTATACCGGTTTTGGAATTTTCGTACGGAGGGCATATATATCATACTTCTATCCATGTCGAAGCATTGGAAATCTTAATCTTTGTTTCCAGCTCTGACAAAAAATCCAGACGATCCTCTACCATCTTATCCGCCATCTGTTTCGCATCCAACGGGTCAAGCAATATCAGTTTATCTTCTCCTCCTGACCAGTTCCCGTCCTTCTGTCTGGATGCCTCCGCTCCGGGAAACTGAAGGGGCATTTTCCCGGTGCACGAACGCGATGCTCTTGAATTCTGAACTACTACAATGTGCTGCGCGCCCTTCTTCCGACGCATCCCCTCCTGTCCTGCCAGTTTGTTCAGGCGCCGCAGCTCTCCTTCCCTGTCCTCGTAACAGCTGTTCAGGCGCTCTGCCAGCCGTTCCTCAAACAGCGTCTCCTTGCCGTGAGGGCCTTTCCCCCGCAGCCGGTTTTTAAGTGCGACTGCACAGGATATGCTCATCCTTCCACGGGACGTATCCACAAATGTCTCCGCGTTGGACAGCGCCAGCGCCATATTCAGGCTGTCATACCGTTCTATCATATCCCTTATCTGCTGCATCGCAGACTTCGCCCGCACACAAAATCCTTCCTTCGGCTGAAGCTTCTCCCATGTCAGCTCTCCTTCGGCACAAGTCAACGCGACCGGCTGGAGCTTCTTTATCTTGCTCTCTATTTTCTTTACCAGCAAATCCCTCTCATCCAATGCCTCTACAATCGTCATCCTGCTCTTCATCCGGTCGCCCCCGTTTCTGCTTGTTGATATCTACATCTTATTATAAAATTCTCCTCCTGTCATTCAGTTACAAACTGATTGAAAACTCGACATAAACGCTGTATAATGTATCTTTTTCCTGATATCAACTCCGTATACTGCCAAAGAGCCGGACTGTTACGCCCAGGGACCGTGTCCGGAGACCGAAACACCTTGTAAACCAAAACGCTTTCCATTATACTGAAAGAAATCATAGATACCAAACGGAGGAACACAGTATGAAACCGCTTCAGACCAAATTCAGCGCCGATGTCAGCGAACACAACGCGCTTCCCGAATACCCGCGCCCCTGTCTCGTGCGCACTTCCTATCTGAATCTGAACGGATACTGGGACTGCGCTTTCACTGACTCCCCGGAGCCCCCACAGCAGTTTGAGCACAAAATCCTTGTTCCTTTTTCTCCGGAATGTATACTCTCCGGCGTGAATAAAAGACTGGAGCCGGACGGATTTTTATGGTACAGGCGCACCTTCTCCATCACGCGCCCCCAGCCCGGCAAACGCATCCTGCTTCATTTCGGAGCGGTCGACCAGATTGCCGACGTCTATATCAACGGCGCGCACGCAGCCAGCCACACGGGCGGTTATCTGCCCTTTTCCCTGGAAATGACCGGCTTTCTGCAAAGCGGGGACAATGAGCTTCTCGTGCGCGTTCAGGACCTGACCGACTCTTCATACCACTCCCGCGGCAAGCAGGCGCTTTTACCCGGAGGTATGTTCTATACCGCCCAGAGCGGCATCTGGCAGACGGTATGGGCTGAAATCGTACCGGACAACTATATCGAACAGCTTTTTTTCACCCCGGATTATGACAACAGCCGGATGAACCTGCGCGTCGTGACCAAAGACTCCGTTGAAGTCGACTGCATGATCGCGGGAAAAGATGTGGATTCCTTCTGCATCTCCGGTATGTCCAATGAAACCATTGCTATCAGCCTGCCCGGGTTTCACCCGTGGAGCCCGGAGGACCCCTTTTGCTATCAGATCAGCATCCGCACCGACACTGACCGGGTTTCCAGCTATTTTGCCATGCGCAAATGCGATATCCAGACTGCCCCCGACGGAAAACAGCGATTTTTCCTGAACAATAAGCCCTATTTTCAGGCGGGCGTGCTCGATCAGGGCTACTGGCCCGAAAGCCTTTACACCGCACCGACGGATGAAGCCCTCGCCTCGGATATCCTGCGCATGAAGGAGCTGGGCTTCAATATGCTGCGCAAGCACGCCAAGCTCGAGCCGGAGCGTTTTTACTATCACTGCGACCAGCTCGGCATCCTCGTATGGCAGGATATGGTAAACGGCGGTTCTTCCTACAAAAGCTGGTTTGTGACCTATCTCGCCACGCTCATGAACTGGCACCATCTTCCATTTTCCGACAGGGAGAAACATTTTTCCCTGCTCTCCCGCAGCCAGCCCGAGGGCCGGGAGGAATTTTTGAGAGAAATGGAGGAAACGGTCGCATTTTTATATAATCATCCGAGTATCGTGACATGGGTGCCTTTCAATGAGGGCTGGGGACAGTTTCTGGCTGCGGATGCAGCCGCCCGTTTAAAACAGCTCGATCCCACCCGCACCGTCGACCATGCCAGCGGCTGGTTCGACCAGAAGGCCGGCGATATCATGAGCCTTCACTATTATTTTCTGACGCTGAATTTTAAGCCGGAACCTGCGCGCGCCCTTGCGCTCACGGAATTCGGCGGTTATTCTTTTTCCATGCCGGAGCATTCCGCCTGCGAAAAGGTTTACGGCTATAAAAAATTCACTTCGTCGGAAACGCTCACCGCCGCCTATGAAAAGCTCATGGAGCGTACCGTCCTCCCTGCCGTACAGAAAGGCATCGGAGCTTCCGTTTACACACAGCTTTCAGATATAGAAGAAGAGACTAACGGGATTTATACTTACGACCGCGCCGTCTGCAAGCTCGCTCCTGACGCAGTAAAAAAATGGAATCAAAGATTAAAAGAAGCCGGATTTTCTGAAAATCCGACAGAATAAGGAATATTATGGCAAATATCATTACTATCACAGATTTTTATAACGAAGCGCTGGATGTCTATGCACGGCTCACCGAAAACCAGCTTTTAAACCGCGACGACCCGTCGAAAGGCATTTTTATCGCAGAAAGCCCGAAGGTCATAGAACGCGCCCTCGACGCAGGCTGTATTCCGCTTTCTTTTCTTGTGGAGGACAAGCATGTGGAAACACAGGCAAAAGAACTTCTTCTGCGCTGCCCGGACATCCCGGTGTACACCGCGCCCTTTGAAGTGCTCACACAACTCACCGGCTTTGCCCTCACGCGCGGGATGCTCTGCGCCATGCGACGCCCGGCCCTCCCCTCCGTATCTGAGCTTTGCCGGACATCCAGCCGCATTGCCATCCTTGAAAACGTTATGAATCCCACTAACGTCGGCGCCATCTTCCGCTCTGCCGCCGCCCTGCACATGGACGCGATCCTGTTGACGCCCGGATGCAGCAACCCTCTCTACCGCCGCGCCATCCGCGTCAGCATGGGAACGGTATTCCAAATCCCGTGGACATTTTTTGACGATACTTCTTCATGGCAGGATGCCGGGATGCAGACATTACGCGAACACGGTTTTCTGACTGTCGCAATGGCGCTCCGAAATGACTCCGTTTCCATCGATGACCCTCGCCTGACTTCTGCCGAAAAACTGGCAGTCATCCTCGGCTCCGAGGGCGATGGTCTCGCCTCCAAAACCATTGCAGACTGCGACTATACCGTAAAAATCCCGATGGCGCACGGCGTCGATTCCCTGAACGTTGCTGCTGCCAGCGCCGTTGCATTCTGGGAACTCGGTAAAAAAAGACATTGACACCGGAAAGCGCATCCTGCACGCTTCCCGGTGTCATCTATTACCAGACGAGGACCTCGCAGCCGTCCTCCGTCACGAGCACCGTTACCTCCCACTGGGCAGAGTCCCTTCCGTCTTCCGTATAGACCGTCCAGCCGTTGTCGTCATCAATATAGATTTCTTCCGTCCCGGCGTTGACCATCGGCTCAACCGTAAACACCATGCCCGGTACCATGAGCATTTCCGTCCCCTTCGGCGTCACATAGCTCACGAACGGGTCCTCGTGAAACTCCAGTCCCACGCCGTGCCCTCCGATATCCACAACGATACTGCAGCCGTTTTTCTTCGCATGACTGTTTACGGCATCTGCCATATCTCCCAGAAACGTCCACGGCTTTACCGCCCTGATACCTTCTTCCATACACTCTTTCGCCACGCGCACAAGCTTCTCTCGCTCCGGCGTTGCCTTCCCTATCACAAACATTCTCGACGAATCCGAAAAATATCCGTTATAAATCGTGGAAACGTCCACGTTGATGATATCGCCCTCCTGCAGGATAATACTCTCATCAGGGATACCGTGGCATACCTCGTTATTGATCGAGGTGCAGACACTCTTCGGAAAGCCCTCGTACCCCAGAGGCGCGGGGATACCGCCCAGCTCCCTTGTCTTTTCATCCACCATCCGGTTGATTTCTTCGGTGCTGATACCCGCACGGATATTCTCCGCCACATAATCGAGCACTGCCACATTTATTTTACCGCTCTTCCTGATACCTTCTATCTGCTCCGGCGTTTTTATGATGCTGTGGTCCGGTACCATATGCCCTTCCAGCTCAAAGCTGTGGATTTTTTCATCGAAGCGCATATGGCACTGCTTGTATTTTTTGCCGCTCCCGCACCAGCACGGATCGTTTCGTTCCAGTTTTTTATTCATCAGAATTTTCCTCCAGTTCTCCGGCTTCTATTCTGGCTGCCTTGTCCTCCAAAAACATCCACCGGTCCATTTTTTCCTCCAGAAGGGCAGCCGCCCCGTCTTTTTGTTTTGTCAGCTCATTCAGCTTTACAAAATCCGTTGCCGCACGCACGATATCTTCTTCCAGTCCTGCTATTTTTTCTTCCAGTTCTGCGATATCCTGCTCTATCGTTTCATAATCCTTTTGCTCCTGCCATGTAAACTTCAGCTTTTTCGGAGCTTTTTTCCACGCTGTTTTTGCTGATTCAGCCTTTTTGGCAGAAATATCAGTCAGCCCGCTCCCGTCCGCTTCCATGCTCTTTCGCAGCGCATAATCGCTGTAATTTCCCTCATACTGGCGCAGGATGCCGCCCTCTTCAAAGGCAAATATCCTCTGCACCGTCCTGTCCAGAAAATAGCGGTCATGAGAAACGATGATCACGATTCCCTCAAAATGATCCAGATAATCTTCCAGCACAGTCAATGTCGTAATATCCAAATCGTTTGTAGGCTCGTCAAGGATAAGCACATTCGGTGCTCCCATGAGCACCCTCAGCAGATTCAGTCTCCTCTTTTCCCCGCCCGAAAGCCGTCCTATCTGCGTATACTGCGCGCTTCCCTCAAACAGAAAACGCTCCAGCATTCTGGAAGCGGAAACAGAACCTTCCGAAGTCGGCACAAATTCCGCCACTTCCCGGATATAGTCTATCACCCTCATCTGCGGGTCCATATGCGTCACTTCCTGCGCATAATAGCCTATTTTGACCGTCTGCCCTACTACTATCCCGCCTGCATCAGGCTGCTCCTTTCCCGTCAGCATCTTCATCAGAGTTGTCTTGCCGCAGCCGTTCGCACCAATAAATGCCACCCTGTCATTTTTCAGGAAAATATAAGAAAAATCATGGATCAGCGTCCGCTCTCCATAACCTTTTTCCAGATGGGATATTTCCATCGTAGTCCGTCCCAGACGGCTGCTGATGCTGCCCAGCTCCACCTGTCCGTCCAAAACCGGCGCCTTGCGGTTTTTCAGCTCTTCATAACGTTCCAGACGCGCCTTTTGCTTTGTGGAACGCGCCCGCGCACCGCGCTGTACCCAGGCAAGCTCTGTCCGCAAAATACTCTGTCTCTTCCGCTCTCCCGCAGCCTGCATTTCCTCCCGCTGCGCCTTCAACTCCAAAAAACCCTCATAATTTGTCTGATAGGAATATATCTGCCCTTTATCCACCTCTGCGATGCGGTTGCATACGCTGTCCAGAAAATACCGGTCGTGAGTCACCATCACAAGAGCCTCCCGGCGCTGTCTTAACTGCTCTTCCAGCCAGTCCGCCATCTCATGGTCGAGATGGTTCGTCGGCTCGTCCAACAGTAAGATATCCGATTCCTGCAAAAGCACGCTTACCAGTGCCAGACGCTTTCTCTGTCCGCCCGAAAGCTCTCCCGCCTTCTGCTCAAAATCTGTCACTCCCAGCTTTGTCAGCATCGTCTTTGCCTGTGTGACAAGCGACGCATCCTCTTCCGAACCGTCCCCGTGAAAATCCTTTTCCCCGTTTCTGTCCCGATGCGCTTCCAGCACACAGTCCAGAACGCTCATCTCCGGGTCAAAAACCGGATGCTGCGGAAGATATGCCACCACCGCATGATTTGCCGTCACGACCGCTCCTTCATCCGTCTGTTCTTCTCCCGCCATTATCTTTAACAGCGTCGATTTACCGGTTCCGTTGATGCCGATGATTCCGACCTTTTCCCCTTCCTGCAGAAAAAAAGATGCATCTTCAAACAGGTTCCGCTCGCTGTATGCCTTTGTCAAATGTTCTATGGAAAGTAAATTCATATATAAACTCCTGAAATCATCACCGTTTTTTCTTCTTTGCCTTCGGCGCTCTGTGCCTGACTATCATCACGACCCCGCCGATCATGAGCCCTGCTGCCACTAACAGCAGGAATATATCCGCCCGCCGCATCGCCTCCGAAGTATTCGGATAGCCAAACGGTACCGAGCCTATCACGATTCCTGTTACAATGACAAGCCACGACCAGAGTATCGTCTTTTTTCGTTTCCCTTCTTTTGTCAGATGCTCATCACAGCTGTAATAATGTGTCGAATACTCGCTATTCAAAAAAATTTCCCCAAAAAAGGATTTGACAGCGCTTGCCCATGTGGAATTTTCCCGTTCTGTTTTGGTGGGTTTTCGCTTCAGTTTATTACTCATCCGCCAAGACTCCTGTTTCTCATATTTTTAATGGACACCGACCGTAAAAAATGCGAATATCCTTTGCATCCGAGGCCTTTATTATAGCATCTTTTCAGGAAGGTGTCATTTTATTTCTATTTCATCCCTCTGCTCTTTCCCGGACATACCCCCGTTTCCTTTTTAAACACATTCGAAAAGTGGCTCTGACTTTGAAAGCCAAGTTCCAGCGCAGTCCCCGTCACAGTCTTTCCCTGGCCGAGCAGCTTTACCGCGGTATTTATCTTCAGCTTCATCAGATACCGGTGTACGCTGAGCCCGGAATAACTGCGAAACACGTTCTGCAGACCGGTGCAGCTCGTATGACATGCCCGGGCGATTTCCTCAATTCCCGGCATTTCCCCGCTTTTCTCTGTCATATAGCTCACCGCATCCCGAAAGATGAGCGCGCTTCGGGAATCCGTCTCCGGCTCCAGCCGCTTTTGTCCATGCAGCGACAAAAAAAGCAGCTGTATATAGCACCCTATCTTCTGAAGTTCTATCTGCTCTGCCTCCAGCCGTTTCATCTTTTTTTCATATGCCCTGCCGTCGTCCGGCAAAAAAAGTCCTCTTTTTTCCGCCGCCTCTATCACAGGCAAAAGCATCCCCTCCTGATCGTCAGAAAGAGAACAGGCGCTGTTTTTTAACTCTTCCAAAAGCGCTCCTGCCCCGTCAAAGGAAAAGGTCAGCACATCCGCCCCTCCCTCCGACGTCACTACAAAACGATGCAGCTCCTGCGGCTGATGGAGTATCAGCTCCCCTTCCTTCAACACATATACTCTCTCGTTCCCGCTCACCCTTACCTCTCCTTTTCGCACAAAAAAACATTCCCAGAAATCATGAGTCTCTCCGCGAAAGGAATAATCCTGCGGATAATGCGCGTGAAACAGCGTATAAAAATTCAAAATCTGTACTACAGGCTTTATCTTATATGGACGATACATCACTTCCACCTCTTTTTGTTCTTTTTTGCATAAATCTGTTCAAAAATCATTCTATTATATCTAAATATACATTTTCTTCCGCCATTTTACCAGATATAATGAAAAAAAGATAACAGCACACCAAAAAGGGAAGGGGTTTTTTTATGAAAGAGATTAAAATCGGTATCATAGGACTCGGAGCAAGGGGCTCCTGCCTGTTAAAGGACGTCATTCTTCCGCAAAAAGCGGGAACAGTCACCGCAGTCTGCGACCTGTATGAGGATCGGGCAGAAGACGCTTCAAAACAGGTCGCTGCGTCGCAAGGAAACACCCCCCGCATCTATACAGACTGGCGCGAAGTCATCGCGGATAATGATGTAAATACTGTCATCATCACCTCCTCATGGGATGCGCACATCGATATCGCCATCGCAGCGATGGAAGCCGGAAAAGCAGTCGGTATGGAAGTCGGCGGCGCCTATTCCATCCACGAATGCTGGCAGCTCGTGGAAACCTGGGAAAAAACACAGACACCCTTCATGCTCCTTGAAAACTGTGTCTTCGGAAGACGCGAGCTGATGGTACTCCACATGGTACAGCAAGGACTGTTCGGAAAAGTCGTCCACTGCTCCGGCGGATATCATCACGACCTGAGGGAAGAGGTCGCTTTCGGAAAGGAAAAACGCCATTACCGCCTGCGTAACTATATCGGAAGAAACTGCGAAAACTATCCCACCCACGAGCTCGGTCCCATCGCACGCGTATTGAACATAAACCGCGGCAACCGCATGCTGACCATCAGCTCTGTTGCCTCCTGCGCCGAGGGGCTGCACGACTATATCATGAAAAACAAGGCAGACGATGAACAGCTGACCCATACCCGCTTTCAGCAGGGGGATATCGTTACCTCTGTCATCCGCTGTGCAAACGGGGAAACCATTACGCTGACACTTGACACCACTCTCCCCAGATACTACAGCAGGGGCTTTACTGTGCGCGGCACCAACGGCATGTATGAAGAAGCGACCGATTCCGTATTCCTGGATCGGGACGAGGATAAAAAAATAGAATTTGACTGGAGAAAACGCTCTGCCGGAAATGCAGAGCAATACTGCGAAACCTGGGAACACCCTCTCTGGAAAGAATTTATTGAAGAAGGGGTACAGGGCTCTCATGACGGCATGGACTGGCTGGAGTTCAAAGCATTTTTCGACTGCCTGAAAAATGAGAAGCCCATGCCGATAGACGTGTATGACGCGGCAAGCTGGATGGCTGTTACTGCGCTCTCTGAGGCTTCTATCGCCAAAGGCGGAATTCCTGTTGAATTTCCTGATTTTACAAAGGGGAAATGGCTGCAGGACTGCGTGAATCTCCAGGACTAATATAACTAAAATCCTAAAAAAAGCATTGTTTCTGAAACATCTTCAAAAACAATGCTTTTTTATTTTAATACTTCATCGCTCAGACTTTCTCTACGCCGATAGTTACTGTTTCACCATTGACATTCCATTCTTTATTCACCGCAAGGCTCTGACCGGAAACAAACTCGTCCGCCAGCACTTTCTCTGCGATAACATCGCGGTTATTCATTACGACACCTTCTACCCTGTCGTTGCCGCATACGGAAACGCGGATGTGGTCCATCACTTCAAAGCCGGCGTCCTTACGCATTGTCTGGATCTTGCTGATAACCTCATAAACGAAGCCTTCCTCAACAAGCTCATCTGTCAGATTGGTATCCAGCACGACCGTCATCTGATTGTCCGCTTCCGAAACATACCCCGGCTTCTGTGCCATTTCAATGAGAAGGTCGTCCTTTGCCAGCTCTACTTCTGTGCCATCCACATCGAATCTTAAAGCTCCGGAAGCATTCAGCTCATCCATGGCAGCGTTGCCGTCCAGACCTTCCAGATGCTTCCTGATACCGCCAAGCTGTTTGCCGTATTTCGGGCCGACGGTACGAAGCTGCGGCTTGAATGTGTAAGAAGTGAACTCGCGCACATCATCTGTAAACGCAACATTCTTCACGTTCAGCTCATCCTCGATGATTTCCTGATAGAAGCTGTCAAGGCTCTTATCCGCTTTTACAAACATCGTGCCGATAGGCTGACGGTTTTTGATGTTCGCATTGTTACGGCATGCGCGGCCCATCACAACGATTTCCAGCACTTCCTTCATATCCGCTTCCAGCTTCTCGTCTATCATAGTCTCGTCTGCAACCGGGAAGTCGCACAGATGCACGCTCTCCGGAGCGGAAGAGTCTACGCTCACAACAAGGTTTCTGTATATATCCTCTGTCATAAACGGTATCATCGGAGCTGCCGCCTTCGCAATCGTCACCAAAGCGGTATATAATGTCATGTAAGCATTTATCTTATCCTGCTCCATGCCCTTTGCCCAGAAACGCTCACGGCTTCTTCTCACATACCAGTTGCTCAGGTCATCCACAAAATCCTGCAGCGCTCTTGCCGCTTCCGGGATACGGTACTGATCCAGATTATTATCCACAATCTTGACCGTCGTATTCAGACGGGACAGTATCCACTTATCCATAACAGGAAGCTTATCATATTCCAGCGTATGCTCTGCCGCATTAAAATCATCGATATTTGCATACAGCACAAAGAACGCATAGGAGTTCCACAGCGTACTCATGAACTTACGCTGTCCCTCCATTACAGCCTTACCGCTGTAACGCTTTGGAATCCACGGAGCGGAAACAGTATAGAAGTACCAGCGGTTTGCATCCGCACCATATTTCTCCAGAGACTCAAAGGGATCCACCGCATTGCCCTTTGATTTGCTCATCTTCTGTCCGTTCTCGTCCTGAACGTGTCCCATGACAATAACGTTTTCAAAAGGAGACTTATTGAACAGCAGGGTGGATTCTGCCATCAAAGAGTAGAACCATCCTCTCGTCTGATCCACCGCCTCGGAAATGAACTTCGCCGGGAACTGACTTTCAAATATCTCTTTATTTTCAAATGGATAATGATGCTGTGCAAACGGCATCGCGCCGGAATCAAACCAGCAGTCGATCACTTCGGAAACGCGGTGCATTTCGCCGCCGCACTCCGGGCATTTCATCGTAATCTCATCGATATAAGGACGATGAAGCTCTACGGTCAGCGCCTTTTCGTTGCCGGATTTTTCCAAAAGCTCCTGACGGCTTCCAATGGATTCCATATGGCCGCAGCTACATTCCCATACGTTCAGAGGAGTTCCCCAGTAACGGTTTCTGGAGATGCCCCAATCCTGCACGTTTTCCAGCCAGTCGCCGAAACGGCCTTTTCCGATAGACTCCGGAATCCAGTTGACTGTATTGTTGTTCGCTATCAGCTCATCCTTCACAGCGGTCATGCGGATAAACCAGGACTCTCTCGCATAATAGATAAGGGGCGTATCACAGCGCCAGCAATGCGGATAACTATGCTCGAACTTGGGCGCCGCAAATAAAAGCCCCTTCTCCTCCAGCGCCTGCAGCACCATCGGGTCTGCCTTTTTACAGAACACGCCTTCCCAAGGAGTCTCCTTTGTCATCTCACCTTTGCCATCCACGAGCTGCACGAACGGCAGATCATAGTTACGTCCCACATTCGCGTCATCCTCACCGAATGCCGGAGCGATATGAACCACACCGGTACCATCGGTCAGCGTAACATAGCGGTCGCAGGTTACAAAATAAGCCTTTTTCTTCTGTTTCTGGCAGATTTCCACCGCGCAGTCAAACAGCGGCTCGTATTCTTTATACTCCAGATCTTTTCCGGTGTAGCGCTCCAGAATCTCGTAAGCAGGCGTATCCTCGCCGGCAAGCTTTCCGAGAACGGTATCCAGCAATGCTTCCGCCATATAATAGGTATATCCGTCCGCAGCCTTTACCTTACAATAGGATTCGTCCGGATTCACGCACAGCGCCACGTTGGAAGGAAGCGTCCAGGGCGTCGTCGTCCATGCCAGAAAATACGCGTCCTCGCCGACTACCTTGAAACGTGCGATCGCAGAACGTTCCTTTACATCCTTATAACCCTGAGCCACCTCCTGCGCGGACAGGGGGGTTCCGCAGCGGGGGCAATAGGGAACTATCTTAAAACCTTTATATAAAAGCCCTTTATCCCAAATCTGCTTTAACGCCCACCATTCGGACTCGATATAATCGTCATTGTAGGTGATGTAGGGGTTATCCATGTCCGCCCAGAAGCCGACCGTATCGGAGAAATCCTCCCACATTCCCTTATATTTCCATACGCTTTCCTTACATTTATCAATGAAGGGAACAAGACCATACTCCTCAATCTGTTCCTTGCCGTCCAGACCAAGAAGCTTCTCCACCTCCAGCTCTACCGGAAGTCCGTGCGTATCCCAGCCCGCCTTACGGGGTACATAATATCCCTTCATCGTGCGGTAGCGGGGGATCATGTCCTTGATGACACGTGTTTCCAGATGACCGATATGCGGCTTGCCGTTTGCAGTCGGCGGTCCGTCATAAAAGGTGTAGGTAGGCCCCTGCTTACGCTGTTCCATACTCTTTTTAAAAATATCGTTGTCGCGCCAGAATTTTTCCACATTCTTTTCGCGCTCCACAAAATTTAAGTTTGTGTCAACTTTGCTGTACATGGCATTCATCCTTTCTGATTGTTCAGTGCCGGAAGGCAATATCTTCCGGGAGAAACTGTGCTTCTCCTTCGCGCAGGTGCTCATAATCGTGCTTTTTTATTCAATATGAAAACAACTTTCCTATTAAATAAAAAAGCCCCGTCCCTGTAAAGGGACGAGGCACCTGTTATCATGACTTCGCTTACCACCCGTTACAACATACGCCCGGACCGCCCAGAATGCGCCGGGAAATATGCTTTCCGATAACGCCGGAAATGGCGTTGCAGCCTACCAGATACCGGACGTCCATCACTGTGATGACAGCCTGTCTCAAAATACACCGGCATCGTTTGACCGCACGACTCGGAAGGGATATTCAGCCACCTCTACTCGCACCGGTCTTGCACCCGCACCGGCTCGCTGAAGCTTTCAACGCTGGCCTACTGTCTTCGTCAAAGTCTTTGTCTTTCATGTTTTTTCATTATACGGCGCGCCTTCATGCATTGTCAAGACTTCCAGCCGGGCATTTTTAAGGAAATACATATTTTTGTTGCTGTCCGCTCTAAAGAAGACCGTATTTTTTATACAGCTCTGCCCGCGCTTTCCTGCTTTCCACCGCACGCCGCACGCTTTCCATATCGCCTTTTTCCAATAAAACTGCGAGCAGATGCCGCAAGATGGCTGCCTATAAAAATCCTTCCCACAATTATAAACAAAAAATAACCCAATCCCGCCTTCTTTTATCGACGTTTTAGAAAGCTGTCACAATTTGGACAAACTTTCGAGGTAAAGTAGACCTATCAAAACAAAACAGACACCGCCGGGCAGCATGGACAGCTCGAATAATTATCCTCTTCACTACTTCGACGGGTTTGACATTACCAGGGAGGATCTGTTATGAGCGAACAGGCAACACTTGACAAAATCCAAAAATTTGCAGCAAAGCGCAAAAGCGCGAACATCATCAAACTGATGGGATCAAAGCATGCCGATACGGAAGTCCTCTGCGCAGGACTCAGCGCCCTTGCGGACATTGCAGACGAAGATTCCACCAACGAACTTACACATTATCTTGACCATGAAGACCCGAAGATACGTACCGCCGCATGTGAAGCGGCATTGAAGATAGGCACGGATTATATCAAGACCCGCGTCCGCTACCAGCTTACCCAGGAACAGGATCCTGTGGTCAAAAAAGCTGTTCAGGAAGCCTTCAATAAGGCAAGAGACCTGAAACTTTAAATTTGCTTACATCTTATTATTCGAAGGGTTTATTCCTTCAACCTCACTACTTTCTCCTTTGAGGGCGCTGTAAACAGCGCCCTCTCTTTTTATGCTTTTTCCCATTTTACTTTTATTTTTCTTTCCGCCCCGGCTCAGACATGATATGATAAAAGCAACACTATGAAAAAGAGGTAATATCATGCAGACCAACGCTTCTCCTGAAGACCGGCCGGAACGCACTCCGTTTTTTATCAGTGCCGGCAATTTTTTCCAGTTTATCCGCTGGATGCTCATCGCAACCCTGACCGGCATTGTTGTCGGCTCCGTGAGCACACTGTTCAATTTCGCATTAAAATATACCGTCGATTTCAGGAGGAGCCATCTCTGGGTCATCCTGCTGCTGCCGATTGCCGGATTACTCATTGTATTTTTATATAAGACGTTCCATTATGAAAATAACACCGGGACCGACGCCGTTATCGACAGCATCCATGAAGAAGCACATATCCCTCTGCGCATGAGCTTCCTTATTTTTGTCTCTACGGTGCTCACTGTACTCTGCGGCGGTTCCGTAGGCAGAGAAGGCGCTGCAATGCAGATAGGCGGCAGCATCGGGGAACAGCTTGGCGAAGCGCTCCGTTTCAACGAAAAGGATAAAAAGATAATTCTCATGTGCGGCATTTCCGCCGCTTTTTCCGCCCTGTTCGGTACTCCTATGGCAGCGGCCTTTCTTGCAATGGAAATAGCCAGCATCGGAATTATGTATTATGCTGCCCTCGTACCCTGTGTCTGGGCATCTCTGACCGCATTCCTTTTGGGAAACGCGCTCGGCTCTCCCTTTGAAGATCTTTCGATACATACCGTTTCAAAGCTGAACCCATCCTCTCTTATGCAGGTCGTTATCCTTGCAGCACTCTGCGCCCTTGTGAGCATCCTGTTCTGCCGTGCCATGCATACTGTCAAAAAACTTTATGCCCGGTTTCTTCCAAATCCGTGGCTCCGTATCACAGCAGGAGGTCTTATCCTCATACTCCTGACCGTCCTTTTACGTACAGACGATTATCTCGGTCCCGGAATGCACGTCGTAGAAGAAGCGCTGCACGGAAATGCGGTCCCGTTTGCATTTCTTTTAAAGATACTGTTCACGGCGATCACTATCGGCGCAGGCTATAAAGGCGGCGAAATCGTTCCCTCATTTTTTGTAGGCGCGACCTTCGGCTGTGTCCTCGCCCCCCTTATCGGCGCAGATGCCTCGCTGTGCGCCGCCATCGGGATGACCTCCGTATTCTGCGGCGTAACCAATTGCCCTGTTACCGCTCTGCTCATCAGCTTTGAGCTGTTTGGCTTTGACCACGCCTATTACTTTTTGCCCGCCATCGCCATCAGCTATATGCTTTCGGGATATTACAGCCTGTATCACTCGCAGACAATCGTATACTCTAAATATGAAAACCGCTATGTAAATAAAAAGGCGGAATAATTTATAAAGGAGCGTATTCTTATGAGCCAAACAAATGACAAGCATCTCACCAAAGCGGAAAAGAGCTGGATTCTTTATGACGTTGCCAACTCCGCCTTCATCATGATCGTTACCGCCACTATCCCGATATATTTCCGCGGGCTGGCGGAAAGCGCAGGCGTCAGCAGCACCGCCGCTTCTTCCCTGTGGGGCAGCGCGACGAGCATTTCTATTCTGGTCCTTGCGGTCCTGTCCCCCATCCTTGGAGCGATAGCCGATTATGAAAACATGAAAAAGAAGATATTTACCGTCTTTTTCGTACTTGCCATCGGCGGCGGATTTCTATTTACCTTCGCCCCCGGCTGGCTTTCGTTCCTCGTATTTTTCATTATTGCGAGGATAGGCTATGCAGCCTGCAATATTTTTTATGACGCCATGCTCGTTGATGTTACCACGGACGAACGCATGGACAGGCTTTCCACCTTCGGCTATGCCTTCGGTTACATCGGCAGCTGCATCCCGTTTGTCGCAGGGCTCCTCCTTATTTTAAACTGCGATTCCATCGGCATTTCCATGACTGCCGCAACGCGTATTTCTTTTATCATCACTATGGCATGGTGGGTCATCATGGCAATACCGCTCTATAAAAACGTACATCAGCGCTACAGCATCCCCCGGCAGGAGCATGTTATCTCTCACACATTCCGCCGCCTTGGGGATACTTTCAAAAAGCTTTCCAAAGATAAGCGGATGCTCTTTTTCATCATCGGATACTTCTGCTATATCGACGGCGTTTACACCATCATCTCCATGGCGACTACTTACGGCGGCGAGGTCGGCATCGATTCCAACTCTATGGTACTCGCTCTGCTCCTGACCCAGTTCGTTGCTTTCCCGTGTTCCATCTGGAGCGGTACGCTCGCAAAAAAATTCGGCTCCATGCGTATGATAAAAATCTTTATTCTTATGTACATGGGCATCTGCGTATTTGGTTACGGACTGGACACCGAAGCGGAATTCTGGATACTGGCAATAGCGGTCGGCATCTGCCAGGGCGGCATTCAGGCTTTGTCCCGCTCCTACTTTGGCAAGCTCATCCCCAAAAATGAAGCCAGCGAATATTTTGGATTTTTTGATGTATTCGGTAAGTTCGCAGACTTTTTCGGCCCGCTCATCATCGCGGCATGTGCATACTTCCTGAATGATTCCAAATACGGCGTACTTTCCCTTATCATCCTGTTCATTGCAGGCTTTATCCTTATCAGTCTTTCTGAAAAGCAAAACTGAGTCTTCCTGTTTTCCGTGAGTTTCACAGCTCATATGGAGAAGCTTCTGTAAAAAATACGGAGCTTCTCTTTTTTTATCCGGTGTGCTAAAATAAGATTCAGCAAACGACATAAATGTCGTATTTTCATGTCTAATGCCAACCACGGAGGACACAACGTAAAAAATAAGCCCGACAGTTTATTTTTTACAACTTACTCTCCGGAAAGGAGCTCAAAATGGGCAAACAAAATCTCACCCTCATGACCGACCTTTATGAATTGACGATGATGCAGGGTTATTTCCGCAACAAAGACCGAAACGAAACAGTTATCTTTGACGCCTTTTACCGCAGCAATCCGATGGATTCCGGCTATGCGGTATGTGCCGGTCTGGAACAAGTCATCGAATATATCAACGACCTTCACTTCTCCGCTGAGGATATCGATTATTTAAGAGGACTCGGCATTTTTGACGAAGATTTTCTGGAATACCTGAAAAACTTCCGCTTTTCGGGAGACATTTATGCCATACCCGAGGGAAGTGTGATGTTTCCGCGAGAGCCTATGATAAAGGTTATCGCTCCCATCATGGAGGCGCAGCTCGTAGAAACCGCCATCTTAAATATCATCAACCATCAAAGCCTTATTGCCACCAAGACCTCCCGCGTCTGCTTTGCAGCGCGCGGCGACGGCATCATGGAATTCGGGCTGCGCCGCGCACAGGGTCCCGATGCCGGCACATATGGCGCGCGGGCCGCGATGATCGGCGGCTGTATCGGTACGAGCAACGTACTGGCCGGCAGGCTTTTTGACGTTCCCGTAAAAGGCACCCATGCCCACAGCTGGATCATGAGCTTTCCTGATGAATACACCGCATTCAAAACGTATGCGGATATGTATCCTTCTGCGTGCATCCTGCTCGTGGACACATATGACACTTTAAAATCCGGCGTTCCAAACGCCATCCGCGTTTTCCGGGAAATGAGGGACAACGGCGTTCCGCTCACCTTTTACGGTATCCGCTTAGACAGCGGTGACCTCGCCTATCTCTCCAAAAAAGCCCGCAAAATGCTGGATGAGGCAGGCTTTACGGATGCGGTCATTTCCGCTTCCAACGACCTGGACGAATATCTCATCGACAGCTTAAAGGTCCAGGGCTGCAAGATTACCTCGTGGGGCGTCGGCACACACCTGATAACGAGCAAGGACTGGCCTTCCTTCGGAGGCGTTTACAAGCTTGCCGCCATCCAGGACAGCGTGACCGGTGAGTTCATCCCCAAGATAAAGCTTTCCGAAAACTCCGAAAAGATTACGAATCCCGGGAACAAAACCATCTACCGTATTTATGACAAGGCTACCGGAAAAATAAAGGCTGATCTTATCTGCCTCGTGGACGAAGCCTTCGATGAAACCGAACCGCTTATCCTCTTCGACCCGAACGAGCCATGGAAAAAAACAAAGCTCATGCCCGGCACCTATGAGCTGCGCGAGCTGATGGTACAGGTATTTGACAAGGGAAACTGCATTTACCATTCCCCGAAGGTCATGGACATCCGAAGCTATTGTCAGAAGGAGCTGGATACGCTCTGGGAGGAAACCCGGCGTCTTGTCAACCCGCATGACGTTTATGTGGATCTTTCCCAAAAGCTTTATGACATGAAGATCGGCCTGCTCAACGAAATGAGTCAGGTATAAAACATACAACTTTTCTTATCCGGAGGGACTATGCTCAAAATCATCACTGACTCAGCCGCAGATATGCCTGCGTCCATCGTGGAGCGCTTTGACCTGCACGTCATCCCCACGCCCGTCGTTATCGACGGCACGGACTATCTGGACGGCAAGACCATTCATACAAAAGAATTTTACGATATTCTGGACGATGTGAACCGGGACATCAAGACCTATCATATCAACCCCGACATGTTCGAGCAGGCGTTCCGCCCCTATGCCGAGCAGGGTGACAGCGTGATATACCTCTGCTTTTCCACCGGCATCGCCGGAACGTACAATGCCGCAAATATTGCGAAACAGAACGTACTGGAGGACTATCCTGATTTTGATCTGACTATCATCGATTCAAAATCCGCCGCCATCGGGTTCGGGCTCATCGTCTATAAGCTGCTCCTTCTGCAGGAGGCGGGTGCGGACAAGGAAAAGCTCATCCGCGCCGCCGGCTTTTTCGTGGAGCATATCCACCACGTTTTTACGGTGAGCACCCTGAAATATCTCATCAAGGGCGGGCGGCTTTCCAAATTTAAAGGGACCGCCGGAGAATTGCTGGATATGAAGCCCGTCCTCATCGTTGACAAGGACGGAAGCCTGCAGGTGTCCAGGACTGTCCGCGGGCGTAAGAAGTCTCTGAAAGCCCTCGTAGAATATGTCCAGGAGCATATCGCCGATCCTTCGCCCTCCGTAATGGGCATCTGCCACGGCGAAGACCCTGATTCCCTCTCCTATACAAAAGAGCTTCTGCTCGATGCTGTGCATCCTTCCGAGCTTGTGGAGTCGGTAATAGGCTGCGCGATCGGCGCGCACACCGGACGCGGCATCGTAGGCATCGTATTTTTTGACGAAGTATGCGAGGAATTTGAAGTCTGACAACATTAGTTCCATTTTGGAGGTTTTTCATATGTCATCACTTGCTATCATCACGGCTCGCGGGGGAAGCAAACGCATCCCCCGCAAAAATATCCGCCCTTTTCTTGGGAAACCCATCCTGCTCTACTCCATAGATGCCGCCCTGACATCGGGCATCTTTGAGGAGGTCATGGTTTCCACCGACGATGCGGAAATTGCAAAGCTCGCAGAAGAAGCGGGCGCAAAAGTACCTTTCATGCGAAGCAGCTCTGCTTCCGACGACTATGCTTCCACCGATGATGTTATCCGCGAGGTGCTTTCCTGCTATGAAGGTCAGGGCAGACACTTTGACAGCTTCTGCTGCATCTATCCTACCGCCCCCTTTGTAACCGCGCAAAAACTCATTACCGCTATGGACATGCTCAAGACCGCAGAATCTGTCATGCCCGTTACAACCTTTCCCTATCCTGTTCTCCGCAGTCTTTCAATAGACCAAAACGGCCATATCGGCTACAAATGGCCTGAGTTTGCAACTGCCAGAAGTCAGGATCTGGAAACTCTGTATCATGACTGCGGACAGTTTTATGCCTGCCGTACGGACGCTTTTTTACGGGAAGGAACGACTGATACCCCCGGCATGGTTCCGCTCCTTTTGCCCGAATTGGAGGTACAGGACATCGACACAGAAGAGGACTGGGCTATTGCGGAAGTAAAATATCAGAAAATGCTGGAGAAACAGACTCATGAATAAAGAAATCATTCTGGGAGGAAAGCATATCTCTGCTGATTCTCCCACATTTATCGTAGCGGAAATGTCCGCCAACCACCTGCAGGACTATAACCGCGCCGTGGAAATCATCCATGCCGCAAAAGAAGCGGGCGCAGACGCCATAAAGCTGCAGACCTATACCGCCGCCACAATGACTGTGGACAGCGATGCGGACTATTTTGTAAACAAGGGCGGTCTCTGGGACGGCATGACCGAATACGAGCTCTATAAACAGGCCTATACCCCTTGGGAATGGCATGCCGGCCTTTTTGCCGAAGCAAAAAAACTGGGGCTGATATGCTTTTCTTCCCCCTTCGATGCTACAGCTGTCGATTTTCTGGAAGAACTGGATGCCCCTGCCTATAAGATAGCTTCCTATGAGATAAACGATATTCCTCTCATACGCAAAGTGGCCCGTCTGCACAAACCTGTGATATTTGCGACCGGAATCGCCCATCTGGACGATATCGAGCGGGCGATTTCCGTCTGCCGCGAAGAAGGCAATGAGGATATCATTCTTTTAAAATGCGTTTCTGCATATCCTACCCCCTATGAGGATGTCAACCTGCGCGTCATCCCTACGCTGTCACAGACTTTTGGCTGCCTAACCGGGCTTTCCGACCATACGATGGGCTCTGCTGTCCCTGCCGGAGCGGTCACTCTCGGCGCAAAAATGGTCGAAAAGCATCTTACGCTGCGGCGCGCAGACGGCGGTCCGGACGGAGCATTTTCCATGGAGCCGGAAGAATTCAGGCAGATGACGGAGCACATCCGCATCCTTGAAAAAGCCCTCGGATCATCCGAATACCGACTTACCCCGAAACAGGAAAAAGAAAGAGACGGCTCCCGCTCCCTTTTCGTCGTAAAGGATATGGAGGAAGGCGAAATCTTTACTACGGAAAACGTGCGCTCCATCCGCCCCGGATACGGACTTCACACAATGTATTATGAACAAATACTGGGCAAAAAGGCTTCCTGCCCGATAGGAAAGGGGACGCCGCTGTCATGGGATATCATCCGTTAGTCTATCTGCGCGCAGACGGAAATGAGGATATTGCCACCGGACATCTGATGCGCTGTCTTTCCATCGCGCGTGCGCTCCGCAGACGAAAAGCGGCAGCTGCCTTCATTGTTTCGGACAGTCTCTCCGTCTCCCTGCTCACAGGTATGTTTACTCTGCAGGAACGGACGGAGCATGCCTTTCCTATCCTGCAGCTCCAGACAGATTATAAAAATCCCGAACAGGAGCTGCCCGTTATGCAAAGCATCCTTTCCGCGCACAATGCAGCCGCTGTTCTGGTAGATTCCTATTTTGCCACGCCGCATTATCTTTCCGCACTCAGGGAGCTTACGCAGACTGCCTACATCGACGACCTTCAGGCATTCGACCCTCCGGCAGACCTTGTCATAAATTATGACCTGACCGTAGATAATAGCTTTTACCAAAAAGCTGACCGCCTGTTGACCGGAATTTCCTATACCCCGCTGCGGGAACAGTTTTCCGCCTGCCCCTATCATGTATGGGATACTGTCAAAGACCTTTTTATATCTACCGGCGGAACCGATCCGTTCAACATCGCAGGCGGGCTTTTAAAGCGCCTTTCTGCCTCTCCTCTCTGGAAGGATGTGACGTTCCATGTTCTCACCGGACCGATGCACGTTCATCGCGCAGAGCTTTTGTCCATGGCTGAGGCAGATGCCCGTATCGTACCCTGCGAAGGGATTTCGGACATGGCTTCCCTGATGTCCTCCTGTGACCTCGCCTTTTCGGCAGGCGGGACGACTCTTTACGAGCTTTGCGCCGTCGGCGTCCCTTCCGTCAGCTACACCATGGCTGACAATCAGATTCCCGGCGTACTGGCATTTTCCCAGGCAGGACTCATTCCTTACGTAGGCGATATCCGCAACCATCCCGACTTTTTCGGTAATGCCATAGCGGCGCTGGAGGGACTTATGACCGTCCCCGCCGCACGCCACGAGCAGTCCTCCCGCATGAAAATGGCAATCGACGGCGCAGGGGCCGACCGTATCGCAGAGGCGCTGACAAAAACCGCAAATTAAATTTTTAGGTTTCTTGAAAAAGTGGGCGCATAATCATACAAAATGACAAAGCCGCAGGTCGGAAAACTATCCCGTCCTGCGGCTTTGTTTATAAATATATCCGGACACGGACAGATATCAAAAGCCTTATCTCCCCAACCGCTTCCGCAGTCCTCTCCACGTCCACAGCAGCTTATGGTACAGCATAAATCCCCATGTGCATTTCTGCTGCATCGCTATCATTTTTTTCTGTTCCGGATTGACACGCTCCTGATAATATGGATTTTCCATAAAATCCGGAAATGCTTCTCTTAGCTCATCGCCCATTTTTTTCACAAAGAAAGCTGACTTTTTCCCGCTTCCTACCATATATGAAAAAAGAGTGTTCACATAAAACAGCATCGTATATTCAAAGCATATCTCATTCCGAAACGTCTCCAGATATCCAAACTTTTTTGCATTTTCCAATATCCCGCGTCCTGCCGCCATCCTGTCCTCACAGCGCTCCCTGCTTATCGTGTGAACGGTAGACGCCTCATGCTGATAATAATAATACATCGGCTCAGGAATATATTCATAATGCCTTGCAGAAAGCAGTATGGCGTCTCCTACCGCATTATCCTCATAAAAGATATGCTCCGGAAAACGGATTCCCGTATCCATAAAAATCTCTCTCCGGTACACCTTTACCACAAGGCTTCCCCCGTCCAGAATAAGCAGGCGTTTCTTTTCTTCATCCAAAATGCCGCTCTGCTCCATTTTTCCGTTCGCGACCTGCTTTCCCGGCTTCATGCTGTGTTCTCCCGTCAAACAGTAATCGCAGCCCGCCATATCTGCTTCCGTTTCCTCTGCACGTCCTATGAGCCGTTCATACATATCCGGCACTATCCAGTCGTCGCTGTCTATAAATCCTATCCACTCACCCCTGGCCATTGAAAGCCCTATATTTTTTGCACCACCCTGACGCTTATTTACTTCCGAATGCACCGCCCGGAATCTATCCGGATATTTTTTTTCATATTTCTGCAAAATCTCCAGTGAATTATCCGTAGACGCATCGTCCACAGTAATGACCTCGTAATCCCCGATGGTCTGTGCCGCCAGCGAATCCAAACAATATTCCAGCTTGCCGTCCGCCGCCATATTGTATACAGGCACGATAATGCTCAGTTTCATAAGCCCTCCCCTTTCTCCGTATGCATGAAAAATATGCACATAATTATGTTAAACAAGTGTGTGTCTTGGCGCATGATCGTTTTTTCGATAGGAAAGGAACTTTCCTGTTGAAAAAAAAACTGCTGCAACATCTGCTGCAGCAGCCTCATAATATTTATACTGTTCCCGTTGTCTTTAACAGCTCGCGGAGCTGCTCCACAGACAGCCACTCCGTATTGCTGCCTGAGCTGTACGAAAATCCCTCTTCCACCTTGCGGCCGCTCATATCGGGCTGCTGCTTATTGTTCCATGTCATCTGAGGATATACGATGAAATGCCTGTCATATTCATAAGTAGTAAAGGAATCCTCTGTTGTAACCATTATCTCATGCAGCTTCTCACCGGGGCGGATACCTATTTCCTTAATCTTACAGCCGGGCAGCATCGCCTCTGCCAGATCTGTTATCTTAAAGGAAGGAATTTTGCTGATAAACGTCTCGCCGCCCTTTGCCTCTTCCAGTGCCTTTATCACCAGTTCGATGCCCTCTTCCAGACTGATCCAGAAGCGCGTCATGCGAACATCCGTGATAGGCAGCTCCGTCCCGCCCTTTGCAATGATATCGCGGAACAGCGGAATGATAGAGCCGCGGCTTCCCGCAACATTACCATAACGCACGATGGAAAAGTTTACGTCTTTATTGCCTACATATGCATTCGCCGCTACAAACAGCTTGTCGCTCACAAGCTTTGTCCCGCCGTAAAGGTTAACAGGATTTACTGCCTTGTCCGTGGACAGGGCAACAACCTTCTTTACCCCTGCGTCAAGAGAAGCCTCTATCACATTCATTGCGCCGTGGATATTCGTCTTGATCGCTTCGTTAGGGTTGTATTCGCACGCCGGAACCTGCTTTAATGCCGCCGCATGTATTACGTAGTCCACGCCTTCAAAGGCACGACGCAGACGCTCCTGGTCTCTTACATCCCCGATAAAAAATCTCAGCTTATCTTCATATTCTTTAAACTCGTTCTGCATCATCCACTGCTTGAACTCGTCTCTGGAATAAATGATTATCTTCCTGGGGTTATAATGTTCCATGACATATCTTGTAAAATATTTGCCAAAAGAACCTGTTCCTCCTGTGATCAGAATCGTCTTATCATTCAATAACATGTATCCATGCCTCCATTTATTCTCTGCACGCACGCGGCGCGGTTATTCGCCCTTCAAGGGCATACCTGTACTGCATTTCTCAATCTTTGTTCATCTTACCATATGTTTTTGCGGATTGCAACTCACAGCATTTTACACGCATCAGGACTATCATCCCAGACGCTTCTCACACAAAGCATTTAAACCGCACTGCCCGCACTTTGCCGTCCTCGCCGTACAAATGCTCCTCCCATGATAAATGAGCTGAAAATTTATCCTGTTCCAATGCTCCTCCGGCAAAACCTGCATGAGCTCCTGCTCCGTTTTTACCGGGTCTTTCCCCTCAGCCCAACCGAGACGATGTGAGATACGGAATACATGCGTATCCACCGTCACACCCGGAATCCCATAGGCATCCGCCAAAAAAAGCGTTGCCGTCTTGCGTCCGACTCCCGACAGCTTTACAAGCTCATCCAGATCTGCAGGAACCTTTCCCCCATACTGCTCCACAAGCTGCGTGCAACATTTTTTTATATTTTTTGCCTTGCTTTTATAAAGACCTATCGACCGTATTTTTTCCTCTATCGCTTCCGGCGAGGCTTGTGCCGCATCCTCTGCCTCCGGAAAACATTCAAACAAATCCGGGAGAACTTCCTCCACCTGCTTATCCGTACTCTGGGCGCTCAGCATGATAGCTGTGAGAAGCTGCCAGTCCTGCTTATGATAAAAAGTCTCTTTCTCCACTCCGTATGTCCGGTCCAGCCATTCCAGCACTGCCGGTACATTTTTCTTTGTCTGCTGTTTCATCTATATATTTTATAATACTTTACGGAGAATCTCTGTTACCTCCAAAAGCCCTTCCTCATCTTCTTTTGTAAAACGCCCTGTCTCCGGGCTGTCGATATCCAGAACGCCTATCAACTCCTCGCCCCGGTACAGCGGAAGCACGATTTCTGATCTCGATGCGCTGTCACAGGCGATATGGCCCGGAAACTGATGGACGTCCTCCACCCTGAGCACCCTGCGCTGCTGCAGCGCTGTCCCGCATACCCCCTTACCTTCTCCGATCTGCACGCACGCCGGTTTCCCCTGAAAAGGCCCCAGCCAGAGGACACCCTCCTGCTCCAGATAAAATCCCGCCCAATTTATCCTGTCCATCCCATTATATAAAACTGCGGCGGCATTGCTCAGATTGCTCATCATCGGCCACTCTGCATCCACTATTGCCGCAAGATGCTCTGTCAGCTGTTCATATTGTTTCGTCATTTACGCTTTCCTATCCCTCGTTCTTTCCCTTTTCCAGATACTTTCTGTCTGCATTTTAACATGCCTGCATATTCTGTACAATCATTTTTCCTAAAATAATGTACGCCTCGGCGCATACCCGCGCGGGCGCACGTTCGCGTGTAACGCAAACACTGACGTCAGGTAATCTCTTTCACGCAAGTACGCATGATCATGTTTTTTATACGACAGGAAATAAACTTTCCTATCCAGTAAAAAACAGCGCCGCAGCCATCTCCCGATAGCCAGCAGCGCCGCCTCTGTATACTATTTAAGAAACCGACGGGATTCCCTCGTTTTCTTACTCCTCATATCCGTTCGGATTCATGGACTGCCATCTCCAGGAGTCCTCGCACATCTCCTTAATGCCAAACTCCGCCTTCCAGCCAAGCTCTCTCTCTGCCTTGGAGGCATCAGAATAGCAGGTTGCAATATCTCCTGCGCGGCGGGGCTTGATAACATAAGGAATCTTTACTCCCGTAGCCGCCTCAAAGTTCTTTACGATATCCAGAACACTGTAGCCATGTCCGGTTCCCAGATTGTAAATATTGAGTCCGGAATTATCCTCCAGCTTCTTCAGCGCCTTCACATGCCCCTTTGCCAGATCCACTACATGGATGTAATCACGCACGCCCGTTCCGTCCGGCGTATCATAATCATCGCCAAATACGCCCAGCTCTTTGAGCTTTCCGACAGCCACCTGTGTAATATAAGGCATCAGATTGTTCGGAATGCCATTCGGATTTTCCCCGATCATCCCGCTCTTATGCGCTCCGATCGGATTAAAGTAGCGCAAAAGTACCACATTCCACTCCGGATCTGCCTTCTGAATATCTGATAAAATCTGCTCCAGCATGGATTTTGTCCAGCCATAAGGATTGGTACACTGACCCTTCGGGCATTCCTCTGTAATAGGGATTATCGCAGGGTCACCGTATACGGTTGCGGAAGAAGAAAAGATGATGTTCTTCACATTATGTCTGCGCATAACATCAACCAGCGTCAAAGTTCCGGCAATATTGTTTTCATAGTATTCCCAGGGCTTTGCCACAGACTCGCCAACAGCCTTCAGACCTGCAAAATGGATACAGGAATCGATGTTCTCTTTTGCAAACACCTCGTTCAAGCCTTCTCTGTCCAGAATATCCACCTTGTAAAACGGCACCTTTTTGCCTGTGATCTTTTCCACACGCTCCAGAGATTTCTCGCTGGAATTCGCCAGATTATCCACTACGACCACATCATATCCTGCGTTCTGTAATTCAATCACCGTATGGCTGCCAATAAAACCGGCGCCGCCTGTCACTAAAATCGCCATCTTCGTTTCCTCCGCTTTTTACCGCTTCTTTCTAAGCAGCTTCTTTATATACTGATTTACCAAAGAACATCCGGATAAACGCCGGCATCTTTCAGATTCCGGATAGATTCCATTACGAAAGGCTTATCCTCCTTATAGGTCACGCCAAACCACTTGTCAGCGGAATGAAGCACCTCAACGGTAGCCTTTCCTGCCTTTAACAGCTTATCAACCTCTATCGGCAAAAAGCACTCGGATTTGAGAGGATTCTTTTCCACTTCTTCTGCAAAGAAGCGGTCAACTGCCGCCTGCAGCTCTCCGATGATACTGGGAGAAAACGCCCACATATTCATGGATACAGGCGTATCCAACGCAACCTCTGTCCAGGTCTCGCCGTCATCCTCGGTAAACGCCGCCGCCTTTTCGGTTTTAACGATCTTGGTACGTTCTGCAAGCTCCACCAGATAACCGTCGTCATCTGTCACACAAATGCCTCTCGCCACGGAACCGTTATCCGTCAGTGTATTGCCCAGCTGATAGCCAACCATTGCATAACGGTATTTCTCATCATCTTCATGGGTTGTCAGGAATTTATACAGCTCATCAAAAGCGCTTCTTCCATAATAGTCGTCTGCGTTGATGACTGCAAAGGGCTCTTTCACAACATCCTTGCAGCACAGGATCGCATGAGCGGTTCCCCAGGGTTTCACACGGCCTTCCGGAATCTGAAAGCCTTCCGGAACCTTATCAAGCTCCTGAAAAACATAATCCACTGCAATATGTTTACTCACCGCATCTCCGACGCACTCGCGGAAATCCTTCTCATTTTCCTTCTTAATGATGAAAACAACCTTGCCAAAGCCCGCTCTGACCGCATCATAGATAGAGAAGTCGATAATCTTATGACCCTTGTCATCTACCGGATCGATCTGCTTTAATCCGCCGTAGCGGCTGCCCATTCCGGCCGCCAGAATCACTAATGTCGGTTTTTCCATTTGTTCCCTCCTATTTTACCCAAAAGCGTCCAAACCAACAACTCCCGCATGTTGCAAAGACCTGTCAAAATGTTAATCCGCCTTTTGATTTGTACCGAGCGAACCTGCCCTGCCCGGATTCTTTTTTTTACAGTATACCACTTCTGTCAAAAAACCGCAAACCCTTAAAAGCCTGTACTTTTATCCTTTTCGACCTATCCTAATGTCAGATTCCTTTCAGCACAGCTTGCTCCCGTTTGCATACAGCTTGAACTGATAGCCCAGCACCTCCGCCGCACGTCTGCACATCAGCATTCTTTGAAGGAAAATTTCAAAATAATCAAGAACCGTACATATCGTGTCATCCAGCTCCAGCTTCATTTCTATCACTTTCTTATCCTGATGTATCTCCAATACAGAAGACAGTGCGGCGTAATTTACCCTGTCATGGATATCAAATGCCGCCTCGTTCGGATTCTGCACCCGGTTTCTGCGCACGTCCGTCTTATCCGCGAGTATCAACGCCGCCGAAACAGGGTCTACGGCCGTTCCCGTTCCCTCGTCATGATGTCCTATTGCTGTCATGATGAGCTGCACATCCTCCATCGGCATTCCCAGCTCCCGCAATATCTGCCACGCCAAAAACCCGCCGCTCTGCGCATGGTCATGGCGGTTCACACTGTTTCCGATATCATGCATATAGCCCGCAATCTTTGCCAGCTCCGCCTCATGGGCGCTGTATCCCGTCTGATTCAATATCTCTCCGGCACGCTCCGCCACCTTTGCCGCGTGTCTGCGGGAATGCTCTGTGTAACCCAGTGCCGCCAGCACGCTGTTTCCTCTTTCAATCAGCGCATTTATCTCCTCATTCATCCGGATACTCTCATAAGTCACCGTCTCCGCCGTATTTTTCTTTTTTTCCATCAATTCCGATACCGCCTTTCCGTCCTGCTTCCCCCGGCGCAGGGCTGTAATATTTATTATAAAATTTTTCCCATCATACGACTATCATTCCTTTGTAAAATTTTGTAAAATCTGTTGTTTCCGATAAAAAATCCACATGCCATCGCTGTATCCTGTCTCACTGTCCACTGAAAATCCCAGTTTTTCACACAATCTTTGGGACTTTTTATTTTCCCGACGCACCACGGCGCGTATCTCTTCAAACTCCAGTTCCCGACAGGAGTATTCCATAACCGCCCGGCATGCCTCCTCTGCATATCCGCGTCCCCGAAATGCAGGAGCAACCGCAAATCCCAGCTCCGGCGATTCAAAACCGTCCCGAATCTGCAGCCCTGCCCTTCCTATGACACATCCGCTTTTCTTTTCCTCCATCATCCAGATACCAAAGCCATAAAATCCGTACATATGCCGGATATATTCCTGTATCCTGATATGCTGCTCTTCCCTGTCTTTGCAAAGCGGATCCAGAAATCCGCTTTCCTCCTCTCCCTGAATTTCATACAGGGCATCCATATCTTTCTCTGTCATTTCCCGCAGAATGAGCCTCTCCGTATCCAGAATCTTCCACGGAAGCCCTGCATGACGCTGCCATACACGAAACAGCCAGTCCGGATCAAACTGCTCCTCAAGCGTTCTGCCGCACTGTTTTCCCCATCCATCATCCGCTTCCGCACACCATTCCACTCCTGCTGCATATTCGCCTCTGTTTTCTCCTGTCAGCACAAATACTACGCATCCGCCTTCCCGACAGAGGCGCTCCGCCTCCTGCTTCCGATCGGTCAGCCACACGGCAGCCTCTCCATTTTCCCATTTCCTAAGCATCTCTTTTGTTCCCTCTCTTTACTTGTTGCAGTTTTTCCAGTACAATAGTCGCAGCGGGCAAAGCTGATGCACAGCCCCGATATTATTGGAAAGGAAATCATCATTATGGCACAGAATCCTATCGTTACTATCACTATGGAAAACGGCGGCGTGATGAAAGCAGAGCTTTATCCTGAAATCGCCCCCGAATCCGTAAACAACTTTATCAGCCTCATCAACAAAAACTTTTATGACGGCGTTATCTTCCACCGCGTAATACGCGGCTTCATGATCCAGGGCGGAGACCCTGAAGGAACCGGCTGCGGCGGCCCCGGCTACAGCATCAAGGGCGAATTTTCTTCCAATGGCTTTAAAAACGACTTAAAGCATACAGAAGGTGTTCTTTCCATGGCTCGCACCATGATTCCTGACTCCGCAGGCAGCCAGTTCTTCATCATGCACAAAAACTCTCCTCATCTGGATGGTCAGTACGCTGCTTTCGGTAAAATAACTGAAGGTATGGATATTGTCAACGCCATCGCTGAAACCGCTACGGATTATATGGACCGCCCTCTTCAGGAGCAGAAGATAAAGTCCATGACAGTTGAAACTTTCGGTGTGACTTATCCCGAACCTAATAAACTGGCAGAAAGATAATCTTTGCCAGCAGTCAGAGCTTAAAAAAGTGTGCGCCAGGGCGCACACTTTTTTATCCGATAAGCTGCTCCGTAAGAGCAGCAGCTTTTAAGCTTCAGTCTTTTTTCAGCGTAATCTCAAATACCGTATCCGTCTGATCCGGCAGAGGATAGCAAAATACCGGGTCTTCTCCATAATAGGCAAACGCCACATCACGGTACAGCGTCGTATTCCATGCATTGCTCAAACGAACCCTGCTGCCGTCCGCAAGATTTCTGATCGACTCGATACGCTCCGGAGCGATACCGTAAAGTGCCAGCGCTCCCAGCGGCTCCTCATACACATGGGCATAAACCTTGTTGCCATTCTGTGTATACCGTCCCCATTCGGGCTTTGCAAATTCAGAAATGCCGCAGCCGTAAATGCTCTTTGCGTTTTTCTCCATCCACTTCCCGATTTCATCCAAAATCTCAATGCTCTTTGCAGGAATATTTCCCTTCGCATCCGGTCCTACATTCAAAAGCATATTTCCGCCTTTGCTCACGCACTCTACAAGCTTTCTTACAAGCATCTGGGGAGATTTGAAGGTATTATCAAAACTGCAGTAGCCCCAGTGATTGTTCATCGTCGCACACAGCTCCCACGGAATCGGTCTTCCCTTGTCATCCACTACCCCGTAAGGCGGGATTATCTGCTCAGGACTTGCAAAATCTCCGCTGTACGGCAGCGGATCATCCGTTACAATGCTTCCGTTTTTCTCTCCGGAGCCCTCCAGACGGTTATCTATCAGTACGTCCGGCTGATAGCTCCTTACCATTTCGATAAGCTCTGCAGCCTTCCATTTTTCCTCGCACATATCCCCATAAGAAAAGTCAAACCACAAAAGATCCAGCTTCCCGTAATTGGTTACCAGTTCCTTTACCTGACCGTGCATATATTTCAGATAGTTGTCAAAATCATACTTGTCATCTTTAAATGCCTCGTTGCCGCGCATCGGATGATGCCAGTCGTCATATTTGGGATAATCCGGATGATGCCAGTCAAGCAGGGAATAATACAGACCAACTTTTAAGCCCTCTGCCCGGAAAGCATCCAGATACTCCCTCACAAGGTCACGCCCCGCCTTTGTATTCGTTGCCTTATAATCCGTCAGCGCCGAATCAAAAAGACAAAAGCCGTCGTGGTGCTTTGCCGTCATGACAGCATACTTCATGCCCGCTCTGCGCGCCGCCTTTGCCCACGCTCTCGGATTAAAATCCACCGGATCAAATTCATAGAAATATTTTTCATATTCCTCTTTCGGGATACGTTCTGTAGACATGATCCATTCTCCTGATGCCGGGATAGCATACAGCCCCCAGTGAATGAACATGCCGAATCTTGCCTCCCGGTACCACTCTGTCCTCTTCCATATCGCTTCATTCATTTTGATCATTTCCCTCCCGGAAATTATTTTATTTTCACAGCAACGGAGCGATCAGACGCAGCAGGCACTGCCCTATCCTTACTGCCGTATTTCGTCCGCTCCTGTACTGCTCCGTCACCTCATGACACTGCGGGAACAGGTTTTCAAAATCCTTTTTCACATCTGCAACCGCCCGGCAGCCATGCAGAAGCACGCCGTTTTCAAAGTGGAAATACAGACTCCTGTAATCCAGATTTATCGTTCCTACCGTTGCCGTCATATCATCGGATACGCACTGCTTTGCATGGATAAATCCCGGCGTATACTCATATATCCTGACGCCGCATACCGCAAGCTGCGCATAATAAGAACGGGTCACCTTAAATACCAGCGGCTTGTCCGGTATGCCGGGCGTGATGATGCGCACATCCACTCCGCGCTTTGCCGCCTGCCCCAGTTCCCGGCTCATCTCATCACTGATTATCAGGTACGGGGTCGTAAAATAAATGTACCTGCGCGCATTTTTGATCACGTTCATATAGACGTTTTCACCCACAGGCTCCCCATCCAGCGGACTGTCGGCATAAGGCTGTACAAATCCTGTCTCTGTCGCAGCGCACGACACTTCCGGGAAAAACTGTTCGTAGCTCGTATCGCTCTTTTCCATGACATTCCACATTTCCAGGAACATCACAGTCAGATTCTGTACTGCCGCACCTTCCAGACGCACACCCGTGTCTTTCCAACGTCCGTACGGATGCGTGATGTTGAAATATTCATTTGCCAGATTGTAGCCGCCCGTAAAGCCAACCTTTCCGTCAACGACCGTTATCTTCCGGTGGTCTCTGTTATTCATAAACACTCGCAGGAACGGTATCACACGGTTAAATACACGGCATTTCACGCCCTGTTCTTCCATACGATGAATAAAATCTGTATTGATAAAGCCGATACTTCCCATATCATCGTACAAAATCCGCACATCTACGCCCTCTGCGGCCTTCCGCACCAGTATTTCCTTTATCTCTCCGAACGACTCCGCATCCTCTATCGCATGGTACTCCATGAAAATAAATTTTTCAGCTTTATCCAATTCTTTCTTCTGAGCCTCAAATCCGTCCTCTGCCTCTGCATAAAACTCCACATCGGTATTTTGCCAAACCGGATATTTCCCGTATTTCCAGATATAGCGGGACTGGTTTGCAAGGCTCCTGTCCGTTTCCTCCAGCCGCCGGAATGTCTGCTCATCCTGTTTGAGCCACTTTACCAGCTCCCCGTCTATCACATCCAGCCGTTTCTGCATCGGGCGCGTTATCTCCGGTCTTCCCATGAGCAGATACAGGCAGACTCCGAGCACCGGGAACGCCAGGATGATGATGATCCACGGCATCTTAAACGCCGCATTCCTCCTGCTTCCATATATGAACAGAACCGCAACCACTGAAAGGATGCTGCTTCCTACCGCTATCCATGTTGAATACCGGTTCAGGCGCATAAACATCACAAGCAGCCAACCGACCTGTACCAAAACGGACAATATTACAAATATCAGCCGTCCTACACTGTTTTTTACTTCCGTCTTTTCTTCTGTACGCATCTTTTTCTCCCGCATTTTATTCTCCATTACGGAGCGCACTATAGTTAAATAATACTGCCTGCATACTCTTCTGTCAAATAAAAAAGTGTGCGCCCTGGCGCACACCCGCGCCGAGCGCGGTCGCGTCAGCGATAATTTCGCCGCGCGCGAGTGCGCATAATCGTGTTTTTTTATTCGATAGAAAATGAACTTTCCTATCGAATAAAAAAATCCCCCCTGAAAAGGGAGGATGCCAGACAACTGCGCTGTCTGGCATAATTATGAAAAAGCTATTTAAACAAATTTATTGTAGTTGTCGTATCACTGTATCTGATGATAGTAGTATAAAAAATGAAAATGGATAAAACATGAGCCATCAAAAAACATTCCGTTAAAGATATATGAACAGTTTATGAACCAAACTGCCTTGCTCCCCAACTTGGCCTATCAAAATCCAAAGCACCCTGCCTTGCAGGACGCAGTGCCTGCAGCGGGTCGCGCCAGCGATATTTCCTTTTCTATCGAAGAAAAAAAGACGGCTGGATATTTCCAGCCGCCTTATATCCGGATGACCTGCGTCATCTGCGCTTATGCTGTTTTAAATCGCTCAAGCCTTGTTTACGGAACCGAACAGCTCCATTTTCTCCTTAACGGTAGCCTTGATAGCTTCAAAGCCGGGAGCCAGCAGCTTACGAGGGTCATAACCCTTACCCTGCTGATCTTTGCCTGCTTCGATGTACTCTCTTGTAGCTTCTGCGAAGGAAAGCTGGCACTCGGTGTTTACATTGATCTTAGCAACGCCCAGAGAGATTGCTTTCTTGATCATGTCAGCCGGGATGCCTGTGCCGCCGTGAAGAACCAGCGGAAGGTCGCCGGTCAGCTGCTGGATTGCATCCAGTGTCTCAAAGGACAGACCCTGCCAGTTTTCAGGATATTTGCCGTGGATGTTGCCGATGCCTGCTGCCAGGAAGTCAACGCCCAGATCAGCGATCTTCTTGCACTCGTTGGGATCTGCGCACTCGCCCATACCAACTACGCCGTCTTCCTCGCCGCCGATGGAACCAACCTCAGCCTCGATGGAAACGCCCTTCTCGTGAGCAGCCTTAACCAGCTCAGTTGTCTTTGCCACGTTCTCCTCGATCGGGTAATGAGAACCGTCGAACATGATGGAAGAGAAACCAGCTTCCAGACATTTGTAGCAGTGATCATAAGAGCCGTGATCCAGATGCAGAGCAACGGGAACGGTGATGTTCATCTCTTCCATCATGCCGTTTACCATACCTACAACGGTCTTGTAGCCGGTCATGTACTTACCAGCGCCCTCGGATACACCCAGAATAACGGGGGAGTTTAACTCCTGAGCGGTCTGCAGGATCGCCTTTGTCCATTCCAGGTTGTTGATGTTGAACTGGCCTACTGCATAATGACCAGCTTTTGCTTTGTTCAGCATTTCTGTAGCAGATACTAACATCTTAATTACCTCCATACGAAATAGGATTTTTATTTAACCGCCCCTATTATACCCCATCTTGTCCGAAAAAGGAATATAAGAATGATAAAATTTTATCATTTCCCGCGATTATCTGCCTCTCCGGCGCACGTCCGGTTTTTGCGCCCTCCTCACGGTACCATGATATGCAGCGCCTCTCTCTGATTCTCTATCACGACCTCCGTATGCCGTCCGCCGTACTCCCCGTCCAGCGTCCACGCGATCTCCTCTTCTGATTCCACCTTCAGACACGTTGTCTTAAAACAATACATGCAGGCCGCATCGATATCCCTCTGGGTCAGTGCCACCAGCGTCCGGTTTAAGTCTTCCAGACTGCGCGGTCTTTTGACGAGCATTACCTCAAATATCCCGTCGCTCAAATCCACCGTTTTTCCGGTAATGCCCTTAAATCCTCCCACCGACATGGAATTGGTTATCATCCCGTACAAAAACTCATCCTCTATTACCCTGTCGTCCGTCTTTATCTTCATATGATATGATTTTACATTTGTAAGCTTTTTCATACCTTCCAGAATATACGCCATATGCCCGAGGACGTTTTTTATCTCCTGACTCGTCTCATATGACACATCCGTGAAAAGCCCGAAAGCCGCGATATATACAAATGTATTTTCATTAAAGGAGCCCACGTCGCACGCAAACGGCCTGCCGTGTACCGCAACCTCCGCCGCCTTTTTCATGTTCCGCGGAATATGAAGGCTGCGCGCAAAGTCATTCGTACTGCCCGCCGGGATATAGCCCAAAGGCCTTCTTCTGACGCTCTTCATAATACCTGTCACGACCTCATCTAATGTCCCGTCTCCGCCGCTGCATACCACAAGATCATATTTTGCCGTGCGGTTAGCCGCCAGCTCTACCGCCTCTCCCGCGTACTGGGTGGGCCTTGCCGTCACTGTATAGCCCGCTTTCGTAAAAATATCTATCACATCCAAAAGCCATGTCTTTATCTGTCCCTTTCCTGCCTTAGGATTATAAATAAAAAGCAGTTTTTTTGTATCCACCGCCATTCCTCCTTTCATATCGAATAAAAAACAGGGGGATGCCTGTCCAGCTATCCCCCCGTCGTATCTTTTATAATCTTTACGCACCTGCGCCTGCAAGATAATTTTCCATATTTACAAGTGCTTCATCCTCATCGCTGCCATCCGCGATCACTGTCACGCTCTCGCCGGGCGCAAGCGCAAGGCTCATCATTCCCATAATGCTCTTGGCGTTTACCTTGCGGCCTTCCGACTCCAGATAAACACTGCTGTTGTGCTTGCTCGCAACCTGCACGAGCATTGCTGCCGGACGCGCCTCAAGACCCTGCTCCAGCTTAACAACCACATCCTTCTGTTTCATAATAAACTCCTCTCCTTTAAGACCTCATGGCATCCGCCAATTCACATAGCTTCCGTAAACGATGGTTTACACCGGATTTTCCGACCGGAGGGTCAAGATACCTCCCCAGCTCCTTTAACGGAGCCTCAGGATGCTCCAGACGTACCTCTGCCATCTGGCGTAAACTCACCGGTAACTTTTCAAATCCGTATTTCTCCTGTAATAACAGGATATCCTCCAACTGTCTGGCAGCCGCGTTCACCGTCTTGGTGATATTGGCTGTCTCGCAGTTGACACGACGATTCACACTGTTTCGCACCTCGCGCACGACTCTTGAATTCTCAAACTCCATCAGCGCCACATGCGCCTCCGTCACGTTCAGGAAATCAGAAATGCCCGAACCTTCCTTCACATACACCACAAAATATTTTTTGCGCTGTACGATGCGGGCATCGACCTCAAAATCCCGCAGTATCTCCTGCACCTGCTCCGCAAGTGTCTGCCTGCCGCATACGATCTCCAGATGATATCCCTTTACAGGGTCGCTCATAGACCCTGCCGCCAGAAACGCACCTCGCAAAAACGCGCGCTGACAGCACGCATTCCTGATAAGCATCCTGCTCACCGGTCCGCGGAGACCGTCGCTCACTGCTTCCGGATCTGTCACATGCCCGGTCACATCCAGAAACTTGATTCCCTGTAAAATCTTCTTTGCCAGCTCCTGATCGTCAACTTTGCAAAAGTATCCCGCCTGCCGGCTTTCCTGGCATACCTGCGTTTCCGTACTTATATTAAATGTTTTCTGCAGCAATGTAAAGCTTTTTCTGACAACCAATGCATTTTCCGCATGAATTTGCAGAAAAGCTCCGTCTTTTCCGCTTCCGATACTCCCGCAAAAATGCAGTATCGCCGCCAGCTCAGCAAGCTGACAGTGCCGCGACGGACTGATATGGCGGCACAGCTCCTCTTTTACTCCTGATGAAAATGACATCCTAAATATCCCTGTGGCCCAAAGAAACCCCGTATGTAGCCCCGCGGTTTTTCAGCCTTTTGTAAAGCTCGTTTGCAAGCGTCACGCTCCTGTGTCTGCCGCCTGTACAGCCGATTGCGACAACCAGCTGGTACTTTCCTTCTTTTATATAATTCGGTATCAAAAACTGCAGCAGATCCAGAAGCTTGTCCAGAAACGTTTCCGCCTCCGTAAAACCCATCACATAATCCTGAACTCCCCGGTCGTTCCCCGTAAGATATTTCAGCTCATCTATATAGAAAGGATTCGGGAGAAAACGCACGTCAAAAACAAGGTCGGCATCCGCCGGTATTCCATGCTTAAAGCCAAACGAAAGAATATTCACCATCAGGCTGTTATATTCCTCATTCCGAACAAATATCCTGTCCAGCTCCTCTTTCAGAGCCCTTGTCAAAAGCTTTGACGTATCAATGATATAATCCGCGTCTTTTTTGACCTGCTTTAAAATCTCCCGCTCCTTTGTGATCCCGTCTTCTATCCTCGGACACTCCGCCGTACAAAGCGGATGCATCCTCCGGCTCTCCTTATAGCGTTTTACCAAAACAGCATCAGAGGCATCCATAAAAAGTACCTCGAACACCATTCCGTTTTGCCTCAGGGTCCTCAATACCCGTTCCGTCTGTGCAAATGACTGGTCCGTTCGCACATCCACACCCAGAGCCACCTTCGTAATCTCCGTATTCGACGTGGACAAAAGCTCCACAAATTTGTCGATCAGAAGCACCGGCAGATTGTCCACGCAGTAATATCCCATATCCTCCAGCAAACGCATTGCGGTGCTCTTACCGCCTCCGCTCATGCCGGTCACCATCACAAATCTCATCTTTAAAAATCTCCCAGAAAAATCACTTCCGGTTCGAGAATGACTCCGAATTTTTCTTGTACCTTTTCCGCCACCTCACGGATCAGCCCTGCAATATCTGCCGCGGTCGCGTCTCCTTTGTTCACAATAAAGCCGCAGTGCTTTTCGGATACCTGCGCGCCTCCCCGAAAACAGCCCCGGAGCCCCGCGTCCATGATAAGCTTTCCCGCAAAATGACCTTCCGGTCTTTTGAACGTACTCCCCGCGCTCGGAAATTCCAGCGGCTGCTTTTCACGGCGCTGCTGCGCGAGTCTCTGCATCTGCGCCGCTATCTCTTCCCTCTCGCCTCTCTCAAGGATCAGCTCTGCGCCAAGCACCGTATACCGGCTGTTTTTGATCACGCTCGTGCGATAACCAAACTGCATCTCTTCCCTTCTCAATGTACGGACGTTTCCATTTTCATCCATCACATCCGCAGATGCTACGAGCATAGACATCTCGCCGCCGTATGCTCCCGCGTTCATCCTGACTGCGCCGCCCAGTGTCCCGGGTATGCCGGATGCAAATTCCATGCCGCAAAGCCCGTTCTCCATCGCGCGCCGCGCCGTCACCGCAAGACTTGCTCCGGCTCCTGCCCGTATCGTCTCATCCTGTATGCTCACTGTTTCAAAAATACCTCCGAGACGCACTACAGCGCCCCGGTACCCTCTGTCGCCAACGAGCAGATTACTCCCGTTTCCCAACAGAAAATACGGCATCCCCTCTTCCCGAAGGCACGCCAATACGCTTCTTAATTGTTCCGCCGTATTCGCCGTCAGAAAATATTCGGCAGGCCCTCCCACCCGAAAAGTGGTATGCCTGCTCATCGGTTCCTGCGTCAATATCTGCTCTTTCGGCAGAATGGATTCCAGTCTTTGCTTCAATCGTCTTTCCAACCCTTCTATGCTGAGGTCAAAATGTTCCCCTGCCTCTATCCTATGCGGAAAGAGGCAGGTTTATGACATATAAATACTCTTGTAGATACGATTTTATTCGCTCAGCACCATCTTTGCAGCGCCGTAAATGCCCGCGTCATTGCCCAGCTTTGCAAGTGTGAACAGCGCACCCCTGCAGCCCTGGAACGCATACTGACGGTAATATTTCTGAATATAATCCAAAAGAACTGTCCCTGCCTTTGAAACGCCGCCGCCTACTACGAATATCTCAGGGTTGGAAACGCTCGCCATCTGCGCCAGCGCCTTTCCCAGATACCAGCCAAAGTCCTCCGCTACCTCCGTTGCGAGACCATCGCCTGCTTTTACCGCATCCCAAACGTCCTTTGCGCTCACTTCCGTTGCACGCAGACTGCTTGTCCTGCTTTCATCTGCCAGCTTCTCTTTTGCCAGACGAACAATACCCGTTGCAGAAACATACTGCTCCAGACAACCGCAGTTACCGCAATTGCATGGAATCGTCTCTTCATCATTCACATGCATATGTCCGATCTCACCACCGGAACCTGTCGCTCCGGACAAAATCTTTCCGTTTACGATGATACCGCCGCCTACGCCGGTTCCAAGAGTAGCCAAAATCACGTTCTTATATCCCTTTGCACCACCCTGCCACATCTCTCCAAGCGCTGCAACGTTTGCGTCATTCCCTGCTTCAACAGGCATATTTAAAAGAGACTGCATTTCTTTCTTGATGCTGAATGTTCCCCAGCCCAGATTTACCGCGCCGTATACCGTACCCTCGGAATCAATGGGACCGGGTGCTCCGATACCAACGCCTTCCACCTCGTCGCGCTCCATCTCCCGCTCATCCATTTTTTTCAAAATGCTGTTTGCCACATCGGGAAGGATTTTAGCACCGCCATTTTCAGTTACCGTGGGAATCTCCCATTTTTCCAGAAGATCTCCGTCTGTATTAAATAATCCAAGCTTGACTGTGGTTCCGCCCACGTCTACGCCAAAACAATATTTGCCCATTCTTAATTCCTCCGTTTATTCGTCCTCTTCATCCCGCTTGCGCGTAAGGGAATTCTGTACTCTCATATACAGTTCCTGCGCCGCATTGTAACCCATCTTTTTCTGTCTGTGGTTGACTGCCGCCGTCTCGCAAATAATTGCCAGATTCCGTCCCGGACGGATCGGAATGCTGTGGCAGACTACCTTGTTGCCAAGATATTCCGTAAATTCCTCTTCCAGCCCCAGACGGTCGTACTCCTTATCCCTGTCCCACTCTTCCAGCTTGATGACAAGGTCAATATTCTGCGTCTCACGAACGCTGGATGCACCAAACAGCGCTTTCACATCCACGATACCGATACCGCGCAGTTCAATAAAATGCTTTGTAATATCAGGAGCCGTTCCCACAAGCGTATCCTCGCTGACCTTACGGATTTCCACCACATCATCTGTTACAAGACGGTGTCCTCTCTTGATCAGCTCCAGCGCCGCCTCAGATTTTCCGATACCGCTCTCACCTGTGATCAGTACGCCCTCACCATATACATCCACCAGTACGCCATGCACCGAAATACACGGTGCAAGCTTAACATTGAGCCAGCGGATCAGCTCTGCAGTAAAAGCACTTGTCGCATGCTTTGTCATCAAAAGCGGAACGCCCTTTTCAATCGCGATTTTACGGAACAGGTCGTCCGGCCTTAAGTCTCTGCAGAAAATAATGCACGGAATCGGATAAGCCAGCAGCTTTTCCAGAACATCCCGCTCCTCCTCCGCATTCAATCCGCCAATATACGAATATTCTACAAACCCAATGATCTGCAGGCGGGTTGCCTCGAAATGCTCAAAATATCCCGTCATCTGCAGCGCAGGACGATTGATGTCCGGCTGCGTGATCCGAATGCCTCTGACGTCAATTTCCGGCGTCAGATTTTCCAGCTTCATTTTTTCAATGATCTTTGTTAAACTGATGCTTGCCATAACCCTTCTCCTTCTCTGTTAGCACGCAATACTTCTATTTATTTTACCACAGTTCCGCATCTACGGCAATCTCACTCTTCCCGTTTGTGGAAAAATTCATAAATTTCTTCCGCCACATGCATCGGTATATCCGCCTGCAGGCTTATCTGTTCTGCCGTTGCCTCCCTGACCTCATAAATAGACGGAAAGCTCTTCATCAGCGCCTTCCTGCGCGCCGGCCCCACGCCCGGGATGCCGTCCAGCACGCTCTTTACCTGATCCTTGCTGCGAAGAGAACGATGATACTCGATGGCAAAACGGTGTGCCTCATCCTGCACCCTCGTGATGAGCTTAAACGCTTCGCTGTTTCTGTCTATCGGCAGCTCCTCATTATGAAAATACAATCCTCTCGTCCGGTGGTTATCATCCTTGACCATACCGCAGACCGGGATATTCAAATGAAGCTCCTCCAGCACCTGCTGTGCAATATTGACCTGCCCCCTGCCGCCGTCCATCAGCAAAAGGTCCGGAAAACGCGCAAATTTCCCATAGTCTGCCGAAAACTGCTTTGCCTCCAGTTCCTTTGCCTCGTTTAATCCATGCTCAAACCTCCGTGTCAGCACCTCGCGCATGCAGGCATAATCATCCGGTCCCGCGACTGTTTTGATACGGAATTTACGATAGTCGCTACGCTTGGGCTTTCCTTTTTCATAAACGACCATTGAGCCCACATTTTCAAAACCGCTGATATTGGAAATATCAAACGCCTCCATCCTCTCAAGTACCGGCAGATCAAGAAGCTGTGCAAGCTGACGCACCGCCCCGACTGTACGCGCTTCCTCCCTCGCTATCCGCTCCCGGTCTTTTTCCAGCACCATACGGGCATTTTTCTCTGCCAGCTCTACGAGCTTTTCCTTCTGCCCCTTTTTCGGCACACGGATGTAAACCCTCGCCCCCCGCCGCTTCGTCAGCCATTCCTCCAGAACGGGGATATCTTCTATCTCCTTCTGAAGCATGAGCTCCCGGGGAACAAAAGGGGTTCCGGCATAAAACTGTTTTACAAAATCAAGAAGTATCTGGGATTTGTCCGAGTCCTCCACATGAGTCATATAAAAATGCTCCCTACCGATAAGCTTTCCTCCCCTGACAAAAAATACCTGCACGACCGCATCACCGCCGTCCTTATCCAGCGCAATAATATCCTTGTCCTCTCCGTCGCTGTCGGTGATCTTCTGCTTTTGGGAAACCTGTTTCACGCTGTTCAACAGATCTCGCCACTTTGCAGCCTCTTCAAATTCAAGTTCCTCCGCCGCTGCCTCCATTTTTTTCTGAAGCTCGTCCAGTATCATTGAATAATTCCCGTTTAGAAATTCCAGGGCCTTATCCACATTTTTACGATATTCTTTCCGACTCACATAATCCTGGCATGGAGCGGTACACTGCCCGATGTGGTAATTTAAACAAGGTCTTTCCAGACCGCAGTCACGGGGCAATACCCGATTACAGGTACGCAGCTTGAACAGCTTATTCAAAAGCTCTATCGTATCCTTTACCGCCGCTGCCGATGTGAACGGCCCGAAATAACGGGATTTGTCTTTTTTCATCAGGCGCGAAAAAAGCACCCTCGGATATTCCTCCCCTACCGTTACCTTGATATACGGATACGTCTTGTCATCCTTTAACAGCGTATTGTACTTTGGATTATGCTCCTTGATAAGGTTATTTTCCAGGACGAGCGCTTCCAGCTCAGAATCCGTCACAATATATTCAAAACGTGCTATCTGCGTCACCATCTTGTCTATCTGTGGTCCCCGATTTATCTTTTCCCTGAAATACGAGCGTACCCGGCTGCGGAGGCGTACCGCCTTTCCCACATAAATGATGTTGTCCTGCGCGTCGTGCATGATGTATACACCCGGCTTTTCGGGCAGTTTTTTTAATTCCTCTTCAATGCAAAACATGTAACCTCCTTCCTATCGAATCAAAACGCATCCTGCCTGCGGCAGGCGGCATCAGCGACATAATCATAGAAAAATGCCGGTCTGCGGCGCTTTACGCCTTCCGCAGCCCGGCATCCGACCATTCGATGCTTATCAGTCTTTTTTATCTTTGTCCTGCCAGACTGCCCCGGAAAACTTTCCCGGCGTCCCCTGAGCTTCCGGCCCTGGTGACGGCGGCATCCACGGTCTTTCACCTTTATCAGTCTTATCCGCTTCCCCTGTATTCTCAGATACTACAGGCTTCTCTTCGGGACTGCGGCTGTTGCTGATCACCGTCCGTTCATCATTCCTGCCAAAAAAAACGTCTTCCCGCTGCGCCTGCTGCCTGGAAAATTCCTCCCAGGGCTTTGGTTCCGATGACTGCTCTGTCCCTGCACTCCCGACTTCTTCTGTATTCGCAGAAGCCTGTTCCGTCTTGGTTTCCTCTTCCTGAGGCAGTCCTTTTATCTCCCGATATATCCGCATGAACTCCTTGCCGGTTATCGTCTCCTTTTCTATCAGATGCGCCGCCAGCTTATCCATGACATCCCGATTGGAAGAAAGCAGTTCCAGCGCCTCCTGATAACATTCTTTTAAGATACGCATCACTTCCTGATCTATCTCAGAAGCCGTGATGTCCGAACAGTTCAGCACCGATCTGCCATCCAGATACTGGCTTTCTACCGATTCCAGCCCTATCAGGCCAAATTTCTTACTCATACCAAAACGTGTTACCATCGATCTGGCAAGCCCCGTCGCCTGCTCAATATCGTTTGCCGCGCCGGTCGTCACCGTATCAAATACGATTTCTTCCGCCGCACGTCCGCCCAGATAGCCGACAAGCATATCGTGTATCTCCGCTTCGGTATTCAGGAATTTCTCTTCCTCCGGAACATGCATCACATAGCCAAGCGCTCCCATCGTCCGGGGTACTATCGTAATCTTCTGAACCGGCTCGGAATTTTTCTGAAGAGCCGCGATCAGCGCATGCCCTACCTCATGATAGGAAACGATACGGCGCTCCTGAGCACTCATAATGCGGTCTTTCTTCTCCTTGCCGACCAGCACCTGCTCTACCGCCTCAAACAAATCCTTCTGACACACATATTCGCGTCCCTGCTTGACTGCATTGATAGCCGCCTCGTTTATCATATTTGCAAGATCGGAACCGACTGCGCCGCTCGTTGCCAGTGCGATCGCATCAAAGTCCACCGTTTCGTCCATCTTTACGTCTTTGGCGTGTACCTTCAAAATCTCGACACGTCCCTTTAAATCCGGCTTATCCACGATGATACGGCGGTCAAACCGTCCCGGGCGCAAAAGCGCCTTATCCAGTATCTCCGGTCTGTTGGTCGCCCCCAGCACAAGAATACCCTTCGACGTATCAAAGCCATCCATCTCGGAAAGGAGCTGGTTCAACGTCTGCTCCCGCTCTTCATTTCCTCCGCCGTACTTGGAATCACGGCTCCTGCCGATTGCGTCTATCTCATCAATAAAAATAATGCACGGGGCATTCTTT
>UQDA01000016.1 GCA_900539715.1 uncultured Lachnospiraceae bacterium | reverse complement strand
CAGAGAAACCTCTGACTGGCGTGGGGCATAACCCGCCGTTTTTGTGGCAGCGGTATTTTTACTGACGACAAAATACTGGGCGCTTGGCTGCGCGGCAGCTGCGGCAGCAGGCGTGCTCGCCGCAGTCTGCAGGATAAAGAATCTCTGACTTTTTTATGCGCACACTTTTTCGGAAGACGCGGTATCTGTTAAGGGAACAGGGGGATGATATCGACGGGTTCATTATCTTTTACATCGAACTGCCATATGCTGTGCCCCGGAATGCGGTGCTCAGTCATGTAAAAATGTCCGTCAAAGCCGGTGATATAATAGGGAGTGCCTCCGCCGATAAAGCTGCTGTAGATATCCTCGTAGTTTTTGGAGGAAAGGTCGGACAGATTTTTGACGCGCAGTATTGTAGCGTACGCCTGGTCGCCGGCAGCATCGGTGGAAACAGTGATATAAAACCAGTCCTGAATCCGGGTAAGCTGTATCATTCCGGCAATTTCAGGCGGGGCGGGAAATCGTTCGAGTACCTTTAGATCCTTTTTGCGCGCGCGGATGATGGCGCTGTTGCCGGATACGAAATAGATATCGTCCCCGTCTATCGTAAAGGAGCGCACATAGACGCCGTCCAGTTCCGGGATGGAGAGGATTTTTTCAAGGGCAACCTGCGTACTGGATGAATCAGGGCGGAAAAAGACATAGAGCTGCCCGGTCATTGAGCTGAGCGCATAAAAGCGTTTGCTGTCTTCATCATAGCTCACATAGTGGGGACGGATGCCGATATCGGAAAATATCTGAGACATTACAAAGAGACCGTCCTTTTTTTCAAAAATAAGGATGCGGTTGTTTTCCGTATCATCCGCCAGATAGACAACGCCGTCGCCGGCGATAGTGTGCCCGCGGTTTATCTGGGATGTGAGAACATACCAATCGGACAGGGGAGCGTGCAGATTACCGGAGGTGAGTATCTGGTTGTGATAGCAGTCTACCAGAAAATAGTCCTCGCCTATCTTGGTAAGCTGTGTCGGAACGCTCAGTGTGGGCTGTGCATTTTTGGAAAGAGGGGCAGGAGCGGCGTCCGTTGATTCGGAAAAGACGAGCACGGACCGGCTGCGGCATCCGGATATCCCGAAAGAGCACATTGTAATGCAGAGGAGCGTCAGTATCAGAAAATAAAATATAAAGTTTGGCGCATTGGAAGTATGATTTTTCTTTTTCATAAAGATGAGTATATCATACGGAAGAAAATAGCGCCAGAAGGAGGAACAAATGAAAAAAATGATAAGGGAATTTAAAGAGTTTGCACTTCGCGGGAACGTGATGGATTTAGCGGTCGGCATGATCATCGGCGCAGCCTTTCAGGCAATTGTAAAATCTCTCGTTCACGATGTGATATCTCCGGTCATCGGTCTGTTTGCTAATACGGATTTAAGCTATCTTGTGCTGGCGGTTGGGGAAGTGGAAATCCGCTACGGCGCCTTTTTGACGGCTGTGATCAACTTTGTGATTATGGCGGCTATCATTTTCCTGCTTGTAAAGGGAATGAATACGCTGGCGAATATCGGGAAAAAGAAGGAAACGGAGGAGGCTGCGCAGGCTCCGGCGGTAAAACAATGTCCATACTGTAAGAGTGAGATAGCTGTAGATGCGCTGCGCTGCCCTCATTGCACCTCGATTTTGGAAGAAGAATAAATGGACGCCTGCGCTGAGTGAGACCGCGCATAAAAATATGCGGCGGGACCGGAGCCGGAAAAAAACGGAGTTCAGCGGGAGCTGTCCTCCGGAATCTGGGTTCCCTCGGCATCCATGCGATAGCCGTCTTTCAGGATGAGCTCGGATACAGGGACGACCTGATAGCCTTTTTGGGAAAGACCGTCTATCATTTCCGGAAGGGCGTCCGGAGTACAGCGCGCGCCGTTGTGACAGAGGATGATAGCTCCGTTTTTGAGGCGGTCGCTGTCGAGCACGCGTTTAACGATATCGTCGGGGCCGTAGTCCTTCCAGTCCATGGAATTGACGGTCCATTGTATGGGAAAATAACCGTATCCCTTTATCGTTCGTATCGTTTCGTTATCATAATCGCCGTATGGGAGGCGAAAGAGGTTCATTTCATATTCGGTCAGGTTTTTGACGCGGCGGTGCAGGTTTTCCAGCTCCGCCTTTTTTTGTGGGACAGAAAGGAATTTCATGGAAACATAGTTTTCGCCGTAGCTGCCCAGGTCGTGTCCTGCACTGAGGATGGATTTGACAGAATCAGGGTAGGATTTTACCCAGCTTCCGGTCACAAAAAAGGTGGCGTGCACGTTTTTTTCACGAAGTATATCTAAAATCTTTTGCGTATCGGAATTCCCGAAAGCACAGTCGAAGCTTAAAGCTACTTTTTTCTGTGTTGTCTGCACGCTGTATATGGGAAGCTCAAGTCCGTTAACCGCATTGGAGGATGAGGCGGTGACCGCCTTCGGGGAGAGAATCATGCATGCGTGCAAAAAGGCCAGGATACCGAGCAGGAACAGAGCGTTCTGAAATGCAGAAGCTTTTAGGAGCGACTGGAGTGACGGCAGGATGGCGTAATGTTTCATTTTGTTCTGGACGAGTCTGAAAAAATCTTTTATCATGGAAATACCCGACAGTGTTATTATTGAAGCTTATGCGGACAGGAGAAAAAACATGCTTTTAAGGTTTTCACAAAATTTTCATGATTGTCCGGGCGATTTTCTGATAAGATGATAGTAACCTGGAAAAGGGAAAGAGAGACAAAGGAGACGAAAGACAATGTTTTCCTATATTTTATTTGATCTGGACGGAACGCTCAGCGACCCAAAGCAGGGAATATGCGGAAGCGTACAGTATGCGTTAAAGAGTTTTGGGATAGAGGAGCCGGATATTGACCGGATTGAGCCTTTTATCGGGCCGCCGCTGCGCGACAGCTTTATGAAATATTACGGATTTACGCCGGAACAGGCGGAAGAGGCTGTTGCAAAGTATCGGGAGCGTTTTTCAGTGACCGGAAAATATGAAAATACACTTTATCCGGGCATTGCGCCGCTTTTGCATGATCTTGTGCGGGCGGGAGCGAAGCTTGCGATAGCGTCCAGCAAGCCGACAGTTTATGTGGAGGATATTCTCGTTCATTTTGGGATACGACAGTATTTTGATATTGTGGTAGGAAGTGAGCTGGACGGGACGCGGGACCGAAAGGAAGAGGTGGTTGATGAAGCCCTCAGGCAGTTGGATGAAAAATATGGTGCAAAGCCGTGTGAGGTCGTGATGGTCGGGGACAGATGCTTTGATGTTGAGGGGGCGAAGGCAGCAGGGACGCGCAGCGTTGCGGTAACATATGGATACGCGCAGCCGGGAGAGCTGGAGCAGGCAGGGGCAGATATTATCGTGCGTGATGTGGAAGGTCTCAGACAGGTGCTGATGGGAGGCGCAGGTCAAAACAGCTGGCAGAACGCAGGACAGAATACGCGGACAGGAGAGCGGGGACAGATCCCGCCGGTCGGGAGCAGCAGCCGGTATCGCAGTAATGCATGGCACTCTGCCGGGCAGAGCAGTGCAGCGGGAACATGGCAGAATGCCGAGCAGGAAGCCGGGCAAAACGCAGGGCAGTATAGCGGAATGTCCGGGAGCAATCCAAGGTATGATAAAATGCGTGATTTCTGGAAAGCGATCGGCGTGAGCGCTTTGGCGATGGGGACTTATTATCTGGTGAGTATCGCCATCAGTACAGGGGTATTGATGCTGTCAATGATCATGACACCTGTACTGGATGTGTTTGGGATTGGAGCCAGGGAGAACACCTATAATCTGTGGATGAATCTGGCGAATGCGCTGGCGACGGCAGGAGCCTTTGCAGCATGCTTTGGGATTTGGCATAAACAGATGAATTTTAAAGCAAAAAGAAGCATCGACGGGCTGTCTCTCGTGCCGATGGCAATTCTTGCCGCAGCGTCAGCGGTCGGGATGAACGGGCTGCTGAATCTGATAGAGCTGTACCGCTTTTCTCCTACTTTTCAGGAGATTTCAGAAATCCAGTTTGATACACCGGTCTGGCTTGGAATCATTTCTTACGGTATTTTGGCTCCGCTGGGGGAAGAGGTCGTATTCAGAGGCGTTGTATATGGTCAGTTTAAGAAAGTAATGAAGGTTCCGATTGCTATTGTTCTTTCCGGTCTGGCATTCGGGCTGTTTCACGGCAACCTTGTGCAGGCGGTGTATGCAACGGTCATCGGTATCCTGCTGGCTCTTGTATATGAGCTTTACGGAACGCTGATCGCACCGATGGTATTCCATGGGATAGCGAATTTGTTCGTATATATCATGCTTGATCTGACGAGCTTCGGAGGAGCATTCCTGACGCCCGCAGCGTGCATTATTTTCCTTGCACTTTCGGTAGTCAGCGTTGTTCTGATGTGCAAATTGCAGAAAAAAGCCAGACCGGAAAAATGGGTGCCCCTTCGCCCCCCACTTTTTTAGGTTAATGTATGCCGGAAGGTACACTTTTTCAGGCATAAAAGCTATCCAGAATGTCGATAACCGTTTTTAATTCCTCTTTGGAAAGAATGGAAACGGGTTCATCATTTAAAACGCAGTCTGCGAAATAGCGTATCTCATTGTAATAAGCATCGCTGGACGGAAGGTTGATGCCGTTTTCCAGACCGGTCTGAGGGGAAGACTCAAGAACATTTCCGTTTTCTTCATATACTTTTAAAATATTATTTTCATAGGTTACAAGGGCGTGCTCGAACTGGAAACGGTAGCCGGCGGCAAAAGGCGAGGAACCTTTGAACCATGCCGCTTCTGCGGAAATGAAGAAATCGTCGTATTCATAGACGGCATGGATGTAGTCCTGGCCTTCCGAGCGTCCTTCGTGTCGGATGACATTTTTGGGCGCACAAAAGGTATAAATGAGAAAATCAAGGTCGTGGATATGCAGGTCATAGGGGACAAGACCGCTTCTGTTAATGTCTGTCATCCAGTTGTCCCAGCTCCATTTCGGCGTGCTGCCAAGACGGGACATGGAGCCGCTCAGCAGCCGCCCGTATGTCTGCTCCTGATACAGCTTTCGCAGATATGTATACTGATCCCAGAAACGTATCACGTGGGCTACCATGAACTTTGCATGGTGCTTTTGAGCGGTTTCATAAATGAGATCCACATCGTCTTTGCAGAGGGAAATGGGTTTTTCTACGAGTACGTTGATGCCGCGCTCCAGCGCCTTGATCGCATGGGAGGCATGGAGGAAGGTGGGCAGGCAGATATCGACGATGTCCAGCTCCTCGCTGGAGAGCATTTCATCAAAATCAGTGTAGCAGGCAGCTCCTGTTTTTTCGGCGGGATCTGTCATCTGTTCGGGGCGGATATCGCAGAGCGCGGTAATCTTTGCCTCCGGGATGTTGAGCCAGCCGTTTATGTGTGCGCCGCTTATGCCGCCGACGCCGAGGATTCCGATTTTAAGCATGATTTTGACCTCCTTATAAATTGGAAATAATGCCGTTCAGGTAGATGATGGATTCACGAATATCTATCATCTGCTGTTCTCCGGTAATCTCGCGTTCTATGGTGACAGGGCCGTCATAACCGAGCTCTTTAAGTTTTTTGAAAAAGGCGGGAAAATCTACTTTTCCGGTGCCGAGCCTGACTTCCCGGCCGAGATCGTGACCGTTTGTAGGATAAAAGCCGTCTTTTGCGTGGATATTTCTCACAAAGTGTCCGAAGACATCAAGAGCGTCCACGGGGTTGGCTTTGCCGTATAGGATGAGATTGGCGGTGTCAAGATTGACGCCGAGATTGTCGGTGCCGATGTCCTCAAAGGCACGCAGCATGGCGACGGGGGTTTCCTGACCGGTTTCAAAAAGCAGGTATTGACTGTTTTCCTTTAAGTGTTCTGCGACTGTGCGGAGTGCGGAGATAAAGCCGGGATAGTTGGGATCGTGCGGATTTTCCGGGATGAAGCCCATATGGCTGACAACGTCCGTCACGCCGAGGAGCTTTGCAAAATCGGCGCCGTCCATCAGGTTTTTCATCCGCTCGAAGCGGTAGGTGACGGGAACGAGCCCGAGCGTTTCCTGACCATCGTAAAAATCCCACACGCGAGGGCCGGTCCAGCCGCACCAGAAGGCGCTGATAACGACGTCATATTTTTGGGCCGCGCTGCGTATCACCTCTGCATCTTCGGTAGTCCAGAGAGCTGGATTCCACGATACGAGCTGGCAGGCGTGGATATTTTCCGAAGCGAGCCGGGCAAACTGTTCCGGCATTTTTTCCTTTTCGATATGTCCGACACATATTCCTATCTGCATAATAACCTCCTGTTGAAAAGTTTTTCTGTTACCTTTATCATAAGAGAAAAGGATGGAAAAGACATCATGCAAATTTGCTTCAAAATCGCACGATTTTGACTTTTGGAGGGGGAGGCTGACATGAACGGATTATTTGAAACGACCGCTGTGGAATACGAGCATCTGCCGGTCAAGATTTTAAAGACGATGTGCAGGGCGTGTGAGACATGCGTGTGTCCGCACTGGCATGACAGGGTTGAAATCTTATATGTGGAAAAGGGCAGCCTTGAGGTAGTCTGCGCCAACAAAAAGGCAAGGATAGAGCAGGGAGAGGCATTTTTTGTCCATCCCCGGCAGCCCCATGCGGCGACTGCAGGAGAGGAGGGCGTCATATACCGGGCAGTGATGTTTGAGCTGGCCGGCTGGGCAGAGCAGAGGGGAGAGGGAGAGGATGTGGCAGTCCTTCTTCTTTCTGGAAATATCCGCTTTCAGAATCGTATTGTAAAAAGAGAACTGACCGGACTTTTGCGCCGCATCTGCAAAGAATACGACGGGAGGGGAGCGGGTAAGGGGCTGATATTAAAAGGGATGGTTTATGAATTTCTGGGAGGGATGCTCCGGTGGCAGCAGGATACTTCGTTTGTGCCGGAGGCGGTAGACGACCGTTTTGAGCAGGCACTGGACTATCTGAACAGTCATTATACGGAGGAAATATCCACCCGTCAGGTCGCACAGAGATTTTCTTATGAGGAATCGTATTTCTGTCGGAAATTCAGAAAGAGGCTGGGGCTGTCCGTTGTGGAATATATCAGGATACTGCGGCTGGAAATGTCATGTATGCTGTTGGCGACAGGAGGGGGCAACATCGCAGAGGTGGGAGAGCAGTGCGGATATTCTGATGCGAACTATTTTATACGGTGCTTTAAGGAGCGGTATGGGGTAACGCCGGCGGTGTTCCGGAAGGAACGCGAAAGAGGGAAGATATGAGCGGGGAATAAGGAAAGGAGCAGATGTGCCAGAAGGGGAGTCGCGTCTGCTCCTGAAATTTTGCAAATAATTCTTTAATTCGTATTTATATTACCATAAAATTGGTAAAAAGTCAAGTCTTGTATTGGATTCAAAGCGATACTATACTAGCTTTTATTAAAAATGAACGGAGGCAAAGAGATGGGGGAGCAGAACTGGCTTGATAGGATGAATGAGCGGATGTGGATGGAGGCGCTTCAGGAGACGAACCGATATGCGCAGAAATATGGTCTGAGGCTGTCGGAAGCAGATGCGGAAATGCTGCTTGCGGAAAAGAAGCGCATCCTGAAAAATGAGGGGAGGGTTGAGCTCGGGGAGAGCATCCTGCCGCGGCTCATTTATACCTTTTGTGATTCTTCTTTTATTTCCCAGGATAATTATACCGCTGTGCTGACGCGGCTGCAGGAAATTTTTTTTGAATATAAAAATGAAATGCAGGACGAGATCACAGACGAGGAGCTGTTAAATTTCATGAAGGAACAGTTCGAGGGGAGCTGCTTCGGCGATCTGGATTATCTGGAGGGCACCTGTCTGGAAATTTTCGGGGAGGCGATACGGGCAGGCTACAGGGGCTATCAGCCGGCGCGGGGAAAGGGGGAGTTTGAAAAGATGGATATCGTACAGAGGTGGGACAGGGAATTATATATACAGGCGCAGCAGGAATTTTTCGGGTGAGCAGAGGAAGGGGCGGGCATGGAGGTAAACATGAGATACGGGCTGGAAGAGCTGATGCCGGTCGTTTTTGAGCTGGCAAAAAAATACGCGGGCTGCGACAGTACGTCGCTTGGTTATGAAAAGATGCAGGAGCTGATGGAGGGAGTGATTTATTGTCTGGAGGAATGCGGGAGCTTTTGTGAAAACGGCCTGACGGGAAAGAAGATGTCTGTTTCGGAGCAGTACAGGGAAGGCAGCCGGATGGTCTTTGAAAAAACAGAAAGGATTCTGCAGATTTACAACAGGCTCGTGGAAGACTTTGATGATTATAATGTCAGATGTCTGCACGATACGGTAAAAAAGGGGATACCGGAATTCCTGCGATGGTATGACCCGAAATATTTTCCGCAGAACACGGTCGTCATGCTGGATTATCCTGTTTTAAAAGACTGCGGCAGGCTGTGCGGGGCGGATGCCGTATATGAGTTTATCCGTGATATTGAGACAGAGCAGCGTTTTCTCGGACGGCTGGACAGAGAGTATGTCATATCGGTCTTAAAAACGTCCGTGCCCGGATATGAAAATATGATGGAAAATATATGCAGTATGGTTCTTATGAATCTGCTCGGGTATATCGGGGCGGGAAAGTCCCCGGGAAACGGGAGATTTTCACAGGAGGATTACAGGAAGCTGGAAGTGGTATTCGGGTCGGATGAGGAAGAAAAGACAGAAAAGCTGCTGCGGGAGATGTTGCGGGAAATAACAGACAGGATATATGGCGGAGACAGGGAGATATATGAGTATCTTTCCGGGGATATAAAAAATCTGGCGGCGCGTATTGAAACCGCCGCCAGATACGGGAATCTGGACCGGATATTTAAAAGAGTTCCCTGAAAAGCTGATTACAGCATCTGCACGCCGCGTTCCAGCGCCGCTCTGCGGGTCTCGTCAGGCCAGATGGAGCACTGAACCTCGCCGATATGGGCTTTGCGCAGGAAAAACATACAGATACGGGACTGTCCGATACCGCCTCCGATGGTATAGGGCAGTTCTTCGTTCAGGATGGCTTTCTGGAAGGGCAGGGTGGCGCGTTCGGGACAGCCTGCCTTTTCAAGCTGGGACAAAAGCGCCTCACGGTCTACGCGGATACCCATGGAGGACAATTCCAGTGCGATATCCAGAATAGGATAATATACGAGGATATCGGCGTTTAATGCCCAGTCATCATAGTCGGGGGCACGTCCGTCATGGGGCTCGCCGTTTGAGAGCTTATCGCCTATCTGCATGAGGCAGACCGCACCCATTTCCCTGGTTATCAGATATTCGCGTTCCTTGGGCGTCTTATCCGGGAAACGGTCGGCAAGCTCCTGCGTGGTGATAAAAAAGATTTCGCGGGGAAGTATTTCCTCAATGTAATCGTACTGGATAGCCATGTACATTTCAGTTTTGCGGAGCGCCTTATACACGTCGCGGACGGTCTCCTTGAGTGTTTCCAGGTTGCGGTCTTTTTTGTCGATGACCTTTTCCCAGTCCCACTGGTCTACGAAGATGGAATGGATGTTGTCGGTAGTCTCATCCCGGCGTATCGCATTCATGTCCGTATAAAGTCCTTCGCCGACTGAAAAGCCGTATTCTTTTAAGGCATAGCGCTTCCATTTTGCGAGTGACTGGACGACTTCAACGCGGTAGTCTTCCTGTTCCTTGATGCCAAAGGATACCGGGCGCTCATAGCCGTTTAAGTTATCGTTCATGCCGGAAGCAGGGTCGACGAACAGCGGCGCGGAGACGCGCAGAAGGTTCAGGTGTTTGATAAGGAGACTTTGAAAAAAGTCCTTTACTGTTTTGATACCGATCTGGGTATCATGCAGGTTCAGGGCGGAAGCATATCCGTCCGGGATGAATAAGTGTTCCATAGATTCCTCCGTTCGGGAGCGTCCTGTGCGCTCCGGTTTTTAGGGTTGACGGGTTGCGGAAAAACATGGTCATGCACGCTTGCACGAAAGGCGGTCATTGCCTGGCGGCATTTGTGTCCGGCGCAGACCTGCGCCTTTTTCGCCGGTGCAGGAAACATACGGCAAAAAAGACGGCGATGCTCATCAGGCTGACGATGATGCCTGCGGTAAGCCCTGCAGGGCGGTAGCTCAATTCTATCGTATGGCTGCCTTCTGTCAGACAGACGGAAAGGAACGTATCGTCATAGGCTTCATGCTCGGTGACCTGACCATTCACTTTGAGCGTCCAGCCCGGTTCATCCGGAATGGAAAGCACGAGCTGCCCGGGCTGTGTCACATCGATATGGCCGTTTACATGAGCGGAATCCCAGGAATCCACGGCAAACGGCTGTTGGGAAAGCGTGTCCAGAACCTGAGCGAGTACTGCTTCATCCAGCATCATGACCGTGGCGTCCAGAGCCTGTTCTTCTTTGTCAGAAAGGGTGACGGTCTCTCCGGCAGGATGCCGTCCAAGGTCGAGGATGTAGTCATATTTGACCTTTTTAAAGGTTTTGGTCAGGCTTGCGGAATCAAGGGAAATTGTATCTGCCTTGCGGTTTTTGGTGTAGGCGTAATAATGTCCCTCTTCTTTTGCAGTAAAAGAGGTCTTCTGATCCGATGTATCGGAAACGACCGGTTTAAACAGAGGCGAAGAGGCGCCGAGGGAATATGCCATCTGGTTCTGAAGGTCGAGCGGGTCGGAAGAAGAGGCTTCCAGCTCGGAGGAGGAAAGGTTCCAGCCGTCATTCAGCAAAAATCCTGCGGGCAGGGTGTAGTTGCATTTGTATAAATATACGTCGTCCTGCTGACCGATCAGGGTGTACAGATTAGGGTCCTCATTGTCCGCTCTGGAAAACATATAGCGGACATTCAGAAGGGCGGAGGTGAAGGGCGTCTGCCCGTCAAAGCAGTAAAAGACCTTGCTCTCGCTCATTCCCATCCGGTCATACCAGCTTTCTACGGCAGCATTTGCAGTGGAAGAAAACAGGGATGCGGTGGGATAGCCTGCCAGCGCGCCGTCGTTTTTGGTGACGCGGCTGAACTTTTCAAAACGGTAAAAGTCCGTGTCCTCCTGCATCGTGCGCTCCGCCAACGTCTGATAGGCGGGAAGCGGGTCCAAGTAGCTTGACCGGCTCGTGGTGGAAACGCTCGTATACGCCATATTGAAGGTAGCCTCAAAGGCGACGCATGCCAGCGTGAAAATGGAGACCAGCCTCATTGCCAAAGCGTTTGAGCGATATTTTTCCCGGCAGTACAAAAGCAGAGCATAGAGGGCGACGAGCGCGCCTGTGAGCAGGAAAATGCCGGTGGAAAAGGCATCGTTGTCCACGAGCTTCTGTGCCAGGAGCAGATAGGCAAGCCCGAGACCCGTGCAGGCAAGAAGCTCTTTTGCCGAAAAGCCCTTATGGCGGTATACCGCTTCAAAGCACATGGTCAGCACGAGCAGGATGTACAAAAAGGACTGACGCGCCGGAAGCGAATCCGGGTAATTTAAGCCGTGCCAGATGAAATTTAAGTTGTTCACCGAAAAGCTGATGATGAAAAAGGCGCACAGCAAAAGTTTTCCGACTTTCTCCTTTAACCGGATATTACGGTTTGCCGCATAGAGCGGGATAAGGAAGAAGATAGCGCTGGAGCAGAAGATATTGGGCCAGTGGTCGAGTCCGGTCTCTCTCTGGACGCCGGCGGCATGCCGCGCTATCACATCGAAGAAGGAGAAGTACCAGGTGACTTTTTTGGGAAAGTTCACATCGGAAAATTCAGTCGCAGTCAGCGCGGCGGCTTCGGGGATAAGGATTACGGAAGCCATGCCTGCGGCGAGCAGTGAATAGAAGGCGAAACGTCCCACCGCGCCACCGAGCCTTTTAAAGAAGGATTTCCATCCGTCCTCCCCGTACAGCTCCGGCACGAGGACAAGGGCGTACAGGCACAAAAAGAGGCATACCATGATGGAAAGATAGTAGTTGGACAGGATGCACAGCCCGAGGGTGACGCAGTAAAGCCCGCTCTTTTTTTCGCGGACAAGGCGTTCTAATCCGAGCACGATGAGCGGCGCGAGCACGAGCGTATCCATCCACATTACGTTCCAGTTGTAGGCGGCAACAAAGCCGCTCATCGCGTAGAAGGTCGCAAAAAAGAGGATGGAAAGCTGCTTTGTCTGGAATTTTTCTTTCAGATACCAGGCAAAGGTAAAACCGCACAGACCTATCTTGAACACGACCATATAGCTCATGAACTCGATGAGGAACTGCTGAGGGACAAGGAGCATCAGCCAGTTAAAAGGGCTGGCGCTGTAATAGCCGTAGAGGGCAAGATAGTTGGAGCCCATGCCGATGCGCCACGAATGGTAGAGCGGCTCACCGTCCTTGACTTTCCGGAGAAATTCCTCAAGAAAAGGGACGTACTGATGATACATGTCAGAGTGCATAAAGCTGCCGTCGCCAAAGGGATAGATACCGTTGCCGATAAAGATGGCGAGCATGGCGAAGAAAGGCAGGAGGAAGGAATAAAAGCAGATTTTATTATCCGATAGAAAAGTTCCTTTTCTATCGGATAATAAAATACGTTTATGCGCACTCACGCGAAAGGCAGGTATTGCCTGACGGCAATCGCGCTCGGCGCAGGTGTGCGCCTTGGCGCACACTTTTTTATCTGCAAAAAATTTTTTCATAGGGTGGATACTCCTTTAAGAGTTCAGTCAAAAAGCTGATGATACTGGAATGTCTTGTACTCGCGCAAAAGTTCATCCTGGTCGTCGGCAGAGGAAAAAGTTCCGTCGGATAAGGAAACATGGTTTGCAGAGATAACGGGCGCCTGCTTTTCCAGCTCTGAAAGAAAGCTGAAATATCCCGGCTTGGGAAGCCCGGCGGCATCCAGCGTTCTGGAGGCAAGATAATTCGCACTAATATTCAGACCGCTTTCCTCCTCGATATCATAGTTGGCCCAGATGAAGAAAGGAACCTGATACCGAAGCGCTTCTTCCTCTGTAGAAAGGGAAGAGGAGGAAGTGCCGTTTAACTTCAATACCGGATTCACAACGGAATCGGTGGGCTGGTGATCTCCGAAAAAGACGATGACCGTGTCCTCTTCTTCCTTTGCAAAATAATCTACGAGCCTTTCGGTCGCCTGGTCGGACAGCTTCATGAGAGACAGGTAGGCGGAGAGGACTTCGGAATCGGAGCCGTCCACCGTGATGTCGGGAGAAAAGTTGTCGTAATCTGCCCAGTCGTTATAGGAGGAGTGGTTCTGCATCGTGACGTTGAATAAAAACAGCGGCTCACCAGGCTCCTTCTGCTCATATATCTGGATGATCTTTTCATAATCCGCTTCATCGCTCACATATTTGCGGATGACCCCGGAATCCTTATAAAATTCCTGAAAATACATTTCGTCAAAGCCCATCAGGGGATAGACCTTGTTGCGGTCCCATCCGGCGGCGCGGTAGGGATGCATCGCTACGGTCCTGTAGCCGAAGCCTGACAGCCATGACGCCATGGAGGGCGTTTCATTTTTGATATACTGCTGATAGGGGATGCTCCCGTAGGGCAGAAATGCCATGGAATTCCCCGTAAGATATTCAAATTCGGTATTTGCCGTGTTGCCGCCCTTGACGGATACGTTCAAAAGACCGGAAACGGTATCCTCTGCCCCTCTAAGAAGGCTGTGGACAAAGGGCATATAATCCTCGTTTGTTGTGAATCCTCCGAGGACAGCAGGGTCGGAAAACGCCTCGTTCATGACAACAATGATGTTCGGCGTATTTGCGGGAGTCCCGGCAGTCTCATAGGAAGCGAGCGCTTCCCGGGCATCCTTTTCATTGTAGCCGGAAGGCTTTTCGACGGACATGTATTGAAGCTCCATCAAAAATGCCGTAACGGTCCCATTTTTGAACTGGATGGTGGTCGGCGTGAAAAGCTTATCATAAAGACGCAGCTTTTTCTGAACGAAATCTTCGTTATGCAGCATTTTCGTATAGCCAAAGCACAAAAGCCCTGTTACGAGACAGAGCGCTGTCCGGGCGATTATAACGCGGCGGCTCTTTGTGGGGGTGCGTTCCGGGGTGTCGGATTTCGGGGCTGATCCGGCAGCGGCTTCTTTTTTCAGGGCACGGCGGCTTTTGAACGGACCGTAAAAGTCCGCGCGCAGGAAAAATTCTGCGGCGAGCAGCACGAGCAGCCCGATGAGCGCGGTGAGCGCGTCTTTGTCCAGCCTGTATTCATAATTGTCTGCCACGCTCGCAGCCGTGCCGATGGAGAGAATGTCCCATGGCTGGATGGGCGCGCCCCTGAACTCTAGCACGAAATAGTTCGCAAGGCCGTAAACGGCACAGAATGCAGTCTGGATACCGAGCGCGCGGCTGACCCGTCCTGTGAGTCCAAATAAAAAAAGCGCCGAAAACCAGAACAACGTTACGTTCATCCACTGCACATAGGGCTTCATTGTTTGAAAAGGATCATGAGAAAACCACTCCAGAAGCCAGAAATTGAGTACTGGAATGATAATAAGGAAGAGATAGGGCACGCATTTTTTTGCCCTGTCGGTCCATTTTTGCATAAAAAACCTTCTTTCTTTCACTTTTCAGGTATTTTTCCCTCTATTTTGTGAGGGAAACCTTGTTTCCTAATAATAGTCATGACTTTAAGGGATGTCAAGGGAGGATTCCGCATATATATGAAAAAAGGAATCGGCCTTTCGTTTTTCTTAATAAAGTTTATATGGGAAAAGACGGGAGCCTGTGATACAATAAAAAAACTGGAGGAGATGAGTACATGGAGGATAAAAAGAAAGACCTGATACCGGTCGCGGCCATCGCACTGTTTTTAGTCATCATCATTATTTTATGCGTGGTGCGCCTGCAGGAGAGGCGTGCGGACGTAAATGGCGGAGCAGAGGCGACCCGGAGCACAGAGACTGTGATACAGACTTTGGAAACGGAGAGCAGAGAAGAGGCCGCAGCCCGGGAAACGCAGGCAGGAACTGAGCAGAGCGCAGCTTTGGAGAGCGCAGCGGAGACAGAGACCGGAAAAAAGGAATCCCAGATACCGTCAGGAAAGCCCAAAACTGAGAAGAAGCCGGGGATGGCCGTGCGGACTATCAGCGGAAACGACCCGCTGGCAGGAGCAGACAGCGCTAATAAAAGCAATGAACAGATGCTTCTGGAGATGGCTGCATACTGGGAGCAGGATAACATGGCGGCAGTGGAGGATCTGGCGATGCTGGCATGGTATATGAAGATGTCAGCGAGCATTGCTGACGAGGATACATTCTATTATTATGGAGAACGTAACGATCAGGGACAGCCGCAGGGAAAAGGAATCGCGTGCTATACGGACAATGCCTATTATTATGGGGAATGGGAAGGCGGAAGACGTTCCGGACAGGGCGAGTGGGTCCGTTATTATGTTTATTATGATGACGATACTGATTCTGACAGGGCATACAGACTGCATATGTATATGGGAGAATGGGCAAATGATATGCCAAACGGTGAGGGACAGGAGCACTATGAGCTGGATATGGCAAAGGCTTCCAGAAAAGAGCGTTACATCCAGAATGTGATAGGAACGTTCCGGAATGGGCTTTACAGCGGGGAGATGTATCTGACTACATTGAACTGGGACGGCAATCAGGAAGAATGGAACGGCGTGGCGGACAGCGGTATATGGAGCCCTTACGGGGCGGCTACGAATGCAAAAGAGGTGCCTGTCTGCCGTGACGTGGATGATGACAACAACTATATGTGGATATCGGTGCGTGACAATAAGGAACAGGGGATAGGTGAGCTGCTTCCGTAAAATAGCTTTGTATCGGCGTTTGCCGCAGACCATCGCAGCAGCGTAAATTTCAGAAGTTCCCGGTTGAACAGAACCGGTCGGTATGGTACAATGCAGAAAGATACCGACCGGAAAGGTCAACATACGCGGGGATGAGACACAGATGAATGATAAGTTTTTTGATTTGAAACAGGAAAAGCAGGACCGGATGATAAACGCGGCTCTCAAGATATTTTCCCGTAAAGGCTACAAGCATGCCAGTACGGACGATATCGTAAAGGAGGCGGGTATCAGCAAGGGGCTGCTTTTTCATTATTTTGGGAGCAAGATAGGACTGTACAATTTTCTGTTCGATTACAGTGCGCGCTTTATGCTGCTGGAGCTGTCAAGGGAGATAAAGCGTTCCGAGACGAATTATTTTGCGCTGGTAAAGCAGATGGAGCGGGCGAGGATGCAGGTAATGAAGCTGTACCCGTACATGCAGAAATTTTTAAACGGGGCGATGCGTGAGGAATGTCTGGAGGCTGTGACGCAGATAGCGGACAAGCGCAGCGACTACATGGAGAAGATGCGTGCTTATAATATGCAGGCGGATTACAGTATGTTTGCCCCGTACGGGGATGCCGACCATATGGTAAGACTGGTGCGTTATACGATAGACGGTATCACGGAGGATATGACGTGTCGTTATGATTTTACGCCGGAGCGGCTGTATCATGAAATCTGTGTCTATGTGGATATGCTGGAAAAGATGACGGCAAGGTAAGGAGGTTATCATGAAAGAGAAGCTGTATACGATTCCTTTAAACGATGCGGTGAACGCGGATGACGAGTGCCCGTTCTGCTATATCGAGCGGAATGTGGAGCAGGACCTGATGGATTTTGTGCTCGGCTCCTGCGCTTCCTATATGGAGAGTGACGTGCGCGAGGATACTGACAAAGAGGGCTTTTGCCGGGGACATATGAAAAAAATGTTCGATTACGGCAATACGCTCGGAAACGGCTGGATTTTAAAGACGTATTATAAAAAGCTTTTAAAGGAAATGGAAAGTGAGTTCGCTCATTTCAAGCCCGGGAAGCAGTCGATGGCAGATAAACTGCGCAGGGTGACAAGCCAGAATGCAATAGGGGTCTGGACTGCTAAAAAAGAAGAGAGCTGTTATATCTGCGACCGCTTTAAAAAGGAATATCCGCGTTATCTGGATACGTTCTTTTATTTGTATGAAAATGATCCTGCCTTTGCAGAAAAGATAAAAAAAGGCAAAGGCTTCTGCCTGCATCATTTCGGAGAGCTGTGCAGCCATGCGGACACAAAGCTGTCGGATAAGGAAAAAGTGACGTTTTTCCCGGAGATATTCGAGGTGATGAAGCGCAATATGGAGCGTATGAGCGCGGATGTGGACTGGCTCATCGAGAAGTTTGACTATCTGAACAAGGATGCGGACTGGAAAAATTCCAAAGATGCGGTACAGCGGGGGATGCAGAAGCTGCGCGGCGGCTATCCTGCCGATCCTGTTTACAAAATGAATAAATAAATACAAACACACGACGGAGGAGATTATGAGTGATTCAAAAGAAACAAAAGTGGTAGACCACGACTATTCGCTGATGCCCGTGCCGAAATTTGCACGGCGGCGTTTCCTGACGATGTTCATGATAATGCTCGGATTTACATTTTTTTCTGCGAGCATGTGGACGGGGCAGCAGCTTGGCGACAGCATGGATTTGTCGGGATTTATCGGGGCACTGGTGCTTGGCGGCGTGATTTTGGCAGTCTATACCGGATCGCTTGCCTATGTGGGCGCCAAGACCGGTCTTTCGCTTGACCTTTTAGCGCAGCATTCCTTTGGGGCAAAGGGGTCGTATCTGCCGTCTATCCTCATCAGCTTTACGCAGATAGGCTGGTTCGGGGTAGGCGTGGCGATGTTCGCTATCCCGGTCGCAAAGCTTATCGACCCTGAAAATGTGTGGCTTCCTTATGTACTCGTGCTGGTCGCAGGGGCGTGCATGATGGCTTCCGCGTTTTTCGGGATTAAAGCGATGACTATCGTAAGCTACGTTTCCGTTCCGCTTATCGCCATCCTCGGAATCACGGCGATGGTGATGGCGGTACGCACGGGAGATGTGCCGTTAGCGGAGAAATTTGCGGAAAGCCAGGGGATGAGCGTTATTACGGGAGCCGGTCTGGTAATAGGTTCCTTTGTCAGCGGCGGTACGGCGACGCCGAACTTTGCCCGCTTTGCGAGAAATGCGGTGCAGTCGGTCATCGTGACGGTCGTTGCCTTTTTGATAGGAAACAGCCTGATGTTCTGTTTCGGGGCATTCAGCGGCGTCTATGTCGGCGGAAATGATATTTTTGAAGTTATGGTGGCGTTGAACCTGACATTTTTTGCGATCGTTGTTCTGGGGCTGAATATCTGGACGACCAACGACAACGCCCTTTATACGGCAGGACTCGGACTGGCGAACATCACGAAGATACGCAAGCGTCCGATGGTCATGATATCCGGCGTTTTGGGTACGGTAAGCGCTATCTGGCTCTATAACAATTTTGTGGGCTGGCTGAATATTTTGAACTGCACGCTGCCTCCGGTCGGCATGATAATCGTTATCGATTACTTTTTCCATAAAAAAGAGTATGAGCAGTGGGATGTGATAAAGAAACAGGTAAACTGGTTTGCGATAGCCGGCGTGGTGATCGGTGCGGCTGTGGCAAATCTGGTGCATGTCGGTATTGCTTCCATCAACGGTATGGCAGCTGCCGCGGTATGCTATCTTATCGGCGAGCTCATCAGCCGGAAGAAAAAATAACAGAACAATGGAAAGATATTATGCGCTGTTACATTTTGGCAGCGCATAAAATATGAGGAGAATATGGAATTTTTGAGAAACAAAAGGTCATCGATAGTGGATGATGATAATTTCAGGAGCAGGGTCATCGCGCTCGTGGTGCCGATGGCTCTGCAGAATCTGATAAATGTCGGCGTAAATGCGACGGATGTGATAATGCTGGGCAGGGTCGGGGAAAAGGCTCTGTCAGGCTGCTCGCTGGCGGGGCAGGTACTTTTTGTCCTTAACCTCTTTCTTTTCGGCATGACGTCGGGAGCGTGCGTGCTCACTGCCCAGTATTGGGGAAAAGGTGACAGGGATGCAATCGAAAAGATTCTCGGCATCGTGATAAGGCTTGCGGAGACGGCGGGAATCGCATTTATGCTGGTGACGCTGCTCATTCCGGGCTCTATCATGAAAATCTTTACGAACGATCCGGAGGTGATAGCGGAGGGATGCAAATATCTTCGTATCGTGGCACTGACCTATCCCGTGACAGTGTACACGATGGGCTATCTGAATGTGATGAAGTCCGTGGAAAAGGTCGTCATCTCCACAATCGTGTACGGAAGCTCCCTGGCGCTGAACTTTGTGATAAATGCGGTTTTGATATTCGGTCTTTTGGGGGCTCCGAAGCTGGGCATCGTGGGCGCGGCGATCGGTACGTTCTGCGCCCGTATGCTGGAGCTGGGCATCGTGCTTATTTATGCGAAGCGCTGCAATCACGATGTAAAGGTGCGGCTCAAATATGTGCTGCATATGGACCCGGTGCTGTTTAAGGATTTCATGAATTATTCCGGGCCGGTCATTTTAAACGAGCTGTTCTGGGGGCTTGGCTATTCTGCTAACGCCGCGATTGTCGGACATCTGGGGAGCAGCGCGGTGGCGGCGAATTCCGTTGCCCATGTATGCAGACAGCTGGCTCAGGTCGTTGTGTTTGGCCTGGGAAATGCGACCGCTATCATGATAGGAAAGGTCATCGGGGAAGGAAGGACGGCGCTTGCGGAAGAATACGGCAGGAGATTTGTACGGCTTTCCCTGATAGGCGGCGTAATAGGCGGGGCGCTGCTTTTGCTTATCCGTCCTCTGGTCATTTCAGGCCTTGCCTTTGAAGGTCAGACGGCTGTCTATATGAACGCATTTTTGGGCGTGATGTCTTATTATGTAATAGCGCAGGCGCTCAATACCGATCTGGTGGTCGGAGTGTTCCGGGCGGGAGGCGATACGCGCTTCGGCATGATACTGGACATCGCCTCCATGTGGGGAGGATCTATCCTTATCGGCTGGCTGGCGGCGTTCGTATTCAAATGGCCCGTGGTCGTGGTATATGTGATTTTGCTGTCGGATGAGATAATCAAGCTGCCTATCTGCCTGTGGAGATATAAGCAGAAAAAGTGGCTGAAGAATGTGACGAGATAGTATAAAGATGCTGGTAAAAAGCCTGCGGGGAAAATGCTGTTGTTTTTCCCGCGGGCTTTCTGCATGCCGGGGAATGGAGAGAGGATACGGCTTATCATAAACGTGGAGGCGCAGAAGGATTATTATCCGGGCTATCAGATACCGACGAGAGGAGTGTTTTATTGTGCCAGAATGATTTCGTCACAGATGGGGACGGAATTTGTCAATGCGGAATATGACGATATCAAGAAGGTGTATTCCATCTGGATATGTATGAATGTTCCGGGAAAAATCGGAAATGCCATCGCGGAATACAGGATGGAAAAACGGGACATCATCCCGGGCTTCCCGGATATAAAGAGCGCATATGATAAGCTTTCCGTTATTGTGATAGGCCTGTGCGACAGAGAGAAATCCCCGAATGAGCTGACGGGAATGCTGAACGTATTGCTGTCACCGGATATTGCGGCACAGGATAAGAAAAAACAGCTGGCGGAAAAGTATGATATGAAAATGGAAGACGGATTAGGGAAGGAGGTAGACCTTATGTGCAATCTGTCAGGATATGTTGAAAAGAAAGGGATAGAGCGTGGGATAGAGCGCGGCATCGAGCAGGGGCTGGAACGCGGTATTGAGCAGGGGCTGGAGGCATTGGTACAGACGCTGAAACCTGTTTATGGTTTTGAAAAATTGTATGAGGCGGTCGTGAAAAACCCTGTTTATGCACATGTGACGAGGGAAGAGGTACGTCGGCTGTATGAAAAGTGAGACAGCCCGGCGGGTTTTGAGATGGAATCTGCCGGAGTGGATTTGGATATGATGGTTTTAAGATAACGGTCAGGGTGAGTGTTTCCCTGACCGTTTAATATTTCCGCTTGTCAAAATCCCGGTTGTAGCATACAATAATCCTATGCGGTGTGATATGGGGTCCTTTTCAAAAACAACTGAAAAGGAGATAAAAAATGCCGATATTTCATTCAATAAGAAAAGCGCCCGGAACAGCCCTGTTTTTGGTGCTTTTGTTTGTTACTGTTTTTTTGCAGGGCTGCGGAAAGGACGGGGAAACCCTGTTTACGTCGGCAGCAGGCAGTATGGAGAGCACAGAAGCGTCCGGGGACGCAGGAGGTTTTGAAGGTACGGAAGCTTTTGTACCAGAGGATACCGGGGGAGAGAAGCTGCCGGGAGCAGAGGGGTCATTGACGGCAGAGGAGTCATCGGAAGATAAAGTGCAGCCGGTCATTGTCCACATCTGCGGCGCGGTAAAGGCTCCGGGCGTATATGAGCTGGAGCAGGGCAGCCGGGTGATGGATGCGGTAAATGCCGGAGGCGGTTTTTTGCCGGAGGCGGCTCAGGACAGCTGTAATCTGGCGGAGCCGGTGACAGATGGCTGTCAGATATATATCATGACAAAACAGGAAAGCCTTGAAGCGGAGAAAACATCGGGAATCCGGCAGACAGGACGGATTGACGGCGCTTCTGCGGCAGTGTCGGGAACGGGCGCGGGGCTTGTTGACCTGAATACCGCTGATAAGACGGCGCTGATGACATTGCCGGGCATCGGGGAGAGCCGCGCGGACGATATCCTGGAATGGCGCAGCAAAAACGGCGGTTTTCAGAGGATAGAGGACATCATGAAGATAAGCGGCATCAAGAAAGGCGCTTTTGAAAAGATAAAAGATAAGATAACAGTATAAGGGATGCCGGAAGGCGGAATGGGAGAAGAAATGGGAAGAAAAGTTTTGGTTGTGGATGACGAGAAGCTGATAGTGAAAGGAATCAGATTCAGTCTGGAACAGGACGGTATGGAAGTGACCTGTGCCTATGACGGGGAAGAAGCGCTCAATTATGCAAAGGAACAGCAGTTTGATATTATTTTGCTGGATATTATGCTGCCTAAGCTGAGCGGGACAGAGGTCTGTCAGCAGATACGCGAATTTTCCAATGTTCCGATCGTCATGCTCACAGCCAAGAGCGATGATATGGACAAGATAATGGGCCTGGAGTACGGCGCGGATGATTATATCACAAAGCCGTTTAATATTCTGGAGGTAAAGGCGAGGATAAAGGCTATCATGCGCCGGACAACAGCGAGAGAAACGCCGAAGGCACAGGAAAATGTGCTGGAAAGCGGGGATATGCGGATGGACTGTGACAGCCGCCGCGTCAGCATCGCGGGACGCGAGGTGAATCTGACGGCAAAGGAGTTTGACGTTCTGGAGCTGCTCGTTCGGAATCCCAATAAAGTCTATAGTCGTGAAAAGCTTTTGAATATTATCTGGGGAGAGGATTACCCGGGAGATGCGAGAACGGTGGATGTTCATATCCGCCGGCTGCGCGAAAAAATAGAGACTAATCCCAGCGAGCCCAGATACGTCCATACAAAATGGGGCGTGGGGTATTTTTTCCATGCGTGACGGTTTTTTCAAAAAAATTCTTTATAAGATTCCGATACTGCGCAGCATGAAGGCATATATTTTTGTGCTGATGCTGATAATCGGTATTGTACCGAGCAATATTATGCGGGTGGGTATCCTGGAAAACTATGAAGAGCGTGCGGTAGGACTTCGGGCATCCGACGTTACTTCCCAGTACAGGATAATAGCAGATCATCTGCTTAACTATAATTATCTTCAGGATAATACGTCAGAGATCGTGAACGCGGAGTTGGAGCAGATGTCTAATCTGTATGACGGACGGGTGCTCATCATCAACGGGAATTTCCGCATTGTCAAAGATACCTACGGCATAAGCGAAGGAAAGACGATAATATCCGAAGAAGTGATAAAATGCTTCAACGGGGAGAGCGCAGTTCGCTATGATAAAAAGAACGGGTATATAGAGACAACGGTTCCTATCGTGGAAAAGACAGACGGCGACGGCAATGAGATTTCAAGAGTGCGCGGTGTGATATTGGCGAGCGCCTCTACCGACAGCATCTTATCGACGATGGATATTTTAAGCCGCAAGGCGCTTATTTTGGAAATCGTGATGGCAATTGTCATCGTGGGAATTGTATTTTTCTTCTCTCATATTTTATTAAAGCCGTTCAAAAGGGTGACGCAGGCGATAAGCGAGGTTAAGGACGGATTTACGGACGAGCCTGTTTCAGTGCCTGATTATCTGGAAACAGAGCATATTGTGGATGCGTTCAACCAGCTTTTGGGGCGTATGAAGGTGATCAACGATTCCCGTCAGGAGTTTGTATCCAATGTCTCCCATGAATTAAAGACTCCCATGACATCCGTGAAAGTGCTTGCGGATTCCTTAAACCAGCAGCCGGATGCGCCGGTGGAGCTGTATCGCGAATTCATGGCGGATATCACGGAGGAGATCGAACGGGAGAATAAGATAATAAACGACCTTCTTTCACTTGTTAAAATGGATAAGACCGAGGGCGTTATGAACATTTCCACGGTGGATATCAACAGTCTTCTGGAGACGATGTTAAAGCGGCTCCGTCCGATCGCGCGCAAGAGGGACATCGAGATCGTGCTGGAAAGCATCCGTCCGGTGACAGCCGAGGTGGATGAAGTAAAGATGTCGCAGATATTTACGAATCTGGTGGAGAACGCGATAAAATACAATAGGGAGCACGGCTGGGTCAAGGTACTTTTGGACGCAGATCATCAATTTTTTACCGTGGAGATTTCGGATTCCGGTATTGGTATCCCTGAGGAGGATTATGAACATATCTATGAAAGATTTTTCCGGGTGGACAAGTCCCGTTCGAGAGAAATAGGAGGGACAGGTCTTGGACTTGCGATAACGAGGAATGCGGTGCTGCTGCATCGGGGCTCTATCAAGGTCAGCAGCGTGGAAGGACAGGGAACCTGCTTTACCGTAAAGATACCATTGACCTACATCAAATAGGAGGAGAGGACATGAAGCGTAAAAGAATAGGACGCTGTTGTCTGCGTGCCTGCCGTGCGGCAGTCTTTTGTGCAGCACTGTGCCTGTCCATCCTGACGGGCTGCGGACAGGAGCCGGAGGAAACAGGGGAGACGGTTTCTGTTTATTATATCAACAAAGAGGAAACGAGGATAACGGCGGTGGAAAAGCCGCTGGAAGGGGATACGCTGGAGGAACAGACTGAAAATACACTGGAGAACCTTGGGGAAAATCCGGTGGAACTTTCTCTGCGGACGACGGTAAAAGGCTTTTCGGTTAAAAGCTGGGAGATAAAGGATGCCCAGCTTGTGCTGGATCTGAGTACGGAATACAAAAAACTTCCGGCATCAACGGAGGTGCTCACCCGTGCGGCAATCGTGCGGACACTGACCCAGATTAACGGGATAGACAACGTTTTGTTCACGGTAGGCGGAGAGACTCTGACGGACAGCCTGGGCGGTGTCGTGGGCCCCATGACGCCGGAGATGTTCATTGACAATGCGGGCAGGGAGATAAACGCTTATGAAAAGACGCGGCTGAAGCTCTATTTTGCAGATGAGACGGGAGAACGGCTCGTGGAGGTGACTTCTCAGCCCATCGTTTACAGCAGCAATATCTCCATGGAAAAACTGGTGCTGGAGCAGCTTATAGCGGGTCCTTCCGAAGAGGATGGGGAAGCATATCCGGTTATCAGTTCTGCTGCGAAGGTGCTTGGCGTGACTGTCAAGGACGGAGTGTGTTATGTCAACCTTGATGAGAATGCGCTGACTCAGATAGGAAATGTGACGGCTGAGACAGAAATTTATGCAATTGTCAATTCTTTGGCAGAGCTGCCGAACATAAACCGCGTGCAGATAGCGGTGGGAGGCAGGACAGACGTGGTATTTCGTGAGAAGGTTCAGCTTTCTACGGCATTTGACCGGAATCTGGATCTGGTGTACGGAACGGAGGAAAAATAAAGGTTTCATTCAGAAGACCATTGTGTGCGGCGCTCCTGGTCTTCCTGACAGTTCATACGGCGATGGCAGGGCTGGCGGGAAGACCCCTTCCGGATTACGGAAATCGGGAAGGAGAATGGCTGCGTCTGGCAGGAACGGTCTCCATGCCATACGGACCGCCTGACGGTTCGATGGAGGGGGCCTGTTTTTACTTATCTCAAATCGAACAATTTTCAGAAGATTCAAAAACAGTCATTTGTTATCCGGGAAAAAATGAAAAGACGTTGCCGAAGGCGGGCAGCCGGGTATGTGTGGAAGGCGTATTGAAGCCATTTCGTAAGGCGTCAAATCCAGGCGAGTTTGATGCAGCGGCATATTATGGCAGAAAAGGCTTTCTGTTTTCGATGCAGAAGGTAACGGTTGTGAAGGAAAGCCGGTCTTACAGTAGAATTCAGGAAGCGGCAGCGCAGTTTCGACGCTGGGCGGACGCTTATTTTTTGCATATTCTCGACAGGAAAGACGGGGCGACGGCGTCCGCAATGGTGTTGGGCATTAAAAGGGAAATGGACGAAGAAGTAAAGTCACTGTATGCGGGGGCGGGCATCAGCCATCTGCTGAGTATTTCGGGACTGCATCTGTCTTTGATAGGGATGGGGATTTTCGGGATTTTGTATCGGATATTGAGACGGTGCAGAAAGATATGGCTATACCATCGGAAACAAAACGGGAAGCTGAGGAAACGCAGTATTCGGCGGGAAGATGCCGCCCTATGGAGCGCTGCGGCGGTTTCTGCCCTCTTTTTGTATGTTTATGCAAAAATGACCGGTATGAGTGTATCGACCAGCCGTGCGCTTGTGATGTTTTGTTTGCTCGCGGCGGCACGGTCTGCGGGCAGGACAACAGATATGGCGACGTCATTGGCGATAGCGGGAACATTCATTCTGCTGGGAAATCCACAGAATATCATGGATGCAGGTTTTCAGCTTTCCTTTGCTGCAGTGGCGGGCGTTGCGGCTGCTGCGCCTGTCTTTTGGGACGACAGGGGGAAGAGACAGAGGAGGGGAAAAAAGGATTTCAAAGGAAGGCTGTGCGGTTTTGGGGCAGCGCTTTGGAAAAATGCGGCTACGAGCTTTGGGATAACATTTTTTATGCTGCCCTTTCTTTTGGCACATTATTACGAGTGGAGTCCGTGGTCGGTTTTGGTAAATCTGGCAGTCATTCCGTTGATGGGGATTTTGCTTCCGTGCCTGTTCGGGCTTCTTGCGGCAGGAGTGCTGGGGAGGGTGGCGCAGTTTTTGGGGAACGGAGTGGCGGTACGGTTGCTTTTGACACTGCTTTCGGCTGCGGAGACAGTAATCGGCATGACAGTAAAAGGAATTTTGGGATGCTATGAAGGGATATGCAGCGCAGCGCTTAAACTGCCGTTTTCAACGCTGCATACCGGAGCGCCGCAGCCCGCAGCTCTGATCGTGTATGTTGCAGGGGCAGCTGTTTTACTATGGAAGGGGAAAAAGCTGAAACCCGTATGGAGACTTTTGTGTGCCGTTTTTTTGACGGGCATATTTTTGATACGGCTTCCGGAAGGGATGCGTATTACGATGCTGGACGTGGGCCAGGGGGCATCCGTCTGTGTGGAGGCGCCTTCCGGGGAGGTATATTTACTGGATGCCGGCAGTACGTCCAAGAATGATACCGGGAAATATCAGATTGTCCCTTATCTGAAATACAGGGGAGTCCGAAGAGTGGATGGAATTTTTGTAAGCCACTGGGATGCAGACCATATTAACGGGATACAGGCGGTATTAGAGTGGGCGGAAATGGGGAATGTACCGGTAAAACGGATGTTTTTACCGGATACGCAGCTGAAAGATAAGGCGCTGGAGACATTGCTTTTGCTTGCCAAAAAATATGGTGTTCCGGTGGAATATGTGGCTGCGGGAAACAGGATGGAATCGGGAGAGATAGTATGGACATGTTTTCATCCGCCGATAGGGAAAAAAGAAGAGGATAGGAATGCACTTTCGATGGCGCTAAGAATGGAATACAGGGGATTTTCCATGATGTTTACAGGAGATCTGGAACAGGATGGCGAGGAATGGATGGTAAGGCGTTACGGGAGCGCGCTGAGAAGCACACTTTTGGACGCCGGGCATCACGGGAGTAAAAACGCGACGCAGGAGAGTTTTCTGGATGCGGTAAGACCAAAGGCAGTCCTGATATCCTGCGGAAAAGACAATTCCTATGGACATCCGGCTGGGGAAATGATCTCCCGTGTGCAGGAAAGGGAAATCGCATGGTATGTAACGGCGCAGGAGGGAGCATTAACCATAGAGGTCAGCAGAGATGGAGGGAGGTTTGGCATAAAGGGCTTTGCATCCCCTTGCCTTAGCAGAAAAGATGCGGTATAATTTGAATACATTTGGACGGCTGGAGGTACGAAATGAAGAAATTTTTGGAACTGATCTCCGAGGAGATGGGAAAAGGCTTCGCAGAAGCGGGCTATGAAGAGGAACTGGGACGGGTAACGGTGTCAAACCGCCCGGACCTGTGTGAATATCAGTGTAACGGCGCGATGGCGGGCGCAAAGAAATATCATAAGGCTCCGCTGATGATTGCGAACGATGTGGCGGAGAAGCTGGCAGACAGTGAGGTATTTGCCGAGGTGGCTGCAGTTGCACCGGGATTTTTGAATCTGAAATTAAAAGACAGCTTTGTCCGCAGTTATGTGGAGGAGATGGATAAGGCCGAGAGATTCGGTCTGGAAGCGCCGGAGAAGGTAAAGACTATTGTGCTGGATTATGGCGGACCGAATGTGGCGAAGCCCCTGCACGTAGGGCATCTGCGCTCTGCAGTCATCGGAGAGAGCATTAAGCGTATCTGCCGTTATAAGGGGCATCATGTGATAGGTGATGTGCATCTGGGCGATTGGGGCCTGCAGATGGGACTCATCATCACGGAGTTAAAGGAGCGCAAACCTGAGCTTCCCTATTTCGATGAGAACTTTACCGGAGAATATCCGGAGGAAGCTCCCTTTACAGTGGCGGAACTGGAAGAGATTTACCCGACTGCCAGCGGGAAGTCGAAGGAGGACGCGGCTTATAAGGAAGCGGCTCTGGAAGCGACCCTTCGTTTACAGAGCGGCGACAGGGGATATCGGGCGCTGTGGAATCACATTATTGCGGTTTCAGTTACAGACTTGAAGAAAAATTACAGTAATCTGAATGTGGAATTTGACCTGTGGAAGGGAGAATCCGATGCAGACCCGTTTATTCCGGGACTGGTTCAGAAGCTGAAGGAGTCCGGTCTTGCCCATGAAAGTCAAGGGGCTCTTGTGGTAGACGTAAAGGAAGAGACGGATACGAAGGAAATCCCTCCCTGCATTATCTTGAAATCGGACGGGGCGGCGCTGTATGCGACCACTGACCTTGCAACGATAGAAGACCGTATGGAGAATCTTCATGCGGACAGCCTGATATATCTTACGGACAAGCGTCAGGAGATGCATTTTGTGCAGGTATTCCGCGTGGCAAAGAAAGCCGGGCTTGTAAAGCCGGAGACGGAATTAAAGCATATCGGCTTCGGCACGATGAACGGAAAGGACGGAAAGCCGTTCAAGACAAGAGAAGGCGGCGTGATGCGTCTGGAATACCTGATACGCGACATCAATGAGGAAATGTACCGTAAGGTGCGCGAGAGCAGACAGGAACTTTCAGAGGAAGAAGCAAGACGGATTGCTCAGGTAATCGGACTTTCTGCAATCAAGTACGGCGATCTTTCCAATCAGGCAGCGAAGGACTATATTTTTGATATCGATCGCTTTACCTCCTTTGAAGGAGATACCGGTCCGTATATCCTGTATACGATTGTGCGTATCAAATCTATTCTGGCAAAATATCAGGAACAGGGAGGAAGTCTTGAAGATTTGATGTTCTGTGAGCCGGCAGGCGTTTCAGAGAAGGATCTGATGCGTCAGTTGTGCGGTTTTAACGCAATGATGGACAGCGCGTGCGAAGAGACTGCGCCTCATAAGGTATGTGCGTATATTTATGATCTGGCAAATGCGTTCAACAAGTTTTATCATGAGACGAGAATTCTTGCAGAAGAGGATAAGAAGAAGCAGGCGGGATGGATAGCGCTGCTGCTTTTGACAAAGCGTGTGCTGGAGGCATGTATTGATGTGCTGGGCTTTGAAGCGCCGGATAGAATGTAAGGATAAATATAGAAGGATTAAAAAACCATCGGCAGAGAGCATCTGCCGGTGGTTTTTTGTAAAAATATTATAAAAAGTTAAATCAGTGGTCTTCCGGTCGAATGGCAGATTTCGAGACGAGGAGAAATAACTTTTTGGCAGACCTGAAAATTGCTGGATTCGATCTGCTGCTTCAAGATAAGCCCGGCTTCGCGTCCCATGACATATTCGGATTGGTCGATATGTGTAAAAAAGTCTGGACGTTGGCTGGCTACAAGCGGCTTATCAAAGGAGATAAGAGACACATCTTCAGGAATCCTTATATTTAGAGAAGAGAGCAGGTCGTATAAATAGGCACAAGTAGAGGATTCAGCAGTGATGAATGCAGTAATCTTTTCCTGAAGAATGAGGCGGGAGAAAAGTTCCTGATAATGACTGAATTTTTTCCTCTTATCAAGATATTCGACAATGCGCAGGGCGGATTCGGAAAGCCCGCAGGATTCAAGCTCTTCCATAGCGCCGGCGATTCGGTACTTGACGGAAAAAGTGTCTTTTCCGGTGGAAGAAACGAAGCAGAATCTGCGGTGCCCGAGTTCATGCAGATGTTTAAGGCACATTGCGCCGCCGGTCTTATTGTCTCCGATCACATAGCTGGTATTGAGACGGGGCAAATAACGGTCGAGCAGTACGAGTGGGTATTTTTTGAGCTGCATGAGCATGAGCTGGTCGCTGAAAAAAGGCTGGTCGCGGGGAAAAAGGAGGAGCCCGGAAATGTTTGTATCAAGACAAAGCTGCAGCAGATAATTTTCCGTTTCAGGAGTCCTGCTCTGGAAAATATGGCAGATATAGTTCTCTTCCGGAAAAACAGACAGTATCCCATTTACGAGAGACAGGGCGAATTGGTCTGCTATGGTGGGAAGGATGCACGCAATTTCAGGGCGTGAAGTTTCCCTGGAACCGGGGGTGGCGGAAGAAAGGGGAGCAGGCTGCAATGGAAAAGCGGAAGTCAGAGCGACAAAGCTACCCTTATTTGGAAAGCGTGTAATGATTCCGTCGGCTTTTAATTCATTGAGCGCCTTGGAAACAGTGATTCTGCTGACCTGATATTTTTGCATCAATTCATATTCTGTAGGGATTTTGTCACCCGGTCGCAAACTCCCTTGGTCTATCTGTTCTAAAATGTCTTCTTTGATCTGCTGGTAAAGAGGCAGGTTGTTTTCACTCATAAAAAATCCCCCTTTAAATTTCTGTAATTTGCAGGAAAATTGTTTCCTGTGCCCGTAAAAATGAAAAAAATATAACACTATTATAGAAAATGATAGCATATGGCACTATTTATGTCAACAAGACAAATAATGCAAAGAAGATGTTTATAATGACAAAATAATGAAAAAAGCAATTAGCAATATTTAATAAAAATATAAAAAATACATAAAAAGGTATTGCAAAATGCACATATGGATATATAATAAAACTAAATTAAGCAATACAAACCACAAACTAAATGTCAAAAGTAAAATGCAATACAGTTTTGATATAGCATAATATTGGCATGTTTGTATTGTATGTGAATAACGCGATGCGTTTGGAACGCTGCGCGGGAAAAGGGAGAGGGAAATATGGTAAAAGCAAAAGCGAAATCTGCCGTAAGTGCAGAACAGAAGAAAAAGAACCGGCACGATTTATGGATACAAGTGAAGCGACATAAGATATTATACCTCTTTCTCGTGCCGGTGATTGTATGGCTGATCATATTCTGTTATGTTCCAATGGCGGGAATCGTGTTGGCTTTTAAAAATTACCGGTTTGATCTGGGGATATTCGGGAGTGAATGGGCGGGGCTGAAGCATTTTGAAAAGTTCTTTACATCGCCGGAGTTCTGGATAACCATTAAGAATACACTGGTGATAACATGCACGAAGTTGTTTATTTGTTTTCCGGCACCTATTATTCTGGCGCTTCTTTTAAATGAGGTGAAGGCGGCGAGATTCAAAAAAACGATACAGACATTATCCTACCTCCCGAACTTTGTATCATGGGTCGTGGTAGTGCAGCTGATGACGGCAATATTCACACCTTATGGCGGTATTTTTAACGACATCAGGGAAATGATGGGACTGGAACCGATATTTTTAATGGGTGAGAAAAATGCTTTCCTTCCGCTGGTCGTGTTTTCAGATCTTTGGAAAAATGTAGGCTGGGGTTCTATTGTTTATCTTGCGGCTATTACCGGAGTGGACCAGGAGTTATATGAGGCAGCTGCGATAGACGGGGCGGGACGTTGGAAATGTACCTGGCACATTACGCTGCCGGGAATAGCAATGACAGTAGGTATTATGTTTGTTATGGCGGTAGGCGGAATACTGAATGCGGGATACGATCAGATACTTCTGCTGCAGCAGCCGGCAAATATGCAGATTTCACAGGTACTAGATACTTATGTGATACAGACCGGTATCCGCTACGGTAAATTTGAATATGCAACGGCGATAGGGTTATTCAAGTCAGTATTTTCTTTGATAATGGTAGTCGGTACGAATTATCTGACGAATAAATATGCAGAAGTCGGTTTGTGGTAAGGAGGATAGAAGATGAAGATTAAAGAATCCCGTGGAAGGAAGATATTTAAGGTATTTAATTACATCTTTTTGACAGCGCTGGGGGTGGCGACGTTTTATCCGTTCTGGTATGTATTGATTGCATCGTTTAATACAGGGCGCGATTTTATGAAGGGCGGCGTATGGCTGTGGCCGAGAGCGTTTACTTTGGAAAATTATAAGCTGGCATTTGAAGATCCCTCTATTGTAAACGCATTGACAATTTCTATATTGTCCACAGTGCTGTGCGTAGGCATCGGCCTTGTGTGTACGGCATTTGCAGCATATGCGATGAGTATAAAAACGCTTCCGGGACGTACTTTTATCAACTTCTTCTGGTATTTTACAACGATTTTCGGAGGAGGCATGGTTCCTTATTATATGGTTCTTAGAGATTTGCATCTGACGAGCAGTTTTTGGCTGTATGTCATTCCATCTCTCTACAGCTTTTACAATTTTGTGTTGTTGAGAACAAATTTTGCAGGAATACCCACAGAGCTTCGGGAATCGGCACAGCTTGACGGAGCGAGCGAATTGACGATTATGAGCAGGATATATGTTCCGCTTTGCAAGCCTATTCTGGCGACTCTGGCGTTGTTCATCGGGGTGGGAAAATGGAATGACTGGTTTACAGGAGCTTACTATCAGAGCAAAACAGCGCTGTATCCGGCGGCGACGCTGCTCCAGAAAATTCTGAGCGAAGCAGCGGCAGCAAATCAGATCAAGGCAGGGCAGGAAACGCAGTTGGGAACGATAACAAGTTATACCTCTCAGTCTTTGCAGATGGCGTTTGTTATGATACTGACAATGCCTATCGTAGTTATTTACCCATTCCTTCAGAAATATTATGTGAAGGGCGTAATGGTTGGTTCTGTAAAAGGATGAGCTCAAAAAAGTAAAATGAAAAACATGCGGCAAGCTGATGGCATAAGCCGCCTGTATATAAAAAAGGAGGACGTAAGTATGAAGAAAAAAGCGATGGCACTGCTGATGGCAGTAGCAATGGCAGCAGGAATGCTGGCAGGCTGCGGAGGAGGAACGCAGACCGCATCGGGAGACGCAGCAGGAGGCGCAAAGACGGATGAAAACGGCGCGGTGGAGTATTACACGGATGAGGACGGTAACAAATACCAGAAATTTGACGACGTAAAGCTGAAAATGCTTGTTTGCTGGAATGGGGATTTCCTGCATGCGGATGATCAGTACAATAACGACGTTGCGAAGGCTATTCGTGATAAAATCGGCGTGACCGTAGAATTTGAAGGCATCATGATGAGCGAGGCGGAAAAGCTGAACATGATGTTTGCGTCCGGCGATATGCCCGATATGGTAAATGCACCTTACTGGGGCGGTACGGCAGGTGAAACTGCAATCATCAAAAAAGCAGGGGCAGAAGGTAGACTGATAGATGTAAAGGATAAGGTTCCTAACTATCCGAATATCAAGGATTGCTGGGATGTGGGTGTTATCAGCCAGAAATATCTGGAAAATGATATCGATGACCCTTCTTTTAACGGTGCAAGATATATCATCCCGACAGAGGTTTCCGGCAGTGTTGAGGATATCGCACTCTGGTCATACGGTGTGTTTGTGAGGGGCGATGTTCCGGAGGCGTTGGGTATCGATCCGAAATCCATCAAAACAACGGAACAGCTCGTTGATTTTATGAAGAAGGCACAGGAATATGGCTTTAAGGACGTGAACGGCAACGACTGTATCGTAGCGACGACATATCATGATGGTTGGTCTTATGATGATTATCTGCAGAGCTACAAGGAAAAGAAGCTGACACATTATTCTCTTGATGAGAACGGAAATGTAACTTTCGATAAGCTGAGCCAGAACTGGGTAGACCAGTATATGGTAATCTGGGATCTGGTAAAGAGCGGTATCATGGATAAGGAATGCTTTACGACCTCCGATGATATGGCAAAGGAAAAGGTAGGAAACGGCACGGCGCTGTTTACCTGCGCGCAGTATGGCGTGACCATCGATGCGACAAAGCAGAGCGGTCTGTATGATTCCAATCCGGAGATGCGTTATACATGGGTAGGGCCTTTAAATTATAAGGATGGCTCTCCGCTGACACAGATAGAGGCTGACGGCAGAAGCGGGTCACCTGCGATATTCTTTCCTACCACCTGCTCCAATATCGATGCAGCCCTGACATGGCTCGACTATGTAAACAGCAAGGAAGGTATGAGACTCATCAGCTACGGCTTTGAAGGAGATACCTATGAACTCAACGAAGAAGGACAGCCCCGTATGACGGCAGAGCTGACCGAGCGTTATGCAGTTGAGCCCGAAAACGTAAAGAAGGAGCTTCGTCAGAGAGGTATCAACTACATGCCGGGAAGAACTTATGTAGCAAAGAAGAATACCAAGTGGTTCGGCGAGTCTGGGCCTTTTGAAGCGGATGCACTTGATCCTAATCTGGTAGAGTACAGAAAGGAACGTCCGGTAGAGATTTTGAAGGGTTATCAGATCGATGCACTTGCACCCGGATTTGAAGGCTATCAGGAATTTGCGGAATGGGCGTTTGATGACGTAAAGGAAAAGGAGTACAAAGAGCGCGCATTCTTTGCAGAAACAGAAGAAGAAGCAAGACAGATACTGGAAGAGTATCAGGAATATCTTAGAACAAATGAGGATGGACAGATGCAGAAGTTTTTGGACTATCTGACAGAGCAGTCCAAGACGAGAGACGATATCGCATATTGATGATGGAATGACAAAGGGCAGGAAGCCGAACTTAATGCAGGAAAAAATGGATTAAGGGATGTTTCCTGCCCTCTTTCTATCCATATTTTCAGATGAAAGAGGAGAGGAAATGGCTTATATCAGGGACAAAAAGGAAGAGCTGACAGGCTATCAGGCAGGAGAACGGTATAGGGACTCAGTGGATTTACAGTGCGATTTTGTGATGGTATACGGTATAGACCCGACAATGCCGGACAGGATACGGGAATATCGGGAAAAGGGATATGTGGTCCATCTGATGACGGGGATAGCCTGGGGAGAGTATCAGGAATATCTGGACGGAAAATGGGATGGCAGAAAGCACTGGGGTGAGGGGCAGGTGGACAGATACGGCAATGACGTTATCCATAATCCAACAGTTCCTTATATGGTTCCAACGATTTCATTTGCGGATTACCTGACAGAGCGGATGAAAATAGCCGTAGATGCCGGTGTGGAAGCAATTCATGTGGAAGAACCGGAGTTTTGGGACAGGAGCGGGTATTCTGAGGCGTTTCAAAGAGAATATGAGATTTTTTACAGAGAGCCGTGGAAGCCTCAGCATGAGAGCCTGGACGCCCAGTATAAATGCGCGAGGCTGAAAGCTTATCTTTATAAGCGCACGATCGACAGGGTGAGCGCAGCGCTGAAGGAATATGCGAAGGTGACTTACCAGAAGGATTTGCGCTTTTATGTGCCGACGCACAGCCTGTTGAATTATACGCAGTGGAAGATTATGAGCCCGGAGGCGGAGCTGATAGGGATTCCTACTGTGGACGGTTATATCGCGCAGATATGGACGGGAACGAGCCGGGAAGCAAATGTATATGAAGGGGTTTACAAGGAACGCACGTTTGAAACGGCATATCTGGAATATGGCGTGATGCAGGAGCTAGTAAAAGGGACTGGGCGCAGGATGTGGTTTTTAAACGACCCGATCGAGGACCTGCCTTCTTATACATGGGAAAACTATGAGTACAATTACCGGCGCACGGCGGTCGCATCGCTTCTCCATCCTCATATCTGGCACTATGAGATATGCCCGTGGCCGCATCGGGTATTCGATGGCAGGTATCCGAGATTTCAGCCCAGAATTGCTGAAAAAATAGAAACGAGCTTTGAAACGGACGAGTCAAAGCCAATCCCGCAAAGCTATTCCACCTTTTTGTCGAGTATGTTCCAGATGTTTGGGGATATGGAGCAGACAGATAATTATTTTGAGGGAGAAGTGGACGGCGTAGGGATTTTTATGTCTGACAGCGGATTGTTTCAGCGCACATTTCCGGATGGGGTCGTTGCGGGAGAAACGCTCGGAGAACGGTTTAAAGCGGCGATGCATAAAAATTCCGGAAACCCGGTGGACGAAGGGGCGGCAGCAGAGCTGATGGAGGAAATTGGAAAAGATGATTCGCTGATGCTTGATTTTATCCAGAGCGCGGCGTTCCCGAATTTCTTTGGGATGGCGATGCCACTTGTAAAATACGGCCTGCCGATACATCCGGTCCAGCTTGACAATGTGCGGCGGTTTGCCGGATATCTGGACGACCATAAGTGCCTGATACTGAGCTATGAATATATAAAACCGGAAGCTCCGGACGTGAACGCGGCGCTGGTTTCATGGATTCGGGAAGGGAAAACCCTGATATATGTCGGGGATGGGAGTGATCCGTTCCATGGAATCGATTCCTGGTGGAAAAAGAGCGGTTATGAAAATCCCGCGCAGCATCTGTTTGAGCTGGCGGGCATCGGAAGGAATCCTGAAGAGGGGACTTATCAGACGGGCAGAGGCCGCATCGTGGTCTGGAAGACGGCTCCGGCAAGGATATGCCTGACAAAAGAGCTGGCGGATGAGTACCGCAAGCTGGTAAAGGAGACACTTGCAGGACAGGAGATAGAGTGGGAGTACAGAAATGACCTGACCCTGCACCGCGGACCTTATGTTATCAGCTCTGTCATGGCGGAAAGCGTAAGTGAGGAACCGAAGGAATTTCATGGACTATATGCGGATATGATGGAAAACAATTACAGGATAGTGCATGAAAAGACAGTGAAGCCGGATGAAGTGGCGCTGTTGTTTGATTTTGACAAGATCGGTGAAGAAAGCTTTCGGGTCGTTGGGACATCGGCGCGAGTGCTGGAGGCTGAATTGGCAGAAGAAGGATTGGCGGTGAGATTAAAGACGGCGAATAAGATAAAAGCGTTTACCCGCATCCGTCTGCCCCGTCCGGTAAAAAATGTCCGCGCTAAGGACGAAGACGGGACGACAGTAAGGGTGGAAAGCGAGTGGGATGAAGAGACGCGCACCCTTCTGGTATCCTATGACAGCTTTGCGAAAGCGGTGATTGTGCGGGCAGATTGGGAATAAGAGGAGTAAAATGGGACAGCAGGCAAATATTTTTAATATCCAGCATTTCAGCGTCCATGACGGACCGGGAGTGCGGACGGTAATCTTTTTTAAGGGCTGCAATCTGCATTGCAGGTGGTGCCACAATCCGGAATCCATTCATCCGGAGAAGGAAATACTGCTGTATCCTGACCGCTGTATCGGCTGCATGACCTGTCGGGATGTATGCCCGACAGGCGCACATCGCTTTACGCAGGAGGGGCATGAGATAGAACTGTCAAAATGCAGACGCTGCCTTATCTGCTGTGAAGAGTGCTATGCAGACGCGCTTGTGAGTGTGGGAGAGCTCAGGGATACGGATGGCATATTGAAGGAAATCATACAAAACAAAGAGTATTTTAAACAGTCCGGCGGAGGCGTGACATTTTCAGGCGGAGAGTGCATGCTGCAGAAGGATGCGTTAAAGGAGCTGCTTTACGGATGCAGGAAAGCGGGGATACATACGGCCGTGGACACGGCGGGCAATGTGCCGTGGGGGTATTTTGAAGAGATACTGCCATGGGCAGACCTGTTTCTGTATGATATCAAGGCGTTTGACCCGGAAGTTCACAGAGCGTGTACCGGTGTGAGAAATGAACGGATTTTAGAAAATCTTATAAAGCTGGCAGAACGGAAGGCGCGGCTGCTCGTGCGTATACCTTATATTCAGGAGCTAAACGGGGGAGAACTGGATAAGATATCGGAGTTCCTGAAAAAATGGGAGCTGACGGCAGAGCTTTTGCCATACCATAAACTTGGAAATTCCAAATACCGGGCACTCGGAAGGCAGGATGCGTTTGAGGGCGTCGTGCCGGATAAAAAGCAGGTCGACAGGCTGAAAGAAAAATATTGTTTCATTTGATAAGGAGCTGTCAGGAGGTAGAGGATGAATACGGAAAAAGTCAGGATTTCTCTGTTGTATCAGAAGCTGATAGAGGGGATGCACAGGGATAAACTGAAGATAAACGATGCGAAAATAGAACGTCATGGGTCGATAGATATCGACGACCATGGTTTTATCGATTTCCCGGAATTTACTTTTGAGCCGGAAACGTGCGCGGACGGGCTGGTACACGGCTGTGCGTGTATCGGAAGAAATCTTCGCCGGTTTTTGAATGAAATGCCGAAATATATCAATCCCAACAGTGCGTTGGCGTGCTGTTGGGTAGGGACCTTTGACCGTTTTGCACCGTTGGGGACGGCAGAGGAGGATAAGCCTCATGAACTGGACGCAGCGATTCAGAAATATCGCATTACACAGGCGGGATTTGGAGGAATGAACCATTTGTGCCCCGATATGGAAATCGGTCTTAAGGAAGGCTGGACAGGGCTTTTGGAAAAAGTCAGATATTACAGAAAAAGAAATCGTCCTGCAGATGTTGATTTTTATGAAGGGGAAGAACAGCTTCTTTTGGGGATACTGGAATGGGTAAAGGCACATCAGGAGCTGGCGGAGCAGAAGGCGGCAGTAGAAACGGAACCATTTTTAAAGGAAAATTATCTGGAAATTGCAAAGATAAATGGAGCGTTGTGCAAAAGACCACCGGAGACATTCAGGGAAGCAGTACAGTTTCTGGCGCATTTTCAGGCGGTAGACAGGACATTTTGTGCGGGCGGTGCGCTGGGCGCATTGGATACGCTTCTGGAGGAATATTTTGAGCGTGATATGGAAAACGGTGTTCTGACAGAAGAGGAAGCTGTGTGGATGATTGCGAGCCTGTTTTTCAATGATACGCATTATGCGCAGATAGGAGGTCTGACTCCGGCAGGGGATAGGGAGGTTACAAGCAGGCTGTCGTTTCTGATTCTGGATGCGATGCATCTGCTCCGCATTCCGACGAATCTGGGAATCCGCGTTCATGCCCCGATAAGAGAACAGGGGCCAGAGCCGGAAATCCTGCTGAAAAGAGCTGTTGAATATACGATAGAAGACGGTTATGGTGTATGCTATTCTCTTGATAAGGGGATAGCGGAGGGATTTTCAAGAAATGGATTTCCGGTGGAACTGGGACGGATGCGCGTAAAATGTGGTTGTAACTGGGTGGCAATCCCCGGCAGAGAATATCCGCTTCAGGATGTTACTCGTGTAAATATGGCAATGGCACTTCACTATGCATTAAAAGATATTCAGGAAAACAGGTCGTGTGATATGCAGGAGCTTTGGGAACGGTTCCAATATCATCTGAAGGCAATGGTAGACTGTATCAAAGCAGGATATGACAGGCATTATGAGGTGATAGGAAGAAACAAACCGGAAATTGTTCTGAATCTTTTTATGCACGGTTCTATCGAGCGGGGATTAAACTGTGCGAATGGCGGTGTGGATATTCTGGACCTGAATATCGACGGGATAGCGCTGGCAACTGTGGCGGATTCTTTTGCCGCGATTGAGCAGAGAGTCGTGCAGGAAAAGAAAATTTCGTGGGAGCGCCTGTTTGAGCTGCTGGATACAAATTATGAGGGGGCGGAGAGGGAGCGTCTGATGTTAAAAAATATCCGCAGGTTCGGCTCTCCGGATTCAAGGGCAGAGGAATGGGCGAAGAAGATAAGGGATTATTATGTGGAGCTGTGTAAGGGCAGCCCGACGCCGAAGCACCATCTGATGATCGTGCCGGGGTTGTTTTCCCATGGGGACGTATACGCTTACGGAAAGGTGCTGGAAGCGACGCCGAATGGAAGGTTTGCGGGAGAGCCGATATCCCATTCTTCTGAGCCGGACCCGGGGTTTGCGAGAGGAGTGGATACTTTTTCGCCTGTTTTAAAGGCAAATGCCGTGGCGCTATCGCAGGCCGGGTATGGAAATTCCGCACCGCTGCATCTGGATATCGATACGGGACTTCTGGAAAGTGCAGGAGGAGCAGACGCTCTGGTGGCTTTGATACATGCCCATGAGCAGGCAGGAGGGACGCTGATAAACATGAACTGCGTTTCGAAAGAAAAGCTGCTGAAGGCGCATGAAGATCCGAAGGCATATCCGGATCTGGTTGTCCGGGTAACCGGGTATTCCGCGTTTTTTGCGTCGCTTTCCAAAGAATACCGGCAGCAGATAGTGGATCGTTTTCTGGCATGATACATATTTATTATAGGAAGAAAGGCGGACAGTGATTATGACTTTAGCAGAAAAATTTACAACGCTGAAAACAGGAGTCGGAGGCAACAGAGAGAAATTCCGGTTTGAAGATACGTTCGGCATGCCGAAGGAAGAGCAGGCGCATATTACGCGGCCGAGCCGGGCGAATACCAGAATACTGAGTGAATTGGAATTTGCGCTGCACCTGACAGAGGAAAAGGGAGGACAGTATGATAAAATACTGGAAGAGGCTCTGGATTATCTGCTGAACAGGCAGGAAGAAGAAGGAGTCCTGACCGACCAGGCGTGCAGGGAGGCAGAAGAGATACTTTCTCCTATGGAAGAAGAGGCGAAGTCCTATGAGCTGATACTTGCTGCACATGCCCACATCGACATGAACTGGATGTGGAGCTTTACAGAGACGGTTTCCATCGTGCTGGCGACTTTCCGGTCGATTTTGAATGTGATGGATCAGTATCCGGATTTTTGTTTTTCCCAGTCCCAGGCATCAGTCTATAAAATTGTAGAAGAATATGACCCGGAGTTGATGGAAAGGATAAAGAAAAGGATTGCAGAGGGACGCTGGGAGGTGACGGCTTCCGCATGGGTAGAGACAGACAAAAATATGCCTTCCGGAGAGTCATTGCTGCGCCATATCCAGTGTTCCAGGGAATATCTGGAAAAGGTATGGGGGGTAAAGGATTTTGACCTGGACTTTTCACCGGATACATTCGGACATAGCGGAAACGTACCGGAGATCGACCGATTCGGAGGTGTGAAATATTTTTATCATTGCAGGGGAAATGCGCGTAAAGATGTGCTTTACCGTTATCAGGCGCCTTCCGGGCAGGAAGTGCTGACTTATCGGGAGCCAAACTGGTACAACGGGGCGATAACCCCTCAGATAGGTGCTGGCTTTCTTGAAATCGTCCGCAGGAGCAGCGGCTTGAAAACGGGTCTCGTCATTTATGGCGTCGGCGATCATGGCGGCGGTCCTACGCGCCGCGATGTGGAGAGGGCTCTGGAAATGATGACATGGAAAATCTACCCGAAAATCCGTTTTGGAACGATACGAGAGTATTTTCACGCGGCGGAAAGCGTCCGGGAAAAGCTTCCGGTTGTAAAACAGGAGCTGAACTATTTCGCACCGGGCTGTTATACGACCCAGAGCCGGATTAAGAGAGGAAACCGCAGACTGGAAGCTGCTTTGTATGATGCGGAGGCGATGAGCGCACTGGCGGGACAGCAGGCGGGGTTTCCTTATGCAAAGGAGAAGCTGACAAAGGCGTGGCAGGACGTGCTGTTTACGCATTTCCATGATATCCTTACAGGTTCCTGCGTGCAGGATTCCAGAGAACATGCGATGGGGCTGTTTCAGACATCACTTGCGACTGCAAATACACAGATTTCAAACGCAATGCGCGTGATTGCAGAAAATATTGATACCTCGGCGATCCCTGTTGATATCGATGCCTATAACAGCCAGTCGGAAGGAGCCGGAGCGGGGTACGGCATAGAGAATTTTGTAGGTGTGCCGAGTACGGAGCGCGGAAGCGGCAGGACGAGGATATTCCATATTTTTAACAGTCTTCCTCATCCGAGAAAAGAGGTCGTCGAGCTGACTGTCTGGGATTGGACGGGTGATTTAAGGCGGATTGCAGTACGGGATACAGAAGGGAACGAGTTACAGTTCCAGCTGGTGGACAGGGAGCTGCAGCAGTATTGGGACCATAAATATTTCCGTGTCCTTGTGGAAAAGGAGGTTCCCGCGCTTGGATACACGACAGTTGTTCTTTACCAGAAGGAAGCAGAAAGATATCAGGTCTATCTGCAGGAAAATGAGCAGGTAGCAGGATTTTATGATGATATTGTCCTGGAAAATGAGAAAACAGCCGTGCGGATAAGCTCGGTAAGCGGCAATATCGTTTCGATGCTGGATAAGATGACGGGACAGGAGCTGATTGCGGAAGGCAGTGAAGCAGGACTTGTCTATCTGGAAACGGAATGCGCGACCTCCAGCGCGTGGAACATCGGACGCACCTTAAAGAGCGAACAGGTTGATCGCTGTCTACGGTTGGAAAAGCAGGAAAACGGCATCCTTAGAAGCAGTGTGAAGGCGTTCTTTACGGTGGCGGATTCCTCGGCAGAGGTCACCTATGTGCTGGAGAAGGATCAGCCGCTTATGCGTATAGAGCTGAAAGTGGACTGGAAAGAAACAGGCAGAGAGGTTATTCCGGCGCTGGTATGGAAAATACCGCTGTCTTATCAAACAGATTCGTTTTGTTATGATATTCCTGCCGGGGCGGTGGTACGAAGGGCACTGAATAACGATGTGCCTGGCTTGCGCTACGGGATGGCGCTGCGCATGGACGGCAGCAGCGCTGTGCTGATTTCGGACAGCAAGTACGGCTACCGCGGAGAAAAAGACAGCCTCAGTTTGTCTTTGATAAACAGCTCAGTCAGTCCCGACCCGTATCCGGAACGCGGGATACATACAGTAACGCTTTGGATGGGAGCGGGGAACGGCGACGCAAAGCAGACAGAGGAAATGGCGGTTGCATGCAACCATAAAATGTTTTATCAGCCCTCAAATTCCCATTACGGTACGCTGCCGATGGAGGACAGTCTTGTGCGTGCAGAGGCAGAGTCCGCAGTCATCACGGCAGTACAGCCGACAGAAGACGGCGGCGTACTGGTGCGCGGCTGCAATTTGTCCAGAGAGAGCGCTTCTGTACGCCTCGCCTTTGGAAAAGCGGTAACGGAGGCAGCAGCTGTGGACCTGTTTGGGACAGAGACCGGACATTGTGTAAATATCGATGGAAACGAAGTGACAACGCAGGCAGACGGCAGCGCAATTTTTGCAGTAAAAATAAAATAAGAGGAGGGAGCAGAGTGATTCCTGATAAAAAGGTGCGCGTCTTTGGCTCCCTGCTGGTAAGAGAGTAATACTCAAATTTTTTAGAACAGGCATGATTTCGGTCATGCCTGTTCTTTGATCAACTACGTGCGGAATAAATGAAAATGTGGAGGGGATAGCTCTGCTAATTACGAATTTTTCCGAAGATACAAGAATATTTATCACTTTTCAAAAATTATTATCGTATGTCATATTATTGACACTTTATTATTTTAAAGAACATTCTACTCGTTGGCTTTCAGATAGTGAAAGAACTCGCTTAAACCTTCTTTTGTGAAAGGTCGCTATACCATGTCGGTATGGGATTGCGCATATTGTCATACCAGGAAAGGACTTCTTTAGTTTGCTTCATATTTCCGATATGATAATCGCCGTGCTGGTACACCTGTGGTCTATTTTTAAGTAAATGACGGTTTTCGTTTATATAATTGATAAATGTTTGTCCATTGTCATAATGAATGGGGCACTCATTATACTTTTTGATTTTATAATCCAATTTACGATTAAAACGGATTTCCCAGGCTTCCTGTGTTACAGGGGCAGGGATAGAGTGGATTTTGCAAAGAATATGTCCTGCTTCAAGACCGTACTTATATTGCTCAGTATCTGGATAGCTCGACATAACTTGTTCAGCATCTTCGCCGTCAATCCAACTTTAGATGAAATATACCCCATCCCCACAAGTGCCGAATTCGATAGGCTGGCACATAGGAACGCCCAAAGAAGCGACCTGTTTCATCATGTTAAATTCGGACTGTTTTGTGTCATGCTGTGTGATGTCGGACACACGGTAAAGATAACGTGTGCCGTTCTCATCGGTAACACAGTATTTTTTATCATTTGACCAGCCTCTATTTATTTGTTTTTTCGTTACAAAGTTCATTTTTGGTACCATGTTTCTTTTGATATGTTTTTAGGTGTTTTGTCGGCTTATATTCAGTGACAGATTTGAGATACTCCTATGAGCTGCAATCAATACGAGGTTTGTCATACACCAGGGGAGCAGGTGAGGCAGATTTGAAGAAAATACTGAAGCTGGCAGTGAATTATGAAAAAAGACTGATAAACCGGGGCTTTTATGATCCAGCCACAGCCTATCAGTCTGTGCATATCAACTATCGAAAAAGCCGTGTACCGGACGGTATGCACGGTGGCGTGAGAGGACGGCGGTTAGCCATCACCTCTTACTCGATTTATTCCGTAAGCATAAATTCCAGAAATTCCAGCGCTTTGTCAGGATGCTTTGAATTGCTGACGACAATGAGCCATGCGGGGACTTCATCGGACAGCATATATTTGGAACTGCGGACATCGATCGCAACGGGAATTTTCTCATCTGTATCATCATCGCCCAAATCTTTGTAAAGGAGCATGCCTTTGCTGTCTAATTCCTCGAATTGTTCTTCAGACAGACAGGTCCGAAGGTCGGTAAATATCCCGGTTTCCAGGGCGTGGTCGATATAGTCTTCGTTTGCAACGATAGCATCGATTGTGCGTGCTGCTACCATCGCCATGAGCTTCTGAATATTGGCAAAGGACATTTCATCAGCGCTTTCATAGCTGATGGACATAGTGCTGATGACCGCAGCTTCTTTTTTTGCATCAGCGCCGGAAAAAGCGATAAATTCAGAAGCCATCTCTTCTGTACCGGTGTCCATCTCCAGTGCGTTCGACAGATAGGTGTTAACGAATGCCGCTTCCATTATAATATCCTTTTGTGTTGCGATAGAGTATATCATGCTGCCGCCCAGAATAAGAACCAGAATGGCAACGAGCGTATGAACCTTATAGTATTCCCAGAAATAGGCGAATTTTTCCTTGCGGCTTTTGCCTTTCATTTTCTGATGCTGTTCCCTTATTTCGTCATTGACGGAATTGCCTGCTGCCATGCTGTATGTGCCTCCTTGGTAAAAAATAAAATGGTCTGTTGTTTATGATAAACTTTTCACGGCATAAAGTCAATGGAAGAGAAAAATGAAAATTTTCTAAACAGTGCCAAAGAGAGGCGGAAAGCCTTGAAAAAGGGGGGAATGTGTAATATGATAATAAAAGAACGGCGCAAAAAGTGCCGGCAGGGATTTTCCTGCGGTAATAATGATGAAGGTGGTATGTGACATGAACGAAAGTTACGTGGAATGTCTGGTGGCAAAGAAGCCGTCGGGAATGCTGAACGCTCTCAAGATACTTTTGTGGGGGATAACGGGTATCGGCGTGGTCGGAGGGATGATATTCTTCCCGCTCCTGTTTGTGGGACTTGCGGCAGGCCTGGGAGCTTACTTTGTGGGACAGCGTGCAAACATGGAATTCGAGTATCTGTATGTGGACAGAGAGATTTCCGTGGACAAGATTTTTAACAAGACAAGACGCAAGAAAGCGGAGAAATTTGAACTGGACCGCATCGAGATTTTTGCGCCGATTAATTCATGGCATTTAGATGGCGTTAAGAACCGCGACTTAAAGACGACGGATTATTCCAGCGGTGTTGCAGGACAGCCGGACAAACGCTATCTTATGATTTATAACGGAGACAGAAAGGTAATCATGGAGCCGAACCCGGCGATGGTAAAGGCAATGCAGTCGGTTGCTCCGAGAAAAGTATTTTCGGATTGACACAAGGACTGAATTCTGTTACACTTTCTTCAAATAAGGACTGTCAGTATATTTTTTACTGGCAGTTTTACATTACTTTTTTTAAAATACACAGGAGGAGAGAAGATGGGTCAGATTATTGGCGATGGTATTACCTTTGATGATGTCCTGCTGGTTCCGGCATATTCCAAGGTGATTCCCAATCAGGTAGACGTGACTACATGGTTGACAAAGAAGATTAAGCTGAACATTCCGTTGATGAGCGCCGGAATGGATACGGTAACTGAACACAGAATGGCAATTGCGATGGCCAGACAGGGTGGTATCGGTATTATCCACAAAAACATGTCCATTGAAGCACAGGCAGACGAGGTGGACAAGGTTAAGCGTTCAGAGAACGGCGTCATCACAGATCCTTTTTCTTTATCTCCGGAGCATACACTTGCCGATGCAAATGAGCTGATGGCAAAATTCCGTATCTCCGGCGTCCCGATTACGGAGGGGAAGAAGCTGGTAGGCATTATCACAAACCGTGATTTAAAGTTCGAAACAGATTTTTCCAAGAAGATTAAAGAGTCTATGACCAGCGAAGGCCTTATCACCGCTCCTGAAGGTATTACGCTGGAGGAAGCTAAGAAGATTCTGGCAAAAGCAAGAAAAGAGAAGCTTCCCCTTGTCGATAAGGATTTTAATTTAAAGGGTCTTATTACGATCAAGGATATTGAAAAAACTATCAAATATCCGCTTGCGGCAAAAGATGATCAGGGACGTCTGCTGTGCGGCGCAGGCGTAGGCATCACGGCTAACGTTCTGGATCGTGTTGCGGCTCTGGTTGAGGCGAAGGTGGATGTTATTGTTCTGGATTCCGCACATGGACATTCTGAGAACGTTCTGAAGTGCCTGCGCATGATAAAAGAGGCATATCCTGAGCTTCAGGTTATCGCGGGTAATGTGGCAACTGGAGAAGCAACGAGAGCGCTTATCGAGGCGGGTGCGGATGCAGTTAAGGTTGGCATTGGTCCCGGTTCTATCTGTACAACCCGTGTGGTGGCTGGTATCGGTGTTCCGCAGGTTACAGCTATCATGGATTGCTATGCGGTGGCAAGAGAGTATGGTATTCCCGTTATCGCAGATGGCGGTATCAAATATTCTGGCGAGATAACCAAAGCTATTGCGGCAGGCGGCAATGTGTGCATGCTTGGTTCGATGTTTGCAGGCTGTGATGAGAGCCCTGGGGATTTCGAGCTGTATCAGGGACGTAAGTATAAGGTTTACCGCGGCATGGGATCTATTGCAGCGATGGAGAACGGCAGCAAGGATCGTTACTTCCAGACAGATGCAAAGAAGCTTGTTCCGGAAGGCGTAGAAGGCCGTGTGGCATACAAGGGTCTTTTGGAAGATACCGTATTCCAGTTGATGGGCGGTCTGCGCGCAGGTATGGGTTACTGTGGTTCCCAGACAATCGACGAGCTGAAGGAGAACGGCAAATTTGTGAAGATTTCTGCAGCAGCGCTGCGCGAGAGCCATCCTCATGATATCCATATCACGAAGGAAGCTCCGAACTATAGCTCTGCAGACTGAGCATATAATTAAATAGCAAAGCGTGCGACTGGCGGATTAGTGGAGTTCACCACGGGGAGCGCGCTTTGTATGGACATCGGCCGCCTGGGTACTGACAGAATGAAAAAAAGTGGGTTCCCGGGCGGCTTTTTTGCATCCGAACACCTTTTAAGGAGAAAGAGAGGAAAAGATGGAAACACGTAATCTTGCAGAAGAATTAAAAAACAACGAATATCCCGGCAGAGGGATAGTGATCGGCAGAACAGCTGATGGGAAAAAGGCGGTAACGGCATATTTTATTATGGGAAGGAGCTCCAACTCCCGTAACCGTATTTTTGCAGAGGAAGGTGAAGGCATCCGTACGCAGGCGTTTGACCCGTCAAAGCTGGAGGACCCGAGCCTTATCATCTATGCGCCCGTGCGTGTGCTCGGCAATAAAACAATCGTGACCAACGGCGACCAGACTGACACGATTTATGAAGGAATGGACAGACAGCTTACCTTTGAGCAGAGCCTCAGAAGCCGTGAATTCGAGCCGGACGGTCCTAATTATACACCTCGTATCTCCGGTATCATGCACATTGAAAACGGGACATATAATTACGCAATGTCTATTTTAAAAAGCGACGACGGTGACCCGTCCTCCTGCCAGCGTTTTACCTATGCATATGAGAAGCCGAAGGCAGGTGAGGGACGTTTCATTCACACATACATGCATGACGGAAACCCGCTGCCGAGCTTTTCCGGAGAACCGAAAAAGGTGGAAATAGCAGGGGATATCGATGAGTTCACACAGATGCTGTGGGAGAGCCTGAATGAAGAGAACAAGGTATCTCTGTTCGTACGCTATATTGATATCGAGACCGGAAAGTATGAAACAAGGATTGTAAATAAAAACAAATAAATGTGCAGGCAGGCCGGACAGCCTGCGGAAAGGAATCACATGAACGAAATTCAATTAAAATACGGCTGTAACCCGAATCAGAAGCCTTCCCGGATTTTTATGGAGGATGGCAGCGAGCTTCCTGTGACTGTATTAAACGGAAAGCCCGGATATATCAACTTTCTGGATGCGTTTAACGGCTGGCAGCTTGTTTCCGAGCTGAAAAAAGCGACGGGCCTTCCCGCGGCAACATCCTTCAAGCATGTTTCCCCGGCAGGTGCGGCTGTAGGCCTTCCGCTGACAGACACTCTTGCAAAGATATACTGGGTAGATGACCTGGGAGAGCTTTCCCCGCTGGCATGCGCCTATGCAAGAGCGAGGGGAGCGGACAGAATGTCTTCTTTCGGTGATTTTATTGCATTATCGGATGTGTGTGACGCGGATACTGCAAATCTCATTAAAAGAGAGGTTTCTGACGGCGTGATAGCGCCCGGATATACCGAGGAGGCGCTGGAAATCTTAAAGGCAAAAAAGAAGGGCGGCTACAATGTGATTCAGATAGACCCGTCCTACAAGCCTGCCGAGCTTGAGAGAAAGCAGGTGTTCGGCATCACATTTGAGCAGGGGCGCAACGAGCTCGATATCGATGAGAAGCTTCTGTCCAATTTTGTGACAAAGAATACGGAAGTGCCCGCAGAGGCGCTGATAGACATGAAGATAGCGCTGATAACATTGAAGTATACCCAGTCCAATTCTGTATGTTATGTAAAAGACGGTCAGGCGATCGGAATCGGTGCAGGTCAGCAGTCCCGCATCCATTGCACGAGACTGGCAGGACAGAAGGCGGATAACTGGTGGCTTCGTCAGTCTCCTCAGGTGCTCGGACTGCAGTTTGTGGACGGGCTTGGAAGAGCGGACCGTGATAATGCAATAGACGTTTATATGGGTGACGAGTATGAGGATGTTTTGGCGGAGGGCGTATGGCAGACCCGCTTTAAAGTAAAGCCTCCTGTATTTACAAGAGAAGAAAAACGCGCGTGGTTAGATAAACTTTCCGGTGTGACACTCGGCTCTGACGCATTTTTCCCGTTCTCGGACAATATTGAGAGAGCACATAAGAGCGGCGTCGCTTATATCGCGCAGCCCGGCGGTTCCGTGCGTGATGATGCAGTGATAGACTGCTGTGATAAATATGGAATGGCGATGGTATTTACGGGCATCAGACTGTTCCATCACTGAGATTTACTTTTTTGCTTTAAAGTGATTGACGAGTTGAAGTGTAAAAGCGTATAATGAATCCCAGCAGAACCCGGCATGGTTTTTTATAGGACTGTGTCGGGTTTCTATTTTACAGAAAGTTAAAAAATGGGAGGAGTTATGAGCGGTAAAAGTCATAAGAACGGAAATTTTTCTTCCACTGTGGGATTTATCATCGCATGTGTGGGATCGGCAGTCGGGCTGGGAAATATATGGATGTTTCCTTACCGGCTTGGGCAGTACGGAGGTGCGGCATTTTTGATTCCGTATCTGTTCTTTATCTTTTTGTTTGGATGGGTCGGGCTGTCGGCGGAATTTGCGATTGGAAGAAGGGCAGGGACAGGAACGGTCGGTGCGTACCGGTACTGTTTTGCATCGAGAGGAAAAGAAAAGGCTGGAAAGCTTTTGGGGTGGTTTCCGCTTATGGGATCTCTTGGGATAGCGATCGGTTATTCTATCGTGCTTGGCTGGGTGCTCAGAACATTGTTCGGGGCGGCGACGGGAAGTTTATTTGAAACGGATTCTGCGGCGTTTTTTGCAGAGGCTGCAGGAGAATACGGGAGTGTGCCGTGGCACTTTCTCATTGTAGCGGGCGTGACGGTCATCCTGGTCACGGGAGTGACGAAAGGAATCGAAAAAGCCAGTAAGGTAATGATGCCTCTGTTTTTTGTACTGTTCGTAATCGTGGCGGTGCGCGTGGCATTTTTGCCGGGAGCTTCGGAAGGATATGAGTTTTTGTTTGTTCCGAAGTGGGAAAAGCTTTTGCAGGCGGATACATGGGTAATGGCAATGGGACAGGCATTTTTCTCGTTGTCTATTACAGGATCCGGAATGATAGTATACGGAGCATATCTTGGAGAAGATGCGGATATCCCGAAAGCGTCCGTACGAACCGCTGTTTTTGACACGCTTGCGGCTCTGCTTGCAGGGCTTGCTATCATGCCCGCAGTATTTGCGTTCGGGATAGATGCGGGGAGCGGCCCCTCCCTCATCTTCGTGACGCTGCCGGAGGTATTCGGACAAATGCCGGGAGGACGGCTGGTAGCGGTATTTTTCTTCATATCCGTAATCTTTGCAGGTTTGACATCTCTGATCAATATGTTTGAGGCGGTAATAGAGAGCTGGCAGACGCAGTTTGGAACATCCCGGAAAAAAGCGGCGCTTTTGTGCGGCGGGATAACGTTTTTGATAGGTCTGTTTCTGGAAAAGGAAAGCAGTGCGGGTGCATGGCTGGATATGGTATCGATTGGCATTGTGCCCGTAGGAGCGGTGCTGGGCGCGGTTTCTGTCTACTATGTGCTGGGCTATCCGAAGATTCGGGAGGAGCTGGAAAAAGGACATGGGAAAAAATTGAACCGGGCGTTTGGATTTGCTGCAAAGTACATTTATGTTCCGGTAGCGGTGCTCGTATTGGTTTTAGGATTTTTATACGGCGGAATCGGGTGAAGAAAGATGAAGATTACGGTTTTGACGGAAAATACGGCAAACAAAAGGGGGCTGCTGGGAGAGCACGGCCTGTCTGTCCTGATAGAGGTGCGAGGGAAGAAGCTTTTGTTTGATACGGGGCAGAGCAGCGTTTATGTCCGCAATGCCGAGAGGCTGGGAATGCGGCTGGACGATGCAGATGCGGTCGTGCTGAGCCACGGACATTACGATCATACGGGAGGTCTGGAGGAGTTTCCGGGGAAGCTGCCGCCTGTGTATGTGCGCCGGGCGGCGCTGGAAGATAAACTGTGCAAAAATGCAGATCAGGTTACGTTTCGCAGGATAGGTATTCCATGGGTGGTCCATGAAGACGGGAATACCCGGATACCAGATGAGATAAAAGAAAGCCTGCGTTTTACGGGAGAAAAAGAAGAGATTTTTCCGGACATATTCGTGCTGGGTAACATTCCGGCAGACGGTGATCTGCCCTTATTCTGGAAGCAGACCGGCAGCGGGCTTGTGCCGGATCGGATGGAGGATGAACAGCTTCTTGTCATTCGGGAAAAGTCGGGGCTTTCGGTATTTGCCGGCTGCGCCCATGTCGGGATATTAAATTGCCTTTCCTTTGTGGAATCACATTTTCAGGGAGAGCATATCCGGTTTTTGCTGGCGGGAATGCATCTTAAAGGGAGCGGGAAAAAAGAAATCGAGGATACGATAGAGCGTATCAGAGACTATGGGATAGAACAGCTTGTGCCTCTGCACTGCACGGGGATACATGCGATAGCCATGATGCGTGATGCATTTGGAAAAAGCTGCCTGAGCGGAGAAACGGGCGTAAGCTTTTCGTGGCAGGATGAAGGTTGAAAGACAGATAAAAAAGAGAGGGTCGCAGCGAATGTTGCTGCGGTCCTCTCTTTATATACATATTTTGGTTTTAAGTGCGCCTGATGGATCGCGGTGTAGAGAGACCGGTTTTAAATATCAGAAAGTGTTCTGATTGTTGTCAAATCCGCCGGTCTGCGTATAAGAAGCGTTTGTATATATATCTTCCGGTTTTAAGCTCAGGTAATAGCCTGCGTTTGTAATGGTCATGTAAGGGGTTACATACAGGTTTGCGATGCCGCAGGTTACCGCCCCCAGAAGTGTCCAGAGGACAAAGGAAAGCTGCAGGACAAAATATTCCCAAATCCGTCCGCTCATCATCATCTTACTTTCGTTGACACACTGGCGGATGCCCTTTTCGGGATTTTCCGCAAGGATATAAAATGCCTGTGAGTAGCGGAGCGCTGCGATGATGCCGGGGATATAGCAGAGACATGCCCACAGGAAAATGAACAGGCTCATCCACAGGGACAGACCAAATACCTTGAACATGAGCGAAAAATGGGAGAACAGCTCATTTACGCCGGTCTCTTCGCCTTTGAAGACTTTCAGGCTGTAAGAGGTATAGCCGAACTGTACAACGCCGAGAACGAGGGAGAGCAGTACCGCAACGAGGATATAGATGAGCATCCCCACGGTACTGACAGTGCCTGCCGTAGAGGAGTAATCGGAATAATAGCCTCCGGACTCCATCATTATTCCCATTGTGAGGGAGCTTGTAACGCCGAAAACGGTGGATACGAGATAAAGAACCACCTGAGCGGCTATCTGGACCGCCATAAAGGCGAGAGTGGTGAGCACGGGATGGGGATTGGCCATGCTCATAGCATTTTTTGCATCCTGTTTGAGTAGTGCACGGTTCATAAGTAAGTCCTCCTGAAATAAGAGATGTTTGGTTTTATGCTGATTTTATCATAAAAAAGCCGATATCGCCATTATTTTTTCTGTATTATGACATAAAGATTTCGTATTGTATTTTGCCGTGCAGTTTGTTAATATAGAAAGACAAGAGAAATAGCAAGCGAGAGGAGGCTGCCCGCCATTTTTGCGGCGGGACAGGAGATTATGAGCAACGAGAATCCTGTTATGGAAGAGAACAAAGAGCCTGTTTCCAGAAACTTTATCGAGCAGATGATCGACAAAGACCTGGCAGAGGGCGTTTATGAAACGGTACACACCAGATTCCCGCCGGAACCCAACGGCTATCTGCATATCGGCCATGCCAAGAGCATTCTGTTAAACTATGGCCTGGCTCAGCAGTATCATGGAAAGTTTAACCTGCGTTTTGATGATACGAACCCTACGAAGGAAAAGATAGAGTTTGTGGAATCTATCAAAGCGGACGTAAAGTGGCTGGGAGCAGACTGGGAGGACAGGCTGTTTTTTGCCTCCGATTATTTTGACCAGATGTATGAAGGCGCGGTCAGGCTTATCAAAAAGGGCAAGGCATACGTATCCGACCTTTCCGCAGACCAGATTCGGGAATATCGCGGCACGCTGACTGAGGCGGGCAAGGAAGACCCCGGCAGGGAACGGAGCGTGGAAGAGAATCTGAAGCTGTTTGAAGAGATGAAGGACGGCGTTTATGAGGATGGTACAAAGGTACTGCGCGCACGGATAGACATGGCAAGTCCCAATATGAATATGCGCGACCCCGTCATCTACCGCGTGGCTCATATGACGCATCACAATACGGGCGATAAATGGTGCATCTATCCGATGTACGATTTCGCTCACCCCATCGAGGATGCGATAGAAGGGATAACGCATTCCATCTGTACGCTGGAGTTTGAAGACCATCGTCCGCTGTATGACTGGGTGGTACGGGAGCTGGATTACAAGCCTTTCCCGCCCCGCCAGATCGAGTTTGCAAAGCTGTATCTGACGAATGTGGTAACAGGTAAGCGTTATATCAAGAGACTGGTAGAGGAGGGCATCGTAGATGGCTGGGACGATCCCCGTCTGGTTTCCATCGCGGCGCTCAGAAGAAGAGGATTTACCCCGGAATCTATCAAGCTTTTTGTGGAGCTGTGCGGTGTTTCCAAGAGTAATTCCTCTGTGGATTATGCGATGCTTGAGTATTGTATCCGTGAAGACCTGAAATTAAAGCGTGCCCGTGTGATGGCAGTTATCGATCCGGTGAAGCTTGTGATAGACAACTACCCGGAGGGTCAGATAGAATATCTGGATGCTCCCAACAATCTTGAGAATGAAGCACTTGGAAGCCGTCAGATACCTTTCGGCAGAGAGCTTTACATCGAGCGCGAAGACTTTATGGAAGAGCCTCCGAAGAAATATTTCCGCCTGTTCCCGGGCAATGAAGTGCGCCTGATGAATGCGTACTTTGTAAAGTGCACCGGATTTGAAAAGGATGAAAACGGAAACGTGACGGTGGTTCACTGCACATATGATCCTGAGACAAAATCCGGCAGCGGTTTTGAAGGAAGAAAAGTCAAGGGCACTATCCACTGGGTTGCATGCGAGACCGCTGAGAAAGCGACTGTCCGTCTTTATGAAAACATCATCGACGAGGAAAAGGGCGTTTACAACGAGGATGGCTCCCTGAACTTAAATCCCAATTCCCTGACTGTAAAGGAAGCGTGGATAGAGCCTTCCTTAAAGGATGCAAAGCCTTATGAGAGCTTCCAGTTTGTAAGACAGGGCTTCTTCTGTGTGGATTATAAGGATTCCAAGCCGGGCGAACCGGTATTCAACCGTATCGTATCGTTAAAGAGCTCTTTCAAGCTTCCGAAAAAAGGCTGAACGGTATTGATGATAAAAAGCGTTGGGGCGTCAGTATGCAGGATCTGATGATAGAATGGAAGGATGACGGGAGTCATCTGTATGAACAGATTTACAGCTACATAAAAGACGAAATCAGAAAGGGGAAGCTTCTCTATCAGGAGAAGATTCCCTCAACGCGTTCTCTGGCACAATATCTCCAGGTGTCCAGAAGTACGGTGGAGCTTGCCTATGAACAGCTTTTATCCGAAGGATATATCGAATCGGTTCCCTATAAAGGATATTTTGCGGCGAAGGTGGAGGAGCTTTACCGGTTGGACGGGATGTCGTCTTCGGGAAGCGGGAAATCTTTGCAGGGAAGCACTGCATCTTCGGCGGACGCAGAAGATGCGGAAAAAGGGAGTGCGGATGCGGATACCTGTAAAGCTTCGGACAGTGGGAACGTGGATTTTTCCCCGAACGCTGTGGATATGAGGAGCTTTCCTTTCGGTATATGGCGGCGTATTAACAAAAATGTACTCAATCAGGACAATCAGGAGCTGTTTTTGCCGGGAGACCCGAAAGGAGAGCCGGCGCTTCGTGAAACGATAGCACGTTATCTCCATGCTTCGCGCGGCGTCAGCTGTAGCCCGGAACAGATTATTGTAGGAGCCGGAAACGATTATCTGCTTCTGCTTTTGCGCTATATTCTCGGGGAGGATTGCTGCGTTGCGTTTGAAAACCCGACATATCCGAGGGCGCGCAGGATATTCGGGCTTTTTTCAAAAGAGGTGATATCGGTGCCGTCGGATGAAAACGGTATCCTTGTGGAAAAACTGGAGCAAAGAGGGGCAAATGTCGTGTATGTGATGCCGTCTCATCAGTATCCGACGGGGAGAGTCATGCCGATAGGACGCCGGGCGGAGCTGTTGAACTGGGCGGCAAAGGACAGAGGCAGGTATGTGATAGAGGACGATTATGACAGTGAATTCCGCTACAGAGGGAAGCCTATTCCGTCTCTTCAGGCTTCTGATACGGCGGAAAAGGTCATTTACATCGGTACTTTTTCCAAGTCGATTGCACCGGCGATACGCGTGAGCTTTCTTGTGCTTCCGAGGCATCTGATGGAACGGTATGAAGAACGGTGCGGGTGTTTTTCTTCGACGGTATCTCGTATCGATCAGGCGGTACTGGAAGAGTTTGTGAGAAGCGGGGCGTTTGAGAGACATTTAAACAGGATGAGAAAAGTATACAGCAAAAAGCATGAGGCGCTTCTGGATGGGCTGAAGGCGTTCGGCAAGGATTTTGCGGTCAGCGGGGAGAACGCGGGCCTGCATGTGCTCATAACGGATCGGAAGGGGCGCAGCGAGGCGTGGCTGAAAGAGCAGGCGCGGCAAAACGGCGTCAGGGTGTACGGGCTGTCGGAGGCGATGACAGAGCCGGATGGATGCGATTTAGCTGCAACGGTGCTCTTGGGATTTGGCGGGCTGACGGAAGAAGAGATAGAGGATGGCATAAAACGTCTGGAAAAGGCGTGGATGTAAAGGAAAGCAGCAGGAACAGGACGAATATTCCATGTCGGAAGATTGTATGAAAAAAAGTACAATATAATATTTGCAGACGGAAAATCCGATTTTCCGGTATGTTTGCGTGCCCGAGCACGATTCCTGAAAAAGTGTGTGATTTTTTATAGGTTAAATTTGAAACAATAGGGATTGACGAACCGTTGTTTAGACGGTATAAAGAAAGTAGCAGAGAAAACCTGTATGCAAAGGGCAGGGGAAACGGAGGATATCAGATGGGTATCATGAGCGCTGAGTGGTGCAGCAGATTAAATCATTGGAGGCGCACGCTCAAACAGGATTTTTACAGACCGCTTGGAGAGATTTCGTGGGAGGCGTTCTGTACGATGGAGCATCTTTCCAAAGAGGAGGCAATGGCAGGTCCCTTCCAGCCGGGAGAGGCGGGGGAGCCGTCATC
>UQDA01000015.1 GCA_900539715.1 uncultured Lachnospiraceae bacterium | reverse complement strand
GGATATTGGCGGCGGTACCTCGGATATTGCAGTCATTTCTCTGGGAGGCACAGTTGTGAGCGCTTCCATTAAGATTGCGGGAGATGATTTTGACGAAGCGATAGTACGTTATATGAGAAAGAAGCACAATCTTCTCATCGGTGAGCGTACTGCAGAGGATATCAAGATAAAGATAGGTTCGGCTTACAAGCGGTCTGAACCGGATTACATGGATGTACGCGGACGGAACCTTGTGACGGGCCTGCCCAAGACGATAACAGTTTCTTCCGAAGAGACGGAGGAGGCGCTCAAGGAATCCACGATGCAGATAGTGGAAGCTATCCACGGCGTTCTGGAGAAGACTCCGCCGGAGCTGGCTGCGGATATTGCGGACAGAGGCATCGTGCTGACCGGCGGCGGAAGCCTGCTGCGCGGCCTTGAAGAGCTTATCGTGGAACACACCGGAATCAATACGATGACGGCGGAGGACCCGATGACGGCAGTTGCAGTCGGGACCGGAAAATATGTGGAATTTTTGGGCGGTTACCGGGATTAAGGATTTCGGGACGAGCCGGATTTTATAAAAAGCGATTGGATGCGGAAGGCTGCACAGGCCGGAGAGCCAGCGCGCGCCTGCGATATTTTGTGGACAGTTCAGGCTGTCGGCAGAATGTAGGGTTGTGCGGGGCTGTTCCGGCCGGATGTGCCTTCTTTTTTTTATACGCATTCGCGCGAAAGGAAGACATCGCCTGACTGCAGCGTTCGCGTCACACGCGAATGTGCGCTCGGTGCGGATGTGCGTCAGGACTCCTGTTTTTTTATGTATAACGACAAAAGCGGATGATATTTTCCCGGATACTGTTTGAGGAAAGTAAGAATGCGAGGGATATTTTGGAGCAGGTAAAAGGATTTGTTTCCCATATCATTTACCGGAATACGGGAAACGGATATACGGTATTTGTATTAAACGCCGGAGAGGAAGTAACATGCGTCGGGACGTTTCAGGCGCTGGATGAAGGGGAGCTTCTGGAGCTGGACGGAGAGTATATAGAGCATGCGGTCTACGGAAGCCAGTTTAAGGTGTCGGGATTTCGGGTCGCGTCGCCGGAGGATGCGGCGGGAATGGAACGATATCTCGGGTCGGGCGCGGTCAAAGGAGTCGGGGCATCTCTGGCTGCACGCATCGTAAAGCGTTTTGGAGCGGACACATTCCGTATCATCGAGGAAGAGCCGGAGCGGCTGGCAGAGATAAAGGGGATCAGCGAAAGAAAGGCAATGGATATCGCGGCGCAGATGGAACAGAAGCGCGATATGCGGGAAGCGATGGTCTATCTGCAGAAATATGGCATTTCTAATACGCTTGCGGTGAAGATATACGAGACTTACGGCAGCAGGCTTTACAGCGTTCTGGAAGAAAATCCGTACCAGCTGGCAGATGATATCGACGGCATAGGATTTCGCAAGGCAGACGAGCTTGCGGCACGAATCGGTATTCATACGGATTCGGATTTCCGAATCCGCAGCGGTATTCTCTACACACTGCTTCAGGCGTCGGGAGAGGGACATGTATATCTCCCCGGAAGCCTTCTGGTACGGCGTGCGTCGGCACTTTTGGGATTGCCTGAGGATGCGGTCAGCGATCAGCTGCCCAATCTTTCGATGGATAAAAAACTGGTCATCAAAAAAGCTGGTGACGACACGATATGTTATGCTTCATCCTATTATTATGCAGAGCTTTCCTGTGCTCGGATGCTCATGGAACTGAATCAGAGCATGCTGCCGGACGGGGAACTTCTGCCGGGAGAGGAAGATCGTATCTATCGGAGGATAGAAAAGATACAGGAGAAGGAAGGGCTGATGCTGGACGGTCTGCAGAAGCAGGCAGTATTGGAGAGCGTTAAAAACAGCATCCTCATTTTGACAGGAGGACCGGGAACGGGTAAAACGACAACGATCAATACTATCATCCGGTATTTTGAAGCGGAAGGACTGGACCTGTTTCTGGCGGCACCGACAGGGCGCGCGGCAAAACGGATGACAGAGGCGACCGGGTATGAGGCGAGGACGATACACCGGATGCTGGAGCTTTCAGGGGCGATGCCGGAGGAAGGCAGGCGTGCGAGCTTTGAGCGCAACGAAGAAAACCCGTTGGAAGCGGATGTGATAATCGTGGATGAGATGTCTATGGTAGATATTCATCTGTTTAATTCCCTTCTGAAAGCGGTAAGCCCCGGGACGCGTCTGATATTTGTAGGGGATGTAAATCAGCTTCCGAGCGTCGGACCGGGACAGGTCCTGTCTGACCTTATCAAAAGCGAAGCCTTTCCGGTAGTGCGGCTTCAGAAGATATTCCGGCAGGCACAGGAAAGCGATATCGTGGTAAACGCTCATAAGATAAACCGCGGCGAGCAGATAGAGCTGGGCGGCAAAAGCAGGGATTTCTTTTTCTTGGAAAGGAGCAGCGTTCCGGTAATGTATAAGCATATGGTGCAGCTGATATCGCAGATGCTGCCGCCCTATGTAAAGGCGAGACCTTATGATATCCAGGTATTGACCCCGATGCGGAAAGGAAGTCTTGGCGCGGAGACGCTGAACGGTATTTTACAGAGCTGCCTGAATGCACCGGATGCTTCCAAAAAGGAAGCTCATCTCGGGAATACCCTGTTTCGAGAAGGGGACAAGGTCATGCAGACAAAAAATAATTATCAGCTGGAATGGGAGATAGTGAGCCGGTATGGGATTCCGATAGATAAGGGAGTCGGTATTTTTAACGGAGATATGGGTGTCATACGGGAAATCAATGATGCCGTTCAGACGGTGCTTGTGGAGTTTGAGGAACAGCGCCGTGTGACCTATAGCTTTTCCCAGATGGAGGAGGTAGAGCTGGCGTATGCCATCACCATCCATAAATCTCAAGGGAGCGAATATCCGGCGGTTGTCATGCCGCTTCTTGGCGGTCCCAGGATGCTGTTTAACAGAAACCTGTTTTATACGGGAGTGACGCGGGCAAAAGACTGCGTTACAATTTTGGGGAGCAGCAGGATAGTTGAGGAGATGATTGCAAACGAAAGCGAATCGAAGCGCTTTACGAGCCTTGATACCCGGATAAGGGAGCTGAAAGGAGAAGGGTGCTCAGTTTAAAAGATTTGATATTTCCGAGGAGATGTCCGGTCTGCGACAGACCGGTAAAGCCAGCGGGGGGATTGATATGTACGGAATGCAGAGGCAGGCTTTCGTATGTATCGCAGCCTGTCTGCTTAAAGTGCGGAAAGCAGCTTAAGGATACGACGCAGGAATATTGCTTTGACTGCGCGCATAAAAAGCATGAGTATGATAAAGGCATCAGCCTGTATCATTATCATAGTATCAGGAGCAGTGTGTATCGTTTTAAATACGCGGGCAGACAGGAATACGGGGATTTTCTTGGGCGCGATATGGCGCTGCGGCTGGGGAGGCAGATACTTTCATGGAGACCGGACGCGCTGATACCGGTGCCCCTGCACAAAAAACGCCTTTATAAAAGAGGCTACAATCAGGCGCAGCTTTTAGCGGAGCGGATGGGGGAGCTGCTGCATATCCCTGTGTTGGACGAATGGATAGTCAGGGAGAAAAATACCGCTCCATTGAAGCTTCTGGATGGGCGTCAGCGCCAAAATAATTTGAAAAAAGCTTTTAAAATAGTGCAGGATGATGTAAAATTAAAGACGATTGTAATTATAGACGATATATACACGACCGGGAGTACGATTGATGAGATGGCGCGGGAGTGCAGGAGCCACGGGACAGAGCGGGTCTATTTTGCGGCGCTGTCTATCGGCGACGGACAGGAGGTCAGATGATAAATCAGGAAAAGGTCCTCAGGATGACGAAGATGGCATCCTATGAAGCAAAGACAGGCAAAAAGGATAAGGCAGCAGCGTCATATTTCAGGGGCGATTATATCGGGATGCAGATGATACTCTCCCTTGTAATTGTCACGGTTGTTTTTCTGGCGGGACTTGGGGCTTATGTGATATTCAATTTCACAGAAGTGATGGAAAATGTCTATTCTATAGATATGGTTGCAACCGCAAAGCATATCATTCTTTTATATGCGGTTATGGCAGGTATTTATCTGGCTGTGACCTACGCGGTATATGCGGTGCGCTATGCAAAGGCGAAGAAGCGTCTGAATCTGTATCTGGAGTATCTGGACTGTCTGGAAGAGGGAACAGACGCTATAGAGAGGGGTTAAGGGATGACAGAACTGCTTGTGATAAGGGAATACATAAAAAATTATTATGCAAAATATGAGGAATACATCGTGCCGGTGCTGAAATTTCTTCTGGCTGCGGTGCTGTTTGTGACGATAAACAGCCGGATGGGATATATGGAAAAAATCGACAATCTGGTAATCGTGCTCGTGGCGGCGCTGCTCTGTTCCTTTCTCCCGCTGGGGATGACGATGTTTTTATGCGCGGCATTTTTGCTGATGCATACGTATGCGCTGTCGGTGGAATGTGTGGTCGTGCTGCTTTTGGCATTTCTGGTGGTGGGTGCTCTGTATCTTCGCTTTTCTTCGGGAAATCATCTGTTTTTCCTGCTGACGCCGTTGTTGTTCGTATGGAAGATGCCGTATGTGATGCCGATAGCGGCGGGGCTGTTTGGTACGCCGGTGTCAGCTGTGGCGGTAGCGGGCGGCGTTATCATTTACTATGTGCTGGCCTATATTTCCGGAAATGCGGTAGCGTTCGGCAGCGGCGGAGGCAGCGATTCTATCCTTCAGCGTTTCAGCGATGTGGGGACAGGAGTGGTCGGCAACAGGGAGATGCTGATCGTGGCGGTGGCGTTCGCGGTGACGGCGCTTCTGGTATACGGAATACGGCGGATGAGCATCAATTATTCGCGGGCTGTGGCGGCGCTTGTGGGAACGCTGGCGGACATCGTCATCCTGTTGGTAGGGGACCTGATGTACGACGCGAACTTCTCGATAGCGGCAGTGATATTCGGGAGCGCAGCGGGCGCGGCGATAGCGCTGGTTATCCAGTTTTTCCATTTTAATCTGGATTATGCGAGAACGGAAAAGGTACAGTTTGAAGACGACGAATATTATTATTATGTGAAGGCAGTCCCCAAGATGACGGTGGCGGCGCCTGAGAAGCGGATAAAGCGTATCACGACGCAGCGCGTCAGCCAGAACGTCCGGCACAGCCATAATAAGGGGAAGAACAGAAAATAGTATTATGCTGCGGAGTGGAAAAATATGGAACAGATCAGGGAGTTTGCGGACAGATATCTGACGCAGGTACAATTTATCAGACCGATGGACATCGTGGAAATAATCCTTATTTCCCTGATGGTCTATTATGTGATGGTCTTTATCAAAAATACGAGGGCATGGCTGCTGCTAAAGGGCGTGTTTGTTATCCTCGTTTTTCTGGTCATCGCAAAGATCCTGAAAATGGATACGATACTTTGGATCGCCAAGACGGTCTTCCAGTTTGCGGCTATCGCGCTGATAATCGTGCTGCAGCCGGAGCTGAGAAAGGCGCTGGAGCAGCTGGGACAGAAGGATATCCTGCGGTCGGTGCTTCCGTTTGAGACGTCAAAGGCGGTAGAGGACGGGCTGTTTTCGGACCGTACGATACGCGAGATAGTCAAGGGCTGTACGGAGATGGCAAAGGTCAAAACGGGAGCGCTGATAGTGGTCGGACAGAAAGATTCGCTTTCGGAATACGAGCGGACGGGCATTGAAGTGGACGGTATCGTGACGAGCCAGCTTTTGATAAATATTTTTGAAAAAAATACGCCGCTTCATGATGGGGCCATCGTCGTAAAAGGGGACCGGGTGACGTATGCGACCTGTTATCTTCCATTGTCGGATAATATGCATCTGAGTAAGGATCTGGGAACACGGCACCGTGCCGGGGTCGGTATCTCGGAGGTTTCGGATTCCATGACAGTCATTGTTTCAGAGGAAAACGGCAAGATCAGCGTGGCCTATAAGGGAAGCCTGAGCAGGGGATTAAGTCCGCAGGAGCTGGAGGAGAAGCTGAAATCCATCCAGAACAAGACGGCGGAGGAAAAGGAGCATAAGCGCTGGAAGGGGTGGTTCCGCAATGAAAAAAATGAAAGATAGGCTGATGCACAATCTCGGCTTAAAGATAATGGCCGTCCTGTTTTCGATTGTGCTGTGGATGGTCGCAGTGGATATCAACGATCCGGTCAGCGATAAATATATCAATAACGTTCCGGTCCAGCTTGTCAATACAGGCATCCTTGTTTCGCAGGACAAGACGTATAAGGTGCTGGACAATACGGATACGGTGCGGGTCATCGTGCGAGCGCCTAAATCGGTGCTGTCGGAGATAGACGGGCAGAGCGTTTCTGCCAAGGCGGATATGTCTCAGATCACGCCGGAAAATCAGGTGCCGATCGTGGCGGCATTAAACAGCAATCTGGATGTGGAGCGGATACGGACGGATAAGCAGTTTGTAGAGCTTCAGGTGGAAAATAAAAAGACGCGTCAGCTGGCTATAGAGGTGGAGAAGACCGGAAAACTCCCGGAGGGTTATGTGACCGGAAGAGTGGATACAGAGACGAATACGATGAGTATCACCGGACCGGAATCATCGGTCGGCCTGGTAAAGCGGGCTGTAGTGGATGTATCGCTGGATGATGTGACGTCTAATGTGGAAATAGAAGCTGCCATCAGACTTCTGGACGAGGAAGGCAATGAAGTGGTCAGCTCTGATATACGCAAGAGTATCGAGAGTGTGAAGGTAACTGTTCCGATATTGGAAACAAAGAAAGTCGCGGTAAAAGTGGCGAGCTCGGGGACTCCGGCAGACGGCTATGCGCTGACGGGGAACGTGACCTCTGATCCGGCTGCGGTGACAGTAGCGGGAAGGACGGCAGCCCTGGAACAGATTGAAGTGATAGAGATACCGGATACAGAGCTGGATGTGACTGATGCAAAGGAATCTGTTGTCAAAACAGTGGATATCAGGGATTATCTTCCGACGGGCGTGTCTCTGGCGGAGAGTTCGTTTGACGGAATGGTAAAGGTCACGGCAGAGGTTGCTGCTATCAGGAGAAAAACGATACCTATGGACAGCGGAAACATACAGCTTCTGAACGTACCGGACGGCTGGGTGGCGGAAGCTGTGGAAGGGCAGAGACTTTTGCTCGTAGTGCGTGGATTGCAGGAAAATCTGAATGCGGTGGATGCGGCATCGGTAACGCCCCATGTGGATATGGCGGCGCTGGCGGATGCGGACGGGAATTTCACGGCCGGAGAGTATGGCGTTACGGTGAAATTCGTTTTGCCGGGAACAGTACAGCAGGTAGAGGATGTGACGTTAAAAGTACGTCTGACGCACACCGTAGAGGTTTCTGCGGAGGCAGGAGCGGGGATGAACGAACAGTAGGAACAGCATAACGCGATCCATATACAGTAAACGGCATAAAACCAGAGGAGGATATGAAAAAATGGCAAGGATGTTTGGAACCGATGGTGTCAGGGGAGTAGCTAATGAAGAACTCACGCCGCTTTTGGCGATGCAGCTCGGGCAGGCGGGTGCCTATGTACTGACGAGGGAAAATAAGCATAAGCCAACTATTATGGTAGGCTGTGATACCCGTATTTCAGGGGATATGCTGGCAAATGCGCTGATGGCAGGTATTTGCAGCGTGGGAGCAAATGCGGTTTATGTAGGGGTGATTCCAACGCCGGCCATTGCTTATCTTACCAAAAAATACAAGGTGGAAGCCGGAGTCGTGATATCAGCATCTCACAATCCGATGGAATTTAACGGTATCAAATTTTTTGACGGGAATGGCTATAAGCTTCCTGATGCGCTGGAGGATGAGATAGAGGCGTTAATCAGGAACGATCTGCAGGGAATCGAATTTCCGAGCGGTTCCGGAGTCGGCAGGATAAAATACCGCAGGGATGCACGGGAAGAATATATCAACCATGCGGTGAGCGCTGTGCCGGTGGACTTAAGCAATCTGAAAGTGGTAGTCGACTGTGCGGAAGGAGCCTCTAACTATACGTCCGTTGAAGCACTCCGTCAGCTGGGTGCACATGTGGTGCCTATCCATAACCTTCCGGATGGTACAAATATCAATGCGAACTGCGGATCTACCCATATGCAGGAGCTTCAGGCGAGAGTCGTTTTTGAAAAGGCGGATGTAGGGCTTGCGTTCGACGGGGACGCAGACAGGCTGCTGGCGGTGGATGAGCTTGGAAATGTAGTAGACGGCGACCAGATAATGGCGATTGTAGGCGCTCATATGCGCAATATGGGGAAGCTCAAGCAGAACACGCTGGTGGTTACGGTAATGAGTAATCTCGGTCTTTTCCTGTTCGGGGACAGGGAAAAGATACATATAGAAAAGACAAAGGTAGGCGACCGCTATGTGCTGGAGCGCATGCGGGAGATAGGGGCAAACCTGGGGGGAGAGCAGTCGGGACATATCATCTTCCTTGATGAAAACACGACGGGAGACGGGCTTTTATCCGCGCTTCATCTTTTGGAGGTCATGGTTGTGACCGGAAAACCTTTATCGGAGCTTTCCAAGGTGATGACGGTGATGCCTCAGGCGCTTGTAAACGTCAAGGTTCCTAACCACAGGAAAGAGCATTTTATGGAATATCCCGAGATAGCGGAGGCAATAGAAGAGCTGGAGAAGGAGTTTGCAGGCGAGGGACGGGTACTCATCCGTCCGTCAGGAACAGAGCCGAAGGTGCGTGTTATGATAGAAGGAAAAGACAAGGCGAAAATCGATGCGGAGGCACATCGCATCGCAGATCTTATCCAGCAGCTCATGCTGTAGCAGACAGACAATGTTACTGCTTGCCGGCAGGCAGTAACATTTGCGGCTGGTGTAAACAGCAACCAAACACTTGCCATATTTAGAGGGCAATGATATGATAGGTATATAAAAATGCGGCGGTTTTATAAGGACAGCTTTTGCTGCTGTTTACCGGAAAGCAGGTAAGCAGTAACCGGACCTCCGCAAAACCCCGTGTCGGGAGGAAAGGGGAACATAGAGATGGTACGCCATAAGGTAGTTATCAAGAACCCCACAGGGCTTCATTTGAGACCTGCAGGGATTTTATGTAAGGAAGCGATGCAGTACAAATCGCTCATCACATTTACATTTCGTGAAAATACCGCGAATGCAAAAAGTGTGCTGAGCGTGCTCGGAGCATGTGTGAAATGCGGCGATGAGATTGAGCTGGCATGTGACGGGCCGGATGAACAGGAAGCTTTGGATTCGCTTGTGAATGCGATAGAGGGCGGGCTTGGTGAATAAGCCCGTTTGAAAAGGGTGACTGCTAAGGGTGTGCGCAAGGCGCACGCCCTTTTCTCAGTTTTGAAAATGGAGGATTTTATAATGGAAAAACCGGCAGCAGCGGGAGGAAGACCCGTACGCGATACAAAAATTTATTACGGACACCAATATCTGGATGAAGCGGACTATCAGGCCGTACTGGATGTCTTAAAGAGCGATTATCTGACCTGCGGTCCCAAGATAGACGAGCTGGAGGAGCGGCTTTGCAGTATTACCGGTGCGAAGTATGCGGTGGCGGTCAGCAACGGCACGGCGGCGCTGCATGTGGCATGTATGGCGGCAGGTGTCGGAGAGGGAGACGAGGTTATCACTACTCCCATCACTTTTGCAGCATCCGCAAACTGCGCGCTCTACTGCGGCGCGACACCCGTATTTGCAGATATCGATGAGAAGACATGGAATATCGACCCTGAAAGCGTCCGCGCTCATATAACGGAGCGGACAAAGGCGGTCGTGGCGGTAGATTTTACAGGACAGTCTACAAAGCTTGACGAATTAAAGGAAATCTGCCGGGAACATCATCTGGTGCTCATTACGGACGGGGCACATTCCATCGGCACAAAATATAAGGGACAGCCGACAGGCTCTATTGCAGATATGACGACATTCAGTTTTCATCCGGTCAAGACGGTGACGGCGGGAGAGGGCGGAGCTATCACGACCAACGACCCTGAGCTGTACCGCAGGCTCGTTCTGTACAAGGCACACGGTATCACGAGAGATGCGGCGCAGATGAGCCGGGAACCGGAAGGCCCCTGGTATTATGAGCAGGTGGAGCTTGGTTATAATTACCGGATGACGGATATCCAGGCGGGGCTGCTGTTGAGTCAGCTGGACAAGCTGGAAGCTTTTTCAAAAAGAAGAAAAGAGATAGTTGCACGCTACAATGAGGCATTTTCCAAACTGGAACAGGTGACCGTACAGGAGGAGATACCGGAATCCGATACAACCCGCCATTTATATATCCTGCGTCTGAATACAGAGAAGCTTTCGATAAACAGACGGGAATTTTTTGATGCGATGGGTGCGGAAAATATCGTGTGCAACGTGCATTATATCCCGGTCTATTATTTTCCGTATTATCAGAAGCTGGGTTACAGAAAAGGAATCTGCCCGAAAGCGGAAGCACTTTATGAAGAGATATTGACATTGCCGCTTCATTACGGCATGACCGATCGGGACGTGGAGGATGTCATCTGTGCGGTGGAAAAAATTGCGTCCTACTATGCGAAGTGAGGAAATTAAAATGGATGAACGGGCGTATCAGACTCCCTATTTTGTGATAGATGAGGCAGAGCTTTCGCGGTATTTTCAGATGCTGACGGATTCTCTCGAAAAGAACTGGAACAGTTTTAAAATCGGCTATTCCTTTAAGACCAATTCTCTGCCGTGGCTCGTCAGTTTTTTAAAGGCAAAAGGAGTGATGGCGGAAGTCGTTTCGGACGACGAGTATGCCCTTGCCAAAAAGCTGGGATTTGAGGATTGGGAAGTGGTGTACAACGGTCCGGTCAAAAAGCGGGATTCGTTTGAAAGGGTACTGCTTGCTGGCGGTATTGTAAATATGGATGGACGAAGGGAGCTTGACTGGCTGGAAGAGCTGGCGGCAGGGTATCCCGAAAGACGGTTTCAGGTTGGAATCCGCGTTAATTTTGATCTGGAGAAGCTGTGTCCCGGAGAGACTACGATGGGCGAGGCGGGCGGAAGATTCGGTTTTGGCTATGAAAACGGTATATTTGCGAAGGTTGTGGAGCGGGTCCGTAAAATTCCGAATGTGGATATCGCAGGACTGCATCTGCATTCGAGCAGTAAGTCCCGCAGCGTAAAGATATTTGAATCCATTGCGGAAATGGCGTGTCGCTTAAAAAGAGAATTCGGCTTCGAGCTGTCCTATGTGGATATGGGCGGCGGATATTGCGGCGGCTTAAAGGGCAGGCCGGAATATCCTGATTATTTCCCTGCGGTCTCAAGGATACTGCAGACGGAATTTTCGCCGGAAAAGACATGTCTTATTGTGGAACCGGGGATTTCGCTACTTTCGAGCTCGACGACATTTGTGACCGGCGTGGTGGATGTGCGGGATATCGGTTCGGAGAGGTATCTTATCACGGACGGAAGCCGCTTTAATATTGACCCGACGATGATAAAGAAAAGCCACCTGTTCCATTTGGATCTTTCAGGCGGACAGGAACGTAAAAGGATGCCGCATCAGTGCGTGTCAGGCTATTCCTGTATGGAGGTTGACCGTATTTTTGAATATATGGACGGCCCGGAATTAAGAGAGGGAGACCGCATCGTATATGAAAATGTAGGCGGTTATACGATGAGCTTGAATCCGCTGTTCATCCAGTATTTTCCGGATGTGTATGTGCGCAGGGACGGAGAACTCAGGCTTGTGCGCCGCAGATGGACGCCGGAGCAGTATGTGCAGAACAGCGTGCTTTACGGAGAGGAAGAAGATTGAAAATAAGCCCGATGGCTTATTTTCAATCAACAGTTTTGTGCCGGAGCGTCACAAAACTGTGTGAATCGCAGACGAGAAAACACATATGTGTTTTCACGCCGCGGCCGAAGCTAAAGCGCTCCGGCATGGAGGTAAACATGAATATCCTGATTTTAAGCTGCGGAACGCGGAATAAGCTGGTGCGTTTCTTTAAAGAGACTTTTCATGAAAAAGCCGGAAAGGTAGTTGTGACGGACTGCAGCCCGTGGGCGCCGGCGCTGTACGAGGCAGATGCCTTTTATCTCGTGCCGTCCATGAAAGAGCCAGGCTATCTGGAGGAGATAGAGCGGATATGCCGTAAGGAGGATATTGACGCGCTGCTGCCGCTTTTTGAGGACGAGCTGGATCTTCTGGCTTTAAACAGAAAGCGCTTTGAAGAGCAGGGAATCCGGGCTATCGTTTCGGATGCGGAGAGCGTAGCGCTGTGTCGTGATAAATACCGCTTTTTTAAACATCTGGAACAAAACGGGATTCCGGCAATGTTTACCTGTGACAGTCTGGAATCGTTCGACCGGGCGCGCGCGGAAGGAAAGATAGACTTTCCGGTATTTGTAAAGCCCGTGCGTGGCTGCGGGAGCGTGGGAATCAGCCGTGTGGATTGCAGGGAGCTTCTGGAGGTTTTGTGCCGTTACAGCGAGGAGGAGCTGCTGATACAGCAGTATGCGGATGGAGAGGAATTCGGTGCGGATATTTATGTGGATATGATATCCGGAAAAGCTGCGTCGATTTTTGTAAAAAAGAAGGTAAGGATGCGCGCCGGGGAAACTGAAAAATCGGTTTCCGTAAAAGATGAGGCGTTGTTTGAGCTGATAAGGCACACCGTTTCGACCTTAAAGCTTGCCGGTCCTATTGACATGGATATTTTCAGGGTGGACGGAAATTATTATATCTCTGAGATAAATCCCCGCTTTGGAGGCGGATATCCCCATGCATGGCATGCCGGTATAAAGTTCCCGGAGCTGATAGCAGAAAATCTTTCAGGACAGGCGAATGAAGAAAAGATAGGGGCGTATGAAGAAGGACTCTGCATGATGAAGTTTTCAGATGAAGTCGTGCGCAGGGTGTGAAGCCGGGAAAAGTAACGTATAAAATTCCTTCGTTTACAGATACTATTTCCAGAAATGGAAAGTACAGTAGACGGAGGAATTTTTTATATGAAAGCAACAGGAATCGTCCGAAGGATAGATGACCTTGGAAGGATAGTGATACCGAAGGAAATCCGGCGTACCCTGCGGATACGGGAGGCCGATCCTCTGGAAATCTTCACGGGATGTGATGGAGAGGTTATTTTAAAAAAATATTCGCCAATCGGAGAGATGAGTGCATTTGCAAAGCAGTATGCGGAAAGTCTGGCACAGGTGTCAGGGTACACAGCGCTGATAGCGGATCGCGACCAGATCATCGCTGCGGCGGGAAGGGACAGAGGAGCGTCAGGAAAGGCGCTCGGCAGGGAAATGGAGGAACTGTTGGAAAAGCGGGAAATCCTCATGGCGCTCAGAGGCGATAAAAATTTTGTGGAGCCGGCGGTGGCGGGGACGGAGGAATGCGTATCGGAAGCCGTGTGTCCCATCATCTGCGAAGGGGATGTGATAGGCGCGGTCATCCTTTTGGGAAATGACAAAAAGATGGGGATGGGAGAAGTGGAGCGCAAGCTGATACAGTCCGCAGCCGGATTTCTGGGGAGACAGATGGAACAGTAAAAAAGCGCCATGCCGCAGGAGAGGATTCCTGGGACATGGCGCTTTTTTATTCGATAGGAAAGTTTCTTTCCTATCGAATAAAAAACACGATTATGCGTACTCGCACGCGGTGAAATTGTCGCTGACGCGACTACGCTAGACGAGGAGTGTGCGCCATGGCGCACACTTTTTACATTTATTTCACAAGCTCTTCCGCTCTTGCAATGGCATCGTCGATATTGTCACAGATATTTTCCATACCTATCTTCTGTGCGAATCCGGCTTTTTCCATTACATTCATCGGCTGCTGGTTCACATGGGAAAGGATGATGGTTATCTTTTTCTGTGTGCATTTGTCGTACAGCTCGGTCAGGGCGTTTAGCGCGGTGCTGTCGAGGGCGGGAACATTGTTCATGCGGAGGATGAGGCATTTTGCATGGTCTTTTACGGCAATCTGGCCGATAATGCCTGCCGCACCGAAAAACAGGGGACCGCTGATTTCATAGACATTGATGGAGGAAGGAAGCTTGCGTAATTTTTCCTGCTCCGCTTCTTCCTCGTCCTCTGCATATTTCCAGCTGCGGACTTCCGCAACATCGCTCATGCGTTTCATGAAAAGAAGCACGGCGACGAGGATGCCGATTTCTATCGCAACGACCAGGTCGAACAGGATGGTCAGGAAGAAGGTCAGGACAAGAACCGCGATATCGCTTTTGGGAGCTGTTTTGAGCAGATCGGCAAAGGTTCTCCACTGACACATATTGTAGGCTACCATAAACAGGATAGCGGCAATAGCCGGCATGGGTATCATAGCCGCATAAGGCATGAATATGACAAGGATAAGAGCGAGGACGAGGGCGTGTACCATTCCGGCAACAGGTGTCCTGCCTCCGTTTTTGACGTTTGCAGCTGTGCGGGCAATCGCGCCGGTAGCAGGGATGCCCCCGAAGAGGGCAGATGCAATATTTCCTGCGCCCTGAGCAGCCAGTTCCATGTTGGAACGGTGTCTGCCGTTTATCATGCCGTCAGCTACAACGCAGGAGAGCAGGGATTCTATCGCAGCCAATACCGCGATGGTGAACGCGTCGGGCAGAGCAAGACGGATCGTTTCAAAGCTCATCTGCGGAAGGTGGAAGGACGGAAGCTTATTGCTGATAGTATAAAGGTCTCCGATGGTGTTGACCTGAAGAGGCAGGAACTTTACCATAAGGATACCTGCGATGACTGCAAGCAGGGAACCGGGAATCTTTTCAGAAAACCGGGGTGCAATGATAAGGATTGCCAGACAGACAAGACCTACGATAAGGGCGTCTGTATTGAAGCTGGAAAATCCTGCAATGAAGGCTTTAAGCTTTTCCATTGTTTCGATGGACGGCATCCCACTGGGATAAGTAACGCCGAAAAAGTCTTTGAGCTGACCGATAACTATCGTTACGGCAATTCCGGAGGTAAAGCCGGTCGTAATGGTAAACGGGATAAATTTCAAAAGAGCGCCGAAGCGGCAAAGTCCCATCAGGATAAGGATAATACCTGCAAGGATGGTAGCCGCTGCAAGACCCTCCATACCGTTTCGGGCAACGATACCTGCAACGATAGTAGCAAAGGCTGCGGTAGGCCCTGCAATCTGTACCTGACTTCCGCCGAGCAGGGAAATGATGAAACCGGCCACGATGGCGGTATAGATACCCTGTTCCGGACCGACGCCCGATGCCAGTGCGAGGGCGATGGACAGGGGCAGCGCGATGATGGCGACCACGACACCTGCGACCAAATCTTTAAGAAACTGTTGTTTTGAGTAGTTTTTCAATGTTGTGAACAACATCGGATACATTTTTTCCATTGTATTCTCTCCCCTCTGGCTGTCTGAAAATGACAGCACAGTTTCTTATTATAATGGGATACGGCAGGAAGTCCAGATAAAATACAGAAAAAAATTGTACTTTTTAAAGTACGTCGCCAATTTTTTTGTGAGAGGATGGCTTGCAGGCGTTAAAGGGGCGGTGGTATGATGGGAAAAATATGGAATATGCCGCAGGAAGGACAGGATAGGAGAACAAAGGATATGGTCATATACAGAAATATTGAATCGGAAGAATTGAGCCGGGAGCTGTTTTCGCATTTTATCCGCCGTCAGGAGGTTGTAAAATGCTGGCGGCGTGAAGGCGGAGAATGGGTGATACGGGACGCCCCGTTTATTGATGACTGGTCGGAGGAGGACTACGCATTTTTAGTCACATGTCTGAAAAATACCGTGCAGACGGGAGGGTTTGTGTACGGCGGATTTCTGGACGGAGAGCTGAAGGGCTTTGTATCGGCAGAGCCGGGGCTGTTCGGCGGGGAGCATAAATATATCGATCTGTCCAGCATCCATGTTTCGGAAGATATGCGGGGGAGCGGTATCGGAAGGACGCTGTTTGAAGCCGCAAAAATCTGGTCAAAAGATCAGGGGGCGGGAAAGCTCTACATATCGGCGCATTCGGCGGTGGAAAGTCAGGCGTTCTATAAAAAGATGGGATGCCGGGAGGCGGAGTTGTATCATCAGGGACATGTGGAGGCGGAGCCCTATGATTGTCAGTTGGAATGCCCTGTATAAGAGAAGAGGCAGCCTTTTGGGTGTCTGCAACTGCCGGTTGACAGATTGAAAGCCCCGGTTGGTAGAAGGAAACCGGGATTTCTCATAAGATATGGTTATAAAAATCAATCCCCCTCATTTGTACGGGGGATCAAATGGGAGGCAGAACATATGATACTGGCGGATAAGATTATTGATTTAAGGAAGAAAAACGGCTGGTCACAGGAGGAACTCGCTGCGCAGCTTGGTGTGTCGAGACAGGCGGTGTCAAAGTGGGAGAGCGCGTCGTCTATCCCTGATTTGGACAAGGTCATTAAGCTGAGCGGGCTTTTTGGAGTGAGCACAGATTATCTTTTGCGGGATTCTATGGGAGAGCCGGAACCGGAGGAAGGGCAGGTTTTTGAATCCGGGCAGGAAATCCGGGAAATATCCATGGAGGAGGCAAACCATTATATGGAAGCGGTGCGCGAGACAGCCGGAATCATTGCGGCGGGTGTTTCCCTGTGTATCCTGTCGCCGGTTTCTCTGATATTGCTGCTGGGAGTGGCGGAGGCGGGAGGACTTGCGTTTTCCGAAAATGCAGCGGTGGCAGCAGGAGTCAGCGTCCTTCTTTTAATGGTGTCATGCGCGGTAGCGCTGTTTGTGATATGGGGAAAAAAGCTGGAAGCGTGGGAGTATCTGGAGGCAGAGCCGATCGAGCTTTCTTATGGCGTTAAAGGGGCGGTGGAAAAGAAAAAATCAGAATATGCGCCGACACATTCTATTACGCTGGCAGTCGGCATTCCGCTGTGCATCGTGAGCGCTGTGCCGATATTTATGGGAGCTGCGCTGGATGATGGGAGCGCAGTCCTGACGGGAGTCTGCGTGTGCCTGTGTCTGGTGGCGGCAGGGACATTTCTGCTCGTGAAAACAGGGATGGTCTATGAGTCGTTTCAAAAGCTCCTTGAAGAAGGCGAGTATACCCGGATGGAAAAAAAGCATAAAAAACGGGATGAGATATTGGCGGGGATTTACTGGTGCTGCGTTACGGCGGTATATCTGGGATGGAGCTTTTATACGATGGGATGGGAGCGGACCGGGATAATCTGGCCATGCGCCGCAGTTCTGTACGGGGCCGTCTGCGGGATAGCGGCGCTGGCAGGGAGAAAGTAGGGGAAACCCGGCAACAGTTCACCCTTTCGGCCCTCCGCAGCCGCTGTCTGGCGGGGAACTGTGTCTGCCTCCGCTCTCGCTCACAGAGAATTTGGTTCAAACGGCGCAGGAACGTCCGTGACGCAGTCTGTCCGGTCAAACTCGCCCGGCATAGCATATGCCGGGCTCAGACAAGTCCCGGACAGATTGCCGGATATTCCTGCGCCGTTTGCAAATTCTCCTTCGCTCGTCAGTCGGCAGACACAGTTCCCCGCCAGACAGCGGCTGCGGAGTGCCGGAAGGCTGAACTGTTACGTCTGGCAGATTTTCTGCAACAGGCTCCGGTTGACAAACCTCTTCGGATTGTATAAAATTAAATACAATCAGTGTATACAAGAGGAGAAAAACTATGGACTCTTTACAGATAAAGGCATATGCGAAGATAAATCTCGGACTGGACGTGCTGAGGCGCAGGCCGGACGGGTATCATGAAGTTAAGATGGTGATGCAGACCGTCGGTATCCATGATGATCTGGAATTTACGAAGCTTCCGGAGGACCGCATCGTGATATCGACGGATAAGGAAGAGCTTCCTGCTGACGAGAGCAATCTGGTCTATAAGGCGGCGAAGCGCATGAAGGAGGCTTACGGGCTTTCGGAGGGAATTTCCGTGAAGCTTACAAAACGCATCCCGATAGCGGCGGGCATGGCGGGAGGAAGCGCAGATGCTGCAGCGACCATTCACGCAGTGGATGCGCTGTTTGGTCTGGGGCTTACGCTGGAAGAAAAGCAGGCGTTCGGCGTGAAGCTGGGAGCGGACATCCCCTATTGTCTGATGGGCGGGACGGCGCTTTCGGAAGGGATCGGCGAAATTCTTACGGCGCTTCCCGATATGCCGCAGGCGGTGCTCGTTATTGCAAAACCTGATCTGGATGTTTCAACAAAATTTGTTTATGAGAATCTGCATGCCGACCGGCTGGAAGAGCATCCTGATATAGACGGGATGGTACAGAGCATCCGGCAGGGCGATATGTGCGGCGTGACAGACCGCATGGGGAATGTTTTGGAGACGGTGACATGCCGGCATTATCCCGTGATAGAGAAGATGAAGGACATATTGAAGGAAAATGGTGCAGACAACGCTCTTATGAGCGGGAGCGGACCGACAGTATTCGGTGTTTTTTCAGATGAGGAAAAAGCGCGGCAGGCGCATCGGGCGATGGAAGAGAGCGGGCTTGCGCGCCAGCTGTTTTTGACGGGATTTGCGAAAGGGATAACGCGATGAATGAATTTGAAAAAGAGAACGACGAATATCTTCCCCTGCGGGATGTGGTCTTTAACACGCTGCGAAGGAGCATTCTGACAGGGGAGTTAAAACCGGGCGAGCGCCTGATGGAGATTCATCTGGCAGACAGGCTGGGCGTTTCGCGGACACCTATCAGGGAGGCAATACGAAAGCTGGAGCTGGAAGGGCTTGTGACGATGATACCGCGCCGGGGAGCGGAGGTTGCCCAGATTACGGAAAAGCATCTTCGGGACGTGCTGGAGGTGCGCAGGGCGCTGGATGCGCTGGCGGTGGAGCTGGCGTGCGAACGTATTACGGATGCAGAGCTGGAAAGCTTAAAAGATGCCTGTGATAATTTCGAGAAAGAAACGAAGCAGGGAAATGCAAACCGGCTCGCACGGGCGGATGTGGCGTTTCATGATATCATTTTAAATGCCAGCGGAAATGAGCGCCTTGTCCAGATGATAAGCAATCTTTCCCAGCAGATGTACCGTTATCGTCTGGAATATGTCAAAGACGAGACCAGCTACGATAGACTGATAGCGGAGCATGCGGCGATTTATGAGGCAATCAGGAGAAGGAACGGGTGCGAGGGCGCAGAAGCGATAAAGAATCATATCGATAATCAGGAAAAAGCGGTTATACGCAGGATCACAAAGAATACAAAATAATGAATATCCGGTGCGAGGATGGATATGCTCTTTTACAGGACCGATAGAAAGGAAGGAAAGGGTATGAAGAATAATCCGCGCGCCGGTATTTTATTTTTGACAATTATGATGTTATGGGGGATAATGTACCCACAGTATGCATTGACGGAGGATATGTACGAGGTAGCGGAAAAGAACAGTTCAAAAGATTGTGCCTCCGATTATAAACAGATGCTTGCGGCGAAGGCGGGCGAGGTGGAGATACGTTTTGCGCTGCTGGAGCAAATAGAAGAATGGTTTGGGGAAAAGTGGAATGAAGACAGTGGAAGATAAAGAGCTTCTGGAAATGCCGATCGGCGTTTTTGATTCCGGTATGGGCGGGCTGACCGTGATGCGGGAGATAATGAGGCAGATACCGAATGAAAAAATAATATATTTCGGAGATACGGCGCGGGTCCCCTACGGCAGCAAGTCGAGGGAGACTGTGACCAGGTATTCCCGGCAGATAGTACGCTTTCTGGAGACGCAGAAGGTAAAGGCAATCGTGGTGGCGTGCAATACGGCGAGCGCGTATGCGCTGGATGAGCTGGAAAAGGAAATCGATATCCCTATCATAGGTGTAGTGCGTCCGGGCGCAAAAACAGCGGCAGAAGTGACTCGTAACGGGCAGGTCGGCGTTATCGCGACAGCAGGGACGATAGGCAGCGGTATCTATACTACATATATCCGCCAGCTCAGACCGGATGTGCAGGTAACGGGGAAAGCGTGCCCGCTTTTTGTTCCGCTTGTGGAAGAAGGACTCTGGCAGGATCCGGTAACGGACGAGATAGCGATGCGATATCTGAGCGAGCTGATAGATACGGGAATAGACACGCTGATACTTGGATGTACGCATTATCCGCTGATACGTTCCACGATAGGGAAAGTTATGGGCGATCATGTGAAGCTGGTCAATCCTGCCTATGAAACGGCGAGGGAGTTAAAGGAGCTTTTGATGGAAAAAGGATTGTTCAATCCTGTTCCGCCTGCTCTCGGGTCGAATAAATACCGCTTTTTTGTAAGCGATGGAGCAGAGCAGTTCGTACATTTTGCGAATTCCATCATAAAATACGGTATTTTGAGCGCAAAAGTAGTAAATATCGAAGAATATTAGAATAGAGGATCGGACTATGACAAAAGATGTGATGATATCCATCCGTGGCCTGCAGTTTATGGAAGGGGAGGATGGAGATGATATCGAAACTGTCCAGCAGGGCGAATACTATGAGAAAAACGGAGCAGATTTTCTTTTGTATGACGAGTATCTGGAAGGATTTCCGGAGCCTGTCAAAAATGTGATACGTATCCGGGACAGGGAGATGACGCTGACAAAGCGGGGCATTTTGAACGTGCAGATGAATTTTGAGGTGGGGAAAAAGACGCTCACCCGGTACCAGACGCCCTACGGTGTGATTATGATAGGGCTGGATACAACCCGCGTAGCATGCATGAAGGAGGAACGCTGCATGATCGTGGAGGTAGATTATACGCTTGAGGCGAATTATCAGTATGTGGCGGACTGCCGGATAAGGATAAAGGCGGCAGAAAAAGGACGGGCGTAAAGCCTTGAATGGCTGAAATAAAAAATGAAGGACGCAGGAAAGGAGCGCTGTATGAAGCAGGAAAACAACATCATGGCGGGGATAAGCCGCCGTGACGAAGAAGCTTATCTGGCGAGAACTCTGGAGGTCGTGCGCGACAATGTGGAGGAATACGGTAAAGAAGTCGCCAGAATGCAGGAAGATATCGACGAGATGCTGGAGCATTATCATGATAATGACACGGAAGTGCTGACGATACTGAACAATACCGTGACGATGCACAGCCATATGAAGCGGGCGCTGGAACGCAACGAAAAAGCGATAAAAAAGCCGTATTTCGGCAGGATAGTCTTTCAGGATGAGACGCTGGACAAGGAGGAATCGCTCTATATCGGACGCGGCGGTATCTTTTCCGATACGACGCACTGGATGGTCGTGGACTGGCGGGCGCCGGTTGCCAACGCTTATTATGAAAACGGTCTTGGAAAATGCAGCTATCCGGTCCCGGGCGGCGGCAGGATGAAGATAGACCTGAAGCTGAAGCGGACGTTTGAGATAGAGAACGCGAAGCTTCTGGATTATTTTGATACGGAAGTGGTTGCCAACGATGACCTGCTGACAAAATATCTTGCCAAAAGCAAGCAGGCGGTACTGGGTGAGATCATTGCCACGATACAGAAGGAACAGAATGATATCATCCGGCAGTCTCCTTTTCATAATGTTATCGTTCAGGGGGTGGCGGGCTCCGGGAAAACGACGGTGGCAATGCACCGGATATCCTATATCCTGTATAACTACGCGGAAAAATTTAAGCCGGAGGATTTTTATATCGTTGGCAGCAACCGTATTTTGCTGGATTATATCACAGGCGTGTTGCCGGATCTGGACGTATACGGCATAAAGCAGATGACGATGGAACAGCTTTTCGTGCGGCTTTTGTATGAGGATTGGGATGGGGAAAAATACAGTATTACCGCACCGAGAAAAGGGGAGTATGCGCGGGGAAAGCTTCAATGGTTTCATGCGCTTGAGCGTTTCTGCGAGAGACTGGAATGGGATACCATTCCCAGAAACAGCGTGATGCTGGACCCTAAGCAGTTCGTGGAGGGATTTAAGGACGGCAGGGGCGGCGTGTACGATGAGAGAGGCGGAAAAAGCGACGTCAAAAGAATGGTCATACTTTATCCCGGAGAGGCGATAGAACGCTATATCCGTCAGAATCCGCGGGTGTCGGTGCAGAGTAAGATACTGATGCTGAATGAACGGCTTGCAGGCAAGGTTGAGGATGAGTTTTTAGGGAAAGGCGTCAAATATACCGATGCGGAAAAAAAGGCCATCCGCCGTGCATACAGAGACCGTTTTGGGAAAAAGGTGTGGAAAGGCTCTATCTTTGACCTGTACAGAAAATTTTTGACGGAACAGCAGGCGAAGGGATACAAGGGCGTCCTGCCGGAAACCGCATTTGATGTGTACGACCTGGCGGCGCTGGCATATTTGTATAAGCGGGTAAAAGAGACAGAACTCATCAGTGAGGCTCACCACATCGTTATCGACGAAGCGCAGGATTTTGGAATGATGGTCTATGCTGTACTGAAATACTGCGTGAAGGACTGCACTTATACGATAATGGGGGATGTTTCCCAGAATATCCATATGGGATACGGCTTAAACGACTGGGAAGAGGCGAAGGCACAGATGCTTTCCGGCGAGAGGGACGCGTTCTGTATCCTGAAAAAGAGCTACCGGAATACGGTAGAGATTTCGGATTTTGCGGCTGATATTCTGGCGCACGGGAGCTTTCCGGGATATTCTGCAGAGCCCGTCCTGCGTCACGGCGACCCTGTTCTTGTGGAAAAGGCGGCAGACGATGTAGAGCTGATAGCGCGGGCGGAGGCTGTCTGCAGGGATTGGCAGAGAAACGGATTTGACACGATAGCAGTTATTTGCCGTGATGAAAAAGAGGCGGAGCGCACGGCAAAAGAGCTTGGAAAGAAACTGCCGGTCGCAGAGAGTAATTTGGAAAAGGCGGTATTCGACAAAGGCGTTATGGTACTTCCTGTGGAATATACGAAGGGCCTGGAATTTGACGCAGTGCTTCTGCTTGATCCCGGCCGGGAGCAGTATCCGACAGACGACGGGCATGCGAAGCTTTTATATGTGGCGGCGACCCGCGCGCTGCATCGGCTTTGCGTACTGCACACAGGAAATCTGACAGGGCTGATAGCGGACCCTATCCCGAAGAAAAATGCTGTGCTCAGGAAGCAGCGGGAAGAAAAAAGGGCGCAGAGAGCAGACGGCGGAGTACAGAAACCGGGAACAGGCAAGCCGGAGCAGCCGGCATCCGTACAGCGACAGCTGCGTAAAAGGATTTCCATCGTCACCAATCCGGCCGCATCGTATCCGGCGGCGGGCGGTATCGCCCCTGCGCCTGCACAGACAGCGCGGGCAAAAGAACCTGTCCGGCGTCCGGTATCCGCCGCGGAGCCTCTTTCCGCTCCGGTGCAGCCCCAAAGCACTCAAAGCAGGCTGAAAGCAATCCCTGCCAAAAAGCCGGCAGGTTATGGGTTCGGAGATATGCCGGACAATGGACGCCTGCGTCCTATAGGCCATTCCAAACCGGATTTTTCAATTCGCTGGACGGAACAAAGGGCAGACGGGCTGTATCTGCAGAGCCGCTACGGGATTTTACGGCTGTGTCCTGTGGGAAGCAGTATCGTGCGGGTGACCTTTTCGAGGCGCGCACAGCTGCCGCAGGAGGCACATCCCGGTATTGCGGTAAACCGGACGGACCGGGCGTGGAAGTATAGGGAAAACGCCAAAATGGTGGAGTTGATGACGCCTGAGCTCTGTATTCAGGCGGATAAGGCAACGGGAGCGCTCCGTTATCTGACAAAGGAAAAGACACTGCTCATGGCGGAAGCCTCAAAGGAGCCGAGACTGATAGAGAGCAGCGTTTCCGGCTGTCAAAGCCGTCTTTTTCCCGAGTGGGATAAAAAAGAAAAGCTTTATGCGGCAGGCGGCGCGGGAAAGCCGGGGATAGCTCTGGAAAAGACTGCGCGCTATATTTCCCACGGCGGCGCAGAGGAGCTCCCTTTTCTGATATCAGAAAAGGGATATGGGCTTTTATTCGCTACTGAGCGCCCCGTCATCGCCTGCACTATCCCGGTGTACGGGCAGCAGCTTTGTCTGGAGGACAAGGATGAGCTGGATTTTTATTTTATCGCGGGGAAACGCCCCGATACGCTGCTGAACGCCTGTGCATATCTGTGCGGACGGCTGTGAGAAAGTGAGCGAAGACGAGGGAGCCGTCTGCGGCATGGATACCGGAAGGAGGAGGCAGCAGTCGTTCCGGGTGCCATTGAAGTCCTGTGACAGGAAGAAATTCGTGCTCGATGCCTTCGGTTGCTCCATCGGAAGAAAGCTGTATAATGCGGATATTTTTGCCCGGGAAGCTGATACCCTGATGATGCGCACTGTTTATAAAAAAGTATTCGCCATAGATATGGGAAAGGAAAGAGTCCGGCATAGCATGCGAGGGATGAAACTGGTCACATTGTTTATAACGGTGTGCGTCAGCCTGCGGCAGATGCTGGCAGAGCCCTCCTCCGAAAAAAATGTTTATCAGCTGCATGCCCTTGCATATCCCGAGGACGGGTCGGCGCAGATGTACAAAGCGTTCCAGCAGCATAAGCTGCTGTCTGTCGAGCGAGGGGTTGATCTCCTGACAGGCAGGATGTCTTTTCTGGGAAAAGGAGGACAGTGTTTTATCGTCTGGCAAAAGGGCGGGATCTATATCTCCGCCTCCGGGGAGGAGGAGTCCGTCCCAGTCTTTGGCGGCGTCAGCGTTTAAAGAAACTTCGGTCAGGAGAGGGGCAGCAGCGGAAAAAGGCAGGCGCGCGTAAGAAATCTTCAGCGCCCTTTCATAGTTTCCGGCGGATGAGGAAAAGCCTGCGATGCCTATTTTCATAGTGATTGCCTTTCACAACGGATTCATGTATGATATTGATAGAATATGATATTGGGGGCAAAAGTGTTTGCCCATTTTTGATATGGCTAGGAGGATAAGTGATGAATATACTGGATATTGTCGGCCCTGTGATGGTCGGTCCGTCCAGCTCCCATACGGCGGGAGCGGCTCGGATCGGACAGACGACGGCGAAGCTTCTGGGCGAAAAGGTGGTAAAGGCGGATATTTTTCTGCACGGCTCTTTTCTGGCGACAGGGAAGGGGCATGGTACGGACCGGGCGCTGGTAGCGGGGCTTTTGGGACTGGCGGTGGATGACCCGAGGATTCCGGAAAGCTTTGAAGAAGCAAAAAAGGCGGGAATGGAATTTTCTATACAGGGGATTTCTTTACAGAATGCCCATCCGAATTCGGTCAAGCTGGAAGTGACAGGGATAAGCGGCAGAAAGCTGGAAGTGATAGGTGCTTCCATCGGTGGCGGAAGGATAAGGATAAGCGAGATAGACGGGCTGACGGCGAATTTTTCAGGAGAAGCGCCTACGCTGGTCGTATATAATCAGGACAGACCGGGCTGCATCGTGAAGGTGACTTCACGTCTTGGCGAAGCGGGCATCAACATTGGTACGATGCAGGTGTACCGGGATGCGCGGGGCGGTCAGGCGGTTATGGTCATTGAGGTTGACCAGGAAGTGCCTTATGCACAGATAGCGGAGCTGGAAAAGGAAGACGGCATTGAAAAGGTGATATATCTTTGTCTGGAGGAGAGATAAATGTATCGTTCATTGGAAGAACTCTGCGAACGGGCAGAGGAGATAAGCGGCGGCTTTTGGAAAGCCGTGGAAGAGGATGACTGTAAGGAACGTCAGATTTCAGAGGAGGAGTCCTTTTCCCAGTTAAAAGCGATGTATCAGGCGATGCGGGAAGCGGATGAAAACTACGATCCTGCATTAAAATCCCGCAGCGGTCTGGTCGGGACGGACGGCGGAAAGCTGCAGAAGTATGCAGACTGCGGAGAGCCGATATGCGGGGAATTTTTAGGACGGGTGATGGAAAAGGCGGTCAAAATGGGAGAATCCAATGCCTGCATGAAAAGGATAGTTGCAGCTCCGACAGCCGGCGCATGCGGCGTTGTTCCGGCGGTGTTTTTGAGCATGCAGGAAAAGTATGGATTTTCCGATGACAGGATGACGGAAGCTCTTTATGTGGCGGCAGGCATCGGCGGTGTGATAGCATCCCGGGCATTTATCGCCGGAGCACAGGGGGGCTGTCAGGCTGAGGTCGGTTCTGCGGCTGCGATGGCAGCCGGCGGGGCGGTTTATCTGAGAGGCGGACAAGCGGAGGATATCGCTCATGCAGCTGCGATGGCGCTGAAAAACCTGCTCGGTCTCGTATGCGATCCTGTCGCAGGGCTGGTAGAGGTGCCATGTGTAAAGAGAAATGTTTCCGGCGCAGTAGTGGCGCTTTCGGCAGCGGATATGGCTCTGGCGGGCGTTCGGAGCAGGATTTTGCCGGATGAGGTGATAGATGCCATGAGAGAAGTGGGGATGTCCATGCCTGCCTGTGTAAGGGAGACGGGAGAGGGCGGACTTGCGGCGACACCTACGGGAGTGCGCTGCCGAAGCTGCCTGCGTGACTGACAGGAAGCTGTTGTAAAAAGTATTTGTTTATGATACACTTTTTTAGAAAAAAACAGAATGGACTGTCCTGGCGGGAAGACAGGAGGACAGTCAGATAACGTGAATTTTTTGACGGGAGAGGAAGCAGTATGAATCAGGTAGCAAAGGACGACTACATGAGCGGAGTGGAAGAGGTGGATGTGGAGCACGTTGTGCTCCTGGATCTGACAGACCAGGTGAGAGCACTTTTAGACGATGAGAATATGCTGTTTAAGTGCGCTGATATCCGCGCTCTGCTGAACCGTCTGCGTGATTACACGGAGATGCACTTTACGCATGAGGAGAAGCTGATGGCAGAGATGGGGTATGACGGTCTGGAGATGCAGAAGCAGCAGCACAGGCTTTTTGTGCAGCGTCTGGATGAGTTTGTAGAACAGATTTCCCAGCTTTCCCTTGGGACACAGGACGCTATGATACAGGAAGTGTTTGAATATCTGCAGAAGTGGCTTCATGACCATATTAAGATCGAGGATATGAAATATGCCAGATTCGCAATGGAAAAAACTAAAGGAAATTATTGAACAGAGCGATAATATTGTATTTTTCGGAGGCGCGGGCGTGTCTACGGAGAGCGGAATACCGGATTTCCGCAGCACGGACGGGCTGTATCATCAGGAATACCGGTTTCCGCCGGAAACGATATTGAGCCATACGTTTTTCAGACAGAATCCGGAGGAATTTTACCGGTTTTACCGGGCAAAGATGCTCGTGTCCGGCGCAAAACCGAACGCCGCCCATTTAAAACTTGCGGAGTGGGAGCGTGAGGGCAGGCTGAAGGCGGTCATTACGCAGAATATTGATGGGCTGCATCAGGCGGCGGGGAGCCGGAGAGTGCTGGAGCTCCATGGTAGCGTTCTTCGCAATTACTGCGAGCGCTGTCACCGTTTTTATGATGTTGCTGCGGTGGCTCAGAGCACCGGCGTGCCGCACTGTGAGTGCGGAGGTATCATCAAGCCGGATGTTGTTCTTTATGAAGAGAGTCTGAATATGGATACGATGCGCGAGGCGATAGCGGCGATATCCGAGGCGGATGTGCTCATCGTCGGCGGCACATCGCTCGTTGTTTATCCGGCGGCAGGGCTGATAGATTATTACCGCGGGAACAAGCTGGTACTTATCAACCGGACGCCGACTGCGAAGGATTCTGCGGCGGATATGGTTGTGACCGGCAGCATCGGGGAAATCTTTGCGGCGCTTTAAAGACAGAACAGTTTAAAAAAGGAGGCGCTATGGATATTCAGGTAGGGGATGTGGTGACGCTGAAAAAACAGCATCCCTGCGGCAGCAAGGAATGGGAAGTGCTCCGTATAGGGGCGGATTTCCGTTTAAAATGTGCAGGCTGCGGACATCAGATTATGATCGCCCGCAGATTAGTAGAAAAAAATCTTCGCGATATCAAAAGAAAAGCTTGAAAATTGCGGAGATACATGTTATCATTGTAACCCGTGATATATATTCCTTGCTCCTTTTAAAAGGAAGGGGCCAGAGACCAAAAGGAGGTAAATTAGCATGAACAAGTACGAATTAGCTGTGGTTGTCAGTGCGAAAATCGAAGATGAAGAAAGAGCTGCGGTTGTTGACAAGTGCAAAGCCCTGATCGAGAGATTCGGCGGCACTATCACCAACGTTGATGACTGGGGCAAGAAGAGACTCGCTTACGAGATCCAGAAAATGAGAGAGGGCTTCTATTACTTCATCCAGTTCGAGGCTGAGTCTTCTGCACCGGCAGAGATTGAGAGCCGTATTCGCATCATGGACAACGTACTCAGATACTTAGTTGTCAAGAACGAAGCGAAGTAAGAAAGAGAGTCAATATGAATAAAGTCATTCTTATGGGTCGTCTCACCAGAGATCCCGAGGTTCGGTATTCTCAGGGAGAAAATGCGATGGCGATCGCCAGATATACGCTGGCAGTGGATAGGAGATTTTCACGTAATAACGGCGGCGACGACAGTTCCGCAGATTTTATCGGATGCGTTGCATTCGGTAAGAGTGCAGAGTTCGCAGAGAGATATCTCCATAAGGGAACCAAGCTTGTGGTGACCGGACGTATCCAGACCGGCAGCTATGTCAATAAGGACGGCGTCAAAGTGTATACAACAGATGTTGTTGTGGAGGACCAGGAGTTTGCGGAGAGCAAGAACAGCGCGGCGAATAACGATGGGGGTTATGCCGGCGGCGGTTACGGAAACGCTCCTGCAAGACCGCAGCCTTCCGCAGCGGCAGACGGCTTCATGAACATCCCGGACGGGATTGACGAGGAATTGCCGTTTAACTAAGCAAAATCGCGTAGCGATTTTGCGCTATTTCTCAAGCGCGAAGCGATTGAGAAGTTTCCCGTATGAAATTACGCAGCGATTTTGCGTTATTTTGTACCACATTCAAACAGGAGGTAAACCATCATGGCATTCAATAAATCTGAAAGACCTGACGCTCCGGCAAGGAGAAGAGGCGGCATGCGCAGAAGAAAGAAAGTTTGCGTATTCTGCGGTAAAGACAATGTGATCGATTACAAGGACACAAACAAGTTAAAGAGATACGTTTCTGAGAGAGGCAAAATCCTTCCCAGAAGAATCACAGGCAACTGCGCAAAGCATCAGAGAGCTCTGACTGTTGCTATCAAAAGAGCACGTCATCTGGCTCTTATGCCTTACGTGGCAGAATAAATTGCAGATATGGAACAGACAGGAAGCCGGGAGTTTTCTGTCTGTTTTTTTGCGTAACAGGTAAGCGCCAACTCCGGAGGTTTTTGTCACATCCTGCGTTCCCGTTTGGTTTAGGGTATGGTAATTTTTCAAAAGAAATGATATACTTAACCCGTGCAGCTGGATTTTTAGGGGTTATAAGAACTTTTCACAGGTGTGTATTATGAAAATGAAAAAACGGATCAAGTTAAAGGGCAGACTGCGGATATATATGCAAACGTCGCTCTATCTGGGGCTCATGCTTTTGCTGCTGGATGTAGGGATTTATTTCCTGAGTGTGGAAGCGGGATTTTTGCTGACATGCTTTTTGCTGTGTTATTTCGGAATCGTTCTTCTTTTGATGTTCTACAACCGTCCGGTCATCATCAATGAGCTGGTGAGCTTTGCGACGCAGTATGGCCAGATTCAGAAGACGCTTTTGAGGGATATGGTGATACCGTATGCTCTTCTGGATGAGTCGGGGCGCGTGATATGGTGCAATAATGCATTCAAAGCGGCGATTCACAGCGAGAAGGGCTTCCATAAGTCCATTACCTATGTTTTTCCGGCAATCACGAAGGAGAAGCTGCCGCAGGACGAACAGGAGACCGAGGTCGAGATTTCCTTTGAAGAAAGCGATTATATGGCCCATATCGTCCGCGTCTCATTGAAAGGTATCGCGGAGGACAGCGATATCCTTGAAGAGGGTGACTATGAGAGCTGGCTGTATGCGCTGTACCTGTATGATGAGACTGCGCTGAAGATAGCACTGCGGGAAAATGACGACCAGTCTCTCGCGGTCGGCCTGATATATCTGGACAACTACGAAGAAGCGCTGGCGAGCGTTGAGGAGGTGCGGCGTTCTCTTTTAACTGCGCTGATAGACCGTAAAGTGAACAAATATGTTGCGGCATTCGATGGTATCTGCCAGAAGATAGAGAAGGACAAATACCTTGTCATTCTGAAGAAAAAATCGGTGGCACAGATGCAGGAACAGCGGTTTGAACTTCTGGAGGATGTAAAGACGGTCAATATCGGCAATGAAATGGCGGTAACCATCAGTATCGGTATTGGGCTGGACGGGCTTGTATATGCTCAGAATTATGAATTTGCGCGGACAGCAATAGATTTTGCTCTCGGACGCGGCGGTGATCAGGCGGTCGTGAAGCAGCCGGATAAGATAAATTATTACGGCGGCAAGAGCCAGCAGGTTGAAAAGAGCACCCGGGTAAAGGCGCGTGTGAAGGCACATGCCCTGCGTGAGATAATCACGAGCAAGGACAATGTGCTCATTATGGGACATAAGATAGGGGATGTGGACAGCTTTGGCGCGGCGGTCGGTATTTATCGCATCGCGCGGACATTGGAGCGGAAAGCCCAGATTGTCCTGAATGATGTGACGACTTCCCTGCGCCCTATCGTAGACCTGTTTAAAGACAATCCGGAGTATGAAAACGATATGATGCTGACGAGCGCTCAGGCGATCGAATGCGCAGGACCGAATACGGTTCTTGTCGTGGTGGATGTCAATAAGCCTTCGCTGACAGAATGCCCCGAGCTGCTGAAAATCTGTAAATCTATCGTAGTGCTCGACCATCATCGGGCGGGTACGGAGACGATAGAAAATGCAACGCTCTCCTATGTGGAAACATATGCCTCATCCACCTGTGAAATGGTGTCGGAAGTGCTGCAGTATATCAGTGACGGGCTTCGGATAAAGAGCGAGGAAGCGGACAGTATGTATGCGGGTATGGTTGTAGATACGCAGAACTTTAATACAAAAACGGGAGTGCGTACTTTTGAGGCTGCGGCATTTTTGCGAAGGAATGGCGCAGATGTGACCCGCGTCCGCAAGCTTTTCAGGGAGAATGCGGCGGAATACAAGGCCAAGGCAGATGCGGTGAGTCAGGCGGAGATATACCGCAACGCATATGCGATTTCGGTCTGCAATTCGGAGGGGCTGGTAAGTCCGACCGTAGTCGGAGCACAGGCGGCAAACGAGCTTTTGGATATCCGGGATGTGAAGGCGAGCTTTGTGCTGACGGAGTATCAGAACAAGCTGTTTTTCTCGGCGCGTTCCATTGATGAGGTAAACGTACAGGTCATCATGGAGCGTATGGGAGGCGGCGGACATTTGAATATCGCAGGCTGCCAGATGGAAAATACCCCCGTGGAGGAAGGCATTGCCATTCTGAAACGGACGTTGGACAAAATGATAGAGGAAGGTGAAATATCATGAAAGTAATTTTACTGGAAGATGTAAAGGCATTGGGCAAGAAGGGACAGGTTGTAGATGTTTCGGACGGCTATGGCAAGAATTTTATCTTAAAAAAGAAGCTGGGCGTTGAAGCAAACGGGGCAAATATGAACGATTTAAAGCTCCAGAAGGCGCAGAATGAAAAACTGGCAAAGGAACAGCTGGAAGCGGCGAAAGCGCTGGCAGCAAGGCTGGAAGAGATGAGCGTGACGCTTTCCATCAAGGCCGGCGAAGGCGGCAGGGCGTTTGGTTCGGTATCCAGCAAGGAGATAGCGGCTGCTTACAAAGAGCAGAATGATGTAGAAATCGACAAAAAGAAGATTCAGCTTCCTGAAGCGCTCAAGACTTTTGGCACGCATGAGGTGCCGGTAAAGCTTCATCCGCAGGTGACAGGCATTCTGCGCGTGAAAGTGGTTGAGGCGTAACGCTTCGGGCAAAACGACGGCAGATAAGAGGGAATGAAAAGATGGCAGCAGCTGACGAGGCGATTTTAAAAAGGGTACTCCCGCACAGCATAGAGGCAGAGCAGTCGGTGATAGGTTCTATGATAATGGACAGAGAAGCTATCGTAGTAGCGTCCGAAATCATCACGGGAGAGGATTTTTACAACCGACAGTATGGTGTGCTGTTTGAAACGATGGTGGAGTTAAATGACGGCGGCAGACCGGTAGATTTGGTAACGCTTCAGGACAAGCTGAAGGAGAAGGACGTGCCGCCGGAGATTTCCAGCCTGGAATTTATCGGCGATCTGATAAGGGCTGTGCCCACCTCCGCAAACATTAAATATTACGCGAATATCGTAGCGGAAAAGGCGACGCTGCGCCGTCTCATCCGTATGAACGAAGAGATAGCAAATACCTGCTATGCGGGGAAGGAAAGCCTTGAGGAGATTCTTGAGACGACCGAAAAAAAGGTGTTCGATCTTGTACAAAGGCGTAATACAGGAGATTTTGTCCCCATCCGTCAGGTCGTGATGAATGCGATGGACAGGATTGAAAAGGCCTCAAAGAACAAAGGAAACGTTACGGGAATTCCGACAGGTTTTATCGATCTGGATTACAAAACGGCGGGCTTACAACCTTCCGACCTGATACTGATAGCAGCGCGTCCTTCTATGGGAAAAACAGCGTTTGTCCTGAATATTGCTCAGAATGTGGCGTTCAAACAGAACATGACCGTAGCGATGTTCAGTCTGGAGATGAGTAAGGAGCAGTTCGTGAACCGACTGTTCTCGCTGGAATCCAAGGTAGACTCCCAGCATCTGCGTACCGGAAATCTGACAGATGCAGAATGGGAAAGCCTGATAGAGAGTGCGGGCGTGATAGGAAAGTCGAATCTTATCATTGATGATACTCCGGGCATCACGATTGCGGAGCTGCGATCCAAGTGCCGCAAATACAAGCTGGAATATGACTTAAAGCTCATAATTATCGACTATCTGCAGTTGATGAGCGGCAGCGGGGGGCGTTCGTCGGATTCCCGTCAGCAGGAGATTTCGGATATTTCCCGTTCTTTAAAAGCGCTGGCACGTGAGCTGCAGGTTCCGGTGATAGCACTGTCTCAGCTGTCGCGTGCGGTAGAGCAGCGCCCCGAGCATCGTCCGATGCTGTCCGACTTGCGTGAATCGGGCGCCATCGAGCAGGATGCGGACGTGGTGATGTTTTTGTACCGCGATGATTATTACAATCCGGATACGGAAAAAAAGGGCATTGCAGAGGTTATCATTGCCAAGCAGAGAAATGGTCCTATCGGTACGATAGAGCTTGTATGGCTGCCCGACTATACAAAATTTGCAAATCTGCAAAGATGATTTTATAGGAATATTTTTTACAAAAGAGAACAGAAAGCGGAGGATTTCCGTACTGTTCTCTTTTTTTATCTTGTAGGAAAGTTTTTTTCCTATGGGAAAAATGATTATGTGCATTTGTGCAAAAGGGATATATGTCTGGCGGCAAACGCGTTGGGTGCGGGCGTGCGCCGGGGCGTACACTTTTTTGATCCGCAGAGGCGGAAGAATGGGAGGAAAAAATGACGGCACAGGAAACTTATACGATTAAGGATGCGGCGAAAAAAGTACAGGTGGAGGCACATGTGCTCCGCTATTGGGAGGAAGAGCTAAAGCTGCCGATAGGAAGAAATGAGCAGGGGCATCGCTTTTATACGGAAAAGGATGTGGAACTTCTGGGGCATGTGCGGGAATGGAAGCAGCAGGGGTTACAGTTAAAGGCGATACGGCTGATGCTTTCTGAGGACGGCAGACTTGCTGTGCCGCAGGAAGTGGTGCGGCAGGTACAGTCGATGGTGGAGACAGGGGCAGAGCGCCCGCCGGCAGCAGAGGCTGTGGCAGCCCCGCCCTCCATAGAGGCAATACTGTTGGACGAGCGAAGTGCGAAAGCAGCAAAGCTCCAGCTTTTGCTGGAAAATCTTGTTTCCCGGACGGTTCAGGAAAGCAATGAAGTGATTTTGAAGGAATTGGATTTTCAGTTTCGACAGATGGAGGAAAACGCGCAGGAGAGGGAAAAAAAGAGGATGGAGCGGGAAGAAGAGAGATACAGGAAGCTGGATGAGCTTATCTGCCAGCGCGGCAGACGTAAAAGAGGACGCAGACGAGGACTGTGACCGGATAAATGCGTATAAAAAACGGAGGCAGATGAACGAGCATCTGTCTCCGTTTTAAAATCTGCATATTCATGCAGGATACGGTCTGCATCATACAGACCGTGTTTGTTCTCAACCCTGAGAGATAGCGCCTACAGGACACTGACCAGCGCAAGTACCGCAGTCTACACAGGTAGCAGCATCGATTTCGTATTTGCCTTCGCCCATGCTGATAGCGCCTACGGGGCACTGGCTTTCGCAAGAGCCGCAAGCAACACAGGAATCATTGATTACGTATGCCATAGTATTTATCCTCCTTTTGTTTTAGGTTATTCCCATTTTAGCGCAAAAAGAAGAAATGTACAAGTACCAAATATTGTACAAGCCCAGATTATGATAACCGTTCAGTCTTTGTTTGTCGGATCGTTGTAAAACAAAGGATGAATCAATCCGGATCATACTCCCTGGCCAAGCATGTTCAATTCCATGCGATGGTCGCGTACGCCTTCGAGAACGGTTTTTTTGAGTTCAACGGCGCGCCTTGTATCCATGGCGGGGATATCCTTTAAGGGATAATCCAACCCGAGGTTATCATATTTTACCTTGCCCATGGTATGGTAAGGAAGAATGTCCAGCGCTTTGACACAGGTAAATTGACCGATAAAATAGCCGAGCTGATAAAGATATTCAGGGTCATCGGTAATGGTAGGAACGACAACGTGACGGACCCAGGTGCTCACATGCCTGCTGTTGAGGTAAGCGAGGAAATCCAGAATGCCTTCGTTGGGCTGGTGAGTGAGCTTCATGTGTACTTCCGGGTCGATATGCTTGATATCAAGCATGACAAGGTCGGTCAGCTCCATGAGATGATCGAGCTTTGCGAGCCATTCGGGAGCAGCATCCTTATGGTAAACGATGCCGGATGTATCCAGACAGGTGTGAACTCCGGCGTTTTTAGCAAGAGTAAACAGCTCTGTCAGAAAATCAATCTGTAAAAGGGGCTCGCCGCCGGTAACTGTGATGCCGCCGCCTTTATAGAAGCCCTCGTTTCGTTTGTACTGTTCAAAAATCTCTTCGGGCTCCATCAGAGTCCCGCCTGTAACGGGCCATGTGTCAGGGTTGTGACAGTAGGCGCACCTCATGGGGCAGCCCTGTGTAAAAACGACAAAGCGGACGCCGGGGCCGTCCACGGTGCCGAAGCTTTCTAAAGAATGGATTCTGCCTTTCATATTTCAATATTCCTTTTATAATATTCTAGTGTGTTCCCTGCTTTATGAGGGGAACGATATCAGTATACTATTTGCGGAAGAAAAAAGCAAATGACAAAATTTTTAAGGATAGGTTGTCAGATGCGGGGAAATATATTATACTGTTAGAGATCAAAACGCGGCAGAAAAAGCGTTGCTGTTTAGCAGTACGGGGAAGCTGCCCGATGACAGGATGATAAAAATATAACAGGAGGTTTACAAAAATGGAAAAATTCACTAAGGATATGACAATCGGCGAAGTGCTTCGCATTGATGCTAATGCAGCAGGGGTTCTGATGGAAATCGGTATGCACTGCCTGGGCTGCCCTGCATCTCAGGGTGAGACGCTGGAGGAGGCTGCAATGGTTCACGGTCTTCCGGTTGAGAAGCTGATGGAGATGCTGAACAATCTGTAAAAAGTGTATTCAGGATGAAAACGGGGTCTTGCAGAACAGTCTGCAGGGCCTCTTTTTTTAGGGAAAATATCCGTTTTGTAAAAATGTTATAATTTTAACAAACTTTTTTCGCGCAGATGCACAAAAGGTCTATTGTAATAAGGAAGATGTATGGAAAAAAGAACACCCTATATGCTTGACCGCAGAGGAATGCTCTTTTATAATAGGGATTACAGAAATGGTTCAACATTCATAATGTTGCCATTCACAGATTATATTCCGGGGGGAATTGATCTGTCTGTTACCACCCGTAACCCGATTTAAAACATCACAGGAGGTTTTTTTAAAATGAGACCAGAATGGACAGGCTTTACAGGCGGCAAGTGGGAGAAGGAAATCAACGTTCGCGACTTCATCCAGAAAAACTATGCGCCTTATGACGGAGACGACACATTCTTAGCTGGAGCAACACAGAACACAAAAGATCTGTGGGAGCAGGTTCTTGATCTGCAGAAGCAGGAGAGAGAAGCTGGCGGCGTTCTGGACATGGATACAAAGGTGATTTCTACAATCACATCCCATGGTCCTGGCTATCTGAACAAAGATAAGGAGACTATCGTAGGTTTCCAGACAGACAAGCCCTTTAAGCGTTCCATGCAGCCTTACGGCGGTATCCGTATGGCAGAGAAGGCATGTGCTGACAACGGCTACACGGTAGATCCCGAGATCTCCGAGTTCTTCAATACACACAGAAAGACACACAATGCAGGATGCTTCGATGCATATAACCCTGAGATGAGAGCATGCCGTTCTTCTCATATCATCACAGGTCTGCCGGATGCTTATGGCCGTGGCCGTATCATTGGAGACTATCGTCGTATCGCACTGTACGGTATCGACCGTCTGATCCAGGATAAGGAAGAGCAGAAGGCTTCCACAGGCCGCGTTATGACAGATGACGTGATCCGTTTAAGAGAAGAGATCTCCGAGCAGATCAGGGCTCTGAAAGAGATGAAGGTTATGGCTGCTTCTTACGGCTTTGACATTTCCGTACCGGCAAAGAACGTTCAGGAAGCAATCCAGTTCACATACTTCGGTTACCTGTGCGCAGTTAAGGAGCAGAATGGTGCAGCTATGTCTCTGGGACGTACATCTACTTTCCTTGATGTATATGCACAGAGAGACCTTGCAAACGGCACATTCACAGAGGAGCAGATCCAGGAGTTCGTTGACCACTTCATCATGAAGCTGCGTTGCGTTAAATTTGCCCGTACACCTGAGTACAACCAGATATTCGCAGGCGACCCTGTATGGGTAACCGAGTCTCTGGGCGGTGTAGGCGTAGATGGCCGTCATATGGTAACAAAGATGAGCTTCCGTTACCTGCACACTCTGACCAACTTAGGTCCCGCTCCCGAGCCGAACCTGACTGTTCTGTGGTCCACAAGACTGCCTGAGAACTGGAAGAAGTTCTGCGCAAAGATGTCCATCCAGACATCCTCTATCCAGTACGAGAACGATGACCTGATGAGAGTTATCCACGGCGATGACTACGGTATCGCATGCTGCGTATCCTCTATGGTAATCGGTAAAGAGATGCAGTTCTTCGGCGCTCGTGCAAACCTTGCAAAGTGCCTGCTGTACGCATTAAACGGCGGTGTGGATGAGGTTACAAAGAAGCAGGTTGGTCCTAAGTACCGTCCTGTAGTAGGCGATGTTCTTGATTTTGATGATGTAATGTCCAAATACATCGACATGATCGAGTGGCAGGCTGACGTGTATGTAAATACACTGAATATCATTCACTATATGCATGATAAATACTGCTATGAGAGAGCACAGATGGCTCTTCATGACAGAGACGTAAAGCGTTATTTCGCAACAGGTCTGGCAGGTCTGTCCGTTGTAGCGGATTCCCTGTCTGCTATCAAGTATGCGAAGGTTGAGCCTATCCGTGACGAAGACGGTATCATCGTTGACTTCAAGACAACCGGTGATTTCCCGAAATACGGCAATGACGACGACCGTGTAGATGATATCGCTCATGAAGTAGTTTCCAGATTCATGACAGCTGTAAGAAGAAACCATACTTACAGAAACGGTATCCCTACAACTTCTATCCTTACCATCACATCCAACGTTACTTATGGTAAGGCAACAGGTAACACACCTGACGGACGTAAGAAAGGTCAGCCTTTTGCACCCGGTGCAAACCCGATGCACGGCCGTGATACCCACGGTGCAGTAGCATCCCTGTCTTCCGTATCCAAGATGCCTTTCAAGGATGCTCAGGACGGTATCTCCAATACCTTCACTATCATCCCCGGCGCTCTGGGCAAGGAAGACCAGATCTTCAGCGGTGACCTGGATCTGGATCTGAACATTGATTTAAACCTGGACAAAGAGTAATCAGGAGTTAAGATTATGGATGAGAAACAGATGATCGAGGAACTGGTGAAAATGCTGGATTCCGGCATGGCAGACGGTGTAGGACACATCAATGTAGAATGCGATGATCAGAAGTCATCCAGCGAAGTACAGACCATGGGGTGCACGGATTGCTCCAGAGCGCCCCTGGCCTGCAGCGTTCCTACCCTGCATGAGGGACTGGACGATTTTAAATAATGACGATTAAAGGAGGAACGAACCATGGAAGTGAATCACGCACAGGTAGATAACCTTGTATCCTTATTAGATGGCTATGCAACAAAGGGCGGTCATCATCTGAACGTAAACGTACTGAACAGAGATATGCTGCTGGACGCTCAGAAGCATCCTGAGAAATACCCTCAGCTGACCATCCGCGTATCTGGTTACGCAGTAAACTTCATCAAGCTGACTCCCGAGCAGCAGAATGATGTTATCTCCAGAACTTTCCACGAGAGCATCTGAGGATAAGATTAAAAAATCATAAATAAGAAACAGGACGGAAAAGCATAAGCTTGACCGTCCTGTTTTTTTGCAGGGGAAATGGTAAAAATATCGTGCGGCAGGTTTTGGACATCTGCCGCACGATGTTTAAGACAGTGTTGTATAGGGGATTCCTTACCGAGCTGGCGGTCAGATGCGCGCCAGAGACTGGAGCGCATCTTTGGCGATAAGAAGTTCTCTGTGTTCGCCAAGATATGCTTCGCTGCCTGCTACGGAGCGTTCAAGCCTGCCGTATTCGGAAACAACGTTACAGATGCGGTTGAAATCCTCGACTGTGATGCCTTCTTCACTTAAAAGCAGGAAATATTTTCCTGCAGAGGCATCTTTGTAAAGGGTGTTGATGCCGCTGTAAAAGCTCTGTACTACATGGGAGAGGCGGAGCAGCGTATGGAGGGAGGAAAAGGAAAATACCCGGATACCTGCTGCTTTTTTCTCAGTATCTTTTTTTTCTGCGGCAGGTGCTTCGTCGGCGGGAGCATTGTCCTTTCCTGCATTTGCAAGACTTGCGCGGCGACTTTCCTGAATCTGCCGGAACAGGTCAAAGATGCTGTCTGTGTTGTCAGCGGAATTGCCTGCTATCTCTTCAGGATCAAATTCATCCTCCTCCTCCATGGAAGGTGCAAATTTTGAAAAACGGGTATCCAGTTCTTCAGGGTCTTCCACTTTGGTGATGATGAGGACGATGCAGTCAGAGCTCAGTGGTATTGCTTCTATCATGAGCGGAATATCCTCCGCCTCGAAGCCAAACTTCTGGGATGCCTGCTGCATCATATCGCGGAAAAGGTTTTTGGCTTTTTCAGTGCCGTATGCAAGCTCGCTGATCTTCAGCTCACGGTCAGCCAAATCGGCTTTGGTGAGCGTACAGCGAATCTGATGGTCATTGACTTTTTCAATCTTCATATTATTCACATCCTTATTATATAAAATACTGCCGCTGTCGTCCCGGTGTGACAAGAGGGGCGGGCATAAAAAGCTTTCCTGTGAAAATTATCATATACAGAAAGGCGCATAAAGTCAAGCGCATTGGCTCTGCTGAACCGTTTTATAACTGCTTTTTTTAGAAAGCGCTTGAATTTGCCGTGCCAATCGGGTATAATGCAAATCAGAGATGGTTCTGACAATCTGTACCGGAAGGAGGATGTCGGAACGCCGTTTTTTCAGAGAGGATGCAGAACTGCATCTGCGCATCATTTATCATAAGACAGCTATGCTGATATGGCTGTTGTCATTTGACAGGGGATTCGGATATTCCAGTCATTCTTTATAGTATTTAAAAGTCCGCGGGACTTATGTAGTTTCAGCGGAAAATCTTATTTTTCAATTTTTTCCAATTATCATAACTAATATTTCGGGAAAGGGATAAAACGATAGTTTTGCACGGGCGTTTTGTACGGTCGGGACATCTCGTTACATTTCCGTTTTTTGCCGGGTCTGTTCAGTCGGATATATATCACGGAACCTCTTTTGGCAAAGGATGGTAAAAAGGAGAAAAGCCATGGGAAGTTTGAGGACGGACACATGGGAGAAGCTGTTGGAGCAGATGGAGGAATCGGGAGTCGGATTTTATCTGAACGGTAAGCGGGCGACTCCGAGAGATATCATCGATAAGTGCAGCCTTCGGGAAAAGGCGGTATATATGCCGGATTTTGTCATGGACGATGAGGGCAGGCTCAAGGAGGTAAGGTATGATGAAGTGAAGAAATGGTAAGCATATGTGGACCGGAGAAGATGTCGCATTGTCCGGTGCATGAGGATACTTCTGTTTGAAAAAAAGACCCGGGGATGCGGAAACGGGACCCCATATCCATCGCAATCCGGGTCTTTTTGTGATAGAGGAGAAGATTTCCCTCGCAGAAAATATACCTATATACACTGCAGTGTGTCAGCGTCGGCTTTCGAGCGTCATATCACAGCAGTGTTCTATCTGATAGTATGAAAAATATTTTTCCTCCATCGGAATCCACTTTTCCTGAAAGGCCCTCCAGCGCTCGCTGCCGTTTCTGGCGATGATTCTTTCCTTTTGGAGAGAAGCTGCAGCCGTCAGAAAAAACGACATGTCATAGGTGGCCCTGAATTCCGGTCTCATAGAGTAGGCCCCTTCGATAATAAGAAGCGGCTGACCGGATGTATGGCAGCTATTCGGGGAAAAGGAACCGGTAGAGCAGTCAAAGCGTTTCCATGTCAGTGCCGGAAGCGCAGCTGAAGGACAGGCATGTGTCAGAGCGTCGTTTTCGGGGCAAAAAGGCTTTTTGGATGCCAGAATGAGCGGTTCTATTATCTCACTGAAAAAACGCTCGTAATGGACGTTTCCGCCGGGTTCTGCGAGGCGCTCCGGCGTACGCATGGAAAGCGGCAGGAAAAAATCATCCATATGAATCACATCTGCATTGAATCGTTCGGAAAGCCGTGCGGCAAGCGTTGTCTTGCCGGAGGCAGAGCGACCGTCGATGGCGAGTATGAGATGGTCATGGGAAGGGAGAGCCTCTTCGATACAGTGGGATATGATGTTGTCAAGAGCATGTTCCATGGGAAGAGCCTCCTGTACAGGCTGCGAGCTTCAGCAGGGTTTCCGCCGTCTGCTCGATGAGCTGAGCGATATTTAAATCTGTTACGCCGATGACATGATTATTGCAGCGGTTTACCGGCAATAAAAGCTTCTGGGCGCGGCTCTGCCCCACAGCGACAGCCATGGCAGGAGTAACCTCGCCCAGAAGGGAATCGGCGGACAGAATGCCGAGAGGGCCGATGATAAAATCAGCGTCTCTGCAGGCTACGAGCACCGGATTTTCTCCTGTGGCGCCAAAGTCTGCACCGCCCTTCATCATTGCTGCCGTTGCAGCAGAGTTGGTACCGATGGCATAGATTTTGGCGTTGGGAATCTGTTCCCGATGAATGCGGGTGGCTAAAAGGCTTCCAATCCTGCCGCCCTGTCCGTCAATTATCACTATTTTCATTTTTTCTCAGAAAGGTCAGTCATCGTTATCGATAGTATGTCCTTTTTTGTATCTTGCCACAGCGGCCTGAATCTTGTCACTGGGATCGAGCAGGTCACTGATGGAGGTGTCGTGGTTTAAGGTGTCGATGAGGTAGGCAATATACTTGCTCATATCGCAGTTTACATACCATTCGCGCTTTAACAGCTCTGCAGGCTGATAAATGAGGTTTGTGGTCAGAACGCGGTCAATTGTTCCGTTTTCAAAGGCTTTATCGAATTTGTCAAAGCCGCTCGTGAACAGACCGAAGGTTGTGCAGATAAAAATCTTGCGCGCGCCGCGCTGCTTGATGGCAGCGGCTACTTCCAGAACGCTTTCGCCGGAGGATATCATATCGTCCACAATGATCATATCCTTGCCTTCTACATTGGAGCCGAGGAATTCGTGGGCAACGATAGGATTACGTCCGTTAACGACTCTTGTATAATCTCTTCTCTTATAGAACATACCCATATCAAGACCGAGGACGTTTGCCATATAGATAGCGCGTCCCATTCCGCCCTCGTCCGGGCTGATGACCATCATATGATCGGAATCTATCTGCAGGTCGGGAACGGTGCGGAGCAGGTTTTTGATGAACTGGTAGGTTGCAGAGCCTGTCTCAAATCCGTTTAACGGGATCGCATTCTGGACTCTGGGATCATGGGCATCAAAAGTGATGATGTTGTCGACGCCCATCTTTACAAGTTCCTGCAGAGCAATCGCACAGTCTAACGATTCACGGGAGGTACGCTTGTGCTGACGGCTTTCATAGAGGAAAGGCATGATGACAGTAATTCTTCTTGCCTTTCCGCCGACAGCGGCGATGATGCGCTTTAAGTCCTGATAGTGGTCATCGGGAGACATATGATTCTCATGGCCGCAGAGAGAATAAGTCTGGCTGTAGTTAGTCACATCGACCAGCAGATAAAGGTCGGTACCGCGGACAGATTCCAGAATGACACCTTTGGCTTCGCCGGAGCCAAAACGCGGCACTTTGCTCTTCAAAATATAAGAATCGCGCTGGTAGCCGGCAAAGGCAAGACTGTCCTTATGCTCGTTTTCGCGCTGTGTACGCCAGCGGACAAGGTAGTCATCAACTCTCTGGGTAAGAGTCTCGCAGCCCTTTAAGGGAATGATACCCAGGGAGCCTACAGGGATTGTTTCGAGATTTCTGGTTTCTTCACGTTCCATCATGGAAGTTCCTCACTTTCTGAAGGTAAGTTTTTAGCGTGTAACCGGCTTGTCCTCGCATCGGGCGGAGGCAAGGGATACTTTTTTGTACATTCTGATATCGGGACCGGTGAGCTTGCAGAATTCAAAATTGCTTGCTATCCGTGAAAAGATACGGTCCTGATACCGGTTCCGGCAATCTTCCAGAGAAAGATTGGTGGAGATGATAATGGATTTCTGACGCAGCAGACGCTCGTTTATACATGTGAAAAAATGCGAAAGGGTGAGCGCTGTGGCGGTTTCCGTACCGAGGTCGTCAATGACGAGCAGGTCACAGCCGTAAAGGTCTGCGCACAGAGCATCCATGTCTTCGCGCGCCTTATAGTTAAAAGTATTGCGCGAGAGCAGTTCAAAAAGGCTGGCAGCGCTGAAATACAGCACCGAACAACCCGTATCGAGACATTCTTTTGCGATGCAGTTGGATAAAAACGTCTTTCCTGTACCTACTGTACCATAAAAAAAGAGGTTTTGGTAGGAAGATTTAAAATTCATTGAAAAATTTTTACATTTTTCAACGGCCTGACGGTAGATTTCCAGCTCATTCCCCTGAAAAAAGGCGTAGGAAAGGGTGTCAAAGTTTTCTTTTTCCAGCATCCGCTTTAAATTGGACTGCTCGTATAAAAGAGCTATCTCTGCCTGGCGGAAGCAGTGGCATTTCTGACCGTTGATATAGCCGGTATCATGGCAGTCAGGGCAGTCGTAAACAGGCTGGAGGAAGTCTTCCGGATATCCGTTCTCGGCAAGAAGAGCGCGGCGTTTGTCCGCAAGTACGTGAAGTTCTTCTTTAAGCTGCCTGAGTGCCGTCTGGTCACCTGCGAGCATCTTCTTGCCCTGTGTCACGGAAATAGATGCAACGGATTCATCCAGAGCCTGATAGCCTGCGACTGTTTCGTAAATGTGATGAAGCCTTTTTTCCCGCAGATGCCGGTTGCGGGTCTGGCGTTCTTCATATTGTCTCATGATGGAATTATACTGGGAAACTGTCAGAGCCACGTCGATTCTCCTTATTTATGATAATGGAAAGCTGACTTCCCATTATTTCAGCAACGCTTCTTCCAGCGCGTCAAAATCATAGCTGGAATGCATGAAACGGTTATATTCCGCGGCTGAGCCGCTTTTGGCGGGACGTGAAGCGCGTTCCTTCTGGAACGAGGTATCGAGTCCTGCGATATCGGATATATGGTGGACGCCCGCTTTATGCCACGCGGAAAGGATGCTGTCTGCATAGGCGAAGCGGTGCCTGTCTGTCGCCAGCACGGTACGTCCGCAGGCTTCCAGTATGATGTCCAGCGAAAAACCGAATTCCTGTATCCACCTCTGGATGTAGGCGAGCTCATTGCGCGCCGGAGGATTGGTTTTTCCAAGGGCGTTCATGATGGAATACACATTTTTGTCGTATCGGGAAACGTGTCCTTCCGCTTCTGCCGGGGTCGTGATGCCGGATTCTGCCCAGGCGATAGCGACCTTTTCGATATAGCGGAAATCCTTTTTGCCGCGCTCTACGCAGTACTGCAGCAGATAATCTATCAGGTCATCGGAGAAGTGAAGCCTGTCGGTAAAAAATAGGATGGACTTCATATCCGAAGGGCTTAAGGTGCGCCCGAGATACTGCTCTGCGATAAAGATGAGCTGTGCCGTATTTTCCTGCTGCTGGAAGGAGCGAAGCTCATCCAGTGTATAGGCGGGCTTTTCAAAAACGGGGGTCGGGCCGGCAGACTGACGCGATAAGGTAAGCGGCACGGACACGCCGGAGTCGGACGACTGGGCAGAAGCCACGAGGCTGTCAGGAGGAGCTGCCTGCACGGAGGCTGTAAGGCCGTCGGAGGAAGCTGCCTGAACGGAAGCCATAAGTGTTGCCGGGGAAGTCGGACCTGCTTCGGATATGACGCTGCCGGAAGAAGGAGCGGCAAGGGGAAGCAGGCGTATCTGGGTCAATGTTTTCTCGGGTGAGAGAGTCAGTGCCAGCACGCCGCGCTTTTCCCAATAACAGAGAGCGCGCAGAATATCCTTTTCGGTATGGTTATAGCGGTCAGCCATATCAGAAATACTGACGGGTTCGCCCGCCTGCATTTTACGTACAAGAAAAAGATACACCTTTAACTGTGCATCGTTTGCGTCCTTTACATATTCATCGATAAAAACGTTAGAAAGGACGGTAGCGTCTGCCGCCCCGCCGCATAAAAGAATATTGCCCATCTGTCTTTCCTTTCCTGATTGTGGCATCATTCTACCACAGGGGCTTGAAAAAGGAAACAGGTATTTTTTTCTCAGGAGCTTCGTGGAATAAGCATCCTGTGGATTGTGGAAAATGTGGAAAATGTGTAAAACTGGTTTGAAGCCGCATAAAATCAGTCAAATTTCGACAAAAAATATCCACATCCAATCGGGGAAAGTTTTCCACGGTCGGAATGTGGATAATGTGGATAAGTTAGTGGACAAGTAGATTTTCCCCGATATTTACTACATCTCCGGCCCCCATAGTTATCAACAGATCGCCGTTGATACAATTTTTTAAAATAAATCTCTCTATTTCTTCAAATGTGTGGAAATAGTAGCACTCTTTGCCTTCTTTTTCCACAAGTGTCTGAATATCTGCAGAGCTGATGCCAAGGGTATCAGTCTCCCTTGCGGCGTAAATATCGGCGAGGATGACCTTGTCTGCCAGTGCGAGTGCATGCCCGAAATCTTCCAGAAAAGCTTTGGTACGGGTATAGGTGTGGGGCTGGAAAACGCACCAGAGTGTTTTATGGGGATAATTGCGGGCAGCAGTAAGGGTGGCGGCAATTTCCGTAGGGTGATGCGCATAGTCATCTATGATAGTGATTCCGTTCACCATGCCCTTGTATTCGAAACGCCGGTTTGTGCCATGAAAATCATGAAGCGCCAGTTTTGTGTCGGCAAAGCTGATACCGAGTATATCTGCAAGAGCAGCGGCGGCAAGAGCGTTTAAAACATTGTGCTCCCCGGGAACGCCGAGAGAGAGACTGCGGTCCGGGAAGTCAGCGTGCTTTAAAGTAAAGGAGGCATTTGCCCGGTCATCGTAGGAGATATGTTCCGCAAAATAATCGGAGGAAGAATCCAGGCCGAAGGTGATGACACGGCAGGACAGCCCTTCCGTTATTTCCTCCCAGCGTTCTATCCCCGTATTGATGATCAGTGCGCCGTCTTCCGGAAGAAGCTGTGCGAAACGCCGGAAGGAAGAGCGGATATCATTCAGATCCTTAAAGAAGTCCATATGGTCTTCTTCTATATTTAAAATAATGCCAATCTTGGGGAAGAAGCTTAAAAAACTGTTGGTGTATTCGCAGGCTTCCGTTACGAACAGTCCGGAATGCCCCACGCGGATATTGCCGTCTATCGCTTTTAAAATTCCGCCGACAGACAGCGTGGGGTCGGTACCTGCCTGAAGGAGGATTTCAGATATCATCGAGGTCGTAGTGGTTTTGCCGTGGGTTCCGCTGACTGCGATGGGGGTGTCATAGTTTGTCATGAGCTGACCTAAGAATTCGGCCCGTGTCAGCATGGGAATATTCAGTTGTTTTGCCCGGGTAAACTCAGGGTTGTCGCCGTGGACTGCCGCGGTATATACGACCAGGTCGATATCCGGCGTGATATTTTCTGACTTTTGGGGCTTGCCGTAATTGATGTGGGCGCCCCGGCTTTCGAGAAGGTCGGTCAGGGCAGAGCGGTTCCAGTCGGAGCCGGATACGCGAAAGCCTTCTGCGAGGAGGATTTCTGCGAGACCGGACATGCTGATGCCGCCGATGCCGATAAAATAAACGTGAATGGGATGCTTAAAGTCTACATGATACATGAAAATACACTTCCTGTCTGTTATTCACGGCGATAAAAGGTACGCGCAGCGCGCCTTGTGCCGTGTGATGAAAAATCTACTGTTTCATTATACGCAACTGCAGGAAAAAAACCAATAGAAAGTTAAAAAATAGCTGACCGGCCAGCAGCAGTTCAGCTCTCCGGCAGCGTCCGGATCTGTGCACCCTGCGGACGGAAGGGCTAAGCTGTTGCGCAGGCTCGCTCTGTTTAGTCATATTTCCGTTTTTTGAACCAGAAAATGAAATTTTTTGTGCCGGAATCTGTCGAAAAAAAGGGTATTTGGTAAAAATAGAAGAATTTAGCGAATTAAATCGCGGAAATCTATTGATAAAATGAATAAAAAGAAAATAGATAAACAGGGATTTTTATCAAACTCACACAAGAAAATGCACAAGCGCACAACTAATTATTTAAAAAAATTATTCACTTTTACTGTATGGTGTGTTATAATTTTATTGCGTGCAAAGCTATGCAGTCTAATAAAATGAGGTGATGACATGATTAAGAAGGAAATGATTGCCATGTTGCTGGCGGGCGGACAGGGAAGCCGTCTCGGCGTGCTTACGTCCAAAGTCGCTAAGCCGGCGGTTTCTTTTGGAGGAAAATACAGGATCATTGATTTTCCGCTGAGCAACTGCATCAATTCTGGCGTTGATACGGTGGGTGTATTGACGCAGTACCAGCCGCTGCGGCTGAATACCCACATCGGTATCGGTATTCCGTGGGATTTGGACAGGAATATCGGCGGTGTGACCGTGCTCCCACCGTATGAGAAGAGCGAAAACAGTGAATGGTACACGGGGACCGCGAATGCGATCTATCAGAACATCGATTATATGGAAAGCTTTAATCCTGAATATGTGCTGATTCTTTCGGGCGACCATATTTATAAGATGGATTATGAGGTGATGCTGGATTTCCATAAGCAGAACGGTTCGGAATGTACGATAGCCGTAATGCCGGTTCCGATGGAGGAAGCGAAACGATTCGGTATCATGATCACAGACGAGAATAAAAAGATAACGGACTTTGAGGAAAAGCCTGCCAATCCGCGCAGCAATCTGGCGTCGATGGGCATTTACATATTTAACTGGAGTACATTGAAACAGGCGCTGATAGACAATGCAGATCAGCCGAACCTGGATTTCGGAAAGCATGTTATTCCTTACTGTTATGCGAAGGGGGCTCCGATGTATGCCTATGAATTCAATGGCTACTGGAAAGATGTAGGTACCCTGAATTCCTATTGGGAAGCAAATATGGAGCTGATCGATATCGTTCCTGAATTTAATCTTTATGAAGAATACTGGAAGATTTATACAAAGAGCGAGATACTGCCTCCGCAGTATGTGGCGAAGGGCGGTGTGATCGAGCGCAGCATTGTGGGCGAGGGCTCTGAGATTTACGGAAAGGTATATAATTCCGTCATCGGCTGCGGTGTAACGATCGGCAAGGATACTGTCGTGCGCGATTCCATTATCATGAACAATACGGAGATAGGGGAAGGCTGTGAGCTGGATAAAGCGATTATAGCAGAAAATGTTGTTGTAAAAGACAGGGCAAGACTGGGCTGCGGCGAAGAGGCTGAGAATGATACCGCACCGCATATTTACAACTGCGGAATTGTTACGGTCGGAGAAAAGAGCGTTATCCCTTCGGATGTTTCTGTTGGAAAAAATTCAGTGGTATCCGGTATTACGACGGCAGAGGATTACCCGGATGGAAGCCTTGGAAGCGGCAAAACATTGATTAAGGCAGGTGACGAACAGTGAGAGCAATCGGTATTATTTTAGCAGGCGGCAATAACCGCAGGATGAAGGAGCTGTCCGAGAAACGGGCGATCAGTGCGATGCCGGTAGCGGGAAGCTATAGAAGTATCGACTTTGCGCTGAGCAATATGAGCAATTCCCATATTCAGAATGTTGGGGTGCTGACCCAGTATAATGGGAGAAGTTTAAATGAGCATTTAAGCTCCTCCAAATGGTGGGATTTCGGGCGCAAGCAGGGAGGATTATTTGTTTTTACACCGACTGTGACGGCAGAGAATAATTTCTGGTACAGAGGCACAGCAGATGCAATTTATCAGAACCTGTCCTTTTTAAAGAACAGCCATGAGCCTTATGTGGTGATAACGTCCGGCGACTGCATTTATAAGATGGATTATAATAAGGTGCTGGAGTATCACATCGCAAAGAAGGCGGATGTGACGGTTGTATGCAAGGACATGCCTGTTGGAACGAATGTGGAGCGCTTTGGCACCATAAAGATGAATGAAGAAAGCAGGATTGAAGAGTTTGAGGAAAAACCGATAGTAGCGCGTTCCAGCACGATATCCTGTGGTATTTATGTTATCCGAAGAAGGCTCCTGATCGATATGATAGAAAGATGCGCAATGGAGGACAGGTACGATTTTGTAAAGGATATTCTGATCCGTTATAAAAACCAGAAGCGTATCTATGGATATAAGATAAAGGACTATTGGAAAAATATCGCTACTGTAGAGGATTATTTTGATGCGAACATGGACTTTTTAAAGCCCGAGATACGGAATTATTTCTTCAGGCAGTATCCTGATATCTACTCCAAGGTTGATGATCTTCCGCCTGCCAAATATAATGTGGGCGCAAAAGTGGAGAACAGCCTGATATCCAGCGGCTGTATCATAAATGGTACGGTAGAGGATTCCGTTATCTTCAAGAAATCCTTTATCGGAAATAACTGTTACATCAAAAATTCTATCATTTTAAACGACGTATATATCGGCGACAATACCCACATTGAGAACTGCATTGTGGAAAGCCGGGATACGATACGTGCAAACTCCTTCTACCGGGGTGAAGATGAAATTAAGATCGTAATAGAGAAAAATGAAAGATATATCATCTGAAATACGTTATACAGGGGGAAGGACTTATGAATATCACCGATGTAAGAGTTCGGAAAATTGCAAAAGAAGGTAAAATGAAAGCAATCGTATCCATTACGCTGGACGATGAGTTTGTCGTACATGATATCAAGGTGATAGAGGGCGATAAGGGACTCTTCATCGCGATGCCCAGCAAGAGGAGCGCTGACGGGGAGTACCGCGATATCGCGCATCCGATCAGCCAGAATACGCGTGAGAAAATACAGGATATCATTCTGGATGCTTACAACGCGGCTCTTGAAGAGCCGGTTTGATAGACAGCATAGCAAAAAGGAAAACAGCCGCAAAACGGGAGACCGGGATGCGGCTGTTTTTCCGTATTTGATGAGGATAGGAAGAGAAAAGGGGGCTGTGAAAAACGAAGCAGCTTTTCACAGCTCCTCCTGGGAACAATGATGAGTTCCGGGTGAAACGAACGTTTCAGCGAGCGCTTTTTGAATGATCAAGAAATATGTCTTTAAATGTATATTCCATGTAAAAAATATAAGGTTACATAATTCTGAATATTTTTAAAGGATTGCCAGTTTACATCAGCTTTCTGAACAGCGCTGTCAGGTCTTCTACGCTGGCATCTTTCGGGTTGCCGGGTGCGCAGGCATCTGCATGGGCGGATTCTGCCAGGAAAGGAAGATCTTCTTCCTTAAGAGCTGCCAGTTTGGAAGGAATGCCCACATCCTCGGAAAGCTTGCGGACAGCGTCTATAGCGGCTTTGCGGTAGGTCTCCTGATTCATGGAGTCTACATTGGCAACGCCCATTGCGCGTGCGATCGCACGATATTTTTCTCCGGTGCAGTCCGCATTGTATTCCATGACGATAGGAAGCATCATAGCACAGGCAACGCCGTGAGGAGTGTCATAGACCGCGCCAAGCGTATGTGCCATAGAGTGCGCGATGCCGAGGCCGACATTGGAGAAGCCCATTCCGGCGATATACTGTCCAAGAGCCATGCCTTCGCGGCCTTCTTTGGTGTTATCAACTGCGCCGCGCAGAGACCTGGAGATGATTTCAATAGCTTTTAAGTGGAACATATCTGTCATTTCCCATGCGCCCTTCGTTGTATAGCCTTCGATGGCGTGGGTCAGGGCATCCATTCCGGTGGAGGCTGTAAGTCCCTTGGGCATGGAGGACATCATATCCGGATCAACGATCGCGATGATAGGCATGTCATGGGGGTCAACGCATACAAATTTGCGTTTGCGCTCAATATCTGTGATAACATAGTTGATAGTTACCTCTGCGGCTGTTCCGGCAGTGGTAGGAACTGCGATGATAGGAACGCAGGGCTTTTTGGTGGGAGCAACGCCTTCAAGACTTCTGACATCTTCAAACTCGGGATTGGCGATGATGATGCCGATGGCTTTGGAGGTATCCATAGAGGAGCCGCCGCCGATAGCGATAATATAGTCTGCGCCGGATGCCTTGAATGCGGCTACGCCGTTCTGTACGTTTTCGATGGTAGGATTTGCTTTGATATCGGAATAAATTTCGTAGGACAGCCCTTCTCTGTCAAGGATATCAGTCACTTTAGCAGTAACGCCGAACTTGATAAGGTCGGGGTCGGAGCAAACGAAAGCTTTCTGGAAGCCGTATGCCCTTGCCTCGTTTGCAATTTCCTCTATTGCGCCCGAGCCGTGATAAGAGGTCTGATTTAACATAATTCTGTTTGCCATAAGAAAAATCTCCTTCCCTTAAATAAAATCAAGGTATTGATAACCTGTACCCTTATTATAATTCATATTGAAATGTATGGAAAGACCTAAAAGATACAGGCTTGAATAACGATATCCGCAGGCGTAAAATATGTGTTAAGAGAATGGAGTACGTGTGTATTTTAAACTGTTGCGGGATTATCGGAAAACAGGAGGAGAACTGTTTATGAGAATGAATGAGCTTGCAGTCGAAACAAAATTTTTGCAGCCGCTGGATACGGTCAACGGTTTTGCTGTGCGTCCCGGTCTATATGAAATGAACGGCGCTACAAAGCTTTCCTGCGGAGTGAATTTTACGATATATTCTCAGAATGCGACGTCATGTGAGCTGCTTTTATTTCACAGGGGAGAAAGCGAGCCATACGCGGTAATACCGTTTCCGGCGCACTACCGGATAGGAAGGGTATATTCCATGATAGTATTCGGGCTGGATATTTATGATTTTGAGTATGCCTATCGTATGGACGGACCGAATGATCCAGCGCGCGGACTGATTTTTGACCGGGGAAAGGTGCTTTTGGATCCTTATGCAAAAGCGGTTACGCAGCAGAGTATCTGGGGGTCGGAGCCGGACAGGGAGAGCGGCTATCACGCCCGCGTGGTGGCGAATGATTTTGACTGGGGAAATACGAGACAGCCGTTAAAACCGATGCAGGAGCTGATAATCTATGAAATGCATGTGAGAGGATTTACGAGGCACAGATCCTCCTGTGTAAGAAACCCGGGGACATTTGCGGGGATACGAGAGAAGATTCCTTATCTGAAGCATCTTGGCATTACGGCGGTGGAGCTGATGCCAATCTTTGAATTTGATGAAATGATGGCGCCGCGGGAAGTAGACGGCCGGAAACTTCTGGACTACTGGGGGTACAATACAGTCGGATTTTTTGCGCCAAATACAGGATATACTGCGGAGGTGGAATATAATCGGGAGGGCAATGAACTAAAGGAACTGATCAGGGAGCTGGGAGAGAACGGGATAGAGGTCATTTTGGACGTGGTGTTCAACCATACGGCAGAAGGAAATGAAAACGGACCGTTTTTTTCTTTTAAGGGGATTGACAATAACATTTATTATATGCTTACGCCGGATGGCGAGTATTACAATTTCAGCGGCTGCGGGAATACGATCAACTGCAATCATCCGGTGGTGCAGCAGATGATTCTGGATTGTCTGCGTTACTGGGTGATCCATTATCGGGTCAGCGGATTCCGGTTTGATCTGGCCAGTATTCTGGGAAGGAATGAAGACGGTTCTCCGATGAACCAGCCGCCGCTGCTGCGGAATCTGGCGGAAGACCCGATTTTAAAGGATGTAAAGCTGATTGCAGAGGCCTGGGATGCAGGGGGACTGTATCAGGTCGGCAATTTCCCAGCATGGAACAGGTGGGCGGAATGGAATGGAAAATACAGGGACGAGCTCAGAAGTTTCCTGAAAGGAGATTATTGGTTTGCGCCTGAGGCGGCAAAGAGGATCAGCGGGTCACCGGATCTTTACGGCGGTCAGTACAGAGGTTATAATTCTTCAATCAATTTTCTGACCTGTCATGATGGCTTTACACTGTATGATCTGTATTCTTATAATGAAAAACATAATGAAACAAATGGATGGGATAATACGGACGGGACAAATGATAACCGGAGCTGGAACTGCGGGGCAGAAGGGGAAACAGATGATGAACAGGTGCTGGCGCTTCGGAAAAGGCTGATCAAAAATGCGTGTGCCGTGTTGATGTGCAGCCGCGGGACGCCGATGTTTCTGGCAGGCGATGAATTTTGCAATACACAGTTTGGCAATAACAATCCTTATTGTCAGGATAATGAGATTTCCTGGTTGGATTGGTCGCTGTTGGAAAAGAACAGGGACATTTTTGAATTTTTCCGGTATATGATATCATTTCGGAAAAATCATGCTGCGATCAGAGGGGAATGCATGGCTTCCGGCATTGGATTTCCGGCGGTAAGTGTGCATACGAATGAGCCGTGGAACAGCGCTGTCACGGGGGAAAGCAGATTTATCGGGGTGATGTTTGCGGGGAGCGAGCCGGAAAATCCGGGAATTCCGGGAGTGGTGCAGGAAACGGATCGGGAAGATCTGGTCTATCTGGCCGTGAATGTTTACTGGGAAGATCAGACCTTTTATCTGCCAAAGCTTCCGAACGGCTATCATTGGCGGATGTCAGTAAATACGGCGTTAGAAAAGCCGGAGGAGTGCTGTAAAAAGCGGATATATGATATGCCGGTGATCGAAAGTGAGTTTGTGATGCGGCCGAGGTCAGTAGCTGTGTTTATCGGAGTGTGATTTTTGACGTAGAGAGGAACTGTGCATTTATGCAGAACCGTTTAAATCGGAAAGACGGGAGAGGGATATGGAGTATAAAGACTTTAAAAAAGCGATTTTGATTGGTTTTGTAGCAGTTGGAATCATAGTGCTCTGGGCATATATTGTAGAAGACAGACCCGAATGTGTAATAGAGGGATGTCATCACAAACAGATGCCCCACAGTATGGTTTGTTTTTCTCATCGAGAGATGGAGACGCAGCCATCCACAAGCAATGTCAGGCCATCCGGTGTAAAAAAAACAGATCGCACCCGGCAGCATAAAGAAGAATATTCCGGCAGCAGTAAGAAAAGCACTGGTAAAACGTATTCGACGGGAAGCTCGTCTTACAGTGGTACCGGAATGGGATCTTCCGGAAAGAAACAAAGTGCGTGAGGCAATCCATATGAAGCCTATGACAGCGGATATGACGATGTTTTTTTAGACGGAGATTATGACTATGACCGGTATTATAATGACAGTGATTATGCAGACGGTGTAGACGATGCGCTGGAGGTCTATGAAGACGACTGGGAATAGACCGGCTGAATTGTGTAAAACAGCATCTGTTTGATGAAGCGGAGCAGATATGTCTTTGTCAGCTGAGGGAAAGATTGCTTGAAAATATTTCTGAAAGGGAAGGCGGTTTTTATGAGGGAAGAGGAAAAAATCAAGGCAGGTATTTTATTTTGTCCCGGTGATCCGGAGTTAAAAGCCATAAAAAGAAAAACGCATAATTTGAATATAGATTATAATCAGACGTATGAGGATGAAACAGAAAAACGGACAGCCATTTTGTCTGAGATTATCGGAGAAATGGGAGAAAACGGATTTATCCAGGGGCCTGTTACTTTTCATTATGGAAAACATACCCGAATCGGCAAAAATTTTTTTGGAAATTTTCATTTAACGATTCAGGATGATGCGGAGGTTGTTATTGGAGATAATTGCAACTTCGGTCCAAATGTGACGATTGTAACGCCGATTCATCCAATGCTGGCATCGGAGCGCAGAATAATGCTGACGCCGGAAGGAGAAAAGAAAAAACTTTGTTATGCAAAGCCGGTTCATATTGGCAATGATTGCTGGCTTTGTGCCAATGTGACGGTATGCCCCGGTGTGACGATCGGCGATAATTGTGTGATCGGCGCAGGAAGCGTTGTGACCCGGGATATTCCGTCAAATTGTTTTGCGGCAGGGAATCCCTGCAGAGTAATCCGTGAATTGACGGAAGCAGACAGTATGGAGCATAAGCCGGAAATTATGGCGGCAAATCAAGTGATAAAAGAAAAGAATGAGTGAAAGCAAAGGGGGATAGAGCTGTTATGAATCAGGAAAAAATTGTACCATTAGAACAAGGATTTGCAACGGCTTTTATTGATCATCATATTTCCTCAAATTTAGCCTATCGGCCGCAGTTCGTATCCAATAATTATAAAGAGGGAAGAAAGGTTATCTCATCGATAGAAGATGAACTTTTGCTGTGTGAAGAATTTGCGATAAGCGTTGCATTTATTACGATGGGGGGAATTACGCCTCTTCTTCAGACTTTGCGGGAACTGGAGCAGCGTGGTATTCCGGGGAAAATTTTGACAACAGATTATTTAACCTTCAGTGATCCAAAGGCGCTTCGTGTTCTTGCGGGTTTTAAAAATATTGAACTGCGTATGTTCGCGACAGAAAATTCAAGGGAAGGATTTCATACAAAAGGTTATATTTTTAAAAAGGGAGAGATGTATCGGATTATTGTTGGAAGCTCCAATATGACACTTAGTGCTTTGACAATAAACCGGGAATGGAATACAAGGATTGTTTCAGCAGAGCAAGGGGAATATACGCAAACGATTGCAGCGGAGTTTGAGCAGTTATGGAATTCTGAGTATACATTATTGTTTGATCAGTTTATTGAAGCATATACAAACAGGTATACAAAAAATAAAATGATCGAAAAGCAAAAGGAGATTGCCAGACAGGCGGAAATTCCGTCTCTTGAAGCATATCGATTGCAGCCAAATTCCATGCAGGTTGGATTTATCAATAATCTTCGTAAAATATATGAAGCCGGTGAGGATAAAGCGTTATTGATTTCTGCTACAGGAACGGGAAAAACCTATGCATCGGCATTTGCAGCCAGGGAGATGGGCTTTGCACGCGTGCTTTTTTTGGTACATCGAAATCAGATTGCAAGGCAGGCATGGAAGTCTTATCGCAAAGTATTTGACAGAAAAGTATCGATGGGCATGGTTACGGGGAAGTATCAGGACTATGATGCGGATTTTGTATTTGCGACTGTTCAAACGTTAAGTAAGGAAGAAACGTTAAAAAAGTATTCCAAAGAATACTGGGATTTGATTATTATAGATGAAGCACATCATAGCTCTGCGGACAGTTATAAGAAAATCATGGAATATTTCACGCCCAAATTATGGCTGGGAATGACTGCAACCCCGGATAAACGGGATGATAATCTGGAAGGCAGGAATATTTACGAGATTTTTAATCATCAGGTTGCATATGAGATTCGCCTGCAAAATGCAATGGAGGAGAATTTGCTGTGTCCATTCCATTATTTTGGAATTACAGATCTGGAAGTGATTGCAGATGAGGGAAAAACATCGGAAGAAAGAATAGAAAATTTCAGATATTTAACATCGGAAGATCGGGTGTTAAATATTATGAAGCAGGCGGAATTTTTCGGGTATAGCGGAGAGAGAGTAAAAGGGCTTATTTTTTGCAGCCGCATTGATGAAGCAAGAGAACTGTCTGCTAAATTTAATGAAAAGGGATGGCGGACTCTTGTATTAAGCGGAAGTGATCCGGAGACTGTCAGGATGACAGCAGTAGAGCGATTGGCCGGCAGGGAAGCAGAGGACGCCTTAGACTATATTATTTCGGTAGATATTTTTTCAGAAGGCGTGGATGTTCCGGAAATCAATCAGGTAATTATGCTAAGACCGACAGAATCACCAATTGTATTTATTCAGCAGCTGGGACGTGGATTGAGAAAGGCTGATGGAAAAGAATATGTGGTTATTATTGATTTTATTGGAAATTACCGGAACAATTTTATGATTCCGATTGCGCTTTCAGGAGACAGGAGCTATAACAAGGATAATATCAGACGTTATGTAACGGAAGGCGGACGGGTGATTCCGGGAGCGAGCACAATCCATTTTGATGATATTTCCCGAAAGAGGATTTTTCAGGCCATAGATAATGCGAATTTCAGCGATATCAGGCTGATTCGTGAAAATTATTTAAATCTGAAAAATAAGCTGGGACATATTCCGGCCCTTGCGGATTTTGATAAATACGGGGAGATGGATGTACTTAGAATTTTTGATAATAATAGTCTGGGGTCCTATTATAAGTTTCTTGTGAAATATGAAAAAGAATATACAATCCGTTTGCCCAAGGATGAGGAAATGGTGATTGAATTTATTTCTAAAAAACTGGCAAGCGGAAAGCGGATTCATGAATTGGAAATGCTGAAAAGACTTTTGACATATCAGCATGGTATAATGGCAGGATTAAAGCAGTCCTTGCGTGAACAGTATAATTGTTTTATGGATGAGAATTGTGCAGAAAATGTCGTGAATATCATGACCAATGAATTTCCGACAAGTGCAGCGAAGAAAACATATTCTCAGTGTATATTTCTGGAAAAAGAGGGCTCTGATTACCGGGTATCAGAAACATTTGAAGAAATGCTGAAGAATGAAGAGTTTTATCATATTTTAGAAGAACTCATTGATTTTGGGATTTCCCGATATAAAGAAAATTTTAGTAAGCATTATCAGGATACTGATTTGGTATTATATCAGAAGTATACATATGAGGATGCCTGCCGTTTGCTGAACTGGGAAAGAAATGAAGTTCCTCTGAATATTGGAGGGTATAAATATGATAAGAAAACAAAGACATTTCCAGTTTTTATAAACTATGATAAGCAGGCAAATATCAGTGATACGACAAAATATGAGGATCATTTTACAAGCAGCAACCGGCTGATCGCGATTTCAAAAAGTGGCAGAAGCATTGAATCGGAAGACGTACAGAATTTTTTGAAGGCTAAAGAGAGAGGAATAGATGTACAGCTTTTTGTAAGAAAGAATAAAGATGATAAAATTTCCAAAGAGTTTTATTATTTTGGAAGAATGACGGCGACCGGGGAGGTAAAAGAATTTATTATGCCGAATACCGATAAGACGGCAGTAGAGATAGAATGGATATTGGATACCCCGGTACGGGAAGATATTTATGAATATATCGTAAACGGATAAAAAAAGGAGAGCAGACTGAAAAAGACGTGAAAATGTTTCCGATTCAGATGCTCGGAATAGAGGTTAATGTGAAAACAATCAGAGTAGTGGCAGCAATTATTATGGATCATGGGAAGGTATTCGCGACACAGCGCGGTTACGGAGAGTTTAAAGACGGCTGGGAATTTCCGGGAGGGAAAATTGAACCGGATGAAGCGCCGGAAGAAGCTGTGATCAGGGAGATTAAAGAAGAGCTGGATACGGAAATCGAGGTGATCGAGCTGCTGGATACAGTTGAGTATGATTATCCCAAATTTCACTTGTCCATGGATTGCTTTGTATGTCATATCAAATCAGGCAACCTGGTATTGAAAGAGCATGAAGCGGCGGCCTGGCTGACAAAGGATACATTAGATAGTGTGGACTGGCTTCCGGCGGATCAGGGATTGATTCCTAAAATCAGGGAATATTTGTAAGAAGCTGAAAGATTTGAATAAATTTGAGACTGTTTAGAGCCACAGGTACTCCTTGCGATTGTAACCTCGTTCTAAATAAACCGTCATGCGGTATCTAACTGATTAACAAATATACAAAGAGACTGTGGTTGTAGCCTTTCTGAAACCATCAAGTGGTAGGAGAATAGAAACAATCCACAGTATCTCCAATAGTATAGCATGCAGTCCTTGGAGAGGGACTATAAACACTACTACTTTATAATACGAGGAGAAGAATATGAACAACTATTGTATGATCCAGAACTCCAAAACGTTTGCAT
>UQDA01000014.1 GCA_900539715.1 uncultured Lachnospiraceae bacterium | reverse complement strand
TATAGTATATGCCATTTGCACGAAGAAAACAATACTTTGCACGAATATTTAACAACAAATTCACTGGAGGAGGTTACCGGCTTTATGAAAGGATATATCTCTCTTGCCATTCTATAATGATTGACAATTACAGCATCTACTTTTATTTCTAACGTCGATACCTCTTCTTTTGATGTAATATCCATTAGTTTTGTTACAATTTCTAATCTCTCGGATATTGCAAAATACTTCAATCTATTCAATGCCTCTGTACTAAAATCTACCGCATATACTTCATATCCCATCTTTGCCCAAAAAATAGCATTTCTACCATCCCCACATTCCAAATCAAGAATTTTTTTACTTTCAGCAAAATATTTTAAGTCTGATTTTAATTTTTTCCTCTGGTAACATTAGCACATTCTTTCTACTTCTAAATCGCTCATCCCACCATGTGCATCCCCCATATACTCCATTTTACTTGCAAGCATCGATGATTCTCCAAATTCAATGTTATTTAATTTTATTATAACACAAACACTTTTATTTTTACAGACAGCCAAAAGTCTAAAAAGCAGGAAATACAATGAAACACTCATTGCATTACCTGCTTAGAATCATCCTGCCGTTTCCAGCATATTCTCTATAAAAATCCCATACCCTCTTGTTGGATCATTGACCAAAACATGTGTCACCGCTCCTACAATCTTCCCATTTTGCAGGATGGGCGAGCCGCTCATCCCCTGCACTATCCCTCCTGTCTGCTCCAGCAGGGCAGCATCCGTTACCTCCAATTCTATTCCCCGATTTATGTTATCATGATCCAAATGCACTGCTTTGATGTTCACATCGTAACTTTTGGGTATCTTTTCGCCGTCCACACAGCACAAAATCTGTGCTTTTCCAGGCTCCACATCCTGTTTCAATCCAATCGGCATCGCTTCCCTCGATATGGTATCCGCACCTTTCAAATCTACTGTTCCAAAAATTCCCTCTACAGAATTGGTATCAATCGTTCCTATCTTGTTTGATAAATTGTAATCTATCACTCCCGTCAGCTCTCCCGGCGTACCTCCCTGCCCCTTTTTTATTGCGATTATCTCCGTTTTATAAAGGCTCCCTCCCTTTACCTCCATCAAAAGCGCCGTGTCCGTGTCATTGATCCCATGCCCTAACGCACCGAAAGACGCATCTTCATCCAGATAGGTCATCGTCCCTACCCCCTGCGCGTTATCCCGGATCCAGATTCCCAGCTTATACTCCCCATTCACATTTTGCTCCGGATGTACCTTTATGTCAAAAATCTCCTCCTCCCGCCGGATAGTAAGGACCATATCCCTGCCGCCGGACTCAGAAATCTTCTTTGTAAAATCCGCCTTTGATGCTACCTCTTGCTCATCTGCTTTCAAAATATAATCTCCCGCCTGCAAAAGGTGTTTCGCAGGTTCTTTTCTCGTATGATCCATCCCCTCAAAATCCCCCTGCGCGATAACAAGGATGCCGTCCGTTTTTACATAAATTCCTATCGGGACACCTGCCGGCACAAGCATCTTATCCGGTATCACCTGAACGTTCACCGTTTTAAAAGGAATTACTCCAAACAGCTTCACATCCATCGTATATTCCTGCATCCGGTTTGCCATAACCGTCACCGGTCTGCTCAAATTTACCGGAATCACTTCCTCCTTTTCCCGATAAGGCGAATAAATTTCCCCCATAACGGGCACATTCAGGGATAATTCCTGCTCACTTCCCGCTTTTATCCTGATAGAAGCCGGAATTTTTTCCCATGTATAAAAAAGCCATCCGCCTAAAAGTGCTGCGGCGGCAACCGAAAATACCGACCATATAAGCGTCTTATATCTTCTTTTCCTCTTTTTCACCAGCATCCCTTCCTTTCGTCCAAAGTTGGCATCCCCCATGCTGTTGAAAAAACACAAAAACAGGAGGACGCAGCTTCACGTCCTCCTTAGTATGCTCGGTTCTATTTATTTTTTTCTGCCAATTCCTTCATTTCTTTTGCATTTGCCAAAACCGATGGCGTAAGCTCCGCTGCCCCGGACAGACGCGCCAGCTCTTTTAAGCTTCCGTCTTCAGAAAGCTCTTCAATAGTAGTTTCCGTAGAAGCTCCCACCGCATTCTTTTCGATATAAAAATGATGATCTGCCATCGCCGCTATCTGAGGCAGATGAGTGATGCACATTATCTGATGGGTTTTTGCAAGAATCCCCAGCTTCTGAGATACCTTCCATGCGGTTTTTCCGCTGATCCCGGCATCGATTTCATCAAAAATAAACGTCCCTATCGTTTCCTGCTTCGCCGTAATGGTCTTTAATGCCAACATGATACGGGACAATTCACCTCCGCTGGCAATAGACGCAAGGGGTTTTACCGGCTCTCCCGGATTTGTGGATATCAAAAAGACCGCATCATCCATCCCGTCCGGACCACATTCCTCTTTACCAGTCAAAGAAACTTCAAATTCCACATGCAGAAAATTCATATCCTGAAGCGCCGCCTGCATATCGGCTGTAAACGCCTTCGCCGCCTTTTTACGGATTCCTGTAAGCTTTCCGGCAAGCTCTGTAAGCCTTTCCTGCGCGCGTGCGAGCTCTGCGCGCTTTGCCGACAGCCACTCATCCTGATGGTTGAGCCTGTCCAGCTCCTCCTGCCGCCTTTTCGCATAAAGAAGCACCTCTGAAATGCTCCTTCCGTATTTATCCTTCAGGCGGTTTATATCGTCCAGACGCTTTTCTACCGCCCGGAACGTCTCTTCCTCAAATTCGATATCGGAAAGATAGTCCGAAACCGTCCGGTTGAAATCGTTCAAAAGCCCATCCACTTCCGAAAGTTGGCGATATATCTCCTCCAGCTCCTCGTCATAGGAAACGATGCCCGAAAGCTCCCGCAGGGCACGTCCTGCCGCTTCACCGGCACTCTCCGAACTTTCATATCCGGTCAGTGCATGGACCAGGTTGAGCGTTTCCACTATCCTGCGTCCGTTCACCATCCTGCGGTAATCCTTCTCAAGCTCTTCGTCCTCGTTTTCCAAAAGCGCCGCGCTTTCTATCTCCTCCAGCTCGAATTCTGCCAACGATATTTCCCGTTTTCTTGCGGCCTCATCCAGCCCGTTTTCCTGAATCTCCTTTGCAATGGCATTCTTTTTCTGCCACTCCTTATGATAAGCTGCCTTTACTTCCGAAAGCTGCTCTCCCGCATAGCCGTCCAGAATTTCCAGATGTCTTTTCGTCTGCAAAAGCACCTGACTGTCATGCTGTCCGTGAATATCTATCAAAAGACCTGCCAGCTCCTTTAATATCCGGACGTTTACAGTCTCTCCGTTGATACGGCAGATGCTCCGCGCCGGCATCACGCGTCTCTGAAGGATCACCTGGTCATCATCCACCGGGATGTCCATTTCCGCAAGCTTTCGCCGCGCCGCCTCCGTCACCTCAAAACTCAATTCTATCAGGGCATAATCCGCTCCCGTCCTTATCATATCCCGGTCTGCCTTCTGCCCCAGCGCCAGCGCCACTGAACCCAGAACGACGGATTTTCCCGCACCGGTCTCACCGGTCAGGATATTCAATCCCTGTCCGAAAAAAACTTCCGTTTCTTCGATCAAAGCCAGATTTTTCACATGCAGGCTTATTAACACGTTTTACTCCTTTACCCCGTTATGTATCAGTTCCCTGATTTTTTCCATCAGGATTTTTGTATCGTCCACAGAACGGACCGCTATCATGATAGTATCGTCGCCCGCGATACAGCCTACCACCTCGCTAAAATGGATGGCATCCAGCGCAGCCGCTACCGCCATAGCCATTCCGGAAACCGTACGCATCACAAGGATATTCTGCGCCATGTCCATAGAAACAAAACCGTCCCGGAGCACGCGGATATATTTGTTATCCGCCAAAAGCTCATGCTCCTGTTTCAGGATGACATACTTCTGCCTGCCATTTCCCGTCGGAAGCTTGGACAGATTCATCTGTCTGATATCTCTGGAAATCGTCGCCTGCGTTACGGAAAATCCCGCCTCCTTCAGTTTTTCCGCAAGCTCCTCCTGCGTCTCTATCTCATAGCGCGATACTAGCTCCGCTATTTTCTGATGTCTGTTCTGTTTCATTCCATCTGCTCCTCTTTACAGCGCGCTCATTCGTTCAGCTTGCGGTGAAGGACGTCCAGAAAGCACGCCTCGCTGAGCTTGACGATAGATGTTGTCTGTATACTTTTTGTTACATGCACCTCGTCTTTTGCGCCCAATCCTATATTTCTGCTGCCGTCAAAGCATGCCTCTATCCCGGTTTCCTCCATTCCCGCCTTTCCGATGATGCGGATGGAGATTTCATCGTCCGCCCGAAGGATAACGCTTCTTGTCTGCAGCGTATGGGGGCACACCGGCGTCAGTACGATAAGCTGTGCTCCCGGCTCCACGATAGGGCCTCCAGCCGACATATTGTAACCGGTCGAACCGGTCGGCGTCGCGATTATGATACCGTCCGCATGGTATTCCTTTAACAGCTTGCCATTTACATAAATCTGAAAATACAGCATTCTAAGATGCCCACAGCGTGTGATCGTAATATCATTCAGCGCGCAGTTCTCTTCCCGAAGCGTTCCCTCCCGAAATACCGCGCCGCTCAACATCATGCGTTCTTCCACACAAAAGTTCCCATCCAGAAGCTTTTGCAGAGCATCTTCCAGATTCGCCGGCTCCACCTCTGTCAAATAGCCCAGCGTACCGATATTAACGCCCAGTATCGGAATCCGGCTTCCGACCGTATCCCTTGCCGCGCGCAGAAGCGTTCCATCGCCGCCCAGAACAAGTATCGCATCAGTATGTCCCGCTTCTTTTGAAAGCAGCTCCTCCCATGCCTCCTGCGGCATCTCATCTGCACAGACCGTACAGGACGCGCCGTGCTGTTCCAGATACCCTGCCGTTCTTCGGGTCAGCTCAAGCGCCGGATCCTTCGGCTTATTTGTTATAATGATAAAATGTTTCATCCGCTTACTCCTGAAGCTCTCCATGCGAGCCTTCCACGATCCGCGAAATCAGGGTCATATGCTCCTCAGTAGCGGAAATACCGGATTTTTCCTCCTGTACTTTCGCCAGAAGCGCCTCTGCCTCCTGCTCCGTTTCCGGAACATCGTCGCAGTCCTTTTTCTGCAGGAAGATCAGATATTCTATATTCCCTTCCGGTCCCTTGATCGGAGACCAGGTCAGCCCCAGCACTTCAAACTGTACAATATCCGCAAAATCCATAACCTTGGCGATTACTTCCCGATGTACGCTCCTTTCGCGCACGACTCCCTTTTTGCCGACCTTCTCCCTGCCCGCTTCAAACTGCGGCTTTATCAGGCATACCATCTGTCCGCCTGTTTTTAAAAGTCTCCATGCCGGAAGCAGGATCTTCGTCAGAGAAATGAAGGAAACGTCCACAGAGGCAAAATCAAGGTCATCCGCAATCTGTTCCCGGGTCAGATAGCGAAAATTCGTCTTTTCCATGCAGACGACCCGCTCATCCTGTCGAAGCTTCCACGCCAGCTGTCCGTGTCCTACGTCCACTGAATACACCTTCTGCGCGCCGCTTTGCAGCATGCAGTCCGTAAATCCGCCCGTTGATGCCCCGATATCCATGCACACCTTATCCGTCAGAACGATGGGGAATTCCGCCATCGCCTTTTCCAGCTTCAGTCCGCCGCGGCTCACATATTTTAAGGAGCTTCCCTTCACTGTTATCTGCACCTTTGTCTCATCAAACATCGAGCCGGCCTTGTCCTCTCTCTGTCCCTGGACAAATACCTCTCCCGCCATGATGACCGCCTTTGCCTTCTCTCTGGACTCTGCCAGCCCCTGCTTTACGAGCAGGACATCCAACCGTTCCTTCATCTGTGCTGTAACAACCTCTCTATTTTTTCCACGACTTTCTCCGTGCTTATTCCTATCTCATCCTTTAAAATATCCACGTTCCCGTGTTCCACATATTCATCCGGTATTGTCACCGGAAGCACCGTTACCGGAAGCTTTTCCTGATTTACCAGGGTGACTGTTTTCTCAGACAGTCCGCCGCTCGCCACATTTTCTTCCATCGGCACGATAATATCATGATTTTGCGCCAGATAACGAATCATCTCTTCATCGATGGGCTTTGCAAAGCGCGCGTTTACAAGCGTACAGGGAATCCCCTTTTCTTTCAGCGCTTCCCGCACCTCAATAGCCGTCTTTACCATGCTCCCGAGCGCAAACAGGGCAATTCCGCTCTCTTCAGAAATCATCTCGCTCTTTCCCATACGTATCTCTGCCCGATGCTCCGCCAGACCGTCAAAGGCTTCTCCTCTCGGATAACGGATCGCAATCGGTCCCTGAAACGCATAGGCGAATTTCATCATATCGGAAAGCTCCCATTTATTCTTAGGCGCCATGATATGCATGTTCGGAATGGATGACAGATAGGACAGATCAAAAATACCCTGATGTGTCTCTCCGTCGCTGCCTACGAGTCCTGCTCTGTCTATCGCAAATATCACCGGCACATTCTGCAGGCACACATCGTGCAATATCTGGTCATATGCCCTTTGCAAAAAGGAGGAATATATCGCCACTACCGGATGCAGGCCGCCCACCGCAAGCCCCGCCGCAAACGTGACCGCATGCTCTTCCGCGATGCCCACGTCAAAAAAACGCTCCGGATATGCACTCTTAAAGCGCTTCAATCCGGTTCCGTCCGGCATTGCCGCCGTGATAGCCACAACGTCCTCATGCCGCGCAGCCAGCTTGACCATTACGGTAGAGAAAATATCCGTATAATTCGCCTTCGTCTTTTTCTTTAACGGAACGCCGGTCGCCACATCAAACGGCTCCGCACCATGGAAACGCGCCGGATGCTTCTCCGCCGGTCCATATCCTTTTCCCTTCTGGGTCAGCACATGGATGAGCACGCAGTTTTTGCGCCTCTTCGCTTCCTTTATTACTCTGACCAGCCCGTTCACATCATGTCCGTCCACAGGGCCTAGGTAGGTTATCCCCATATCCTCAAACCACATTCCCGGTATCATGAGCTGCTTTAGGCTGTTCTTTGCACGGCGTACCCCGGACACGACCTCATCGCCGTAACGGGTTCCGCGTATCGCGTCATAAATATTATCTTTAATGTCCAGATAGGTGTTTGACGTGCGGATATTGTTCAGATATTTTGATACGCCGCCGACATTTTCCGAAATGGACATGTTGTTGTCATTTAAAATAATAATAAAATTTGTATCCATCCGCGCCGCATTATTGAGCGCCTCATATGCCATACCGCCCGTCAGCGCACCGTCCCCGATGACCGATATCACGGTATTGTCTTTTCCCTGAATATCCCGTGCCCGCACAAGGCCAAGCCCCGCCGATATGGACGTCGAGGAATGTCCTGTATCAAAGCTGTCGCAGTCGCTTTCTTTTCTTTTTGGAAAGCCGCTCATCCCGCCGTACTTGCGGAGCTGGTCAAAGCCTTCCCGACGTCCGGTCAAAAGCTTATGTGTATAAGACTGATGCCCCACATCCCATACGATTTTATCATCCGGCAGCTCGAGCGCCAGATGCATTGCCATCGTCAGCTCCACAGCTCCCAGATTGGAGCCAAGATGTCCGCCCGTCATACTTATCTTTTCAATAAGGAACTGACGTATCTCCTCTGCGAGCTTCGGATAATCCTTCGGGTTTATATTTTTAATATCATTCGTCTGCTGTATCTGTTCCAGAAGCATGCAAAGCCTCCTTCTATTTTTCCCTGTTGATCAGTGTCATAACAAGCTCCTCCAAAAACAGGTTCCGCTGCGGAAATGCCCGCAGTATCTCGAGCGCCTCTTCCGACAGGGCAGCCACATCCCGACGGGACTGATCCAGCCCGTTTAAGCTCACATAAGTCACCTTATGATTTTTCTCGTCGCTCCCTACCGGTTTGCCGAGCACCTCCAGCGAACTGGTCACATCCAGAATATCATCCTGAATCTGAAAGGCGATGCCGATATTTTCTGCCGCCTTTTCCAGCCTTGCCGTGTCTTCTTCGGATGCCCCCGCAAGGACTGCTCCTATCACAAGCGCCGCTTCTATCAGAGCTGCCGTTTTGTTCTTGTGGATGTACCAGAGAAGCTCCTTTGTCACCTTTTCCTCAGGAAGCTCCTCTCCGCAGATATCGGCGCACTGACCGCCTATCATGCCATATACCCCCGCCTTTCCGGAAAGAATCTGCAGCGCACGCGCCACAGCCCGAAATCCCTGCATCTTTCTGTCTGCCGGCAGATTTTCTACAAGGTCAAATGCCGAAGCCGCAGTCTCAAACGCATAATTTAAAAGAGCGTCTCCTGCAAGTACCGCCATTCCTTCTCCATACACAGTCCATGTCGTCTTCCTGCCCCGCCTGTATTCATCATTATCCATCGACGGCAGGTCGTCATGTACGAGAGAATAATTATGTATCATCTCCAGCGCAGCCATAAAAGGTTTTACAATATCGCCCTGCCCCCCGCACAGACGGAAGCTCTCCGCCATCAGCACAGGGCGCAGCCGCTTTCCTCCTGCCAGCGCACTGTAATTCATCGCCTCTAAGACCTGTTTCTGAAATCCCTCTTCTTTGGGCAGATACCGTTTCAGTACCTCTTCCGCCTCTGCGGTACGCTGCGCCAGCTCCTCCTTAAAATTCATCCAGTTTTCCCTCCCCGTTTAAAACCAGAACCTTCTTTTCTACCTTATCAATGCTTTCATTGCAATATTTTAAAAGCTCCATCCCCTTCTGATAAACGGCAAACGACTGCTCCAGAGAGATATCCTCATCCTCCAGCATCCTCGTCACTTCCTCCAGACGGGCAAACGCCTCTTCCAGCGTCAGCTCATTTTTAGCTGCTTCCATTGTTCCTTCTCCTTCACTTCTGCCGTGATTCTGCCGTTTTTGACATGTATCGTCAGCAATTCCCCCGGCTGCACGCGGTCTACGTCCGTTACCGTCCTGCCCTGTCCATCCGCCACATGGGAAAAACCCTGATTCAGCTTTTCCAGCGGAGAAAGGCCTTTCAGCTTCTCCACATACAAAGAAAGCGTATACCGGTTCATCTGTATCTGCCGCTGCATCCTGTCCTGAAGCCTTTCCTCCATCTGGCACAGCCAGCTTCTTTTTTCCCGTATCTGCCCCATAGGGCTTAAATACCGTAAACGCGTCTGGTCATGCTCCAGACGCATCCGTGCGGTCCGTATCTTCTGTTTCATCCTGCGTGTAATCCCTGCCTCCAGCTCTTTTAGCTGTGCATCTGCAAGGCCGAAATCATAAACTGCCAGCTCTGCCCCCGCAGACGGCGTCGGAGCGCGCAGGTCAGCGACATAATCCGCGATAGTAGTATCCGTCTCATGCCCCACTGCCGAAATAATTGGAATGCTGCAGTCAAATATTGCCTGCGCCACAATTTCTTCATTAAATGCCCAAAGGTCTTCGATGGAGCCTCCGCCTCTTCCAACGATCATCACATCAACACCAGCCTGCTCCAGCGCCCGTATCCCGTTTACGATACTCTGCGGAGCCTGATCTCCCTGCACGACCGCCGGGTAAAGGATTATCTGAACATAAGGGTTGCGGCGTCTCGCAATGTTGATGATATCGCGCACCGCCGCACCTGTCGGAGCCGTCACAACGCCCAGACGATTGATAAACCTTGGAATCGGCCGCTTATATTCCGGAGCAAACAGCCCTCTGTCCTCCAGCTCCCTTTTCAGCTGCTCAAATCGCTCATACAAAAGCCCTGCCCCATCCAGAATGATCTCTCTGGCATAGAGCTGATATTTGCCGTCCCTCTCATACACGTCCACCGTTCCGGCAACGACCACCTGCTGACCTTCCCGCATATGAAATTTCAGTCCGCTCCGGTTGCCGGCAAACATCACGCATGCGATCGCACCCTTGGCATCCTTCAGGGTAAAATAAATATGTCCCGAAGAATGGTACTTGCAGTTGCTCACTTCACCTTTCACCAGAATGGACTGGAGTAAAAAGTCCTGGGTAAACATGTTTTTAATGTAAGAGTTTACCTGGGCTACCGTATAGACATTTTTCATGCGAATTTCGCCAGAATGCCATTCACAAAACCTGCGGAGCTGTCCTGCCCGAATTTCTTTGCAAGCTCTACAGCCTCATTGATGGCAACACCCGTAGGCACGCTTTCATCATACTTTATCTCGTAGACGGCCAACCGGATGATAGCCAGCTCCACTTTACCCATTCTCTGGGTATCCCAGCCTTTTGCCGTCTCATTTATCATGCTGTCGATTTCCGGCAGCTTCTCTGCAATCTTCTCATACTTGGACCGGATGTAATCCCTGTCCTTCTCGGAAATATCCGTCTCTGCCTCTTCAAAAAAAAGGGTACACTGCTCTTCCATATCGGCTTTCTGGTTGAATTCCACACGGAAAAGCAGCATAAAAATATGCTCCCTCTGCTCTGTTCTGTTCATCTGATCTCCTACCTGTATCTCTCAGTGCTTTGCCGTATTCATGTTGACGCCCGCAATGCGGATATCCACATCCGTCACATTTAACCCTGTCATATTCTCAATCGCATTCTTTACGCGCTCCTGTACTTTCTGACAGGTTGCAGGAATATTGTATCCGTACTCAAGTAAAACTGCCAGCCCGACTTTTACATCAGAACCATACACTTCCACCTTAACGCCTTTTGTCAGGTTCTTTACGCCCACCTTGCTCATCACTTCATTGGTGATGTTGCCGGCCATGGAAGAAACGCCTTCCACCTCCGTAGCGGCTAAGGACGCAATGATCGCAACCACTTCATCCGCAATCTGCACGGTACCGATATTCTCATCCTCCTGCAGTACATAGGTATTCTTCTTGGTCTCTTTCTCCATAATGGCGCCTCCTTTATACTTATTCACTGAGGGTATTATAACAAAATCTGTCTGTTTTGCATAGGTTTATTTTCTGCCTTAGTTTTTCCCGAATTCAGAGAGTATCAGCCCCTTGTTACGGTCCTGTACCATGCCGACGCTCCATGCGTTGACAAACAGCAGAAGCGGGTTGCCCTTCAGGTCTTTTATCTTCTTCATATCGGAAGTTCCCACTATCTTTGTCAAATCCACCTCGTCCTTATTTTCTATCCAGCGGATATGCTCATAAGGGAGCGGCTCCAGTTTGATATCCACATTATATTCGCTTTCCAGACGGAATTTTAACACGTCAAACTGCAGGACGCCCACAACGCCTACGATGATTTCCTCCATACCGGTGTTGAACTCCTGGAATATCTGTATCGCGCCTTCCTGCGCTATCTGATTGATACCTTTTACGAACTGCTTACGCTTCATCGTATCTATCTGGCGCACTCTCGCGAAATGCTCCGGCGCAAAGGTCGGTATCCCTTCATACGCAAATTGTTCCTTCGGCATGCAGAGTGTATCGCCGATGGAAAAGATGCCCGGATCGAACACGCCGATGATATCCCCCGCATAGGCCTCTGACAGAATCTTTCTGTCATTTGCCATGATCTGCTGGGGCTGAGAAAGCCTCATCACCCGCTGGCTCTGGACATGCTTTACATCCATATCCGCTTCGAATTTGCCCGAACAGATGCGCATGAACGCGATTCTGTCGCGGTGTGCCTTATTCATATTCGCCTGAATCTTAAATACAAAGGCGCTGAACGCGTGCTCCGCAGGGTCTATCAGCCCGGCGTCCGAGCGGCGCGGCAGGGGAGTCGTTGTCATCTTTAAAAAGTGCTGCAAAAAGTCTTCCACGCCAAAGTTCGTAAGCGCTGAGCCAAAAAATACCGGTGTCAATTCTCCCGCCTGTACCTGCTCCAAATCAAATTCTGCGCTCGCCCCGTCCAAAAGCTCTATTTCTTCTATAAGCTTTTCTTTCAGGTTCTCTCCTACAAATCCCGTAAGCTTGTCCAGCTCGTCAACCGGGATTTCTGTCGCCTCGCCTTCCTTCGTTCCCTTTTCCGTATCTGAATAGGTTATCACGCAGCGCTTTTCCCTGTCATACACGCCTTTAAAGCTCTTTCCCGAACCGATAGGCCAGTTCATCGGGCAGGTAGCTATCCCCAGCTCCTTCTCTATATCATCCAGCAGCTCGAACGTATCGTTTGCATCCCTGTCCATCTTGTTGATAAATGTAAATATCGGTATCTTTCTCATGACGCAGACCTTGAACAGCTTGCGCGTCTGCGCCTCAACACCCTTGCTGGCGTCAATGACCATGACTGCAGAATCCGCTGCCATCAGTGTCCGGTACGTATCCTCCGAGAAATCCTGATGTCCCGGTGTATCCAGGATATTGATACAGAAACCGTCATATTCAAACTGAAGAACCGAAGAAGTAACCGAAATACCTCTCTGCTTCTCTATCTCCATCCAGTCCGACACCGCATGCCGCGCTGTCGCCTTTCCTTTTACGGAACCCGCCAGATTGATTGCCCCGCCATACAACAGGAATTTCTCTGTCAGCGTTGTCTTACCCGCGTCGGGATGGGAAATGATTGCAAATGTCCTTCTTCTGTTTATTTCTTCTTTCAGATTGCCCAAAATAAATCTCCTCCGGTAAAAAAATGGTATTTTACAGCGATGTCTCCTGCATCGCCCTGTCACATTCCCGCCGTTTACGGCAGCATGGATTCTCCCTCAAATTCAGGGGTTATCCCGAAACAGTCCAGCACGGTAGCGCCGATATCCGCAAATGTCCTGCGTGTGCCGAGGTTTCCGGGAACGATCGACGGTCCAGCCATTAAAAATGGCGTGTATTCCCTCGTATGGTCGGTTGTCTTCGTATAAGAAGGATCGCAGCCATGATCCGCCGTTATCATCAGCACATCGTCCTCTCTTAAAAGTGCCAGCATCTCCGGCAGCTTTTTATCAAAAAAGGTGAGCGCTCTGGCATAGCCGTCCACATCCCTGCGGTGCCCATAAAGCATGTCATAATCCACCAGATTGACAAAGCACAGCCCGTCAAAATCTTTTTTCAGATAATCCAACGTTTTCTCAATGCCGTCCTCGTTACCGGAAGTCGTTACATATTCCGTAATGGACTTGCCCGCAAAGATATCACGTATCTTTCCGACTCCGATTACATCCTTTCCGGCATTCTTTAGCTGATCCAGCATCGTTACCGATGGAGGAAGCAGCGAATAATCGTGCCGTCTCGGCGTCCTCGTATAATTTCCGCTCTCACCTGTAAAAGGACGCGCGATGACCCTGCCTACGCCATGCTCTCCCTGCAGCTGGCTGCGGGCGATCTCACAATACCGGTACAGCTCCTCCACCGGAACCACATCCTCATGCGCCGCTATTTGAAATACGCTGTCCGCCGACGTATAGACTATCAATTTTCCGGTCTTCACATGCTCATCGCCGTAATCCCTTATCACATCTGTTCCGGAATAAGGCTTGTTGCACAAAACGCCCCTTCCTACCGCCTCGCTGAATCTGTCCAGCACATCCTGCGGAAAGCCCTGCGGATAGGTCGGCATCGGCTGAGGGGAGCAGATGCCCGCTATCTCCCAGTGTCCCGTTGTCGTATCCTTTCCCTTGGAGGCTTCCTCCATGCGGGCTATCCTTCCCGAAATTGCTCCAAAAGGCTCATGCCAGTCGATCCCGTCCAGGTCAAACAACCCCAGCGAAGCCATATTTTTCATATCAAAGTAAGGGCTGGAGGCTGCAGCTTTTAAAGTATTCGTACCTGCATCCCCATAGGAATCAGCATCCGGCATTGCCCCTATCCCCACACTGTCCAATACGATCAAAAATATTCTTTTCATTCCGTATCTCCTTTTATGACAATCCAGTTACTCCGTTTATATAATGTACATTTCCTGTTATCTTAGTACAATCAGAATCAGTGTAACACATTTTTCTTTGTTTCGCACGCATTTCTTTTTTGCAATTTTACAGACAGCTACTCCCTGATCACTGTTCACCGGACTGCCGCAGCGTAATCTCCTACCAGTATCCGCCCTTTGGGAAACTGCGCTGCAGCAGACTGAACATGAATTGTTTGAGCAGGGCGCATAATGAACGTCACTGTCCCGCCAACGGATTGATCACGATATTTTCTGCGGGTACCCCTGTCTTTCTCGATACCACATCCTCTATCTGGGCGCACTGGGCATCTGTAAGCGCCGATATCCCGACGACCACATCAGCTGAATCCTCCGTTATCGTCACTACCGCATCGGCAAACCCTTTCGTTTCCAGAAGTATTTCCGCCGCGGTTTCGCGCTCCGCAACATCTGTCAGCTCTATCATGCTGTCTACAGCTTCCTGCTTCTGGCTCTCCGCAATGTTGGCGTTATTGATTATCTCCAAAAGCGTTTCCTTATTTTTGGCACGGGTCTGTTCTTTTAAGAGGCGTGCCCCGGAAAGACTGTTCAAACCGTCCGAATTGGTAAAAACCGCCTCGCCCGGTATCTCTCCGTCCTTCACCTCTGCCTCCTGCCCGGATGCCTGTGTATCTGCTTCTGCAGCTTCCTCATCAATATAATCCGTTACGATAGAAACATCCGCGCTGTCCGCAGCCTGCATATCGGCATCCAGATAATTTTCTGCCGCAGCCCCCTCCATATCCGAGTCAAGGCTCGGAATGTCCGCAGCCAAATCCTCATCCGAAAGCTCCAGAAGAGCTTCCATGTCCTCCCCCGCCTTTTGAGCCCCGGCGCTCACCAGCTCTTCTTCCCCTATCTGTGTCCCGGCAAAATTCAGATACCCTGCCACCGCTATCATAATAGCCAGCGCTGTTATCATGACCTGATTGCGTTTGAACATTTTTTTCAATTTCTGCTCCCTTCTGCTTCCCCTTTTAGTTTTGCTACTTTAATTTTATGAGCCTCGATACCAAATAATGCCTCTATCACATCCGTAATATTCTTCTGTACCGCCCGGGAACCGCCGCCCTCTGCCAGCACCGTCACTCCCTCGACTCTGGCCGAAAGAGTCTTTGACACATACGGCGACTGCGTCCCGTCACGCCCTGTCACATAGACTGTGCTTTCCTGTGTCTGCTTTGTCATAACGCTCCTGCTACCGCCCGACCCATCGTTCTCGCTCGTCTGTGAAATGCTGCCCGATGGAGCATCCTTTTCCACGATCTGCTCCTCGGATGAAGAAAAGGTTATCATCACCTTTACCCTTCCTGCGCCGTCCATGCAGGAAAGAAATTTTTCAAGGCGTCTTTCCAGCCCGACAGGCGGACTCTCCGTCCCCTGTTCCTGCTCATTTCCGCTCATGCCGTCTGACTGAACGGCCGCAGCCGGCTCCTTCTCATTTCTTTTCCCTCCGTTTGCAGGAATGGCTGCCACCATCAAAAGCACGCCCGTCAGCGCCAGCACGATCATATTTTCCTTCGTCATCCGTGCCCTGCACCACTCATAGACCTTATTCAAGCTCGACCACCTCCACCGCCTCCTGCTGCATATCCAGCGCTTTGGCAAAAGGCTTTTCCAAATCCGTGCGGATACTGCCTTTTAAGGCTGCTCCCTCTGCCGGGATTGGATCTCCCCCTCCGTTTTCCGCTCCTATCACGACCTTCTTTACCGGAACGATATCCCCTCTGTCCCGCGCCCCTGCCCTTTTTACCTCTATTAATACAACGCCGTCCTCCTTAAGCCGCACATCCGCCACCTCGACCCCTGCCCTGGCTGCGACGGTCTCCACCTTCTGCTCTACCGACTGCACTATCCCGTTTCTGACCGCATCCTCTCCCGTGCCCTCCAATGCAGCAAGTCTCCCCGAAAACATCTCGTTTTCCTCCTCCAGATGTCCGAATGCATTCCAGAACTGCCCTGTTGCATCTTTTTGTACGATTGAAAGAATCGGAAGCGTAAGCTGCGACAAAACGATGAGGCTTACCATCAGCTTCCCGTATTTTTCATATTTTTTTGCAGGCAAAAAATGCATCAGCATCTGCGCCGCCAGTAAAAATACTGCTGTATCCTTTAAAAGCCTCAAAAAATCTTTCATGCTATCCGCCTCCCCGCACCAGGCATATCACAACAGCCGTCAATATCAAAAAGCATGCTGCTCCGGACACCGCCAGCCGAAGCATCAAAAATACTGCGTCTGCCGTCCGTTCAATACACCCCACGAGCCTTTTGTCCGCGACAATACCGATAAGCGCGCCCGCTGTCTTTAATAAAACACCATAAGCAAATATTTTAAAAAACGGGACAGCAAGAAGCGCTGTCAGTAAGACGACGGTAAACAGTCCGACGCTGTTTTTGACGAGCACCGCCGACCCAATCAATATCTGCGTCGTCCCCTCCGCCAAATCTCCCAGCGCAGGGATAGCCGAAACCGCCTTCTGCGCCGTCGTGCGCTTTAAGCTGTCCAGCGCCGGGGCTACCATGGACTGCAAAACTCCCAGCCCGGTCACCGCCCCAATGCAGCACTTTGACGCAAAAACAACCCCCTTTTCCAGCAGCGACGCCAAAGAAGAAAGGCGCCCCTCCTCCCATACCCCGTTCATCAAAAGAAGCAGCATAAACACCGGCATCAATGGCAGACAGATATTCAGCAAAAAGGTTTCCACCAGAAATATCAGCACAAGCGCCAGCTCATAATATCCTGCCGCCGTGATGCTCCCCGCAGCCGGTCCAAGCGACAGACACAGCGCCGGGAGCGTCAGTCTCGATACCCCTGTCATCGCCGTCAGGCTTTGCTCTGCCAGCTCATATCCCGCCGAAAAAATCTTTAAAAGTACCGTCATCAGAAGCAGATAAAAAATATAATGAGCTATCTGCGCGGTCTGATGATTTTCAAAGCTGGTCATAAAAACCGATACAAGCACAGACAAAAGCCCGATCACAAGAAGAGATGCCAGAAGCCCCCGAAATCCCCCCAACTCCGCCCAAATCCCCTGTCTTATCCCATCGCCCGCCATTTCCAGTGTTTTCCTGAAATTTCCTTTTAATATCTGTCCGAATATTTCCTGCATATTCCACGAAAAGCCTGTAAAATATCCGTCCAGCTCCGCCATCATTTCCGTCAGATTCAACTGTTCCAGATAATGCTCCATGTTCACCCCGCAAATCCGGCGATTGTCTCCGCCAGCGCCAGAAAGACCGGCATCCCCGCAAACAGGATAGCAATCTTTCCAAACAGCTCAACCTGCGACGCCACTGCGGAAAATCCGCTATCCCTGCATATCCCCGCCACAAACTCACATATCCAGGTGATACCGACCACCTTTAACAAAAGCGCAGCATAACGTCCTCCCGAGGCTATCTGCCTCCACAGCATGGCCAACTGGGATTCCGCCTGCCCCATATAGGCGACGGTGCAGGTAAATATCAACAGACATACCGCTCCACCCAGATAAAGACTGTATTCCTGCCGTCCTCCTTTAAACGAAACGGCTATCATCACCCCCACCAGGGCGACCGCCCCTACACGAACAAATTCCATTTATCCCGCCCTTACAGTGAAAACAGCGTCTGGATACTCGAAAACAGATCATATATGTATGGAACTATCCAGCCAAGCACTAAGAGCAAAGCCGCCAGCGAAAGCAAAAAAGCATGCTCTTCCCTGCCGCTGTGCTTTAACACCTGACTTAAAATAGTCACCAAAATCCCCACCGCTGCAATTTTAAAGATCAGCCCGACTTCCATCTGCCTTCCCTGTACCTTTCCTTTCCATTCTATTGACTGCCCGCTCGCTGCCGGAGACCGTTTTATCGTATCAAAAGCAGCGCTGTCAGCATCCCGCATGCCGCGCTTACCGCCATCACCGTCCTCTTTTCCTGTCCTGCCTTTTTTAAAGCTTCCTCTGCACGTTCCCGAAAAATCACCGCAAACCGTTCTACCGCCTGCTTCTGCCGTTCCCCGTCCAGATAACAGACTGCATCCGGAAAGGAAAGAACCTCTCTCTCCTCGTCTGCCGTCAAAAGCAGCTTTTTTAAAAATACGCCCATTTCCTCTTTCCATATCGTTTCCACCGGCTGCCCCTTTTCGTCCAGCATCCGCTCCCCGGCACGGACAAGAACGCTTCCCAGCTCTGCGGAAGCCCCCTTTTGCGCCCTGCCAAGCCGCCTGCCCGTCTCTGAAAAAATATCCGGCAGAAAGCTCCGGCTGTATCCTATTTCCCCTGCCGTCATCTCAAACATCTGTCCCAGCAGAAAAAGCTGCGCGGCGCGCTCGCTCTTTTCCCGGCAAAGACAATATCCTGCCCCTATACTCCCGGCAACCGTTACACACGCGCCGACCGCCGACAGCATCACAGCGCCTCCGCCAGACATCTTCCATCCCGGTCCAGCACTTCCTCCGTCAAAAAATGTCCGTTTCTGCGCCCCAGTACCAGATAGCGTCCAAACGCCCTGCCTTCCATGAGCTTTTCCATAAACTGTTTTTGTCGGAGCTCTTCGTAAGAGCCTGCATGTATCGTCGCCAGCACGCTGCAGCCGCATTTCATGACCTGCTCCAGCGCCCGCACGTCCGCCTCGCTCCCAAGCTCGTCTACAGCCACTACCTGAGGTGACATCGACCGAAGGAGCATCATCATGCCCACATCCTTCGGGCATCCGTCCAACACGTCCGTCCGAAATCCCAGATCATTTTCCGGAATTCCTCTCACACAGCCAGCCAGCTCCGAACGTTCGTCCACCACGCCGACCGTCATCCCCATACGGTCTTTATCCCCGTTCGATATAAGCCGTATCAAATCCCGCAAAAGCGTTGTCTTTCCGCATCCCGGCGGTGACACGATCAGCGTACTCACAAGTCTCCCCTTTTCGTACAGATACGGAAGGACTCCCGCGCCTGCGCCGCATATCTCGTGCGCCACACGGATGTTCAGGCTTGAAACGCTGCGGATATTTTTAACCGTCCCATCCCTTCTCATAAGGACTTCTCCTGCAATTCCTACTCTGAAACCACCCTCTGCGCTGATAAATCCTTTTGAAAACTCTTCCTCATAGGCGTAAAGAGAATACTTGCAGATGTGCTTCAGCACCGCCTCCAGCTCCTCCTCGGGAAGATGCCTTGCCCGTTCTGCATCCATTGTGAGCCCGCCGGATTCCTCCATAAACCACTCTTTTCCGTCAAGCAAAAGGATGACCGGCCTTTTTGCCCGCAGCCGTATCTCCTGCAGCCCTTTTGCCGCCTGTGCCGCCTTCTTCCACCGAAATCTCAGATATTCCGGGAACAGGCTCAGCACCTGCTCCTGTATTTTATCCGTCACATCCATCCCTCCTGTCTGCCTCTGTTTCCCGGGCGCATGTCCCTGTCATGTTCCAATATATTTTCCCTGCTGTCCGGATATGACTGATTCTTTTCTTCCTTTTCCATAAAAAGCACTGCCAGCTCGTGCGCAACCATCGGAAATGCCGCAAGCCCCGCCAGATATCCCCATTCTCTTCCCGAAAGGCGCACCGTTGAAAACATTCCTACCAAAAACGGCACTTCCGTTACCGCCGCCTGCAGGATAAGCCCCGCTGCACAGGCGGCGAGCATCAGTTTGTTTTCAAATACATTCATTCGGAATACCGATTTTTTTACATCCCGCATCCCCACCGCATGAAACAGCTGGGACATGCCGAGCACGGTAAACGCATACGTCTGGGAACGCAGTAATATCTCTCCGTTTTCCAAAAGCTCCCTTATCCGCCCCGGCGAAAATGGTATTCCTGTCTGCTTTAACAATATCCACGGCACTGTAAAAAAGGCCGTCAGGCTGATCCCCGCTATCAGCGCTCCATACAAAAATGTCCTCCTCATCCCGCCGTCCGAAAACAGACTTTCCTCCGGTTTGCGCGGAGGCCGAGCCATAAGCCTGTTCCCATCGTTTTTATCCACGCCAAGCGCCAGCGCCGGAAGCGAATCGGTAATCAGATTTATCCAGAGGATATGGCTGGATCTCAACGGCGACGGAAGCCCCACAATGACCGCTGTGAACATCGTCAAGATTTCTCCCAGATTGGAGGAGAGCAGAAAGATAACAGATTTTTTTATATTTTCATAAACGCCTCTGCCTTCCTCTATCGCCCTGCGTATCGTTGCAAAGTTATCATCTGTCAAAATCAGGTCGGATGCCTGACGCGCCACGTCCGTGCCTCCCTTTCCCATAGCGATTCCAACATCTGCAGCTTTCAGAGAGGGCGCATCATTGACTCCGTCTCCGGTCATAGCCACGATGTTTCCTCTCTTTTTAAATGCTCGCACAATCTGTACCTTATGTGCCGGAGAAACCCTTGCAAACACCCGGACCCTGTCCAGCCTTTCCGAAAGCTGCTCCTGTGAAAGCTCCGAAAGCTCTTCTCCCGTCATACACTCTTCCATCCGCGATACGAGCCCCAGCTGCCTGCCAATGGCAAACGCCGTACCGGCATGATCCCCTGTTATCATCACCGTTTTTACGCCGGCATTCCGGAACGTCTCCACCGCCTCCTGCGCTTCGGGACGAATCGGATCCTTCATTCCCAGTATCCCCAGAAATGTCAGTCCTGTTTCCCCATCTGCAAGAGAACCATCCTTTTTTGCCACAGCCAACGTCCGCAGTGCCTCGCCGGACATTTCCCGGATACAGCGCTCAACCCTGCGTCTGTGCTCTGATGTCATCGGCATCCTTTTTCCTCTGTCCATGATAAACCTGCAGCATTTCAACACACGGTCAGGTGCGCCCTTTGTATAGCACACCCCGCCCGCCCCGTTCCTATGAAAGGTCGTCATCATTTTCCTGTCAGAATCGAACGCAAGCTCTGCCCGGCGCGGAAATCCCAGCTCCTCTTTTTCACGGAATACTCCGTTTTGGGCAGCAAAGTCCAAAAGTGCGAGCTCCGTCGGATCTCCTATCCTTTCTTCTCCTATTCTCGCGTCGTTGCACAGTACCGCCGCCCTGAAAAACTCCTTCCACACCGGACTTTCGGACGGTTTTTCCTCACAAAGATTTACAAAGCACTTTTCCACTGTCATACGGTTTTTCGTCAATGTCCCTGTTTTATCCGAACAGACCACATTTACTGCCCCCAGCGTTTCCACACAGGGAAGACGTCTGACAATAGTATTGACCTTTACCATCCTCGTCACACTCAGGGCAAGGCAAAGCGTGACTACTGCGGGAAGTCCCTCCGGGACTGCCGCTACCGCCAGCGAAATCGCTGTCAGAAGCATTTCAAACACATCCCTCTTCTGCCACACGGCGATAAAGAACAATGCCATGCAGATACCGAGAGAAAGGATACTCAAAAGCTTTCCCAGATCGCCCAAACGCTTCTGCAAAGGAGTCATCTCCTCCCGGCTCTCGCTCATCATCGCCGCTATCCTGCCGATCTGCGTCTCCATTCCCGCCGCAGTTACCACCCCTTTTGCTCTGCCGGCAGTCACGATTGTTGACATAAACGCCATATTTTTCCGGTCACCCAGAGGAATTTCCCTGCGTCCGGCAGTCTTTATCTCCTCTGCATGCTTAAGCACAGGAATCGTCTCTCCTGTCAGCGCCGATTCCTCCACTCTCAGGTTTTCCACCTCGGTCAGTCTTATGTCCGCAGGTACCTGACACCCCGCAGTCAGGCATACCAGATCGCCGCACACAAGCCCCGACGCCTCTATCTCCCTCTCCCGTCCGTCCCGTATCACCAACGCCTTCGGACGGGTCAGTTTTTTTAAGGAATCCAGCGCTTTCTGCGCTTTTCCCTCCTGAAGCACGCCTACCGCCGCGTTTAAGCATACCACTGCCAGGATGATGACTGCATCGCTGTATTCGTGCAGCAAAAAAGAGACCGCCGCCGCAGCCAGGAGCACATATATCAATGGGTCGTTCAGCTGCTCCAGAAACGCCTGCACCGCCGTTCTCTTTTTGCTTTCCTTTAATTCATTTGGTCCGTTCTCCAAAAGCCTCTGCTCTGCCTCTGCTTCCGTCAGTCCATCCTTCACATCTGCACCCAGCTGTTCGCCTACTTCCCGCACTGTTCTTGTCTCAAACATCCTCCCACTCCTTGTCCCCGCATTTTTCTTTAAAATCTATGCGGGAAGGGGACGAGGTATGCCAGCTGTTTTTCTGCGTCCGTTATCTGTTTCCAATCATCCTGATGAGTAAACGTTTCCATCCTTTGTATGGCTGATACCGTGCTGTCACATCAAGAAATGTGGATTTTTTCAATATGCTCTTTGCATGGCTGAACGTCTCGAAACTCTTTTTGCCATGATAGGAACCCATACCGCTGCTGCCCACTCCGCCAAACGGAAGCTTTGACGGAGTCAGATGCATGATCGTGTCATTGATGCAGCCTCCGCCAAACGCCGTTTCCTTCATAAACATCCGCTCTGTCTTTCTGCTGTTCGTAAAAACGTAACAGGCAAGCGGATGTGGACGCCGTTTCACGAACGCACGTGCCGCCTCCATATCCTTTACCGGAATGACTGGCAGAATCGGTCCGAAAATCTCCTCCTGCATACATGCGTCTGTTTCTGACACCGGAAACAGTATCGTCGGCTGGATCTGCAGCGTCTCCTCTCTTGCTTCTCCTCCAAACACCACATGCCTTTCATCTATCAGCGCTCTGACCCGTTCAAAGTGTTTCTTATTTACAATCCTTCCATAATCTGCATTTTCCAGAGCGTCACCGTACATCTTCTTCGTCCAGCGGATAAGCTCCTTTAATAATTCCTCCTTCACGCTCTCTTCCACGAGAACATAATCCGGCGCGACACACGTCTGTCCGCAGTTTAAAAATTTTCCGAATACAATCCGCCGTGCAGCCAGCGGGATTTTCGCCGTGCTGTCTACAATGCAGGGGCTCTTTCCCCCCAGCTCCAGAGAAACCGGCGTCAGATGCGCCGCCGCCTTTTCCATCACAAGTTTTCCAACGGATACGCTCCCCGTAAAAAAGATATAATCAAATCTCTGCTCCAGAAGCTCTGCATTTTCCTTTCGTCCGCCCTCTATCACCGTTACATATCCTTCGGGAAAGGTCTTTCGTATCAGCTTTGCAATGACCGCCGACGTCGCAGGCGAATAAGCTGAAGGCTTTATTACGCAGCAGTTTCCCGCCGCTATTGCCCCTGCCAGCGGCTCTATCGCCAGCATGAACGGATAATTCCACGGAGACATGATGAGCACTGTGCCGTAAGGCTCCTGCACGATATATCCCTTTGCCGGGAAATTTGCCAGCCCTGCACCTGTCCGCTCTGTCCGGCTCCATCTGCGCAGATTCCTCCTCTGCTCCCGTATCTCGCCCAGCGTCAGCCCGACTTCGCACATATAGCCTTCCGTGCGGGATTTTCCCAGATCCTTCGCCAATGCTTCGCATATCTCCCCTTCAAGCTCTGAGATCGCACGCTCCAGCCTCTTTAAGGCTGCCTTACGGAATCCCAGATCGAACGTCTTTCCCGATTCAAAAAAGACTCTCTGCTTTTCCACTATCCGTCCGATGCCGCAGTTTTTTTGTATGCTCATTTTTTCCCTCTTTCCATTATCCAGGCATAACCGCCCGTTTGTTTTTGTGTACGCCGATTGACCTGCCTCTCCTGCCGCTCTATAATATAATGATATCAGGGGCAAAAATCATGAAACACGACGTGCTTGCACGGGAGTGGTTCTATGACTGATTGACCCGCCCCAATATTCGGATATCGCAGCCGGGGGCTTTTGCCCCAACATCATATAATAAAAAGTGTGCATAGTTGTATTTTTATACAACTGGAAAGAGGCTCCCATGATCTATACAGTGACCCTGAATCCATCTCTTGATTATATCGTAACGCTTGACGCCTTTGCAACAGGAAGGACAAACCGTACCACAACGGAACAGCTCCTTCCCGGCGGAAAAGGCATCAATGTCTCCACCGTCCTCCATAACCTCGGCATCGAAAATACCGCTCTCGGCTTTGCCGCCGGATTCGTCGGAGAAGAAATACTGCACCGCCTCTACAGCGCCGGTATCTGCTGCGACCTCATCAGATTAAAAGATGGGATTTCACGCATCAATGTCAAACTAAAGGATTTTGACGGGACGGAGATAAACGGTATGGGGCCTTCCATCGACCCCGAAAGCCTTCAGCGTCTGCTCTCCCGCATATCTTCCCTTACCGACCGGGATACCCTCATACTCGCCGGAAGCATCCCGGCCGGGATGCCGGATACCCTTTACCGTGATATCCTGGAAAAACTCTCCCTCAAAAATGTTCCGGTGATCGTAGACGCATCAAAACAGCCGCTGCTGCAGACGCTCCCTTTTCATCCATTTCTCATAAAGCCCAATCTCCACGAGCTAGAAGATCTGTTCGGCACAGTTTTGTGCGACAGCAGCCAAATTTTTGAGTATGCGCGCCGGCTTCAAAAAATGGGTGCGCGCAACGTCCTCGTCTCTATGGGAGGGCAGGGTGCGCTTCTTGCTGCCGAAGACGGCTCCTCCTATATCGCACCTGCTCCAAAAGGAGCATTAAAAAATGCGGTCGGCGCAGGAGATTCCATGGTAGCCGGTTTCCTTGCAGGATGGGAACAGACGCACGAGTACCGGTATGCCTTCCAGATGAGCGTCGCCGCCGGAAGCGCCAGCGCTTTTTCGGATTTTCTTGCATCCGGAAACGAGATAGAATCCCTCTTTCCAAAAATCACCGTTTCCGTCTGCGCTCCATCGCCAGAGGCGCAAACACCGTCTTTCTCCCGATGAACCCGCATATCCTCGTAATATAAATCCCCGTTATGCTCCCGGCGCTGTCTATCAGCACATCCTTCAGCGCCGGCGAACGTCCTGCCACAAACATCTGATGATACTCATCAAGCCCTGCAAACGCCACGCAGAAAAATCCTGCCGCCAGAACAAGCCAGAAACCTCTCACACGATATACGTACAACGGCAGCGCCATCGATATCCCCAGCAGCATATATTCTGAAAAATGCGCCATCTTCCTCACTAAAAAGTGGATTCCCACCGCGTATTGAGAAATCTGTGCCGCACTTAGCTCCCGGTCCAGAAGCCTCGCCCCTATCTCCACTATCTTACTGCTCACCTTCATGCTCAATTCCCCGGATTCCGCCCCCGCCTGAGCCGAAAACGAATAGATAAGATACATCACACAGAGCGCCGGCACAAAGGACAGCGGTTTTAACAGATATCTCAGCATTTTTTTAATCGTCAGCCATATATATTTCATAAGCTCCTCCATCTGCGTCTACTATAGTCGATTCCCAAAAGGAACTCAAGAAAGAAAATACAAAAATTTTTTTAATTTTTTTTAAAATAAGTGTTGACTTTTGTCATCCCTTGCAGTAGAATATCACTTGTCCGGTTGAGACAGCCAGACAGAATCGGGGTGTGGCTCAGGTGGTAGAGCGCTTCGTTAGGGACGAAGAGGCCGCAAGTTCAAGTCTTGTCACTCCGACTGATTTAAAACCGTTGAGTTTTATGACTCAGCGGTTTTTTTGTACCCCTTCCAGCGCAGGCTGCCAAAAAGAACCGCGTGCTTTCGCACGCGGCCCGGTACGCCAAGGCTCACACTTTTTTATTCCAGATACATTTCCCTGAGCTGTTCCAGCTCTGCCCTGTCAAGCCCCAGCCCTTCCGTAAGATAACGCTCCTGCGAGCCGTACTTTTCCTCCAGCGTATCCAGAAGCTTTTCCATATATTTTCGATTTACTCCCGTCAGATCTTTTACCCACGCGATTTCTTCCGGGTCGTCAGTCAGCTCTGCCGCACGGCTTTCCATATAGGCTATCTTCTCCCGCAGAAACTCGTTTGTCAGCTCAAAGTCCCTCAGCGCAGTCTCCTTGTTTACGCCCAGTGCCAAAAGCAGTAAGACGGCAGCTGCTCCCGTCCTGTCCTTTCCTCCGCTGCAATGCCATAAAACAGCCTTTTGCCCGCCATTTTCCAACAGTATCCTGAAAAAATCACGAAAGCCCTTTTCTGCCGCAGGGTCAAATGCCATATCCGCATACATCCGTTCGGAAACGCAGCCGCTTCTGATGATATTCAGCATGACCCCTGCCGGCTCGGCACCGCCGTTTTCATATATCCCGGCTATCGCCGCGCCCGCTCCCGTCCTGCTGCCCTCATCCAGCACATCCAGAACAATATTGTCCACGCCGTCTATCTCCGGATCCGGTGCTCCCTCTCTTTCTGCCAACGTCCTGAAATCCACCACAACGCCGAGATGGTAAATGTCCTTTAATGCAGCCAGCTCCTCCGACGGCGCATCCGAAAGTTTCGCCGTACGCAGAAGAACGTCCCTTTTCACATGACGCCCGTCCGCCGTCTCATATCCGCCAAGCTGCCTCGCATTTTCTATCCCTGTCACCAAAAGCGCCTGAGCCTCTTTCGTTACCGGCTGGTCCGCACCCTCGTAAAACCGGAATATTTCCTCCAAATATGGCTGCAATACCTCATTGGGCGCCCGATAGATTTCATGACGTACTCCCGGCACAAACACCAGTCTGCCATCCGCAATACGGGAAATAAACCGGTCCTGAGGTTCTGGCTTCACGAGACTGTCGTATTCTGCCTGAAACAGGAGCACAGAAGCCTTTACCTTCTCTGCCTGCTTTCTGCTGACCACGAATTCCCCTGCATTTATCGCTTCCTTCCCCCAATAATAGCTGCCGGAGGAAGTCTGATAATTCTCGTCCTCCCGCCGCTTTTTCATATACCAGGCATGACGCGCCTCAGAGCTTGCGGAACACTCTTCAAAAGACTCGTCCGGGTCAAAAGCCGACTGAGTAAACAGCCGCTCCGTACCTTTTCCGCGGAATACCTCCATATCACACAGTACCCTGGCAGCCCATGCAGGACATCCGCCCAGCTTTACCCCGAGCATCGGAGCGGTCAGGACCGCCCTTTTAAAATCGTCCGGATACTGCTCCAGATAAAAAGTCCCGATGCATCCGCCCATCGAATGTGCGAACAGATACAGCGGCTTTCCATCCGCCATCGGCTTCACCTTCTTCTCCACAAAATGATGCAGATCCTTTACATAACGGGAAAACAGCTCGACATGCACGACCGTCATATCCTCCACCTCGCGCATGGAGCGCCCGTGCCCGCGATGGTCCATGATGGCCGCCTGATAGCCTTCCCTGTAAAAATAATAAAGAAGCTCATAGTATTTTAAGCAGGACTCCGTAAAACCATAGCTGACCACGATAGTTCCTTTTGCATTTTCCTGCGGATAAAGCTCATAATATAAGCCTTTATTTTCAGTTGTTTTCATCATACCGCTTACGCGGATCCTCTGTAAAAAAGGCTCTGCCTCTTCTTCCATCTTCTGTTCCAGTATGTCCTCCGGCAGGCATTTCACTCTGCACTTTTGCGTCAAATCCAGTATTTCTTTTTTCATACATCCCAATCCCGTTCCATTTTGATTTCTGCTGCCGCTTTTATCAGCTCCACACATCCCCTGATGCCGAATTCGCTGCTGTCGAGCAAAAGATCCTTTCCTTCCTTCTGATCCCAGTTGCGATCCGTAAAATATTCATAATAGTTGCGCCTCGTTTTGTCCATGTGACGGATAACTCTCTGCGCCTCATCCTCATTGAAATCATAACGCTTCATGACAGTCTGTATCCTGCTTTCCAAAGGCGCATAGATAAAGACCTTTAACACTTCCGGACGGTTACGCAGCACATAATCCGCCCCTCTTCCAACAAAAACACAGGATTCCCCGCTCTTTACGATAGACCTTATCACCTCCGCCTGCGCCCGGTAAATCTTTTCATTCCGGCTTTCCTGGATAAGATCCAGCCCCGGAGACAGCTCTAAAAACCGTCCTATCAGCTTTTCGTCCGCATTTCCCGCCACGCTTCTCTCTATACCTGCTTTCTTTGCAGCCAGATCTATCAGATTGCGGTCATAAAATCCAAGCCCAAGTTCCCGTGCCAGCCGGTCCCCTATCTCCCTGCCGTTGCTTCCAAAGCACCTGCCTATTGTGATTATCATCTGTCCCTTCATAAAAAACCCTCCCTTCGTCTTTTGCTGAAATCCGGACACCCCATCCTTTCTTCCAGTATAACGGATTTAAAAAGCTGTTACAAGCGGACGAAAAAGTTTTTTTGTCCTATAAAAAGTATGTGGTTACTGTTCACTGGCAATGTCATTTAGTTAGACCAGAATTTTGTTAAGTTAAGGGGTAAATCTTCGGGTCTGCCCTTTAAAAACATTTTCGGGAACAAAATTCCCATTAAGTCAAGAAATTTTAAAAAGTGGAAATTTATAGAAAATCTATAGACTCCAATACGTTTCGCAGGTATAATATAAAAAATGATGTGTTTAGTTTATGCGCGGCAGTAACAGAAACAGAGAGAACACAGTAGAGAATAGAATCCATTTTGAGAGATTATTTTATTACAATAAACAGAGCAAGAAAAATTTTTTTAGTAAAGATATTTTAGATTAGAGAGAAAAGAGATAATAGGAAAACTACGCACACAAGATTGGCATTCCCTACCTAATAGGACTGTTCGTCTTGTTTTTTTATTCACATCATTAAATACTGTAATGAAATGAAGTCTTAATAATGCAAATAGTAAATATACTCCAAGGGTGCTAAAACACCAAATTGAAGAAGCAATCGCATATGTGGTTGCAGATTATAGAAAAGATTATCCAAAGCAATAAATTAAAAAATGGGTTGCTAAGTAACATTGATACATTTATTGATTATACCTTAAAATGTAAAGAGATAGTGAATTAGAATAGTTTAAATTTGAAAGGGAGTGGTAAGATGCAGTACAATAGCGAATTTTGGAACGCATTGGATAAATTGGTGACCAATTCAGAAATTGTAATTGATAGACCAAAAGGAACCGCACATCCTAAGTATCCCAATTTCATTTATCGGGTTGATTATGGCTATTTGAAAGATACCTCCTCTATGGATGGTGCGGGAATAGATGTATGGGTAGGAAGTGCCGAAAAAAAGGTTGATGCAATAATGTGTATTGTCGATTTGATGAAAAAGGATTCAGAAATAAAAATATTGATTGGATGTACTGAAGAAGAAAAAGCTATCGTGTATGAAACACATAATGAAACACAATTTATGAAAGGTGTTTTAATACTCCGATAAACTTCTGATTTTTCCTGAGTTTTATTGTGGAAACATGAAAAAAAGACCCGCTCACCCCAGAATCACGTTCTCACGCCTCAAACGGCGAGAGTTTGAGGCTGGTGTAAACAATAACAATATGTGCCTTAGCACATAATTGTGCTTTTTTATGATAGGAAAGAAACCTTCCTATCATAAAAAAACCGCCGGAAACCGGCGGTCATCATCTTCATATAGGGGGGGATGGCAGGACATCTTCTTCTCAGAAAATATCCCGCCTGATTTTGTGGGTTGATAACTTCTCAACTTGTCCTTATTTTAAACGAAGTCAAAATGGATGTCAATCAAATTTATATAAAAATATTTCCTGCCAGATAGACCACAAACGCTGCTATCCAGGCTATCACACACTGCCCGATGACCACCCCGACTGCCCACTTTCCGCCCAGCTCTCTTTTAATGGACGCCACTGCCGCCACACACGGCGTATACAGCAGACAGAACACAAGCAGGCTTACCGCAGAAAGCGGTGACAGTGCTGCTGTCAGCGCCTGTGTAGAACCAAACAGGACAGACAGGGTAGACACTACGCTCTCCTTTGCCATAAAGCCTGTTATCAGCGCTGTTGAGATGCGCCAGTCTCCAAATCCCATAGGAGCAAATACCGGCGCGATGATGCCCGCAGCCATCGCAAGCATGCTGTCCTGCGAATCCGCGACGATATTCAGATGCATATCAAAGGTCTGCAGAAACCATATGATGAGCGTTGCCGCAAAAATAACCGTAAACGCCCTCTGCAGAAAATCCTTCGCCTTATCCCAGAGCAGATGCCCCACATTTTTAGCTCCGGGCATCCGATAATTAGGCAGTTCCATTACAAAGGGAACCGCCTCTCCGCCAAACATCGTTTTCCGCAATACCAGAGCCGCTAATATCCCGATCGCCATGCCTCCAAAATACAGCGCTATCATCACGAGCGCCCCGTGCTCCGGAAAAAACGCCGCCGTAAAAAATGCGTATATCGGCAGCTTTGCAGAACAGCTCATAAAAGGAGTCAAAAGTATCGTCATCTTCCTGTCGCGGGCAGACGGCAGCGTCCGGCTCGCCATGACTCCCGGAACCGTGCAGCCGAAGCCTATCAGCATCGGAACAATACTTCTGCCCGATAATCCTATCTTACGCAGCAGCTTATCCATCACAAAAGCTACTCTCGCCATATATCCGCTGTCCTCCAGCATCGACAGAAAGAAAAACAGCGTTACGATGATCGGCAGGAAGCTCAGCACACTTCCCACGCCGTTAAAAATCCCGTCTATCACGAGCGAATGTACGACCGAATTCACATTCCACGCAGTCATCTGCCGGTCCGCCATATCCCCCAGTGCCGTGATGCCCATATCCAGAATATCCGCCAGAAATTTTCCGATGACACCGAAGGTCAGATAAAACACGAGCCCCATGATGCCCGCAAAGCATGGCAGCGCCGTATATTTTCCCGTCAGGAGGCGGTCTATCTTTTCACTTCTGATATGTTCTTTGCTCTCCCTCGGGCGTATCACGGACTGCTCACATACTTTTTCGATAAAATCAAAACGCATATGCGCCATTGCAGCCGCCCTGTCCAGCCCCCGCTCTGCTTCCATCTGCCTGATGATATGCTCCAGCGTCTCCTTCTCATTCTGATCCAGCTTCAGGCTTTCCATAATGATCGTATCGCCTTCCGCCAGTTTGGATGCTGCGAAACGTACCGGAATCCCTGCCTCCTTCGCATGATCTTCAATGAAATGCATGATGGAATGCAGACACCTGTGTACTGCGCCACCATCGTCATTGCTGTCGCAAAGGTCTACCTGAACCGGTCTTTCCTGATATTTTGCCACATGGAGCGCATGGGATACCAGCTCGTCTATCCCTTCATTTTTTGCAGCAGAGATGGGAACAACCGGAATTCCTAAAAGTTCCTCCATCTCATTGACAAGAATAGAGCCTCCGTTTTCCCGAACTTCATCCATCATATTCAGTGCCAGCACCATCGGGATATCCAGCTCCATCAGCTGCATCGTCAGATACAGATTCCTCTCGATATTGGTCGCATCCACAATATTGATGATTCCTTTTGGATGCTCATCCAGCAAAAAATTCCTCGTCACGATTTCCTCGCTGGAATACGGGGACATGGAATAAATGCCCGGCAGGTCCGTCACAAGCGTATTACCGTTTCCGCGGACCGTACCGTCCTTTTTATCCACCGTCACTCCCGGGAAATTACCCACATGCTGGCTGGACCCCGTCAACTGATTAAAAAGCGTCGTCTTACCGCAATTCTGGTTGCCCGCCAGCGCAAAGGTCAGCAGTTCTCCATCCGGAAGCGGATTTTCATGCTTTTTCTGATGATATTTTCCTTCTTCACCCAGACCCGGATGAGGTATCGCTTTCTGAAGCTTTTTCCCGTCCGTATGCTCTGCATCCCTCACGTTCTCTATCTCTATCTTCTCCGCATCCGCCAGCCGCAGCGTCAGCTCATAGCTGTGTATCCGAAGCTCCATCGGATCGCCCATTGGAGCATATTTTACCATCGTCACATCACCCTGAGGTATCAGGCCCATGTCCAGAAAATGCTGCCGAAGCGCTCCTTCTCCTCCCACTGTCCGTATCGTTGCTGTTTTTCCGATAGGTAACTCTTTTAATGTCATTTTATTTTCCTCTGTTTTCCTCTGCATCACAGGCTCTGCCGCTGATGCGAACAGTAACCCACTGTCATATTATACGCACATGAATTATAAAAATCAATGGAAATGATTCCTCAGAAAATGATATAATGATGCTGTCAATTTTTCAGGAGGTATCACTATGTTATCTATTTGCGGCGTTGACTGCTGCTCTGACTGCCCCCGTCGGGCAGAGTGCGGCGGCTGTACCAAAACAGACGGCCATCCCTTTGGAGGGACATGTGTTGCCGCCGAGTGTATTAAAAATGGCGGCTTCAATACTTTCCACGCATTAAAAAAAGAGCTGATAGATGATATCAACTCTCTCGGCATTCCCAATCTTCATGTCACTGACTTAAATCTGCTGAACGGTTTTTATGTGAATCTGGAATATCCTCTTCCAAACAAAAGCTCCGTCAGGCTGCTGGAAGACCGTAATGTCTACTTCGGAAACCAGACAGAGATTCCCGGCAGCGACCGCTGCTACGGCATCGTGGCGGACGCAGACTATCTTCTCATATGTACATATGGCTGCAATGGAAGCGCTCCCGAAATCATCCTGTATCAAAAAAGAGGAGGCTGCCAATGACTTTCTGCCATCTTTTTGCCAGCCCCATCGGGCTTTTATCCATGAAGGAGGAAGACGGCTTTATCACGGAGCTGTCTTTACTGGAAGCCGCCAAGCCTCCCGGAAGCGGTAAGCCCTACCCGCCGCTCTCCGATTCCGGACCGGAAACAGAGCTTTCCAAACGGACGCAGGAACAGCTCGCACAATATTTCGCCGGAAAGCGAAAGGCGTTCGAGCTTCCTGTCTTCTACCGGGGAACACCGTTCCGGCAGCGCGTCTGGGACGCCCTCTGCACCATTCCCTACGGCCAGACGCGAAGCTATCAGGATATTGCTAAGCTTATCGGCAGCCCCAAAGCTGTCCGCGCCGTCGGACAGGCGAACCACGATAATCCCCTCCTTATCCTCGTGCCCTGCCACAGGGTCATCCGCAAAAACGGGGATATCCACGGCTATGCCTGCGGCGATTCCGTAAAAGAATTCCTGCTAAAACTGGAAGGAATACTCTAGCATATCAGGCAATCTCATTCTGATTCAGCCTTGCAAGCTTTGCTGCCTGATCCGCTGCGATAAGATGGTCTATCAGCTCCTGGATATCTCCGTCCATGATGGCGTCTATCTTATACAATGTAAGCTTGATGCGGTGGTCGGTCACTCTTCCCTGCGGGAAATTGTAAGTCCTGATTTTTTCAGAACGGTCACCTGTACCGACCTGACTGCGCCGCAGCTCCGCCTCTTCATCATGACGCTTCTGCTGTTCCAGATCGTACAGCTTCGCGCGCAGCACCTTCAGCGCCTTGTCCTTATTTTTCAGCTGGCTCTTCTCATCCTGACAGGAGATTACGATTCCTGTCGGGAGATGAGTCAACCGTACAGCAGAGTCCGTCGTATTGACACACTGCCCTCCGTTTCCGGACGCACGGAATACGTCGAACTTACAGTCATTCATATCTATCTGAACGTCAAAATCCTCTACCTCCGGCATGATGGCCACCGTGATCGTGGACGTATGGATACGCCCGCCGCTCTCAGTTTCCGGTACCCGCTGTACGCGATGCACGCCGCTTTCGTACTTCAATCGGGAATAAGCTCCCTGTCCTGAAATCATAAAGCTCACGTTTTTCATACCGCCGATGCCGATTTCCTCCACATCCATCGTCTCCGTCTTCCAGCGCTGACGCTCCGCATAGCGCACATACATCCGGTAGATTTCCGCAGCAAACAATGCCGCCTCATCTCCCCCCGCTCCCGCGCGTATTTCCACGATAACATTTTTCTCATCGTTAGGGTCTTTCGGCAAAAGGAGTATCTTCAATTCCTGCTCCAGCTCCTGTACGCGGTCTTTTGCCGCGCCCAGCTCCTCCTTGAGCATCTCCTTCATCTCTGCATCGCTTTCCTCTTCCAGCATCGTCAGGCTATCCTCAATATCCTGCGTACACTTTTTATATTCCCGATATGCCTCCACGATAGGAGTCAGATCGCTCTGTTCCTTCATCAATGCGCGGAACCGCGCCTGATTCGATGTAACATCCGGCTCATTTAATTCGCCCATGATTTCTTCAAAACGGATCAGCAGATCCTCCAGCTTATCAAACATCTTATTCCTTTCCTGTTTCAATTATATCGCCGCTGTAAAGCGTTCCAAAGACCACCCGGTCCAGTCCCGCAAAATCCTTTATGCACTCCACATCCCGGTATCCTTCCTCACGCATCAGCTCTGATACCGCTTCTCCCTGGTCATGCCCGATTTCAAAAAAAAGCTGTCCGCCCCCACACAGATGGGACTTCGCCTCTTTTGTAATCCTGCGGTAAAAATAAAGTCCGTCCTCTCCTCCGTCCAACGCGCACATCGGTTCATGCAGACGTACTTCTTCCATCAGCCCGCCAATGACCTGTGTCGCAATATACGGCGGGTTAGACACAATTACATGAAAGCGGCCCTCTACATTCTCGAACAGATCGCCCTGCACAAATTCAGCATTTTTTTCTTCCAGCCGTCCGGCGTTTACCCTGGCGGTCTCCAGTGCTTTTTCCGAAATATCCGTACCCACACCGCTGCAGCCGTTGGAATAATGCAAAAGGCTCAGCAAAATGCATCCCGAACCGGTACATACATCCAAAATCCGCGAGCCGTCGCTTATCGCCCGCATTACCTCTTCCACCAAAACTTCAGTATCCTGCCGCGGAATGAGCACATTTTCATTTACCGAAAAGGAAAGCCCCATAAATTCCTGTTCTCCGGTCAGATGCTGAAGCGGGATATGTCCCGCCCGCCTTGCTGTCAGCTCCCGATAGTTTCTTTCCTTTTCACCATCCATGTCACGACTTCCATGCACCAAAAGATCGCTATGCGATGTGCCGCACACAAACTCCAAAAGCAAACGGGCATCCAGTGATGCTTCCTCTATCCCCGCCTGTTCCAGCTCTGCCTTTCCTTCTTCATACAACTCACGGTAAGTCATTCTGACTCACCTCTTCCGCTTCTTCTCTTGCTGCTTCCGCTTCTTCACGTTCCCATTCGTTCACATCATATCCGAAAGTTCCTTTCAAATATGCTTTCCAGTCAAAAACAGCTTCCACGGATGCGATGGCGACCTCTATCATGGAATCGTCCGGTTCCTTTGTCGTCAGCTTCTGCAGCCACATACCCGGTGCTGAAACGATCCGTACAAACCAGTTGTCGCTCCTTCCCGCCAATCTGATGATTTCATAGGAAATGCCCGCTATCACCGGAACGAGCAGTATCCTTACTGCCAGACGGGCTATCGGATTAGGAATACGGATAAACATAAACAATACAACGCTTATGAGCATTACAAATAAAAGGAAGCTTGTCCCGCAGCGCCGGTGCTGCCGTGAGCTTTTCCGGACGTTTTTCACTGTCAGCTCCCGTCCGCGCTCAATACAATTAATGCACTTATGCTCTGCCCCGTGATACATATATACGCGCCTGATATCCTTCATCGCTGATATTGCCGCCACATAGCCCACAAAAATCAAAAGCCTGAGAACTCCCTCCACAATGGCCAGCAGAGACTGATTTAAAATATACCTTGCAAAAATAAGACTCAGAAAATAAGGCAATGCGATAAATATCGCCACTGCGAGCACGATGGAAAACGCCACCGTTGCTCCTGTTGCCAGCTTGTCCGCTCCGCTGCCCGGTACCTTTTCCTGCTTTTTGTCTTTTACTGTCCTTTTATTTTCCTCCTTGGTATCCTCTTCCTCAAAAAACTGCGCTGACCATGTAAGCGTGCTCATTCCGAGGACGAGAGAATCCAGAAAATTGAATATTCCTCTTAAAAAAGGAATCTTTGTCACCTTTTTGCCGCCCCAGATTCCTTTATATTCTTCCTTCTTGATTTCAATACTGCCGTCAGCCTTGCGTACTGCAACTGCATAACGGTCCTCATTTTTCATCATGACGCCTTCCAGCACCGCCTGACCGCCGATACCGCAATAACATTTTTTCCTTTTCCTGCTCATACTCTTATCCCTTGCTGTGAACTGTACCTAAAAATTAAGGTTGAGATTTATACAAACCTCAACCTTACGCAATCCTTATTTGCTTGCCACACCGTACTTGCGGTTGAACTTATCAATACGTCCGCGAGCCTGAGCCGCTTTCTGCTGGCCGGTATAGAAAGAATGGCACTTGGAGCAAACTTCAACGTGGATCTCGGGCTTTGTGGAGCCTGTCACGAATGTGTTGCCGCAGTTGCATGTTACAGTTGCCTGATAGTAATTAGGATGGATTCCCTCTTTCATGTTCTTTCACCTCGTTCTATATTGTTGATTGTTACTTTTCGTTCTCATCCGCTTGCTGTCCGTAATAATCTACGGACAGCTTACTCATTGTAGCATAGCTTTCTACAGGATGCAATACCTTTTTTGTGTTTTATTTTTCTTTATTCATCTTACGCTGGATGAATTTCACAAGCTCGACTACAGGGATGATCAGTGCGCCCATTACGAGTGCAACAATATACTCCATCGGCTCAACGGATGTGAATTCAAATGCTGCCGCAAGGAAAGGAACCTCACATACCAGAGTTGTTGCAAGCAGAGAACCAAGACCTGCCCAGAACAGAACCTTGTTATGAGAACCAAGCTTGAAAATACTTCCACGCTGAGAGCGCATGTTCATGCTGTGGAAAATTTCTGCCATAGACATTGTAACAAACGCCATCGTTGTGCCATGAGCACTGTTCGTAATCTCCCATACGCCGCTCTCCATGTAGTGACCGATGAAATAGGAACCGAGCGTCAGCAGTGTTATGAATGCACCCTGATATGCAATATCAATACCCATGCCGCCTGCGAAAATACCCGCTTTGGCATCTCTGGGCTTACGCTTCATGATATCCGGCTCTGCCTTTTCCATACCGAGAGCAAGCGCCGGGAAGCAGTCTGTTACAAGATTGATCCACAGCAGATGTACCGGCTGTAAGATTGTAAAGCCCATCAGCGTTGCAAAGAAGATACTCAGCACCTCACTCATATTGGAGCCCAACAGGAACTGAATGGCTTTTCTGATGTTATCATAAATACGACGACCTTCTTCTACTGCGCCGACAATTGTTGCGAAGTTATCATCTGTCAGAACCATATCCGCAACATTCTTTGTTACGTCTGTTCCGGTGATACCCATTCCAACGCCGATATCCGCAGCTTTAATGGAAGGAGCATCGTTTACGCCGTCGCCTGTCATCGCGGTGATATAGCCCGCGTTTCTCCAGGCGTTGACTATCCTCGTCTTATGCTCAGGCTGTACGCGCGCATAAACGCTGATGTTGCGGAACTCTTTTTCAAATTCTGCATCATCCATCTGATCCAGCTGCGCGCCTGTGATAGCATGGGTCGTCTCTGTGATGATACCCAGCTCTTTCGCAATAGCAACCGCTGTATCCACATGGTCGCCGGTTATCATAACAGGACGGATACCTGCTTCGCGGCATTCCACGATGGCCGCTTTTACTTCCGGACGAACCGGATCGATCATACCGCACAGACCTGCGAAGCAAAGATCCTGCTCCAGATCAGCCGGTTCCGCACTGGCAGGCTTGTCTGTCCATACGCGCTGTGCGCATGCCAGAACACGCAGAGCCTTATCTGCCATTGCTTTATTTGCCTTTAAGATTTCTGCCTCATATTCTTTTGTCATCGGGCATGCCTTACCATCTTTTAAATAGTAAGCACATTTTGTCACAACCACATCCGGAGCACCCTTTGTATACTGGATATAGCTTCCGTTGACTTCATGGATTGTGGACATCATCTTACGACCGGAATCAAAAGGCGCTTCCATAACGCGGGCACGCTCTTTTTTCAGCTGATTCTTGTCCTGTCCGAGCTTACCGGACCATGCTACCAGGGCAGCCTCGGTAGGCTCTCCTGTAACTTCTCCGTTTTCGTCGATTTCCGCATCGCTGCAAAGAGCCATCGCCGCAGCCAGCTCTTTTTCATCCTCGCCGAAGAAATCCACTACTGTCATCTTATTCTGTGTCAGAGTACCTGTCTTATCAGAGCAGATTATCTGTGCACAGCCAAGAGTCTCAACCGCTGTCAGTTTACGGATGATCGCATTTCTCTTTGACATGTTCGTAACACCGATGGAAAGAACGACTGTTACGACTGCCGCCAGACCTTCAGGGATAGCTGCAACCGCAAGAGATACTGCTATCATGAAGGAATTCAGGATAACATCAAAGTGGAAGCTTCCCGCTCTGAACAGCTGAACGCCAAATACAATGATACAGATTCCCAGCACGATCCAGGTCAGTATCTTGGACAGCTGGCTTAACTTTCTCTGTAAAGGAGTCTGGCCGTCTTCTGCCTGAGCCAGCGCATCCGCTATCTTACCCATCTCGGTATTCATACCGGTTCCGGTAATAACCGCGCTGCCGCGTCCGTAAACGACTGTACTGCCCATATATACCATGTTCTTACGGTCGCCCAGAGGAACGTCTTTTTCATTTTCCTTTAAGTTAATGAGGTCTATCAGCTTCGTTACCGGAACAGATTCACCGGTCAGTGCAGCCTCCTCGATCTTCAGGCTCGCGCTCTCCAAAAGACGTCCGTCAGCAGGAACCGCATCACCTGCCTCCAAAAGAACCACATCGCCTACAACCAGCTCTTCGCTGGGAACGATCTGAATCTTACCGTCACGCAGAACTTTGGAAGTCGCTGCAGACATCTTCTGAAGCGCTTCGATTGCCTTCTCTGCCTTGCTTTCTTGATAAACACCAAGAACAGCATTGATGATAACCACCGCCAGAATGATGATGACATCTGCAAAGCTGTCATTTTCAACTACTGCCAGCACGCCGCTGACAAGAGCCGCCGCCAGCAGGATGATGATCATCGGGTCTGCCAGCTGTTCCAGAAAACGACGTAACAGAGATTTTCCCTTTGCCGCTTCCAGTGCGTTTCTACCGTTTTCTTCCAGACGCTTCTGTGCCTCTGCCGTAGAAAGCCCCTTTTCAGAAGACTGTACCTGCTGCAGGACTTCTTCTTTGCCTTCACAATAATACCGCATTCTTTTGCCTCCTTATCTGTAGCTTCTCCCTGTGAGCTACCCATTGGATAAAACGCCGGGCGCGTGTTCTGTCACCCGCGAGTACGCATAAGCGTGTTTTTTATACGATAAAAAAGTTCCTTCCCCGTCGTATAAAAAAAGACTCTGTTACAGCCTTCCCAAAAAGCAGCGCCCGAGTCAAATATTTTCCCTTATGGTAAATAAAAAAGACTCCGGCAGCCCCCTAAAAGAGCTGTTCATGAGTCTCGCAATTTAAAACAAGCCAGATCCTATCGGATCGGGGATGTTGACTTGTTCCGCAGAAACCTGCGCTTGCTACTCCCTCACAGGGAAATTTGCATAACGGTAGAATAACACTTTGCAGGGAGGATGTCAACGGATTTTTATCCGGCAGCCACGGCAGAGGCAATCGTTTGTTCTCCGCTTCCTGCCGGCTTCACAGCGTCGGACGCTGTACGGGAGCTGAACCGTTCCTGTCAAAATCCGTCCCAAACCATGCCTCCATCGTTTGGGACGGGCAGAGCGACAGGGGCCAATCGCCCATTTGTGGGCAAACGAAGCTGCGCTGCCGTATTCTATTCCGTTTAGATAATACGCATTTTTTTCACAGTGTCAACAAATTCCCTGTTGTTCTTTGTCTTTGCAAACAAATCCAGTATCTTATCCACAGCCTCATCAGATTTCATTCCATTCAGACCACGGCGCACGATATTGATTGCCTCCATCTCTTCGGAAGTCAACAGCAGATCCTCACGCCGCGTACTTGTTTTCGGAATGTCGATAGCCGGGAAGAGCCGCTTCTCGGACAGCTTCCTGTCAAGCACCAGCTCCATGTTTCCCGTCCCCTTGAACTCCTCGTAAATAACGTCGTCCATCTTTGATCCCGTATCTACCAGTGCCGTTGCAAGTATCGTCAGGCTTCCTCCCTCTCGCATGTTGCGTGCCGCACCGAAAAAGCGTTTCGGCATATGCAGCGCAGCCGGATCAATACCGCCTGAAAGCGTCCTTCCGCTCGGCGGAACAACCAGATTATAGGCTCTTGTCAGGCGCGTAATGCTGTCTAATAAGATCATAACGTCCTTCTTATGCTCTACAAGTCGCTTTGCACGCTCTATCACCATCTCCGATACACGTTTATGATGATCCGGCAGCTCGTCAAATGTAGAATAGATAACTTCCACATTCGGGCCTTCCACTGTCTCCTTCATATCCGTCACTTCCTCCGGCCGCTCATCGATAAGAAGGATTATCAGATGCATGTCCGGATAATTGCGCTTTACCGCCTGCGCCACCTCTTTTAACAGCGTTGTCTTACCTGCTTTCGGAGGCGAAACGATCATACCTCTCTGCCCTTTTCCGATAGGGCTCAGCAGATCCATGATCCGCATTGCCACAGAGGAACCGCTCTGCTCCATTTTCAGACGGCTGTCCGGGAAAATAGGCGTCATATCTTCAAAATTATTCCGTTTGCATGCTTCTTCCGTAGTATATCCGTTAATCGTCTTAACATATAAAAGTGCGGAAAACTTCTCATTCTGCGTCCGCACCCTCGTATTTCCTTCCAGAATATCTCCCGTTTTCAATCCAAAACGGCGTATCTGGCTGGGTGCTACATACACGTCATTATCTCCGGGCAGGTAATTATCGGAACGGATAAAACCGTAGCCGTCCGGCATCACTTCCAGAATCCCTCCAACAGTCACTCCGCTGTCGAGCTCTGCCGGGAACTTATCTTCTTCTGCCGACATCATCGGTGACGTCCCTCTGTTATAAGGGCTGTTGTAGCGCTCCTGATAACGCCCTGCCTGACGGGAACGGCGGTTTTCACGATCTGCCTCCGTATCCCGGTACTCGCCCGAAGCCTCCCTTACCACAGCAGTTTCCGATTCAAAAGCAGGTCTGACTTCCGTCGCTTCATATCCAGCACTTCTTGTATCTGTTCCATCGGAAATCACCACTTTTCTGCGGGGTACACGCTTCTGGGGCGTTTCCTTCTTTTCTGCCGGTTCTGCGTTCTCCCGTTCCTTCTCCGACGCCTCTTTTTCATCCAGAGCCAGCATTGCTTCCACAAGCTCTGCCTTTTTCATGGCTGAAATCCCTTTCATCCCTCTGGTTTTTGCAATCTCCTTCAGATCATGCAAGGCCAATGATTCATATTTTTCTTTCATCATTCTTTATGCTCCTTTTTTCAGTCATTTTTATCTGCCTCTGGTGTTTGTTCCGAATTGTCGGAGGATTTGTTTCATTTTTGAAATGCAATAGAACAACCCGATCTCAGAAATGCCTGCTTCCATCCTGAAACAGGACTTCATGTACTTTCTGTACTTAACAGCATTGTAACATATCTTTTTTTAAATAGGAAGTGCTTTTTCCCAAAGGCATACTTCTTCCAAACCAGCCCGGCTGACAAAAAAACCGTACAGACCACTCAGTGCCTGTACGGTTTTCCGTTTTATCTTATCGATATTTTAAAATTGCAGTTCCTTCTCAAATCTGTGCAACGTCTTTCATAGAGAAGCTCATTCTGCCCATCTTGTCCTTACCAAGGCATACTACAGTTACTTTATCTCCCAGCGTCAGTACATCCTCCACACGGTCGATGCGCTCTTTTGCGATTTTGGAAATATGAACCATGCCTTCCTTGCCCGGTGCGAATTCCACAAATGCACCGAACTCTTTTATGCTTACGACTGTGCCTTTGAATATCTGTCCTGCCTGGAACTCTGTTGTAATGATCTTTATCATCTCAACAGCCTTATCCATCATTTCCTTATCAGTACCGCAAACAGATACGTTGCCATCGTCCGTAATATCTATCTTCACGCCTGTACGCGCAATGATCTCGTTGATGGTCTTGCCTCTCTGACCTACTACATCGCCTATTTTTTCAGGTTCTATCTTGATAGAGATTATCTTCGGAGCATACTCGCCGACAGTTGCTCTGGGATGAGCGATGCAGGGCGTGAGTACTTCGTTAATGATATACTCTCTTGCTTCCTTCGTCCTCGAAATAGCTTCTTCAACAATAGGTCTGGTCAGACCATGTATCTTGATATCCATCTGGATAGCAGTGATACCGTCATGAGTACCAGCCACCTTAAAGTCCATATCGCCGAAGAAATCTTCAAGTCCCTGAATATCTGTCAGGACAATGTAATCATCATCTGTATCACCTGTTACCAGACCACAGGAAATACCGGCAACCTGTTTCTTGATCGGAACACCTGCCGCCATCAGAGACAGCGTGGATGCACATACAGAAGCCTGAGAAGTAGAGCCGTTGGACTCAAATGTCTCGGATACTGTACGGATAGCATACGGGAATTCTTCCTCTGACGGGATTACAGGAAGCAGAGCCTTCTCAGCCAGCGCGCCATGGCCTATCTCGCGGCGTCCGGGACCTCTGGAGGGCTTCGTCTCGCCTACAGAGTAAGAAGGGAAATTGTAGTGGTGCATATATCTCTTGGAAACCTCATGCTCGTCCAGACCATCCAGCTTCTGAACTTCGGACAGAGGCGCCAGCGTACAAATATTGCATATCTGAGTCTGGCCGCGCGTAAACATACCGGAACCGTGTACTCTCGGAATCAGATCAATCTCTGCCGCCAGAGGACGGATCTGATTGATCGCACGTCCGTCGGGACGCTTATGATCTTTTAAGATCATCTTGCGGACAGTCTTTTTCTGATACTGATAAACAGCCTCGCCCAAAACAGCCAGCCATTCTTCCTTATCTGCAAAGGCCTCTTCCAGACGCGCTGTGATCTGACGGATATTCTCCTCACGAACCTGCTTTACGTCTGTAAATACAGCCTCTTCCATCTCTTCCGGAGGAACGATTTCCCTGATTGCTGCAAACAGCTCTTCGGGAACCGCACAGCTCGTATAGGAATGCTTTTCTTTGCCCACTTCAGCTACAATCTGATTGATAAATGCTATCAGCGTCTGGTTTACATCATGCGCCTTATATATCGCATCGATCATCACATCCTCAGGAACTTCATTCGCTCCAGCCTCTATCATGATGACCTTCTCGCTCGTGGAGGCAACTGTCAGCTGCAGGTCGCCTTTCTTCCACTGCTCCTGAGAAGGGTTGATAACAAACTCGCCATCAATCAGACCAACCTGAGTCATCGCACAGGGACCTGCAAACGGAATATCGGAAACACATGTTGCGATAGCAGAACCGATCATCGCCACAAGCTCCGGACGGCACTCCGGGTCTACAGAAAGAACCAGATTGTTCAGTGTAACATCATTACGGTAATCCTTCGGGAACAGAGGGCGCATGGGACGGTCGATAACGCGGCTCGTCAGAACGGAGTTTTCACTCGCTTTGCCTTCTCTCTTATTGAAACCGCCGGGGATCTTGCCTACCGAATACAGCTTCTCTTCAAATTCTACAGATAACGGGAAAAAGTCGATACCTTCTCTCGGTTTCTCGCTTGCAGTTGCAGTAGACAGCACTGTGGTATCACCATAATGCATAAATGCCGCGCCATTTGCCTGTGCAGCAACACGGCCGATATCAACGCTCAATGTGCGTCCGGCCAGTTCCATTGAAAATGTCTTATACATTTCGTCTCTCCTTTTCTTTTTAAGCTTCGTTCTCCAAAATGCATATCAGCTGAGGACGCCCAAGTGTCGAAACTACTGATAAAAACGCTGTTCCTGTTTCCGGTGTCCTTATCAGTGGTCTCGACAAACGCCTGCGGCGTACACAAAACAATATGCTCTGCCATGTATCAAAACAGGGCGAAAAAGCCGGCATAGCTCTCCGCCCTGTCCATCCATTATTACTTTCTGATGCCCAGTCTGTCGATCAGTGTACGATATCTCTCGATATCAGTCTTCTTCAGATAGTCAAGCAGACCACGTCTCTGACCTACCATCTGCAGCAGACCTCTTCTGGAATGATGATCCTTCGGGTTGCTCTTTAAGTGCTCGGTCAGCTCCTGAATTCTTGCTGTCAGAACTGCTACCTGAACCTCCGGTGAACCTGTGTCGCCTTCTGTTCTGGCATACTCTTTGATAATGGCTGTTTTCTTCTCTTTGGAAATCATTGATAAATCCTCCTTGTTTTTTAACCGCCTGATACTAAGGACGGGTCGGAGTGTCCCACACCTGAGCATCGGCTGAATTTCATACTCGCTGAGTATAGCACATAAAGCCTTTTATGTAAAGGCTCAATTTCAAAATCGCCCTTCAAAAACAGCATTCTTCTCCCCTGCAAGAGCTATATACAAAGAGCGCCGCCCCTTCATTTTGGAAAGGACAGCGCTCCTGCACGAAACCACACTATTTACTATTACTTCGTCAAAAAGTCCCAAAACCGGGTCAGGTTCTGGGAGAAGTTACAGTCGCAAGCTGTGCGGCATTTTTTCCGGTTGCCACCGTAAATACTACATTTACAGCCCCACTAAAGGAAGGCAGTGCAAATGCAACAACCCCGTTGCTTACAACAACAGGAACTGCCACCCATGTGCCGTCTGCTCTCTGATAAAGAGCCTGAATTGTCTCGCCTTCCGCAAGTTTCACACCGCCCAGAATATCTGCCAGTCTGCGTGTTACGGAAATAGAACCGTTCTGGCTTACCTTACGGCCGTCAGCAGTCTGTAAGCTTACAACAACATTGCTCAGCACACGTATGCGGTTCTGAGCATCCGTCAGAGAAAGGTCAGTTCTGCCTGTAAAGTTGATGATCTGTGTTTTCTGAGATGCAAAAGCCGCAGACAATGCCTGTACGGATGCCGCTGCCTGAGTTGCATTTACAGGGCTTACGATCAGCGCGACTGCTGCAGAGTCTACCAGCTGTCCATCTGTTATGAATGTTGTTCCGGGAGCTACCGCACTGGTATTTCCATTTACCGGAGCTGCCGTAACCGCCTGATTTGCAGATGCGATGACATTTGCATTCGCGCCGTCGATCACAATCTGAGTTCCCGGAGTCTGCGTCTGCACCAATGTCGGGCTCGGAGCCGCTATCGCGGTTGCGCCGATGGAGCAGGCCAACATAAGTGAAAGAATAATTGCCATTTTCTTTTTCATGTCAATCATCCCCCTTTCCTAAAAGAATTTGTGTGGCTTCTTTTCATCTATATCAACACACGGTTTCCCGTCTGTCAATATCTTTTTATCAGTTGAACTGTCTTATATTTTGACTGCGCGCTTTTCTGTCATTCTACCTTTTCTTCATAAAAAACATCCAGCACAAGCTCATACAGCGCCGTTTCATCCGGGTAAAATTCTTCGAATTTTTCCCCCATTTTCACAGTCCCTTTCATCGAATGCAGATCTTGCGTCCCAAAGCTGTATGATAACGCTTCGCCTGCCAGATATACCGCCTCTTCTGCCGTCACATTTGTTACCATATATGGAGTAATCGCCGTATAAAGTGTAAGCGGAAGAGTCATGTCTTCTTTCATCGCACTTTTTGCCCGGGCGATGAACTGTGTCAGATACTGCTTTTCCCGCTCCAGCCGCTCGCTCGCGCTCTGCGCCTTCTTTGTATCACGGTAGCGGATGAATTTGTGCGCTTCTTCACCCTCCAGATGTACCGTTTCACCGGCGACCCAGCCTTTTTCCAGCCCTGCCGCAGATTCAGGTATCACCACGTCTACGCCTCCGACCGCATCGTTTATATCTGCCACCACCGACATATTCAAAGCGCAGTAGCCATGTATCGGCAGACCATAAAAAAGCTCCGAAACCGCCTTTACCGTATTTTCACAGCTTTCCTCCATTCCTTCTCCATAGGCATGGGAAAGCGCTATCTGAGCCGTCTGCCTTCCGGCATACAGACCGTTTTTATCGAATACATCCATCGGAGTCATCGTATCTCGATTGATTCCAATAATGCTGATCTTTTTTTCCTGTGGGTCAAGCGCCGCCAGAAAAAGCGCATCCGCCTGCCCGCCCTTAAACAGATTGGATGATGCCTTTACCTCTCCTGTTTTATCAATCCCCATAAACAGGAATGTAAGGATATCTTTTTTATAAGTATAGACCTTTCCCTGATATCGGATACTGCCCGCCTCAAGCTGCTCCTGCGTTTCATCCGGACTTTCCGTTTCCTGCTGCATCTGAACCGGCACCGCCTCCTGCTTTTTTGCCAGACGGTTCTGACCACTGTGGTTCATTACCATATATACAGCCCCGACCGTAATCCCCAGCACCAGAAATATTCCTGTAAGCAAAAGAAATAATATCCCTGCCTTCTGCCCTGCCGAGAATCTTTTTTTCTTTTTTCTCCGTTTCTTTTCCTGTCTCATTCCGCTCCTTTAACCAAAACCGCCTGAACAAGATACCGCTGGTCGTCCTGTCCAGTCACTCCGGTGGACAACGTAATAATACGATCATTTGCCGTCACTTCCACGGATGTATCTATAAAAGAGTCTATCTTACGGGTCGCCAGAATCTCATTCAGATAGTTCTGGTAAACTGTCTCATCCGAAAAATCATAGGATGCGATCAGATGGCGATCATCATACGGATATGCTGCAAAAATCTTATATTCAAACGTTTCACCCGGCATATATATCACAATACTCCTGTTCCGGTCAAAAAAATCCCTGTCCTGATATTCATGCAGTTTTCCAAAACGTCCTCCAACATTTCTGCCGTAGACTACCGTATTGTTATCCGTAAAATCCCTGCTGTTCACATACTCCGTATAGATACAGCCGTCCCCATCCTCTTCCCGGTCTTCATTATGGCTCAGATAAAACGCCGTATCCTGACTGTCCTGCAGAATCGGAAAGCTGATATCCGTTCCCGGAATATCCAGCCACGCGTAAGCATCTCCGTTTATCTTCCGCAGCGCATCCAGTTTTTCCGGTATCGTCTCTCCCTTTTTCATCGCCTCGGCAGCCTTCGTTCCGGTCGGAAGTCTTTCCTCTGAACCTGTAGCCGTTTCATCAATACTTTCAATTCCTGCCCCGGATGCAATTTCCTCTGTGCCGTTTTCCACAGTCTCCAAAGCTTCGGTATTCCCACAGCCCGAAATCGCCAAAACAGCCGCGCAGCCTAAAACAGCCGCGCAGCCCTTCAAACCTTTTCTCATCGATCAAAACTCCTTCTGTGAGCCATTATCTTGCACCCTTCTGTGAAAATACCTGAAGCACTGTTTTCAATAAAATCTTGATATCAAGCATAAACGACCAGTTATCGATATATTCCACATCCAGACGGACAATCTCCTCAAAGTCCGTGATGTCGCTCCTTCCGCTCACCTGCCACATCCCGGTCAGACCCGGTCGAAAGCTCAGACGCTTCTTATGATAGGGGCTATACTGTGCAAACTCATCCAGCGTCGGAGGACGCGTCCCCACAAGGCTCATATCTCCTTTTAAAATATTGATGAACTGCGGAAACTCATCCAGACTCGTCTTCCTTAAAAATCCACCTATCTTTGTAATCCTCGGGTCATTTTCCATCTTGAACATCAGCCCGTTCATCTCATTCTGGGCCATCAGTTCTTTCTTTCGCTCTTCCGCATCCGCATACATAGAGCGGAACTTGTACATCTTGAAAATGCGTCCGTTGCGGCCGATTCTCTTTTGTGCAAAGAAAACAGGACCGGGAGATTCAAGCTTTATCAGCGGTCCTACAATGACCGTAAGGATGCTCAAAATAACGAGCCCAACAAGACCGCCGAAAATATCCAGAAGGCGCTTTAACAACAGCTGTCCCACCGGGACAAAACGGTTTGCATAGGTTACCGTATAAAACCGTCCGAACTGTGTCAGTGCTTTCTGATGAGCGCCCGACAGCTCCGGGATTGGAATTCTGCAGTGGATCGTAACCCCCATCTGGGACAACAAATCCAGTATCTCCAGTATCTCCTTTTTCTGAGGGTCTTCCGCCGCCACGATCACCTCATCCAGCGACGCACCCTTACAGTATTCGATCAGATCTTTTCCATCTGCGACAACAGGCAGCCCTTTTATACTCTCCCGTTTCTCACCGTCCATGACAATGATTCCGAGTAGCTCATAGCTCAAACCCTTAGACGCATTCATATCCTCTGCCAGCGCTTCTGCAAATGCGCTGTCCGCTACCAGCAGCGTCCGTCTGCTCTCCCTGAAAAGACGATAAAGCGATGGGAAAAACCGTTTCCACAACTGATGTGCAACCAGCATCAGCACACAATCCAACAGGATAAAATAGAAAAACACCAGTCTGGAATATGCATCCAGCCTTCCGAGAAAATACAGCACAACCGCCGCTCCCGCAAATATCACCGCATTGTTTCTCACAACACATATCAATTCATGCAGCGGTCCCCTTACAAGCATGCCCCGATACAGGTTTCCAAACAGATTCAGCGCAAGAAAGACGACAAGGCTCGCCCCAAGAAGCAGACCAAAATCCATCCGCGCATCATCACTTTCAAACAGGCGTCCATTACGCATGTAATTGGCGATCATAAGGCTGACTGCAATGATACCGCAATCCATCAGCATCACGATTAAATTTTGTAAATTTGATTTTCTCTGGTACATCTCACAACTCCCCTATTATCATTACTGAAGTCATTTAGATATTGTACACGTTTTTTCATTGAAAATCAATTCCGGTAAAACGTAATTTTTCGGGAGGGGTAAACTCATTACAAAAGTCTTCCTAAGCAGCAAAGTCTTCCTTTCATACAAATACATATAAAAAACCCTCGAAAAGCTCAAAAGCGGGCTTTTCAAGGGTTTTAATCTGCATCTCATCCGGAATATACCTTCCGTTTGATTTACAGCTTTTATATTTTTCTTTCAGTCGATCAGCCGAGCTGTGCAGCAACCTCTGCCGCAAAATCCTCCTGCTTCTTTTCGATACCTTCGCCGGTCTCGAAACGAACGAATCTCTTTACAGAAAGGTTTGCGCCGTTATCCTTGCCAACCTGTGCAATATACTGAGCAACAGTCTGTTTGCCATCCTCTGCCTTAACGTAAACCTGCTCAAGCAGGCATACTTCCTTCAGCTCTTTGTTCAGACGGCCTACTACTGCACCCTCGATAACCTTCTCGGGCTTGCCTGCCATCTTGGGATCGTTTGCGATCTGAGCCTTCAGGATCTCTTTCTCGTGCTCTTTGTACTCTTCGGATACATCAGCAGTAGAAACATACTTCGGATTCAGAGCTGCGATCTGCATTGCAACGTTTGTCAGAGCCTCTTTTACAGCGTCGTTTACAACGTCTGTATCAGCCTCAACCAAAACGCCGATGCGGCCGCCGCCATGTGTGTAGGATACAACACAGCCGTGCTCTGCAACAACCTTCTCGAATCTTCTGATCTTTAAGTTCTCACCGATAACTGCGATCTGCTCAACCAGAACATCCTTTACAGTCTTGGATGTATCTTCATGCCAAGGCTCAGCCATGAATGCGTCCAGATCTGTATTTTCAGAAGCAACAACCTGCTCTGCTACCGCGCCTACAAATGTCTGGAACTTCTCATTCTTTGCAACGAAGTCTGTCTCGGAGTTTACTTCAACGACAGCTGCTGTGCTGTCATCCTTTGCAACGATGCGGCAGATACCTTCTGCTGCGATACGGCTTGCCTTCTTCTCAGCCTTCGCCTGTCCGTTCTTTCTTAAAAATTCTACAGCAGCATCCATATCGCCGTCTGTAGCGGTCAGCGCCTTTTTGCAGTCCATCATGCCGGCGCCGGTCATTTCTCTTAATTCTTTTACCATTGCAGCTGTAACAGCCATTTTTCAATCCTCCATTAAAAACCGGTTGTCATGTTCCTTCAGGATTCAAAATCCCGAATCAGCTATTTATGCCTCCTGAGAAGCAACCTCTTCGATATCAGAAGCTTCGCCCTCAGCAGCGGCAACTGCCTCTTCAGTGTAAACCTCTTCACCCTGATTTGCTTCGATCACAGCGTCTGCCATCTTGGATGTGATAAGCTTAACGGCTCTGATAGCGTCGTCGTTACCAGGGATGATGTAGTCTAACTCTTCCGGATCGCAGTTGGTATCGCCGATACCGATCAGTGTGATTCCCAGAGCGTGAGCCTCCTGTACGCAGATTCTCTCCTTCTTAGGGTCAACAACGAAGATAGCGTCGGGGATTCTGGTCATATCCTTGATACCGCCAAGGTTCTTCTCCAGCTTCTCCCACTCTTTCTTGATCTGGATAACTTCCTTCTTGGGAAGAACTTCAAAGGTACCGTCTTCAGCCATAGCCTCGATTGCTTTAAGTCTCTCGATTCTGCTTCTGATGGTCTTGAAGTTTGTGAGCATACCGCCCAGCCATCTCTCATTTACATAGTACATTCCGCAGCGCTCAGCCTCGGTCTTAACAGCATCCTGTGCCTGCTTCTTTGTGCCTACGAACAGGATTGTGCCGCCCTGTGCAGCGATTTCAAATACTGCCTTGTAAGCCTCGTCCACTTTTACAACAGACTTCTGTAAGTCGATGATGTGGATGCCGTTTCTCTCTGTGAAGATGTAGGGAGCCATCTTAGGGTTCCATCTTCTGGTCTGATGTCCGAAATGAACACCTGCTTCAAGTAACTGTTTCATGGAAATAACGCTCATTTTTAGTCCTCCTGTGGTTTGTTCTTCCGCACTCTTTACGAAGGATACCTTCGATCCGCCGCCATCCAAAGCGTTAAGGGACACCCGCGGCGCAGCAGAATGCGTGTTTTTTCGCTATAACATTTGAATTCTAACACAAAACTCCCCCTCTTGCAAGGGGGAGTTTTTATTTCTTTTCTCTGAGCTTCTGTATCTCCGAATAGGCAAATTCATTCCTTATCTTGATATAGGTTCCCTTCATCCCGGAAGAACGGGACTCGATGATTCCCGCGCTCTCAAACTTTCTGAGCGCATTTACGATCACCGAACGGGTTATCCCTGCCTGATCCGCTATCTTGCTTGCAACGAGGATGCCCTCGCCGCCCTTTAACTCTTCAAATATCAGCCCTATCGCTTCCAGCTCGGAATAAGACAGCGTGCCGAGGGCAGCGTGTACGACTGCGGTTTTCCGGTCCTCCTCCGCGCTCTCTTCATTGACGGCGCGCAGCATTTCCAGTCCCACGACCGTCGCTCCGTACTCGCACAGGATAATATCGTCAATGCTGTAGCTTTTTTCACGGCGGTACAAAAACAGCGTCCCGAGACGTTCTCCCGCTATCTCGATAGGAGTGACGATTGCGGAAAATTCCTGCTCCTCCGCACCGTCAAAGCCCAGCGTCGTCAGATTTACATTTTCTTTCGTGGAAAGTATCGACAGCATGCGCTCATTTAAGAGCGGGTCCAGAAAGCTTCCCACGCCGCAGCCGGAAAGCTCGCATATCACGCCGCCGTCCCGGTCCGAAAGCCCGAGCACCTTTCCCTTACGGCTTATCACCAGCACATTCGACTGCGTCGTATCCTGCATCACCCGGCAGATATCGCTGAATATCACCTTGCTCGAATGATTGTTATGCAGTAATTTTCCTATCTTTCTGGTCTTATCCAGAAGCTGGACACCACTCATGCTCCCTTTTCCTCCAAAATCCGTTTCTGCCCGGGCGAAAACGGAACGTTACTTCTCTTCTTCTTTTTCCTTTACACAGCCGCAGCCCTCTTTGGAGCATACGAGCTTATTTCCTTTTTCCAGCATGATCGAACCGCACACAGGGCATTTCTCATTGGAAGGCTTCTGCCATACCATGAAATCGCAGTCCGGATTGTCGATGCAGCCGTAATAGCGTCTTCCCTTCTGCGTTTTTTTCATAACGATATCTTTTCCGCATTTCGGGCACGCAACGCCTATCTTCTCATAATAAGGCTTCGTATTGCGGCACTCCGGAAAGCCCGGACATGCCAGGAATCTTCCATGCGGACCGTATTTGATGACCATGCGGCGTCCGCACAGCTCGCACACCTCGTCCGATTCCTCATCGCCTATCTTGACCTCTTCCAAATCCTTCTCCGCAAGCTTTACCGCTTCGTCCAGATCCGGATAGAAATTGGAGACTATCGTTTTCCAGTCCACCGTGCCCTCTGAAACGCCGTCCAGAAGCGCCTCCATATTCGCCGTGAAGTTCACGTCCACAATTGTCGGGAACGCTTCCTTCATCATCTTATTTACGACCTCGCCCAGCTCTGTAACATAAAGATTTTTGTTCTCCTTTGCCACATAGCGGCGCGCCAGTATCGTCGTGATGGTCGGCGCGTAGGTACTGGGGCGTCCGATACCCAGCTCTTCCAGCGTACGCACGAGAGATGCCTCCGTATAATGCGCGGGCGGCTGCGTAAAATGCTGTACCCCGTCAAAGCTTTCAAACTTCAGTGTTGTCTCTTTATCAATGCTTTTTGCCAGCGTGTTGTTTTCTGACTTTTCTTCGTCATCCATCGTATAGACGCTCATAAAACCATCGAAAATGACCTTGCTCGCCGCCACTGTAAACCGGTGTCCTCCGCCGTCAATCTTTACGGATGTCGTCTCATAGCGGGCAGGCGTCATACGGCTCGCCATAAAACGTTTCCAGATAAGCTGATACAGCCGGAACTGGTCTCTGGAAAGCGATTCCTTTAATTCCAGCGGGATGCGCGCAACATCTGTCGGCCGGATAGCCTCATGGGCATCCTGAATTTTCTGACCGTTCTTTTTAACCGTACCCTCTCCGGCATACTGCTCGCCGTACTTCTCTGCGATATAGGACTTTGCCATTGCCTCCGCTTCTTCGGAAACACGGGTGGAATCCGTTCTTAAATAGGTAATGATACCGACCGTTCCCTGTCCTTTGATATCCACGCCCTCGTAAAGCTGCTGCGCCAGACGCATTGTTTTCTGGGTTGAAAAATTCAGTACCTTGCTTGCTTCCTGCTGCAGGGTGGAAGTTGTAAACGGAAGCGGCGCCTTTTTTACGCGCTCACCCTTTTTCACATCCGAAACGGCAAACGAAGCGTTTTCACAGTCCTTTTTGACCTGCTCTACTTCCTCTATGCTCTTTAGCTGGCGCTTTGAATCCCCTTCTCCGTAATATTTTGCGGTCAGGAGCTTTTTCTCTCCTGGAATCTTAAAGGAAGCGTCCAGTGTCCAGTACTCCTCCGGGATGAAAGCATTAATTTCCTCCTCCCGGTCGCAGATGATGCGCAGCGCCACCGACTGCACGCGTCCTGCAGACAGTCCACGCTTTACCTTCGCCCATAAAAGCGGAGAAATACGATAGCCCACCATGCGGTCCAGCATACGGCGCGCCTGCTGCGCGTCCACCAGATTCATATCTATCTCACGCGCATGCTTTAACGATTCTTTTACCGCGCTTTTTGTTATTTCATTAAAGGTGATGCGGTATACCTTTTTACCGGAAAGCTTTAACGCCTCCATCAGATGCCAGGAGATAGCCTCTCCTTCACGGTCCGGGTCCGTTGCAAGATATATCTTCTCCGCTTTCTTCACTTCCTTGCGAAGATTTGCAAGAATGTCGCCCTTTCCTCTTATCGTGATATATTTCGGTTCGTAATCATGTTCCACATCGATGCCGAACTGGCTCTTCGGGAAATCGCGCACATGCCCGTTGCTGGCTGCCACTTCATAATTGGCACCCAGAAACTTCTTAATCGTCTTTACCTTGGCAGGTGACTCCACGATCACTAAATATTTTGCCATATTCTGATATCCCCAATTCCTTTTACTGATATTCCGCACACTTTTATCTTTCTGTACAGTTATCGTGAACCACTATACACCATATCAGAGTTCATTGCAAGCAGAACTTTTCCGATAATATTGCCCTCCGCTGCTGCCCGCCAGTCCGTCCATCTCCAGAAATATGAGTTCCTCCATTACCGCCGGAACAGACGCCTCCCAGCCTTCCCTGCGAAGCCTGAGCACCATACTGTCGAGGCTTTCCGGCGTAGTATCCAGCGCTTCCAGAACTGCACGGCGAAAAGGTGACAATGATGACTCCTCTGATTTTGCCGCCTCGTCTGCCGTCTTGGCGCCTTCCTTCATTGTCCCTTCATTCGTTCCCCCTGACAGCTTCTGTAACGCTCTGTCCTCACCGTCCAGCTCCCGCAAAATCTGCGCTACGCTCACTGCCGCCCCCGCCCCGCTTCCTATCAGGCGGTTACATCCCCGGCTGCAGATATCCGTAATCCGCCCCGGTACGGCGAACACATCCCGGCCCTGCTCCAGTGCCATGTCCACCGTAATGAGCGTACCGCTCTTTTCCCGTGCCTCAACTACAAGCACAAGGTCGGAAAGGCCGCTGATGATACGGTTACGCGGCGGGAACAGATGTGCATGGGGCTGTGTACCCGGCGGGTATTCCGATACGATACATCCTCTGTCCCGAAGCATATCGTACAAACTTTTGTTTTCCGGAGGATAACAGACATCCACTCCACAGCCGAGCACCGCAACCGAATAGCCTCCTGCCCGCAATGCAGACGTCTGAGCGATACCGTCCGCTCCCCGCGCCATGCCGCTGATAACGGTAATTCCCTCCTTTGCCAGCCCTCTTCCAAAATAAGCCGCCATCTCCTGTCCGTAGGCAGAAGCGGCACGTGCGCCCACTACAGCCACGCTCTTTCTTTGTTTTTCCCCCGTTCCCGCCGGAAATCTTCCTATTCCATAGAGCGCTGCCGGAGGATCCGGAATCCTGCGCAGCCTCTCAGGATAGTCATCATCCCACAAAGACACAAAAAAAATTCCTCTTTTCCGAAAATCCTCCAGCTTTTTTTCCGCAGCCTCCACCCGGTCTGGGGAGAGCTGTCCGGCTATCTTTTTTGCACGTGCTTCCCCCAGGATCTCTTTGAGCGCCGTCTCCGAAAGCTTCAGCGCCTCTACCGCACTCCCCGTCCTTTCCAAAAGCCGCATCATACCCGCTCTCCCTAATCCATCTATGCTGCACAATGCAAAATATTCCGATTTTTCCCGTTCCTCCATATTCCTCCCCCTTTACTTCTGCAAAATATGTCGGCTTCGATAATAGACCGCCTGACTTAAATGACATACCTTTATTTCCCCACTGCCTTCCAAATCCGCCAGTGTCCGTGCCACCCGAATGACCCGATGACATCCCCGGGCCGAAAAGCCTGCCTGAGCTGCCGCATTTTCCAGAAATCCCTGTTCCTTTAAGCCCAGCGGACAATATTTCATAAGCTCCCTCGCCCCCAGACGTCCATTCACTCCTATCAGGGTACCTTCGTAGCGAAATGCCTGACGTTCCCGGGCTTCCAGCACCTTCTCCAGCATGAAAGAGCTGTCGGAAACATTTTTTTCTTCTTCCGCCCACAGCCGCCTTATCGGAAGCGGCGATACGAAACAGCACAGGTCGAACCTGTCCAGCAGCGGTCCCGAAATCCGCGACAGATACCGCGCCACTTCCCACTCCCGGCATCTGCACCGGTTCCTGTCCGGATAATAGCCGCATGGACACGGATTTGTTGCTGCAAGCAGCATGAAATCTGCCGGATATACAAAACTCCCCCTGCTTCTCGCCAGAAATATTTTTCCTTCCTCCAACGGCTGGCGCAGCACATCCAGCGTCTGACGTTTAAATTCTGCCAGCTCGTCCAAAAACAATATTCCACGATGCGCCAGCGTGACCATTCCCGGCTTTGGAATGCTCCCTCCTCCTGCCAGGGCATATTGCGATACTGTATGATGCGGGCTTACAAACGGCCTTCTTTCCAAAAGCCGTCCCCCCTCCAACTGTCCCGCCGCACTGTAAATAGACGATATTTCATACTGCTCCTGGCGGGTCATCGGCGGAAGGATTCCCGGCATACAGCGCGCAAGCATCGTTTTTCCCGTACCGGGCGGACCTGACAGCAAAAGGTTATGCATCCCCGCTGCTGCCGCCATAGCAGCTGCCTTTGCCTCCTCCATCCCCTTAAGCATTGAAAAATCCGGCGCCGGTCCGTTTTCTTTTTTCTCTGTATCCGGCAGCTTTTCCAATCTCTCCCTCGCCCTTTTTCTCTGAAGGCAGCGTTCCTCGTTATCCGATGCCATATAAATCATCGCCTCTTCCAGCGTCTCGACTCCCATCACGGCAATGTCTTCCTGCAGTAGCCCTTCCCGAAGATTTTCCATCGGCAGGATACACTCTGAAATCCCGCTCTGTACCGCCGCTGTCACCATCGCCAACACACCTGCAACAGGCTTTATTCTGGCATCCAGCCCCAGCTCACCCGCCGCCCATATCCCGTTTATCCGTTCCGGAGGTATCACTTCTTTTGCTCCCAGAATCCCCAGCGCCGCCGGAAGGTCGAACGCCGTTCCTGTCTTCGGAATGCCTGCCGGTGAAAGATTGACCGTTATCTTTTCCGCCGAAAGCCCTATCCCGATATGATGGAGCGCCACACGGATGCGTTCCCTCGCCTCGCGTACCTCGCTGTCCAAAAGTCCGACCATATCAAAACAGGGAAGCCCTTTCGATACGTCTACCTCTACCTGTGCGGTATAACTTTTCAGTCCATAAAGCCCTCCCGCATTTATCTGACAATACATAAATTCCTTTCCGTCTGCGAAAAGCTCATGTATACAAATATAAATCCATTTTATTCCATCGGAAAACCCGGGCGATTTGCCCTCGAAAAAGGCAGACCAGAACGTCCGCCGTCCCAATTATCATAACTGATTTTACAATACTCTAATATACGGGCGGTGTCAAGCCAAAGACATTTTCCGCCCGTTCTTTCATAACAACTCCGTTTATCCCAACTCCGGTGGGCATTCCATTCCCGCATACGCCGCTTTCAGCTTACCGAGCGCCTTTTTCTCTATCCGGCTCACATAGCTCCTCGAAATCCCCAGCCTCTGCCCGACCTCCTTCTGCGTGACCTCAATCCCATCCTTCAAGCCGTAACGTACCGTCAGGACGTAGCGTTCCCTTCCCGTCAGCGTGCTTTCCATCAGGGAATGAAGCTCCTTTAAGCAGCGCTCTTTTTCCATCTCTTCGATAATGTCCGGCTGTTCCTGTTCCACCAGATCCAAAAGGCTTATCTCGTTTCCATCCCTGTCTGTCCCTATAGGCTCAAATAACGAAACCTCCCTGGATATCTTTTTGCGGCTGCGCAGCATCATCAGAAGCTCGTTTTCAATACACCGCGCCGCATAGGATGCCAGCCGGATTTTTTTATCAGGGTCAAACGTCTCAACCGCCTTTATCAGTCCTATCGTTCCGATGGATATAAGGTCTTCCATGTCTTCCTCCGCACTGCCGTATTTTCTGGCAATGTGCGCCACCAGCCTCAGATTGCGCTCTATCAGGAGCCGTCTTGCCTCGCATTTTCTTCCGGCATCCTCATCCCTCAATGCCTGTATGCAAAGCCTCTCCTCCTCTTTTGACAGGGGTTTTTGAAAAGTTTTCACACATAGCTCCCCGACCGGAGCTGCTCTCCGGCTCCAACAGTTTACTATATTGTATGTGAACAGTTTTCCCCCGGTGCCTTTCCATCTGTCCCTTTTTATCCCAGCAGTCCGCCCAGCGTCGTCTCCGCCCAGCTGTAATTGCTCAGATAGCTTCCTTTGAAAAGCTGTACATGCTCCTCTCTGCCGGAAAGATACTCATACAGGTCGCACTTTACCTTCTCCGGGATAATCCTGCGCTTGCCGTCTACCGTCTCTATCACATCTGAAATCCCGTATTCCTCCAGCGTATTTTTCAGCCGGAGCGCAACCTTTCTGTATCTGGAAAGGGTTACTGCATTGACCGGCTCGTCTTCCCACAAAAAGCTTATCGCCTCCTCCGAGGATACATATCCGCCCTTTCTGTCGACTAAAAGCGCCAGCAGCTCCTTTGATTTTTTATTGCGGAATGCAATCGGGGTATCCCCCACAAATACGTCAAAATAGCCGAATGTGCGGATGGAAACGATACACTGTCCTGTCTGCTCTCCGCTTTCTCCGTTTTTTGTATCCTCTGTGGAATACAGCATCACATATCCCGGAGACTTATCCCCATATTCCCTTTTGGAACATACCGCCCGGATACAACGCTCCGTTTGCGTCTGATGGTCGAAATAGGAAAACTGCGCCTCCCCGTTTTTCAAAAGCTCTTCAAAATCCTCATACGCCGCTTTGCTGAAAGAAATAAACTGTTCCCATGGCGTCGCCTTTTCCATCAAAAGCTCCCATTCGTCTTTCGTATACCCGAAAAATCCGCGCACATTTTCACTCGCATACAAAGGTCGCACCATGCCGTCAGCCGTTATCTCAAAGGATGCCAGACCATCCGTAAACCGCATGACCAGAGATTTTAAGCGGTCATTTTCCGTCCGAAGCGCTTCCGTTTCCTCTGTTTCCGAAACGCTGCGGCAGCAATAAAAGCTCACAGCCTCGTCGATCTTTACCAAAATACTGTTATATTGCCGGTATCCGCCCTCCGATGCTCTCGCTCTGTAAGAAATCTGAGGCGGCTTCTTTTCCTCTCCTTTTCCCTGACTGCAAAAGTCTTTGAAAAAAGCGCGGACCCGTTCCAGGTCCTCCTCTGCCACGGAATCCATTATCCACTTTTCCAGAGCGTCATCCATCTGCATCGCAACGCCTTCAAACCGTTTAAAACCTGAAGAATTTCCGCAATGCAGACATCTTACCGTATTGATGTCCCGGTTCAGTTCAAATATTTTATCATACACATCGGTGAGCGCCTTCAGATACCGCTTTTCCTCCGCCTCTTTTTTTGTCTGATATCTTTCGGTCACATCCATGCATACGCTCTGGAATTCTTCCTTTCCCTGTACGTCCGTGCTCTTTGTGACCCAGCCGAATACGCGGGCGCGCGTCCCGTCGCAGCGTAAAAGCGTCATTTCTCCCGCCACCGGGGCATCCGCCCTGCGGACGCGTTCCAGATAGTCCGAAAATCTCCGGCGTTCTTCCATCGGTATCATCAAAAATACGCTGCCCTCGTACAGTCCCTGCCTTCGCGCATCCTCTTCATCGGGAAACCGCAGGATATTTGCCATCGTACGATTCAGATAGACGAGCTGAGGCTGTTTTTCACAGGTGTATTTCAAGAAGCCGCATGGTATCGTATCGTTTAAAAACTGCAGACCGTCCTGCTCCTTTTTCAGCTCCGTGATATCTGTCAGGACACAGCCTGCGGTAAGGATCCCGTCCTCCGCCTTTTTGGATATTGCAGTATCTCTCATCCAGCGCACCGTGCCGTCTTTTTTGAGCAGACGATATTCCGCCGTAAGCGTCTGCTCCTTTTGAGACAGCTTTTCAAGAAAACGCCTGAAATCTGCTCTGTCCGCAGGATGTACCAGCTGCGCATAAGCATCTCCGTTCTTCTCCGTAAGCTCCTCTTTTTGATACCCTGTCATCTCGCACAGGCTGCGGCTTACATATTCCAGATAAATGGTCTCTCCCAGATGATAGCTGTGAAACCCGCTGACCTGCCCGTCCAGCATCTCTTCTATCTTGTTCAGCATCATATCCCCGATACCTCCTGTATTCCGTACCATCATAACAAAATCCTGAACCTTTGTGAACCCTGCGGGACGCATGCGCTTAATATCGGTATCATTTCAGGTCACTTCACACCAGCCTCAAACGCGCGCCGTCTGAGGCGTAAGAAGGTGATTCAGGGCTGAACGATTCCGTTCTAAAACTGACATCATTTCAAGAATAAAAATTACAGATAAGATGATGTCATTCAGATGAATCCTTTGTCAGATAGAACCGAAAAAATCTGCTCATATCCTGTCACAGCAGGGTCTATGTATAACTTCCATAACGCCGTCGCTGTTCAGGATTATTTTGTATCTTTTGAACCCAATGCTCAATATCAATAAAATAACCGAAATCCCAGAAATCAACAGGATGATTTCTGTCTTTTGTTCCGGCGGCGCGAGCAGGGAACAAATAAATAAACAGAAAAATCCTATGCCGCTAAGCCCTGTCAGCATAAAAATATATCCCGCAGGATACCTTGCAGTAATTTCTTTTTTGGTTTCTAATATGTTCATCCAGACACCTCCACAGCTTCACATTTTCAATTCTACAAGCTGGAAGTTGGCTTTCTGCGATAGTTTGTCACAAACCTTTCTAATGAATGCAATGCCATTGGAAGAATGATGCAACTTGTATCATAAAAAACATACCCAATCCCGATGGAAAATATAAAGGATGATATCACCTCGATCAGCAGTTTCATTACAGTAACCTTATTTTCAATGATAATTGCTTGAAAAATGATGTCTCCGCACCAGATCAATGCATTGATCAGAATACAACTCAGCGGATTAAGGTTCCACATCAGCAGCAACCATAAGACGATAGTCTGCATCATGGCTCTTTGCGGTATTTCCATGCAGGCAGCTTCAATACACATTTCCATAAGTTCTGTCCGTTTATAAGCTTCTTTTAATCGTGATCTGAACATCACGATGACACATGTTGCCACTAACGTAACAATGGCGATAACCCAAACTTTGTACTCAATCAACTTTTCAAAATGAAACGGATGATCAGCCATCAGCCGCCATATAATGATTGTCGGTATGATTGCGGTAAGCAAGGGTGAAAACATCAATGCCTTCTTTGTATTCTTCAATTTTTGAGCTACATATATGTGGAAGGAAAACCATATTCCACTTAATAAAAATCCTATGATAAAGACAATCGGATAAAGCATTTATAAACTCCTTTTATAAAGAATTCTTTCCCTCACAAATTCTAATCAATTTATTATTTTCTTAATGGTAATACTATTAAATTCCCCAATAATGCAATAACTGTATATACAACTACATAAATCCATCCACTTAAGTTATAAAACATAAATATAGATGGGGCAAACATAATTGCTACGATCAAAATATACCAAAAATTAAAACCATTTCTGATTCCATAAAAAGCAGATATTATTAAACATATCAGAGGAATAAGCATTAACATAACAATCATTGCGCTTCCTGTATCTTTTATAAACCATGGGATGACATAAAAATCTATAAACAATAGAATGTAAAAAACAATGTTCTTTTTTAATTTATCCATAATTTCTTCCTTGCGTAACTTAGATTTACAGAATCATATTCCCATGTACGGTTTCAAGCTATACTGTTTATTTATCACATCAAAAATTTCCACATATGGAATCTTATCAATATACAGCCAACGTTCGATAAACATGGGTCTTATTACAAACAGCCGTTCATTCTCAAGTGCTGTATATCTCATATAAGAGCTCGGAAAATACTTTTGATAAGCACCCGAAAATTCTATATGTTTATCCGGTTTCCCGATTTCTTCACAATATCCTTCCATTTGTATATTGTCTATACAGAGGGAAACATTGGGATTTCCTTTAAGCTGACTATATTTTCTAAAAGTTCTGTCTGTTTGAAAATATATTTTTTTATCCAAGACTATCATGCTCATCATCCTTGAAGTGACAACATCATTCAAAGATGTGGACAATACCATTTTTTTACTCTCGCCAAATTCCTGCCAAAATTTCAAGTATTCATTTTCAAACATTTTTTCTCCTTATAAGTTCTAATTTTTATCGTTCTTTCACCGCTCATCTTCTTGCCCTTCGGACAAGAAGCATCCCTCGCTTTCAGCTCGGTCAATTCTAATTTTCTATTTTTTATTAAATTTCCAAACTTAGATTTCTGTATCATCTCTTTGTTCAAAAATAATCCACTTTTCATTCATAAAAATTTCTATGGTATCATCAGAACCGTATTGATATTTAAAACCTGTTCCAAAGTTAGATTGGTCATTCTGGGTTGGTGTCTCAGAACCATCAACCGTTGAGGTAATCTTGCCGTCCATTACTCCACATCGACCATCTAATGTGCTTTCTTTTCCAGTGTCATAATAAAGCTTATTATTTACCATGACCATAGGAATTATATCCCATTGAAGTCCAGTGGAATTTTGTTCAGATGTGTTATTTTCAACTAAAAAAAACTCCTGCTTTGTTCCAATAATATCTTCATAACTGCTTTGAATTACAGTGACTTCCAGACAATCCCCCTTATTTTCAATTTCTGCTTTTATATCATTTCCCCTGTCATCTTTACCGCTAAATTCAAGAATCCCAGTCTCAGAATTATAAATTCCAACTGCGTTTTCAACATAAAGTAAATGTGTAATGCCATATTCGAGGATATTATATGTTCCGTCATCTTCCTTCTTAATTCTTAGAATTTCATCATAGTCATTGCTATAATAACCTTCTTCCGGCATTTGAAAATTTACAGTATCATTATTGGGTTTGCTTTCAATTTCCTTTATATAATCAAAGCACAAGCCACCATCACATTTGTAAAAGAATGGGTCTTTACGAATTGTATCATCACTATTGAGAATGATTTCTGGAATGATAGCTTTATTATTCTCATCAACACAAGTGATTTTCAAACCATATCCCATTTTACCAAAAGAAATTCCATCTTTTTTCATTTGATGGTTTTGAATATTCTCAACAATGTATTTAATATCTTCTGGATTATCAATAGTGAAACCAATACCTGTATTACCATCAAACACCTCGATGTGATTTACATCAGACGGATCTACATTCTTACCAAATGTTTTAGGAGTAAAGTAAAATATAGCTGCTAAAGAAATCAAAACCAACATTGCAATAACTGGAATTACAACTTTCTTTTTCATACTCATTTCCTCCAAAAATTCAAATTTCCTGATTTTATTTTACTTCAAAATCCTGAACGCTTCAACCACAGAAAGAGCGGTCCCGCCTATGCATCCCTCCATAAAAAAAACGCAGACAGGGTCAGGCCAAAGCCTGCCCCTGTCTGCGCAGAACGGTTTTGCGTATCTTCCCGCTTATCGTTTTGGGCATTTCCTCCACAAACTCGACAATGCGTATCCATTTGTATTCCGCAAGCCGTCGGTTACAAAATTCTTTGACCTCCAGCTCCAGCTCCCGCGTAGGAGCATATCCCGGTCCCGGCACAATCACCGCTTTGATGGCCTGTCCTCTCAGAGAATCCGGTACGCCGATGACGCTGCACTCCATGACAGCCGGATGCTCCATCAGGACATTTTCCACCTCATACGGTCCGACCCGGAAGCCTCCTGTTTTAATGATGTCGTCAAAACGTCCGTGGAACCAGTATCGTCCGTTTTCATCCATGTACGCGGCGTCGCCCGTATGGTAGACGCCATCGCGCCATACATATTCATACTGCTTTTCATCGCCCAGATATCCGATAAAAATACCGGGCTGCCGCCCCTCTTTTTCCGGCACCACAACGACCTCACCGATCTCTCCCTGCGCTGTCGGCATACCGTCCTTTCCACGGAGCTCTATCCTGTAAAAAGGAGACGGCGTCCCCATAGAACCTTCCACCGCTCCGTCGCCTTTAAAATTTGCCATCAAAAGCGTCGTTTCAGTCTGTCCATACCCTTCGCACAACGGGATTTTCGTCCGCTCGGTAAATTTGCGGAATACCTCCGGGGCAAGCATCTCTCCGGCAGTCGATGCATGCTTTAACGTGGGCATTTCAGGAATTCCTTTCCGCACCAGATACCGGTAAACGGTCGGCGGCGCGCAAAAGGATGTCACTCCATAACGGTTTATCACATTCGTCAGCTGCTTCGGGTCAAAATTATCAAAGTCATAAACCATAACGGCGCTTCCGACCAGCCACTGCCCGTACATCTTTCCCCAGGAGGCTTTTGCCCATCCTGTCTCGGCAACAGTAAAATGCAGTCCGCCGTCCTCCGCCTGCTGCCAGTATTTCGCCGTAACGATATGCGCCAGCGGATAGGTATGGTCGTGGATGACCCCTTTCGGATTTCCGGTCGTTCCGGATGTGAAATAAAGCATCATCGGATCGGTGGCAAGCGTCTTTATTCTCTCCAGACTCTCCTCCGCAGCTTCCATCTCTGCCGTCATATCTGCAAAGCCTTCTGCTTCTTTCTGCACGCACCAGAGCTTTACCGGCATCCCTGCTTCCTTTACCGCCTCACGCACTTTTTCAGGCGTCTCATTCTGTAACGTGCAGACAATCGCCTTCACTTCGGCAGAGGTGATGCGATATACAAGGTCTTTTACCGTCAGCATGTGGGTCGCCGGAATCATGACCGCCCCAAGCTTATGAAGAGCGAGCGCAGCAAACCAGTATTCATAATGACGCTTCAAAAGAAGCATCACCCTGTCTCCTTTCCCGATCCCCGATCTGCGGAATACATTCGCCATGCGGTTGCTGTAGCTTTTTAAATCTGCAAATGTAAAAATATGTTCCTCATTCTCTACATTACACCATACCAGCGCCCGTTTTTCCGGCGTTTCTTCCGCTATTCTGTCCACCACATCGTATCCAAAATTGAAATTCTCCGGATACTTCAGCGTCAGTTTTTTCAGATTTCCTTTTTCATCTATGATTTCATGACAATAATCCTGATATATGCTCATCCCTGCTCCTTCATGACAGCATCGGCACCGAACTTCCGGAACCGCTCATAACGCTTTCCCACAAGCTCCGCATCTTTCATCAGACCATCCAGCTCCTTTGCCAAAAGTCCTCTGACCCGGTCGTAAAATTCCATTTTTCCAAGCTCTCTCTCCGAAAGGATACGTTCGACTACACCGAGCGCTTTTGCATCCTTTGCAGTCAGCTTAAGGCTTTCCGCAGCCTCCTGCGCCATGGACGGATCTTTCCACAGGATACTGGCACAGCCCTCCGGGGAAATCACGGAATAAACCGCGTTTTCCAGCATCCACACCCTGTCTGCCGCTGCCAGCGCAAGCGCGCCGCCGCTTCCCCCTTCTCCTGTAAGTATCGAGATTACGGGCACGCACAAAGTGGACAGCTCCAGCAGGTTTTCTGCAATTGCCTGTCCCTGCCCGCGCTCCTCCGCGCCGACCTGACAGTTTGCCCCCGACGTATCGACAAAGCATACCACCGGTCTTCCGAATTTTTCAGCCTGCTTCATCAGCCGCAGCGCCTTCCGGTATCCTTCCGGCATCGGCGCTCCGAAATTGCGCCTGCTGCGCTCCTTCGCCGTATGTCCTTTTTCAATGGCTATCACGGTTACCGGTTTCCCGTTCAGCAAAGCGATACCTCCCACTACCGCAGGATCATCCCCGAAACGTCTGTCTCCGTGAAATTCCAGAAAGCCTTCAAAAATATTTTGGATATAATCCAGCCCTACAGGTCTTTTACCGTCGCGGGCAAGTTTCACCCTTTCATAGGATGCTATGCTCATAAAGCCGCCCTCCCGTCATGCATTCTCAAAAGCTGCTCCAGATAGCTTCCTTGCTCTGCTCTGCCTACAATGCTGTCGATAAAGCCATGCTGCAGCACAAATTCCGCTTTCTGGAAGCCCTCCGGAAGTGATTTTTTCGTCGTCTGCTCGACCACTCTCGCTCCCGCAAACCCGACTGTCGCTCCGGGCTCTGCCAAAATAATGTCCGCCTCCATTGCAAAGCTGGCAGTCACTCCCCCTGTCGTGGGATCTGTAAGCACCGCTATATACAAAAGCTCTGCATCGCTGTGGCGCTTGACCGCCGCGCTCGTTTTCGCCATCTGCATCAGCGACAACAGCCCTTCCTGCATCCGTGCACCGCCGGATACGGTATAGCCGATGACAGGAAGCCTTTTTTCCACCGCATATTCAAACAGGCGGGTTATCTTTTCCCCAACGGCGCTCCCCATGCTCCCCATCATAAAATACGGCTCCATCACGAACAGGCAGCAGTCTCTTCCGCCTATCTGCGCCGTACCGCAGATGACCGCTTCTGCCTCGCCGCCGGCAGAGCGCACGGTATCCAGCTTTTCGGAATATCCCGGAAAATCCAGCGGATTTGCGGACTTTACATCCGCATACAGCTCGCGGAAGCTGTCCTTATCTGCAACCATCCGTATCCGCTGACGCGCCTTCATCCGAAAATGATAGCCGCAGGAGCATACCATCCGGTTTCCCCACAAATAGCTCACTGGAATTTCCTTATGGCAGTTCGGGCACTTTTTCTGAGGCTCGCCGTCATCCTGCTGCACGGGCGCAAAGGTACGCCCTCCCTCTTCCAATTTATTTTTCGGCTTCAAAAAATTCAATAACGCCATTTTCTCACCTGTTTCCCATAAAAGTCAGATCGTAATTGCCGGAAGCGAACCTTTCGTCCTCTACTATCTGCAGCTGTTCGCCGATATTTGTGGCGATTCCCTCTATCACAAGCTCACACAGGGACGCGCGCATTTTTCGCAGCGTCTCCTCCCTCGTCTTCGCATATACTATCAGCTTTCCAAGCAGCGGGTCATAATATGGAGATACGGAAGTGCCCTCTATCAGACAGGTATCAAACCGGACAGAAGGGCCGCCGGGGACATGGAGCATTTTCAGCGTTCCGCAGCTTCCCGCATTGATGCGGCATTCGATAGCCGCGCCCGTCAGCCTTACTTCCTCCTGCGTAAAATTCAGCGGAATACCCGCCGCAATACGTATCTGCCATTTTACGAGGTCAAAGCCCGTCAGCATTTCCGTTACGCAGTGCTCCACCTGCAGCCGCACGTTCATTTCCATAAACCAGAAGCTGCCCTCTTTATCCAGCAGAAATTCCAGCGTCCCCGCTCCCACATATCCTATCTTTTTGACCGCTTCCACAGAAAGCGCCATGATTTCTTTTCGCTGTCTGTCATTTACCGCAGGGGATGGAGTCTCTTCCAAAAGCTTCTGATTCCTGCGCTGCATGGAACAATCCCTGTCTCCAAGGCATACCGCGTTCCCGTATTCATCCGCCAGAATCTGAAGCTCCACATGCCTTGCCGGAAAAATATATTTTTCCAGATACAGGCTGCCGTCTCCGAAGGCGGAAAGCGCCTCTCCCGATGCCTGCATATATGCGGCTTCCAGCTCATTTTCCGTCCGTATCAGGCGGATTCCCCGTCCGCCGCCTCCGGCGCATGCTTTCAGCATAACGGGATAACCTGTCTTTTTCGCCTCCCGCTTCGCCTCTTCCACGCCGGAAAGCGCCTTTGTTCCCGGAATCACCCGCAGCCCCGTATCCCGTATCAGCTCCTTTAGGATTGCCTTATCTCCAAGCCGCTCCATACTCTCCGCGTCAGGACCGATAAACACGATGCCGTTTTTTTTGCAAAGCCTCGCAAAATGAGCGTTTTCCGAAAGAAAGCCATATCCGGGATGTATCGCCTGGGCGCCTGCCAGCACCGCGGCGCTCACGATCTGTTCTTCCTTCAGATAGCTCTCCGAAGCCTCCGCGCCTCCGATACAAAAGCTCTGGTCGGCGAGCGCCACATGGAGCGCGTTTTTATCCTCCTCGGAATACACCGCGACTGTCGCCACGCCCATTTCCTTACACGCCCGTATGATACGGACAGCTATCTCGCCCCGGTTGGCGACCAATATTTTTGAGAACATAGTCACTCTCCTGTCATCGCAAAGGAAAATCGTGCGGACACGCAAAGTCTGCCGTCCACGCTGACCGTTCCTTCCGCAAAATAAAACGGATGCTTTTTACGCACGATCCGGCATCTTGTTTCCACGGTATCCCCCGGCCTTACCGGAGATTTGAAACGTACCTGGTCAAGACCTGTATACATTGGCGTTTTTCCACTCTTTCCATCCGCTTCTTCCTGCAGCAGTACACAGGCAGTCTGCGCCAGAATTTCGCACAGGATGACTCCGGGGACGATCGGATTTCCCGGAAAATGGCCTTTTAAGAAAAATTCATCGCCGCGTACCGCATAATGTCCCACTGCTTCGCCGTCCTGATCTTTTGCATCATCCAGCAAAAGCATCGCATCCCTGTGAGGCAAAATCCCCATCAGCTCTTCTCTATTCATGTTCCTGCCTCCTGATACGGAACAGCTCTGTTCCGTATTCTACAACCTGTCCGTCGGCTGCACATACCTCTGTGATAATGCCGTCTTCCTCAGCCGTTATCTCATTCATCAGCTTCATCGCTTCCACAATGCAGAGCGTCTGCCCTTTTTTCACCTTTTCGCCGGCCGCCACATAAGGATCGGCATTTTCCGCGGGAGCCGCATAAAATATGCCGACGATGGGAGACGTCACACTGATACAGTCTTCTGTCTCCTCCCTCTTTTTTTCCGGCACAGACACAGTCGCTAAACAGTCCTGTTCCTTAGTAACTGTCGCCATCCGCTCCAGGCGCACCCTGTTTTTATCGTCTGTTATCTCCAGACCGGTAAGCCCGAGCTCTCTCATCAGCTCTCCGTATTTGCGAATCTCTGCTTCATTCATAAACTATCACACCTTTCTGAACGCAAGGCAGGCATTGTGACCGCCAAATCCCAGCGAATTGGAGAGCGCCAGCGTAATATCCGCCCTGACAGCCTGACCCGGCACGCAATTTAAGTCGCATTTCTCATCCTGTTTCTTTAGATTTATGGTAGGCGGTATCACGCCTTCCTCCAATGCGAGCAGGCATGCCATCGCCTCAACTGCCCCGGCAGCGCCCAGCATATGTCCCGTCATGGATTTTGTGGAGCTTACGAGCGCTTTCTTTGACGCCTCGCTGCCCAGCGCCTTTTTGATGGCAATCGTTTCCAGTTCATCATTCATCGGCGTTCCCGTGCCATGGGCGTTTACATATACGATATCCTGCTCTGTGTATCCCGCTTCCTCCATCGCCTGCAGCATCGCCCGCGCACCGCCGTCCGCATCCGGTCTGGGCGCAGTGATGTGATAAGCGTCGCAGGTAGAGCCGTATCCGCACACTTCACCGTAAATCTTTGCCCCGCGTGCCTTTGCATGCTCATACTCTTCCAGAATCAAAGCCACTGCCCCTTCTCCCATGACGAATCCGCCTCTGCGCTCATCAAAGGGTAAAGATGCCTCATCCGGCTCCTCTGCGCAGGACAATGCCTGCATATTTGCAAAGCCCGCCACTGCGGAAGGACATATTGCCGCCTCTGTTCCGCCGGTTATCACTGCATCCGCGTAACCGTGACGGATGAGCCGCATTGCTTCCCCTATCGCATTCGAACCCGATGCGCAGGCTGTGACCGCAGGCATCGCAGGCCCCTGACAGCCATGGCGTATCGCTATCAGTCCAGCCGCCATGTTGCCTATCATCATCGGCACAAATAAAGGCGATACTCTCCGCGGCCCCTTTTCCAGAAGCTTCGTATGCTCTTTTTCAAAGGTATTGATGCCGCCGATACCCGTGCCGAACAAAACGGCAAACCGCTCCGGCTCGACCGTGCCTTCTATTCCGCTCTCCTCTGCCGCCTGCTGTGCCGCCGCAACCGCAAACTGCGCGTACCGGTCGGTACGGAGCACTTCATTTACCTCCATATATTGTTTCGGGTCAAAGCCCCGAACCTCTGCCGCAAGCTTTGCCTTGAAATTTTCCGTATCAAAAAGTGTGATCGGCCCTATCCCGTTCCTGCCGTTTTTCAGACCGTCCCACGTCTGTGCCACATCATTTCCCAACGGAGTGACAGCGCCCATTCCTGTCACAACGACTTTTCTGTTTTCTGTCATGTTTCCCTCCATCACATCGCAAGCCCGCCGTCTACGCGCAGTACCTCTCCTGTCACATAGCCTGCACACGCCAGATAAGCGGCTGCCTCCGCAATCTCCTCTGCTCTTCCGGTCCTTCCCAACGGAATCATGGAAAGCATCGGATTTTCTTTCTGATTCTGCGTCATATCCGTCTCGATAAAGCCCGGCGCTATCGCATTACAGCGCACGCCTTTTGCCGCAAGCTCCTTTGCCACAGATTTTGTCAATCCTATCAGCCCCGCCTTTGATGCCGCATAGTTACACTGTCCCGCATTGCCAGACAGTCCCACTACCGATGAGATATTAATGATGCAGCCTTCCCTGTTCCGGATAAAAATCCCCGCCAGATGCCGTATCATATGAAAAGCGCCCTTTAGATTGGTATCCACTACATCATCAAAATCTTTTTCCTTCATCATCGCTAACAGCCCGTCTCTTGTAATCCCGGCATTGTTGACAAGGATGTGTACTGCTCCAAAATCCGCCTTTATATTTGCTGTCGTTTCTTTTACAGCATCAAAATCCGCCACATCGCACTGATACGCCTTCGCTTTTACGCCGTACCGTGTCCTGCAGGCTTCGCAGACCGCTTCCGCGCCAGCCGTATTTCCTGCATAAATGACGGCGATATCCGCTCCCAGTGATGCGAATTTATGTACGACCGCAGCTCCTATCCCTCTGGAGCCCCCGGTTATCACCGCGATTTTTCCATTCAGCATTTTTCTACCTCCCTCCCGGAGCGTTTTCAATCTTCTACCTCCGCCAGATATTCTTCTATTGAAAAAGCCTTTACTTCAGGTTTTATCTTTTTTATCATATTCGTCAGCGTTTTCCCCGGGCCTATCTCGATAAACGTATCAATGCCGTCCGACACCATATTTCTGATAAGCGCTTCCCATCTCACCGGGCTGCATATCTGCCGCGCAAGCAGTCCTGCCGCATCAGACGTATAGGGCGTTCCCGTCATATCGGAATAAAGAGGTATGCTGTTTTTCCTGAACATCACCTTTTCCAGCTCCTTTGAAAAATCAGCCGCCGCTTCCTCCATGAACGGGGAATGGAACGCTCCTGACACGTTCAGTACGACCGCTCTTCCGCCCTCTGCCTTTACCGCCTCCAGAAATTCTTTCCGTTTCTCCGAAAGTCCGGAAACTGCAGTCTGCCCGGAACAGTTATAATTGACCGGATAGATACCTTCATATCTTCCGCATATCTCTCCCACCTTTTCTGACGTCAGCTTTAAGACCGCCGCCATAAACGTATCCTGTTTTCCCGCTTCCCTCTGCATCAGCTCTGCTCTCCGGCATACCAGCAAAAACCCGGTCTCCCGGTCAAACAGTCCGCTCACGGACGCTGCCGCGACCTCTCCAAGGGAAAATCCCGCGACTGCTTTCGGCATCACTCCGGCTTCCATCAGCGCTGCTGCGCCCGCAAGCTCTACCGCATACAGGCAGGGCTGCGTATTTTTTGTTTCCTTTAACTCTTCCTTCGTTCCCTCGAAACACTGCCTGAGCGTGCCGGGACGCAGCTTTTCACACCATAAAAATTCCTGCTTTGCCGCCGGATACTTTTCAAAAAGCTCTTTTCCCATTCCCGGATACTGGTCGCCCTGTCCCGAAAATACAAATGCTATCCTATCCACTGTGATGCCCTCCCGAGAACTTTTTCAGCCTCTTCTGCCACTTCCCGGACAATCTCTGCTGCTGGCTGTTCCTTTTTCACCATCGCGGCGATCTGACCTGACAGAAAACATCCCTTTTCCGTGTCTCCTTCCACGACAGCGCGGCGCCAGGAATTTTCTCCCAGCGCCTCCAGCTCTTCATCCGGCATCCCGCCGTATTCTGCCTTTGTATAATCCCGGGCAAACTGCGTTCTCAGGCTCCTGACCGGATGACCCAGACGTTTTCCGGTCACCATCGTACAGAGGTCCGTCGCCTTTAGGATTTTCTGCTTATAAACCGGATGGATGCTGCATTCCTGCGCGCTCAGGAAACGGGTGCCCATCTGAATCCCCTGTGCGCCCAGCAGAAAGGCTGCCGCAGCCCCTCTTCCGTCCGCGATACCGCCCGCCGCGATGACCGGAATCGATACGGCATCGCATATCTGCGGTACCAATACCATCGTCGTAAGTTCTCCCACATGTCCGCCGCTTTCGCCGCCTTCCGCGATGACCGCAGATGCTCCCACCCGCTCCATCAGCTTTGCGAGCGCTACGGAAGCAACGACCGGGATCACCTTTATGCCTGCTTCCTTCCAGCCTGCCATATATTTTGACGGATTTCCGGCTCCTGTCGTCACCACATCCGCTTTTTCCTCTGCTGCCACTTTCGCCACCTCATCTGCAAAGGGGCTCATCAGCATAATATTTACACCGATAGGACGGTCGGTAAGCTTCCGAGCGTTCCTTATCTGTTCCCTCACATACTCTCCCGGGGCATTTCCCGCCGCGATAATGCCAAGACCGCCGCCGTTTGATACGGCAGCGGCCAGTTTACCGTCAGCGATCCACGCCATTCCTCCCTGAAATATGGGATACCGGATTCCAAGCATTTCACAAATTGCTGACTTTATCATGGCATTACCCCTGCTTGCTCTGGATAAATTTATCCAGGTCATCTATCGTTTCCACCTTCTGGTCCAGCTCGATTTCAATCCCAAGCTCATCCTCCAGCTCCATCAGAAGTTCTACCGTATCAAGAGAGTCGATGCCAAGCTCAGAAAATCTGCTTTCAGGCTTTACATCAGAAAGCTCACAGCCTGTACGTTCCGAAACGATTTTTGCAATAGCGTCAAAATACATGATAAAATGCCTCCAAAATATAATTTCAGGCTGCGCTCCCTTCCTGATTCAGAGCCATCGCCTGTGAAACCGATTATATCCTCCCCAAAGTTCCTCCATAAGGCCACGAGCGTTCCACGAGCGTTCTATTTTCTAAAATAATTATAAAAAAGTGCGCGAGTACACATAGTCGCCCCCACCCGTAAAACGGGTGGCTCGGGACGCGGGCTCTAAGCCCGCCCTA